>JANXDX010000009.1 GCA_025058735.1 Archaeoglobaceae archaeon | reverse complement strand
AATCTCCTTCAACAACAGAACCAAAGAGGAAAAGCTCCGCTTCAGCAGCTTCTTCTTTCACAGTTCTCCTTATCCCAAGTAAATAACTCTCAAGATTTTCGAAATATTTCTTTCTGCACTCGTAAGAATTTTTTATTAGCTCCAAAGCAGACCCCTCAAGACCTTATACACCTTTAAAGCCTCCTCTACTTCTTCTCTCTCAAAATCCTCTGGATAGTATTGAGAAGACAGCGAACTCGAGGTTTCTCAGAACACTCCAATTCTCTCTCTTAAATTCCATTAGTTTTTCATGGGAAAAAAATTTTCGATAGCTCTTCCATCAATCTTCTCAAGCTATGCGTTTTTTCAAAGTAGCCAGTTAATCTAAAAGCTTTGCCTTTAAAATTAACTGACAAGCCTGTTAAACGTGAAACATAGCTAAATCGTAATCTCTTCTTTCATATACTCCTGTACATCTTTAAAAATCCATCCGCTCTCCTTAGAAATGTCTCAATCTCCTTTTTCGTTCAATAAACAAAATCTTTTGCAATATTTGTTTTTATTTTTGTTTCTAAAAGATCCTCTCAAAGTCTTTTCCAATGAATTTCAAGAAGAATTCCCACTTCTTCCTTGTAAGCAGATGGAATTCAAAAGGTGAATGGAAGTATTTTTCAAATAGTAGGTCGTAGATTTCAAGTCTAAGGTTTCAATTTTCGAATTCTTCTGAAACGATTGCAACATCTATGTCACTAAGTCCAGGAGAGTAATCTCCTCTTACAACAGAGCCAAAGACGTAGACTTCGAATTTTTTAAGATAATTTGAAAGAATTTCAGAAATTTCTTGCAAATATTTTCTATAGTTTTTAAAATATTCTATTCTTTCCATAACAAATTCCTCAGTTCTTCTAAAGCTTCAACGACTTCATCTTCAAAGAATTCCTCAAAGTAATACCTTGATGAAACGTAAGCTCTTTCAAGATTTCTCAGAACTTTTTTGTATTTCTCAAGAAATTCCTTCACACTCTCCTTATCCTGAAATTCTAAGAGAAGTTTTCTTAAGCTTTGAGTTCTTTCGAAATATCCTTTATCGTTCAACAGCTTTAATAAGCAATTGCATTGCTTGCTCAATGTGAAACATAGCCAGATCGTAATCTTTCCTATCGAAGTTAAACTGCGCATTTGCTTCGAATTTTCTGCCCTTCTTAAATAAAGATCTATTTCTTTTTCACATAAAATTCAAAGGGAGATATTTATTCTTTTGCAAAAGCTTTTATAAGATTGCAACATAAAAGTGAAAAGGAAACAGAAGACTTAAAACGAAGAATGATATAAGTTTTATTGAAGAAGATACTTTAGATCACCTTCTTTCCCTAACAAGCTGTTAAAAAATTTTAAAAGCGCTTTTCATTGGTAAGAGAAGCATCTAAGAGCCACAGACGAAATATAGAATTAACAGAAAAAAACGATTTTAGGTGCCGAAAGAATTGAGGAATTGCTATACATTTTAATACATTATCAAGATGTGATGCTACCTTCAGAAAGTGTCGAGGATCGAGGCGAACTTTTAAAGTTCAGAAGTATGAAGATATCGGAGATAAAGGAGCTGAAATTTTAAGAGAAGAATTAAAGAATGGTTTCAAAGTGAAAGATTTAAAAAATAATAAAAATATTAAGAAGTAAACGTCAATCTAAGAGTACGACATCTTTACCCTTCAAAACGTCTCCTCTCGGAATAAGCTATTACATTATTCGCCTACTTTCGGAGTATGCAGAAGTCCATTCTTTTTAAAGATGCTTCCGAAAGATTTTTCCTAGCTGGAAAGAGACGAAGTCTTGATTTCAATTCAAAAGTTTTAGTTCATGCTTGACTGGAGCAATCCATTACTAGATAAAAGCTTTCAGATTGCAAAGGATTGGACAAGATGATTTTACGTAGTAGACTTCCAGATAACGTACATTTATCTCTCAATCGAATTGCTCAACAGAAGACCAATCATCTTGGAATTTCATGAACTCTTTGATTCGCTCTGGTAAAAATACTTTTTTACTTGAAAACTTTTCCTTATTTTATGTAAAGAGAACCCAGTTAATGTAGAACATATTACAAGGATTATTATAAAAACCTTCCTAATTTTCAATTTTGAAAAGTATGAAAATATGCTCTTCACTAAGAATTTTAGATAAAACTTCTCGTTTCCAAGTTTGAACCCATTACTGATAACTGCTTTTGAAACACCCTCGTAATAAGCTCTTTTTAGAACGTAAGTAAAACTAAGCCTCTCCTTCGAAACCTTGTGGTAAACAACTGCAGATGGCTCATAAACTATTTTTATGTCAGGAAATTTTTTCTTTAAACGAATGCATAACTCTGTTTCTTCACTTCCAAGCAATAGCTTTCCAAATCTACCAATTTCTGTTCTAAATAAACCTACTTCTTTAAAAACAGATCTTTTGAAGGCCATATTTGCACCCAATGGATTTCTAACTTCTCTACTTTCAGACATACCTTTGTACGAGCATCCAACGATCCAGTCAAGCTCCTTTGGAAACCATTTCGGTCTACTCATTTTAAATTTGGGAACAACTTTTCCCCCTACTACCCAAACTTTCTCATCTTCAAAGTTTTTTAAAAGTTTTTCAAGCCAATTTCTCTTTGCATATGCATCATCGTCAATAAAAACAAGTATTTCTCCTTTTGATACCTCTATTCCAGTGTTTCTCGCATTTGATAGACCAAAACCTTGTGATAATATAATTTTTACATTAAATCTCTTCAATCTCTTAGAATAGAATCTTAGTAATTTTTCAGAAGGATCAAGGACTACTATAACTTCATCAGGCTGAATTGACTGCCTTTTAATCGATTTTAAGCATCTCACAAGGTCTTTACATCTTTTTGTAGTGTAGGTCGAAATGATCACTGAACAATTCACAAGAAATTTACTCATGAACGCTAAAAAATCTTTTTATAGTGTTTAATCGAACTATTCAACAGAAAAATCATGTCTGAGTTTTTCATCTTAATTTGTAAATTAATTTGTAAAGAAGTGAAGTGTTCGTTCAAACCAATTTGATCACCGTCGAAAATTTCAACGTTTAATTGTTACAAAGTCGCGTTTAATCGATTTAAAAAGTGCAAGATAAAAAGGTCTTGAAAAAAGTAAATTTAAATATTAATATAAAATAATTTCAACATCTCCCATAATCATCTTCAAACCTTTCTATGTCATCCTCTTCAAGGTATTCTCCAATTTGAACTTCAATTATTTCCAAAGGGATTTTTCCAGGATTCTCAATTCTGTGCAAAGATCCAGCTGGAACGAAAGTACTTTCACCTTTTCTCAGCAAAACTTCTCTACCATCTACAAGTATTCTAGCAGTACCACTAACAACTATCCAATGCTCACTTCTGTGGTAATGCCTCTGCAAGCTCAGCCTTTTTCCAGGTCTAACAACTATTTTCTTGATCTTGTATCCATTTCTTTCTTCAAGCAAAAGATAACTTCCCCATGGACGATAAGCTATTCTATGGATTTCAACTCTTTTATCTTTTCTTTCTTTTAAAATTTCGTAGATCTTCTTGACTTTTTCAGCATTTCCCCTCTTCGCTACTAGCAAAGCATCTTCGGTGTCGATTAAGATCAGATCTTCAACGTCTAAAAGTACAGCCAACTTCTCAGTCATTGCGAGATTTCTTCTTGAATTCAAAGATAGAACTTCTCCTAAGAAGACGTTCTCATTGCCATCTTTTTGAAATTGATCGTATATTGAATCGAAACTTCCAACGTCACTCCATTCAACTTCCATTGGAACTACTGCAACTTTGTCAGATCTTTCCAGTAATCCATGATCTACTGAAATTTCTTGAACTTCATCGTAAGCTTTTTCTCCATCTTCAAGCACTTTCAACATCTCTGGCAAATGTTTTTTTAATTCTTCAACAAAATTTTTTTTATCAAATAAAAACATTCCACTGTTCCAAAGATAACCCATCTTCAGAAATTCCTCTGCAACTTCTTTTTTAGGTTTTTCTTTAAAATTATCAACTTTAAAAGCCTCAACTTCTCCAGCAAAGATCTTTTCTCCTGGCTTTATGTAGCCGTAACCAGTATGAGGTTTTCTCGGCTTTATTCCAAATGTTATCAAAAATCGATCGCTCAAAACTTCAGCAGTCTTGAAAGCTTTCAAGTACTTTTCATTGACTCCAACAACTTGATCAGAAGGCAGTACTGCAAATTTTCCATCTCCAGCAATTTTCATTGCAAGGCATATAGCTGGCAAAGTACTCTTTGCTTTTGGTTCCAAGATCACGTTTTCTTCTGGGATCTTCAACCCTATCTCTTCAAGATCATCTAGAACACGAAATCTGTACTCTTTGTTAGTAACAACAAATATATCTTTCAAGTCCGATAAAAGAGTAGCTCTTTTAACAGTTTTTTGAAAAAGGCTTTCTCCAAAGATCTTTAAGAACTGTTTTGGCATAGATTCTCTGCTCAACGGCCAAAGCCTTGTTCCCTTCCCTCCAGCTAGTATGACAACTTTCACATTACAAGTCACTTCGTACTAATAAATTTTTTGTTAATTAATTAAAAATTTATATTTATTTTTTAGAAAACAAAAATCAAAAATAATCGAGACAACAAGAGATGTGAAGATCGTACAAGACACTATCCATGGAGCTATAAAGCTTGAAGATTGGATGTTAAAAATAATAGATACACCCCAATTCCAAAGGTTGCGCAGAATAAAGCAACTTGGATTTGCAAATTTAGTATATCCAGGAGCAAATCATACAAGGTTTGAGCACAGCTTAGGAACTGTTTACCTAGCTCTAAGACTTAAAGAGAGGATAGAAATAGATGATCACGTTTTAGCTGCAGCTTTACTTCACGATATAGCTCATCCTCCTTTTTCCCACAGCAGCGAAGCTTTGCTTGAAAAATTTTCAATTAGGCATGAAGATGTAAAGTTTGCTATAAAGGGTGAAATTAAAGATGTTTTGGATGAATTAGGTTTAAAAACTTCGAGAATTTCTGAAATAGTTTCTGGTAAGGAGAGATCGATCGTAAACGGGGATGTGGATGTAGATAAGATGGACTACTTAGTTAGAGATTCCTACTACACTGGAGTAGCTTATGGAATAATAGACCTTGAAAGGTTGGTTAACAAGATAAAGTTCGAAGGTGAAGTTCTGATAGAAGAGGGTGGGCTGAAAGCTGTAGAAGCTCTTCTAATTTCTAGGTACATGATGTACTCGACAGTCTATTATCATCACGTTTGCAGGATTGCAAAAAAGATGTACGAGAAGGCTATGTTGAGAATTATTGAGAGGGGATTTGATGCTAAAAATTTAATTGAAATGGACGATTGCGAGGCTATGATGCTTATGAAGAGAGAAGAGAGAGAATTCTACGATATGCTAGTCAACAGAAGGCTTTTCAAGAGAGCTGTTTACGTTGGAAAAAGTTCTTTGAATTTTGAAGAGATAAAAGTTAAGGAGGAGGAGGCTGAAAAGGAGATCGCTGAAAAAGCTGGTGTTGATGAGAAGTACGTTCTAGTAGATATACCTAAGGAAGATGTAAAGGAGTTCAAAGTGAAAGTTGAAGTAGATGGGAAAGTCTTTGAACTTGAAGCCTTATCTCCTCTCGTCAAAATACTAAAAACAGCTATTGCAGAAGATTGGAAAATTGGAGTTTATACAAAAAAAGAGTTTTTGGATAGAGTTTCAAAAGCTGCAATCGATTACTTTGGAATCAAGCATTGAGCCACTCAAAGAATTTCTCAAGAGCCCTCCTTCTATGAGAGACTTCATTTTTCTCCTCTCTCATTTCTGCAAAAGTTCTTCCGCTGTAAAGAAAAATTGGATCGAAGCCAAATCCATAGGATCCTCTTATCTCATCTGAAATTTCCCCTTCAACAATTCCTGTAAACGTTCTTATTTCTTTTCCATCCCAGTAAGCTATTACTGCTTTGAAATAAGCTTTTCTATTCTTAACACCTTTCATCAACTTAATAATTCCTTCATTCCCAATTGTTTCGAAGACGTAGCTAGAATAAGGTCCAGGAAATCCATTTAAAGCCTCTATGAATAGACCACTGTCCTCTAAGAAGAATTTCTTATCTTTCATTTTTTCAGAAAGAATTTCCGCGCTCTTCCTTGCTATCTCTTCAAGGTCTTTTCCTTGAATTTCTACGTACTTCTCTTTCATCCATTCAAATTCTAAGCCGTACTTTTTTGCTATAGCCAAAACTTCTCTGTATTTTCCCTCATTACTTGTAACAAAGTATATCATATCCTTTCTGAAATTGGGATGTATTTTTTCTCAACTTCTCCAGAGTACTTTGCTCTAGGCCTTATAAGTCTGTTGTTCTCGTACTGTTCAATTACATGTGCACACCATCCAACTATCCTTCCCATTGCAAATATGTTGACGAAAAGATCGTCTGGAATTCCCAAAGCTGCGTAAACACTTGCAGAATAGAAATCTATGTTTGGATAAAGTTTCTTGTTTTCATAAACAGCTCTTTCTATCTCTTCACTTACCTTGAACCATATAGATCCTGTCTCTTCAGACAACTTCCTTGCAAGCTCCTTTAGAAGTTCTGCTCTTGGATCGATCACTCCCCTGTAAACTCTATGCCCAAAACCCATTATCCTTTCTCTCCTCTCAAGTTTTCTCTTAACGTACTCCTCAGCTCTTCTAGGTGATGCAACTTCTCTCAGCATTTTCATAACTTCGTTTGCAGCACCTCCATGCAAAGATCCCATCAAAGTTCCAGTAGCTGCGACTATGCAAGCGTACATGTCTGCTAAAGTTGATGCTGCAACTCTAGCTGCAAAAGTTGATGCGTTCAACTCATGCTCAGCGTGCAGAATTAGATCCATGTCTAAAGCTTTTTCGGCAGTTTTGCTAGGTTTTTCTCCATGCAACATGTACAAGAAGTTTGCAGCATGCCCAAACTCGAAGTTTGGTTGAATTAGATTTCTTCCAGTCCTTATCCTATGGAAATAAGCTATTACAGTTGGAATCCTTGCTATCAAATTTTTAGATTTTTCCAAACATTCTTCCTTAGTCTTGACGTCTATCTTTCTATCTAAAGAACCCATGTAGCTTATAGATGTTCTAAGAACAACCATCGGATGCGTGTAAGGTGGTAGGTGCGTTAACAATCCTATTATCTGCGGAGGAGGCTCTCTTCTCTCAGCCAGTTCTATTTTGAAATCTTCAAGCTCGTACTTCTTTGGAAGTTCTCCGTAGAGCAGAAGGTATACTACTTCTTCGTATGTTGAATTCAACGCAAGATCTCTTATATCGTAACCTCTATACTCCAAAACAGCCTTCCCATCTACAAAATCTACTCTAGAAATTTTTGTCTCACAAGCAATCACATCCTCAAGCCCTTCCCTGACATCACTAATAATGTCACTCATAAGACAACACCTCTCCTAACAACTTCCAAAACCATACCAGAAATTATTATAGGTTTTTCTTTTCTAGCAACCTCAACTGCTTTATCTAACTTCCAGTCTTTTTCGGAGTATATAGTTATTATAGGATCTCCCCTCTTCACAACATCACCTTTCTTTTTGTGCAGATATACTCCAGCACCTTTATCTTTAGGTGCTCCAGCAGCTCTTGCTATTTTTACAAGCGTTTTGTTGTGGACAGAAACTACTGCACCTTCAACACTCGACGTTATAGTGTACTTCTTATCGCCGATGGGGACATCTTCTGATCTAAAGATTTTACCTCCTTGAGCTTCTATTATTTGAAGGAATTTTTCATGTGCTTTTCCACTTTCAAATATGTTTCTTGCCATTTCATAACCGTTTGAAGCTATTCCAGAAATCTCAAAAAGAATTCCTGCAATTCCAAGAGATTTTTCGACTAAACTTGCTGGTCCTGAACGATTTTCTAAAGCTTTTAAAGCTTCGTGAGCTTCCAAAGCTGGACCTATCGTTCTTCCAATTGGTTGTCCTCCGTAAGTTATTGCTGCAGCCATCTCAATTCCCAACCTTTTTGCAAGCTCTATGAAGTCGTTTGCTAGACTTTTTGCAACTTCTGCACTTTCTATCTTTGCACCTTCACCGACTGGTATATCCATGACAACGTACTTAGCTCCTACTGCTCCTTTCTTTGCCATAACACTTGCAAGGAGTTGTGGGCGTGGATCTATTGATAAAGGATGTTCAATTCTTATGATCTTATCGTCAGCTGGAGCTATGTTCGTACTTCCACCCCAAGCTATAACTCCGTTGACTTTCTCGCAGATCTCCTTGATCTCATCAACGCTCAAGTTCACGTTTGCCAAAACTTCCATTGTATCTGCCGTTCCACTTGCAGAAGTTATTGCTCTGCTAGCAGTTTTTGGAATGATCAAGCCGGAAGAAGCTACTATTGGAACAATTAAAAGGGAAATCTTGTTTCCTGGAACACCGCCTATACTGTGCTTATTAACGACGATCCCCCTGTCAAAGTAGAGTCTTTCGCCACTCTCAATCATAACTCTAGTCATAGCCTCTATCTCATCGAAGTCCATTCCTTTCAGCATACAGCCCAATACAAAAGATGTTATTTCAACTTCGTTCAGTTTGTTGTTCACTATATCGTAGATTATAGCTCTCAACTCTTCACTGCTAAGCTTTCTCCCCTTCATCTTCTCCTTTATATAATCAACACTTTTCGGTTTAGACGTAGGATGGACTTCTACAGAACTATCATCGAGAACTTTCAATTCAGATGCAACAATATTTGAAAGTCCCAAACTTCCAGGAGGTACAACTTCCTTTGTTAATTGAACTGTTGTGTATACAGAATTCTTTCCAAATTTTACTTTCAATCTATCTCCTTCCATCACACCAATTTCTACAGCATCGAGTTCATTTAATACAACAACAAACCTTCCCGAATGAATTGGAAGTTTTAAAGCTTTCAAGATCATTCTACCACCTAGTTTCTAAAACTACTCCAGAAATCTCTACTATTTTTTTCTCAGATGCTATCTCCAAAGCAGAATCAAGCTTCCAGTCTTTTTCGGAGTATATAGTTATTATAGGATCTCCCCTCTTCACAACATCACCTTTCTTTTTGTGCAGATATACTCCAGCACCTTTATCTTTAGGTGCTCCAGCAGCTCTTGCTATGGCATTTATAGCTTTGACATCGATCTTTTGAACGTACCCTTCCTTCTTCGACGTTATAGTGTACTTCTTATCGCCGATGGGGACATCTTCTGATCTAAGAATTTCACCTCCTTGAGCTTCTATTATCTGAAGGAATTTTTCATGCGCTTTTCCACTTTCGAATATGTTTCTTGCCATTTCATAACCATTTGAAGCTATTCCAGAAAACTCCATGAGTATTGATGCAATTTCGATCCCTTTTACGACAAAATCTTCAAACTTTTTTTCTTCGAAAGCCTTTAAAACTTCTTTAGCTTCCAAAGCAGGTCCAACAGCTTTGCACAATGGCTGTGAACCATCTGAGATCACAGTTCCAACTTCTACTCCAAATCTTCTACCTATTTCTATGAAATTTAATGATAAAATTCTAGCATCGTCAACATTGTTTATTTTAGCACCAACTGGAAGATCTACTGTTACAAATTTTGCACCACTTCCAACTATTTTGGCTGAAAGGCTTGCTACTAAATTTGGCTTTGGACTAATTTCCAGCTGATGCTCCATCCTAATTATTTTCTCATCAACTGGAGATATTTTTGCAGAAAGAGCTATAACTCCGTTGACTTTCTCGCAGATCTCCTTGATCTCATCAACGCTCAAGTTCACGTTTGCCAAAACTTCCATAGTATCTGCTGTTCCACTTGCAGAAGTTATTGCTCTGCTAGCAGTTTTTGGAATGATCAAGCCAGAAGATGCTAACACTGGAACCGTTACCATAGAATATCTATTCCCAGGAACTCCACCTATGCTATGTGTATTAACAACTGTTCCCTTTTCAAAGGTCAATTTTTCTCCAGTTTCAACTAAAGCTTCTGTAAACCATCCTATTTCATCAGTGTCCATTCCGAGGATCTCGTTTGCTAAAACAAACGCAGAAAGTTCAACATCACTCAAAACGTTTGAAGCTAGGTCAAGAATTATCCTTCTAATCTGTTCCCTCGTATATCTGAAACCATCAAGTTTCTTCCTTATGTATTCAACACTTTCATACCTTGTAATTGGATAAACTTCAACAACACATTCATCAACTTTACAACTTTCAGCAGTAAAACTACATACACCAATTTCTCCTTTATTAACAAAATCTGCAATTTCAACCTCTGCAACAAAAGATTTTTTACCTTTTACAACTTTAACCCGATCCCCCGGCAATATGCCGAGATCTCGTGAGTCTTCACTGTTCATCAAAACACAAAACTTTTCGCTTCTAAGAGGTAACACTTTAACTTTGAACTTCATTGTGAAACTTCTGCTATCAGAATATTAATTTTTTGCGTGACCTTTAGAATTTCAGTCAAAAATTTGAAAAAAATTCAAGAAAAGTTTTATTAAAAAAATTGTACTTTACATATGCACATAGTTGAAGTTGATAGAGATGTTTCCCTGGTCGATCTTCAGATGAAGATGGAAGGTTTTAGGAAATTTATAAGCTCCTGGATAGTTAAAGATAAAGGTAAAGCCCTAGTTGTTGACGTTGGCCCTGCTGCAACAGTTCCTAAACTTGTTGAAGCTATAAAATTTTTGAAAATAGAAAAAGTTGAGTTCGTCCTTTTAACTCACATCCACCTCGATCATGCTGGAGGAGTTGGTCATTTCCTTGAAATTTTCCCAGAAGCAAGTGTTGTAGTTCATGAGAAAGGTTTAAAGCATATAATCGATCCTGAAAAGCTGTGGAAGTCATCTTTGGAAGTTCTTGGAGAATATGCAAAAGCTTATGGAAAGCCTAAGCCTGTAGATAAAGAAAAAATATTTGAAGGAGACATCCTTTTTGCAGGGAAAATAGTTGAAATAATAGACACTCCAGGCCATGCTCCTCACCATCAAAGCTATTTTTACGGAGATCTCCTTTTTTCTGGTGAAGCTTTGGGAGTCCATTTTCCAATGAAAAACGACTTCTACCTTAGACCAGCAACACCGCCAAAGTTTTTCTACGATACAGCTTACAGTACTATAGAAAAAATTGAAAAATTACCAAGTTGTAAAGTTTGTTTTGGTCACTTTGGATTCAACAAAGATAGCAAAGAAATTGCCAAGGAATCAAAAAGACAGATAAAACTCTGGGTAGAGACTGTTTACGATGTGGCTTTTAGGAGAGATTTCAGAAGTGAAGAAGAGATAATAGAAACTGCTAAAAAAGAACTGCTTAAAAAAGACCAAAGATTTGCTAGGTACCACTTGCTCGATGATGATGTAAAGAGAAGAGAAGATTTCTTCATAAAAAATTCGTTGAAAGGAATCTTAGATTTCGTTTACGAAAACTACCGCTTGAAATGATCAAATATAAATAACTTAGCATTTCTCTGCTACCATGGAAAAAGTAAAGTTGGGCTTAGTTGTATCAGAGTTCAACAGAGACATAACTTACATGATGGAGGTTCTAGCCAAGGAGCATGCAGAATTTCTAGGTGCTGAGATAGCTGAAACGATCAGAGTACCAGGTGCTTTCGATATACCAATAGCTGTGAAGAAGATGCTTGAAAAGGGAAAAGTTGACGCTGTTGTAACGATAGGTTGCATAATCGAAGGTGAAACTGAACATGACGAAGTTGTTGCACAACATGCTGCTAGGAAAATTATGGATCTTGCAATAGAGTATGGGAAACCTGTAACCCTCGGCATAAGCGGTCCTGGAATGGGGAGAGTAGCTGCAGCTGAAAGAGTAGATTATGCTAAGAGGGCTGTTGAAGCTGCTGTAAAATTGGTAAAGAGGTTGAAAGAGTATGAGAGGGGCTGAAAGGGTAGAAAGAGTTCAACCTTCAGCAACTTTAAAGTTCTCAACTTTGGCTAAAAAACTTGCTAAAGAGGGAAAAAATGTAATCGATATGAGTGTAGGAGAGCCAGACTTCAAAACACCTAGCCACATCATTGAAGCTGCTGTAAAAGCTATGAACGAAGGAAAAGTTTTCTACACACCAACTAGGGGAATACCTGAACTTCTAGATGCTATAGCGGAGAAGCTTAGGGAAGAGAACAAAATAGATGTTACGAGCAAAAACATAATTGTAACTACCGGAGCGAAGTTTGCGATATACGCTGCTATAAGCTGTTTGATCGATGAGGGAGATGAAGTGATCTTGCTCGATCCATCTTGGGTAACTTACGAAGCTTGTGTAAACTTATCTGGTGGGAAAGTTGTCTGGGTTCTTCACAAAGAGAACTTCGAAGATGCTCCGATCGAAAACTATTTGACGAAAAAAACTAAGATGATCGTATTGAATTCTCCAAACAATCCACTTGGAGTTGTTTATCCTAAGAGCTTTCTAAAAAAGGTTAGAGATCTAGCAGTAGATCACAACCTCTTCGTTTTATCAGATGAAGTCTACGAAAAAATAATATTCGAAGGTGAACACGTAAGTTTAGCTTCTTTCGATGGTATGCTTGAAAGAACGATAACAGTAAACGGCTTTTCAAAAACTTATTCGATGACAGGTTGGCGTTTAGGTTATGCAGCTGCTCCAGAATGGATAATAGAAAGGATCGAGAGAATTCAGTCTCATTCTGTGAGTCATCCAGCATCTTTTGTTCAGTACGCAGGAGTAGCTGCGTTGAAAAGTGATCAGAGTTTTGTAAAGAAGATGGTCGAAGAGTTCAAAGCTAGGAAAGAAATAATAACTTCAAAGTTCAAGGAACTTGGAATTAAATTTGCTCCACCAAAAGGAGCTTTTTACATATTCTTCGACTCAGAAAGAGATAGTTTCAAGTTTTGTGAAGAGATGTTAGAAAAGAAGTACGTAGCACTGACACCTGGTGCCGCTTTCGGACCTAGTTTTAAAACCTGGGTAAGGCTTAGCTATGCAACGTCTAGGAAAAACATAATAGAGTTTCTAAATAGATTTGAAGATTTTATTAAATCCTCTTTTTGAATTCAGAATGTATCTTCAAAACACTTGCAAGTCCTATCAAGTTCTCCTTCGATAAGTTTCCATCTGAAACCTCTTTTAAAATTTCTTTTGCATTAAAAGCAATTCCAAGACCAGCCTTTTCTATCATCAATACATCGTTTGCTCCATCTCCAACTGCAACTATATTTTCTGGCTTTATTCCTTCCAACTTTGCTATTTCCTCTATTATTTTTGCTTTTTCTTCAGCATCTATGATTTCTCCTTTTATCTTTCCAGTAATTTTCCCATCAACAATTTCAAGTTCGTTTGCAAAAGCGTAGTCTAATTCAAGCTCTTCTTTCAACTTGTTTGTAAAGTAGCTAAAGCTACCACTTACAACAGCTACTTTGTAACCAGAATCTTTTAAAGCTTTTATCAACTCCCTAGCCCCCTCGGTCAACTTAACCTTCGAGTATATTCTCTCCAAAACCTCAACAGGTAATCCTTTTAGAAGTTTTACTCTTTCAATTAAAGCTCTTTTGAAATCGATTTCTCCTTTTACTGCTTTTTCCGTCAACTCTTTTACCTCATCGTAAACTCCAGCTTCTTTGGCAATTTCATCTATTATCTCAGCATCTACCAAAGTTGAATCCATGTCAAAAACTACAAGCCTTTTCTCTTTTCTATATACCTCGTACGGCTGAATTACTATGTCTAACTTGAGTTTTTCTGCTTCTTTTTTCAACCTTCTTTTCAACTCTTCAAAATCTCCATCGTAACTTACAACGAACTCTATAGCTATCAAATCCCCTCTCGCAGTTAGGGATGTCTTCTTTATTTTTACTTTGTAATCCATAAAGATCGACGTCACATCCCTTACAATCCCAACTCTATCTCTTCCTAGAACTGTTACAACGTAGTTTTCCTTTTTCTCCTCACAAATTTTCTCTATTATTTTGAAATCTATTGAAACTCCTAACTTTTCTTCCAGGTCTTTTATTTCAAAAACTCTCTCATTTTCAGCTTCGGCAACTAGAAACATAAAAAAGACGTTGTGAAAAACATTTTGTTCAATATCTACTATGTTCGCTCTTCTTTCAGCTAGAGCTTTAGACAATTCGTGGACTATTTTTGGATCATCTTTACCGTGAACAATTATAGCTACTTTCATAGGAACATCTTTGCAATTTTCAAAGATCTCATTATGTGTTCCCTTGCATCTCCCTCAACAACTTCCTCATGTCCTGGGTAAAGGTTTTCAACGTCGAGCTTAGCTAAAATCTCTAAAGATCTTATCAGATCAATTGCACTTCCACCCGGAAAGTCTACTCTTCCAAAGCTTCCGTAGGCAAAAACTGTATCTCCACTAAAAAGCCATTTTTTCTTTGGTTCATAAAGACAGATACTTCCAGGTGAGTGGCCTGGAGTATGGATGACTTTCAGTTCAGTTTCCCCAAAGTCAAAGACTTCTCCACCAACCAATTCTACATCTGGATCGAAGTGTCTGAAACTGACTCCGAAGATCGAAACGAATCCCTGAGCTTTCAGAAGAGCATATTCAAGTTTATGCATAGCTATCTTCGCTACTCCTTTGAAAAATCCAGCTGCTGCTGCATGATCGTAGTGAGAATGTGTTAAGATCACGTAGTCAAGCTTCTTTGGATCGACGTACTTTTTCAAAGCTTTCATTATAAATTCAGCATCTCCTCCAACGTCTATCAGAACGTTTTTTTCATCCAATATTAAATAGCAGTTGGCAGCTAGAGGTGGAGCTACTATTCTGCGTAACATCATAGCAATTCCACGTCTTCGACTTCTACACTTCCAACCCCTTCTACTTTTTGGATCTCTTCAACTAAAACATCTCCAATCTCAGCTCTGTCTGGTAAAATTGCTAAGATAATTAAAGCTTTCAAGCCAAAAGCTATCGGTTTTATACCCCAATCTCTTATCTCAACATCCTTTATCTTTATGTTTTTTACTCTTTCAACGATCTCTTCCAAGTTTACATCTGTATCCTCTGGCATAACTTTGATTTTCATCAGAACTTTTCCCATCTCAACACCTCACGGCCCAACGAATCCGCACTTACATTCGTATGGATTTGCAAGCTTTCTACATTTCTTGCACCTGTAGATCATTTCTCCGCAAATTGGACAGGGGAATTTAACATAGTTATCTCCGAACAATACGGTGTTGCAGCTTATGCAGTTCATCTATTCACCTCCAACTATCAGCGTGCCAACAACTTCTCTTCTAAGTATATAGTTTTTTAGTCCATCGAAGTTGCATACAAGGTAATTTATTCTTAAACTACTTAAGAGTTCTGAAAGGTACTCATCAACAACATCAGTTTTGATTTCCCTAAGTTCAGATGCTTTCACCTTCCTTAAAATTTTTCCATCCAAGTATATTCCATCAACTGCGCACAACTTAACTGCCATCTTTTCTCCAAGCCTGTAAGCGATCCAAGCTGATATGCTGTCCGATGTTACTTTCCAAGAATGGGGGAGTTCATCGTATTTTCTTAAAAGTTTGTAAGGTAAAAGGACGCATGTTTTTTCCCATTTAAAGTTGAAATCTTCAGGCTCAATTGTTTCAAGACCTTTTTCTGCTATATAATAGCCGTACTGATTCATTGCCATCACTGCCATCCAATGCGCAGCTTCTTCGCTAACTTTTAAAGTTCTGACGAGGTCTGCAAAGATCCATCCACCCGGAACTATCAAAACTTTTTTATCTTTTAAAAAATCAACTATAGAAACTAGTGCATTTGCTACACTCCCTCCAACTTTAACTATCATTTTTTCCTCAAAACACTTTCGACTTTCTCTTCCATCTTTCCCTTTTTTGTATCAATTTTTACGACGTAGTAGTTTCTTTCAGAACCAGATTCTTCGAGGATCTTGTTTATTCTCTCCAGTACCTCAGCTAACTTCTGAAAAGATTCTAGTTCGATCACTGTACCCATTGGATTTATCTGGTACTTTATTCCTAAAGATTCTATTTCTCTTAGGATCTTGGCTACGAATTCGCTCAGCGATCTGTAGCCTAAGGGGATCGCTGAAACTTCAACGATCATCTGTTACTTTATTACATCTATTATACCCATTATGTTGTTGCTTTGCTTCTTCTTGTTTTCAACCTTTTTTTGAGCTTCAACCTTTGGAACTTCTAATTTTGGAACTTCTAGATCTTCAAAGCTTCCAACGAATTCTTTATGCTTTATACCAGTCATTATTGCTAAGACTCTTACAGCATTTTCAAACTCTGGATCTATTCTTACTCCCATTTTTACGTTCGCATTTGGAGAGATCTCGAAGGTTATGTTGTTTGCTATCTCCTGAGCTTCCTTTATCGTTAGATCTTGTCCACCAGTTATGTGGAGCAAAGCTCCAGTAGCTCCCCTGTAATCGATGTCTAGAAGTGGATGCTTCAAACAATCTCTAACTACTGCTTTTGACTTGTCTTGTCCCTTTGATTCTCCTACAAGCATAACCGATACTCCTCCTTGTCCTATAACTGCTTTAACATCTGCAAAATCGATGTTGACTAGAGAAGGTTTGTTTATAGCATCTGAAATTCCCTTTATCGTTTCCGCGATCAACTGATCCATTACACTGAACGCAGCATTTATTGGTAAGTTCGGATAGTATTCAAGTAGCTTGTTGTTGTCTAAAACTATAACTGTATCGCAAACATCTTTTAATTCTATCAATCCTTGTTTTGCTTTCTCAATCCTTGCCCTTTCAACTTTAAACGGCATGTTTGCAAAGGCGATCGTAATTGCCCCGATCTTTTTCGCTATGTCAGCTACAACTGGAGCAGATCCAGTCCCGGTTCCACCGCCTAATCCAACGCAAATAAAGACCATATCAGCATTAGCTAAAAGTTCTTCTAACTTTGTCCTAGCCATTTCTGCAGCTTTTCTTCCTATTTCTGGATATCCACCAGCACCTAAACCGCCAGTTATGCTTTTTCCAATTAAAACTCTTACATCAGCTTTTGTCATTTCAAGATGTCTTTTATCTGTATTGATCGCAATTTTAACTACGTTGTCAACACCTACTTCAGTTAAACGAGTTACAGTATTATTTCCGCTACCGCCGCATCCTACAACAACTATTTTAGGAACAAAATCTTTCAAATCTTCCTTCAATTCTTCCTTACTATCGCTACAATACATTAAAGCTTTGCTAATTATACTTTTCATAAACATCACCTATATTCTTTTAAACGAGCATATTCTGCAATCTTTTCCTTCTTTCTTTCAATAAATTCATTTATTGCTGCTCTGATAGCTTCGCTAACTGAGGTATATTCGCCCTGATCAACCAAAATTTCAAGATGTTCGTACTGTCTTTCAGTAAGTCTCACACTAATTTTCCTAGTTGCCGGCATAATTCCACCAATTTTGACGGCCTTTGTGTTACCACCATACTTCCATCACGACCCATTTGTCTCACATTGTGGGATCTTTTAGGCATATATTGTCGGACATTATATTATTTAAATTTTTCGGTTCTTGTTACGATCAATTGTTTTAAAAGTGAAAACGTTCAAGGAAAGTTAAGGTAGAAGATAGTCAGCCAGGAGAAGTGAAAGGACAAAAAGTGCTAAAGAGTAAAAAAGAACAAATTGAAAACTATAATAACTAATTACTCCATTTAAAGCGTTTTCAACTGCAGAAACACTCGAATTTAGTACCGGATATATCACTGGGAAGATCATCACTGGAAGGAGTAGATCCCTTGCCCTCGAATTTGAGAGGAGTGGAGATAGAGATGTTACACAAACTGCGATCGAGGAACTTGCAAGGATGAAAGATAGATAACCTAGAAAAAAGTCTCCGTTAACTTCAAAAAGGGCAAAACATATTGGATAAACAACGGAAAGGATCAAAAAATTGATTATTATACTTGAAATTTGTTTTGCTGCCTGTATTTCTTGAGCTGTTAGAGGTGACAACTTTAAGGCTTCTATTGTTCCAGAATCGATCTCTTTCAAATAAATAAAAGATAGACTCAGGAGACTTGTGAAGAGAACGATCAAAAAGATCACCGAAGGCTCTTTTATACCTGAAGAACTCAGTAAAAATGAAACTGCTGTTGCAAAGATCAGACTTAAGCTAAAAATAGATTTCAGTTTCAGTTCACTTTTTAAATCTTTTTTTACAACTTCAATAAAAAGAAATTGCCTCATCATAGCTTCTACCATCGTAAACAAGCTTTCCATCGCGCAAAACTAGGAATCTATTGAAAAATTTCAGTTCTTCAGTTTCATGAGTTACGTAAATTAGGCAATCGAATTTTTTCAGCAGATCGAAAACTCTACTCTTACCTTCAAAATCTAAAGCTGGAAGTTCATCGATCAGAACGATCTTCGGATCGTGCATGAACGCTTTTGCAATCGAAATTCTTTTAACCCAACCAGCAGACAACTCTGAAATTTTAAAATTCATTTTCTTTTTTATATCAAGTATCTCTAATATTTCCTCATTCAATTCACAGCCGTAAAGTTTTGAGAAGAACTTCAAGTTCTCCTCAACCGTAAGCTCACTGTAAAGCATAGGATTTTGAAAAACAGCACCGATCTTTCTCCTAACCTCTGGATCTTTTGCTGGATCTGAATCGAAAACGTACATCCTTCCATGGCTTGGTCTCAAAATACCTGCTATTATTTTCAATAAAGTAGTCTTTCCAGCTCCATTTTTCCCTAAAACTGCTACTTTTTCTTTTTCTATTTTAAAACTTACATCTTTTAAAGCTACTTGTGAAGAAAAAGTTTTTGAAACTCTTTCTGCTCTGATCATAGTATACCTTTCAAGCTGAAGTAGTCCTCACCAACTTTTTCCAAAGCCTTTCTAAAGGCTAAAGATATTGCTTTGACCATTGCTTCCATCTTATGGTGAGGATTTTTTCCTTTTACTTGAACGTAAATGTTTATTCCACCTTTTCTGCAAAGAGTATCAAAAAAGTGTATGAAATTGCATTCCTTCACTTCTCCATCTCCAAGTTCACCTTCTACTACTAGATACCCTCTCCCACTGAAGTCGAGACCACATATTGCAACTGCATCGTCCATCGGAACTATTGCATCTCCAAACCTCCTGATGCCCCTCTTTTCTATCTTAGAGATCTCTTCACCCAAGCAGATCGCTACATCCTCCATCAGGTGATGCTCGAGGTCACCCGAAGCTTTCACAACTAAGTTCATACCAGAGAACTTTGCAAAAGTTTCGAGCATGTGATCTAAGAACTTTACACCAGTATCTATTTCTACCTTTTCTCCACCAATAACTACCGTCACGTCAGTTTCTCTAGTCTTCCTCCTCAATTTTCAACGCCTCCTCAAAATTTATTTTTCCAAGATAAAGAGCAGAACCTAAAACAACTCCTGCAGCTCCAATTTTTTTTGCAAACCTAATTTCTTCAATATTGGAAAAACCTCCTGCAAAGTATATTTGCTTCCCGATCTTTGAAACTTCTAAGAGTTTTTTCCTATCAATTCCAGATACAAGACCTTCAACTTCTATGTCTGTGAAGAGGAAAGATACATCGAGATCTATAAATTTTTCAGCTAACATAAAAGGTGTAAGGTTTGTAACATTCCTCCAACCCTTCACTGCAACCTTTCCTCCTTTAGAATCTATCGCAATCATAACTCTTCCAGGATTTTCTCTAGCAAAATTCCTAACAATTTCTGCCTTCTCAAATGCGAGAGTTCCAAAGATCACTCTTTCAACTCCATACTTCAAAAGTCTCTCAGCAACTTCAACATCTCTGATTCCACCGCCAACTTGGGTTTCTGCGAGAGATGCGATCTCTTTGATCAATTCTTCATGCTTGATCTTTCCATGAAAACTTCCATCTAGATCTATTACATGCAAAACTTTTGCACCTCTCTTCACCCATTCCTCAGCTATTTTAACAGGATCAGATGATTGAAACGTTAAAAGTTCAGGTTTTCCTTGTACAAGGCGAACAACTTTACCTCCCATTAGATCTATTGAAGGGATAACTCTAAATTTTCTTTGAAGCTTGTTCAAGGTATTTTTCCCCCTCCTCAAAGTATTTAGCTGCTTTAATTAAAAGTTCTGAAACTTCAGGAAGATCTTTCGATAACTTTTCAGCCCATTCATAATATTTTGCTGTATGCTCCTTACTGTGTTCGATCCAATGAGCAATCATAGACTTCAACTTATTTCGATCCATGCTTCAAGAAAGTTCAGGAGATTTTAATCTTTCTCAAACTTAATTATAATATTTATATTAAAAATAAAAATTTTAAATATTTAAAAAATATCTTTTTAAAAAATAAAAATTTTAAAATTTCTCTCCGAAAAGGTTATTTTCTCCAGAAGAAAAAGTTCAACTATGAAGGCTCCATACGTTAGAGAGTACAAGAGTAGTAAGTCTAGAGGAAAAGACTACATGATAAGATGCGACGGCTGTGGAAGAAAAGTGCCGAGGTTTAAAACTTTTGTAGCTTACAGGGGTCTTAGGATCGATCACGATATTGTAAAGCTCGTTGGAGAGAAAAACGTACATGTTGGAGTTCATAAAATGTACTACTGTCCAAAGTGTGCTAGGAATTTAGGTATAGTACAACCTGGAAAGTTTGGAAACAGGAGATCTCAATTCTAACTTTTAACTCGTTTGATGGACCTCTTCTAATATTTTGTTCATTTCTTTTGCTTTTTCTATCAAGACTTCCAGAGCTTTCTTCATTATAGTTCTCACTGGAAGAGCTCCGGTAGACTCGATTGTAAATAGAAAATCGTTTGTCTCTTCAACTTTTATAGCTTTGTTTTCACAAACTTTTACGCACTCCTTGCACAGAGAGCAATCTAGGATGTTGAGAACTTCTAACTTTTTATCAATCCTTAGAATCTTTTTTGAACATTCATTAACGCAGGCTCCGCAGAGGTTGCAGTTTTCAAGTACAGTTATCTTTGGAACTATTTTATAAAAACAAACCGATACTGGTTGGAACTTTGCATGCTCTTTCCCAATTCCAAGCCTAGCAACTGCTTCTATCATCAGTTGCTGACCTTTGAAAAGTTCAAGGACTGGTACGTCTTTGTAAACAAAGTGTACTTCTGGATCTTCACTCACGAGATCTCCAGAATAAACGACTTTTGGACCCTCTACATTCAACCTAAAAATTACTTGGCAGCTTGGACATCCGACTCCTTTGCAAGAGCATTTCTCTTGAAAATTGTATCTATTGAGATCTGTTTTTATTGGTATCAAAGCTAACCTGTGAGCTATTACTTCGTCGTAGAAAAAGCTGTTGTTTACATAAAAATCTACGTAATCTATTACCATCGTAGGAACTAAACTTTTCATTGCTCTTCTCCAAGAGTTTGCAAATGCTGGAAAAGAATTTTTCAACAAAAATTTTATATATCTTTCGTTTTCTTCAATTACTTCTATCATTAAACTCTCCTACCCCTCTTACCGCCAGGTGGTCTAGTTCCATCGTGCGGAATAGGTGTTACATCCTCAATCCTTCCAATCTTTAAACCAGCTCTAGCTAAAGCTCTTATAGCAGCTTGAGCACCAGGGCCAGGAGTTATACTTCTATTACCTCCAGGGGCTCTAACTTTTATATGCACTCCATCTATACCCTTTTCCTTAGCTATTGCCGCAGCTTTTAAAGCGGCTTGCATTGCAGTGTAAGGATTCCCTTCATCTCTATCAGCTTTTACAAGCATACCTCCGCTAACTCTAGCTATTACCTCGCTGCCAGTTATATCTGTGATAGTTATGATCGTATTGTTACTGCTGCTGAATATGTGAGCTACACCCCATCTAGACTTCTTCTTCTCTCCACTCATACACTCACCTCTTTATTAAGTGGAGAATACTTATAATAAGTTATCGTACTCTCAAGATCCTTGGGAACGACAAAACTCGGTGCAGTAACCTTTCTACCTCCAACCGCTATATGTCCATGAGTTATCAATTGTCTAGCTTCTTTTATCGTCTTTGCGAGACCAAGTCTATGAACCAGAGTTTGAAGTCTTCTTTCTAAGAAGTCTTCAACTCTCAAATTCAATATGTCATCAAGTGTTGCATTTTCGTGAAGGACTCCAACTTTGTTCAGTTTTTCAATCACATCTCTTGCTATTTTTCTTGCAATGTCTCCCTCTCTACTTTGAAGATTTATTTTTCCTAAAAGATCTCTAGCTACTCTCCTGTACTTTCTCAAGATGTTTTGAAATCTCCAAAGTTCTCTTTTGTTTCTTAAACCGTACTTTATTACTAACTCTCTTTCCTTTTCAAGTCTAGCCCTGTCCCATGGATGTGTCGGAGTTACGTACTTTTTCCTACATCTCTTAGGATCTCCCATTTTATCACCTCATCACTTCTTTTTCCTCTGAACTCCAACAGTCCTTCCTCTTCTACCAGTTGTTCTAGTCCTCTGCCCACGAACCTTCTTACCTCTAGCATGCCTCATTCCCCTGTAACACCTTATCTTTATCAAGTTTTCAACATCTAAAATCCTCGCCAATTCGATGTCTTTCGAAAGTAGATGAAAACTTTTACCTGAATGTGGTTCTTTTCTTCTGTTTAAAAGCCATGAAGGGAGATCTTCAATTTTTTCTTCGATAAATTTTTTTAATTTTTCAATTTTTTCATCCTCAAGTTCTCCAAGTTTTTTTCTTGGATCTAGATCTAACTCATAAACTATGTTTTGTGCCATCCTAATTCCTATACCTTTTATCCCTGTTAGAGCGAAAAGGATTGGTTTTTTTCCATCTAAGTCTGTGTCCGCTATTCTGACTACGTGCTTGAACATACTTGTGATATCTTCTCAGGATATTTAAAATAAACGCAACAAATAAATTTATAAAAAATAAATATTTTACTTAAATATATATTAAGAAATTTTATTTGCTGTTATACCGCTCCCAATTCTCAGCTCCAACTGAAACAAACATAGAAGCAAACTATAAATCCAGAAGGTAATTAGTACGTGCACATAAAAGAGTTTCAACAGATGATTGCAGAGATCTACAAAGATCGAGATCTTGAAAGAGGAGTAGAAAGAACTATGCTGTGGGTGATCGAGGAAATTGGTGAACTAGCTGAAGCTTTAAGGAGAGGAGACAACATAGGAGAGGAGATCGCAGACGTCTTAGCTTGGCTAGTAAGTTTAGCAAACCTTTGCAACATCGACGTTGAGACTGAAGTTTTAAAAAAATATCCAGGATATTGTATAAAATGTGGTAGAAAACCTTGTGGGTGTAGAGCATGAAGTTTACAGTTGTAAGTGAAGAAGATGTGAAGAACGGCATAACTACTGACAAGTACTTTGTATGGACTGAAAAAATTTTAAAAGCTAAAAATTTAAATCCTTTCGTTGTTGCTGAAGTTACAACAAGTGATTGGGGTGTTTTTGCTGGTCTGAACGATGTTTTAACTCTACTTGAGGGTTTGCCAATAGACCTATATGCTATGCCAGAGGGAACTATTTTCTTTCCACACGAGCCAGTGATGACGATAGTTGGAAAATATTTAGATTTTGCAAGGTTTGAAACTCCACTTCTAGGATTTGTTTGCCATGCAAGCGGAATTGCTACAAAGACTTTCAAATTTAAACTCGCTGCAGGAGATAAGAAGTTGTTTTCTTTTGGGACTAGGAGGGCAAATCCTTTCCTCGCCGCTATGATCGAAAGATCTGCTTACATAGGTGGAGCTGATGGAGTCAGTAACTTTGCCGCAGAAAAATATCTTGGTATTCAAAGTATGGGAACTATGCCACACGCTTTAATAATTTGCTTTGGAGATCAAGTAGAAGCTTGGAAAAGTTTCAACGAAGTTGTAGATCCTAATGTTCCTAGAACTATGTTGGTAGACACTTACTACGATGAGAAAACGGAAGCCAATTTGGCTGTAGAAAATGTTGAGAGAGTTGACGGAGTTAGGTTAGATACTCCATCTTCGAGGAGAGGAAACATAAGGAAGATAATTGAAGAAGTAAGATGGGAGTTGAAAATAAGAGGAAAAGGTAACGTTAAAATATTTTTAAGTGGAGGTTTAACGCTAAAAGATGTTTTTGAGCTGAAAGACATCGTAGATGCGTTTGGAGTTGGAACTTCTATAAGTGCTGCAAAGCCAATAGATTTTGCTTTAGATATAGTTGAAAGGGATGGAAAATTTGCTGCAAAAAGAGGTAAAAGAAGTGGAATGAAACAAGTTTACAGGGATTGGGAAAAGCTTGAAGATGAAGTCAGATTGTTCAAAGAAGATGCGCCAAAAGATAAAGAACCCCTACTTTTGAAGTACATAGAAAATGGAAAAATTCTAAGAAGTACTGACATAAACAAATCTAGAGAGTTAGTTTTGAAACAGATGGAATTAGTGAAGAAGCTGGGTAGAGTAGATGAGTTTCTTAAAGAGTAGAGATGAAAAATTTCTAAAGATCTCATCCTCACTCCACCACGATTCAAACATAAAGAAGTACGATCTACTAGTCAATGCGGTGCATACACTGAACTTAGCGAAGTCTGGTTACATATCAAGTGAAGAAGCTAAGGAGATCTTGACAGCTTTATCTAAAATTTCAAAAATTGATTTTGAAGGTTATGAGGATGTTGAAGAAGCTGTAGAGTCTGAAGTTGTAAAAATTACCGATGCAGGAAAAAAGATGCATACAGCTTTATCTAGAAACGATGAAGTTGCAACTTGTCTTAGAATGTTTGCTAGAGATAAATTGCTTGAACTAGCAGAAAAAGTTTGTAAGCTGAGAAGTTCTATTTTAAAAAAAGCTGAAGAGAACATCAACTTCCTGATGCCAGGATTTACACATTTCCAACCTGCACAGCCAACTAGGATTTCTCACCATTTATTAGCTTACGTTTCTATGTTAGAGAGAGATTTTAGAAGAATAATTGATGCTTTCAAACGCTCTAACCTATGCCCCCTTGGCTCAGCTGCGTTTGCATCATCTCCCTACAACTTGGACAGATCTTTTGCAGCAGAACTCTTAGGATTTGATGACTTGATAGAGCACAGCGAGGATGCGGTCTCTTCTAGGGATTTTTTGATAGAAAGCGTTTACGTAGCTGCTCAGTTGCTATTGGATCTGAGTAGAATTGCAGAAGAAATAGTTCTGTTTTCAAATCCAAACTTTAACTACATAAAGTTACCTGAAGAGTTTTCTTCTACATCCTCTATAATGCCTCAAAAGAAAAACCCAGATCTTGCAGAACTTCTAAGAGCGAGAGCATCAAAACTTGTTGGAAATCTTACAGCAGCTATGTGTACTTACAAAGCTCTACCTTTCAGCTACAACAGAGATTTTCAAGAAATGAATCCAATTCTTTACGATTCATTGATCGGTGCTGTAGATTTTGTTGAAGTTTTTTCTTCGATGTTTGAAAAACTAGAGTTCAATCGCGAAAAACTTAAAGAGGATTCATCAAAGTTTTCTACAACTGCTACAGGATTAGCTGACTATCTAGTGATCAATTTTGGAATTCCGTTTAGAATAGCTTACAAGATCGTAGGGAAACATTTAAAAGGAGAAAAGATAGAGGATGCAGCTAGAGAGTTTGGCTACGACGTAAAAATCGATGAAAACTTAGATGCAGAATTCATAGTTGAAAGCAGAAAGAACATCGGAGGAACGTGTAAAAAGGAAGTGGAAAGGATGATGAGTAACGCTTTGGAAAAGCTAAGTAGAGATGTGATGGAAGTTGAACGTTACAAAAAAGATGTTGAAAACAGAATCTTGAAGCTCAGAAAGATCTTGAATGAAATGGGTGTTGAGACATGGTTCTAGGTAAAAGGGTCAGGATAAGAGCAAAAGGTAAAATATTTGAAGGAATAGCTATGCCATCTTTCACAGGAAACTTTGTTTTAAAACTTGACAGTGGTTACAATGTAGGATTTAAAGAGTACGAACTTTTAGAAGTTTTTGAAGAAAGTTTACCCAAAACTGAAATCAAAAAGTTGGAAAAGAAAGATGGCTTGCCAAATGTAAAAATAATATCTACTGGGGGAACTATAGCTAGTAAAATAGACTACAGAACTGGAGCTGTTACGAGTCAATTTACTGCTGAAGAGATAGTATCTGAAGTTCCAGAGATCGCTGAAATTTGTAACATAGATGCCGAACTTCTATTCAACATTCTGAGCGAAAACATGAAACCAAAAAATTGGATCGAGTTAGCTAAAAGAGTCTACAATGCTTTAAAAAGTTATGACGGAGTAATAATTACCCACGGAACTGACACTATGCATTACAGTTCAGCTGCTCTCTCTTTCATTCTCTCGACCCCAAAACCAGTAGTTTTCGTCGGAGCTCAAAGGAGTAGTGATAGGCCGAGTAGCGATGCAGCTATGAATTTACTTTGCGCTGCAAAAGCAGCAATTTCCGATGTTGGAGAAGTTACAGTTTGTGTTCATGCAACGACAAGTGAT
Source organism: Archaeoglobaceae archaeon (assembly GCA_025058735.1). Classification (GTDB taxonomy): domain Archaea; phylum Halobacteriota; class Archaeoglobi; order Archaeoglobales; family Archaeoglobaceae; genus WYZ-LMO2. The sequence goes on along the minus strand of JANXDX010000009.1, from coordinate 28,575 downwards.
GATTACTGTTTTTTGCACAGAGGAGTTAAAGTTAGGAAAAATCATACATCTAGGAGAGATGCTTTTCAAAGTATAAATGCAAGGCCAATTGCAAAGATAGATTATCCTTCCTTAAACGTTGAATGGCTTTCTTGGAGACTTAAAAGGAACGAGAGGCCTTTAGATTGTAAAGCGAAACTTGAAGAGAAAGTTGCTTTGATAAAATTTTATCCTGGGCTAAGCGCAGAAATAATGGAGTTTTTCCATTCAAAAGGTTACAGAGGTTTTGTTGTTGAAGGTACAGGACTTGGACACGTTTCTACTGATTGGGTTGAAACTGTAAAAAGGATAGCTGAAGACAGTGTTATTGTTATGACTTCACAATGTCTCTGGGGAAGAGTTTGCGATCGAGTTTACGATACTGGAAGATATCTGCTGAAAGCTGGAGTTATAGAGGGTGAAGATATGTTGCCAGAAGTTGCTCTAGTAAAGTTGATGTGGCTTCTTGGAAACTACGACCTGGAAGAGGCAAAAAAGCTTGTAAAACAAAACCTAGTTGGAGAAATTGAGTATAGAAGTAGCTACTAATTTTTTATATTAATTAATTTTGTACTTACGCTAGCATGTGGAATAGAAAGGGATATATTCTTGTTTAACTTTGACAAACGTGTTCGGAGAATACAAGATCGAAGAGTTCGAAATCGGTTACGAGGATTTTTACGCTGAAATTAAAAAACAAAAGAACTTGTACGTTTACGTAAGATCGTTTAGAAATGAAAAGGTCGAAAAATTAATAGCTTCAAAGGATGTAAAAGTTTTGGTTAATCCTGTAGAACCTGTAAACTTACCAAAACCTATAACAAATTATCTACTGATAGAGTTCGAAAAGCCCATATCTATAGAACCAAGAGAGTTCAGCACTCTCTACGTAACATTTCCGATCGAAGTAGCAGTTTTGCTTGTAAGCAGAGACATAAAAATTTTAGACATTTTCAGCTTTGTAAAACAGAAGTTTACCTTGTACGGAGACTCAACAAACGGAATAATTTGCAAGTATTGGACAAGTAAAATTTTTGAAGATCTTCCAGAATTGGACTGGCTAAAAGAGGGTTTAATAGAACTGAAAATTTACAACGAAAGTGAAGAGTGGCAAGAGATGAAGAAAGCAGTTTTCAACGTTTACGATATGAAAATATACTACGATGAAAAAGTAGTCTCCAGTGCCTACGTGCGCATACTTTCATCTAAAGTTGCAGAAACTGGATTCAACGAAATAAGTTATGGGAAAAAGTCGATCGAGCTTTATACTGCAAAAAAAATCCCAATTATCAAGAAGAAATTTTTCATGGAGTGGGGTTTATGATCGACATCACAGTTTATGGAGATGTAACTGTTTTGGATTTGATAATAGCTTTTACAGCTATATTCTTATCCGTAATGATCGCTAAAATCGTCGGCTTGAAGCTCAGAAGACTTCTTTCAGATAAGATCTCAAAAGACCAGCTTGAACTGATCCTGAAAGTTACGTACTACTCCATAGTACTCATCGCAGTCGTTTCAATTCTTCCGATCTTAGGAATCAGTCTCACAGGTTTACTAGTAGCTGGAGGGATAACTGGTATAATATTAGGTTTTGCCAGTCAAAACGTTGTCTCGAACTTCATATCTGGCCTATTTTTACTTGCAGAAAAGCCAATAAAGATAGGTGATCAAGTTACAATAGAGGGCGTTTCTGGGTTCGTTGAAGATGTAAGAGTTATGTCTACTATAATAAGAACCTACGATGGTCTTTACGTCAGAATTCCCAACCAACGAGTTTTTACGTCCAACATAACAAACCTTGTAGCTAACGTTGCGAGGAGATTTGAGTACACAGTAAGCATAAGTTACAGCGACGACGCTGAAAAAGCAATAAATATAATAAAAGAAATAGTTGAAGAAAATCCATTTGTCTTGAAGAATCCTGAGCCGCAAGTTTTTGTAAACAATTTGGGAGAAAATGGAGTAGATCTGGTTGTCAGGATTTGGGTTCCTGTAACTGAGTTGTCAAATGTTAGAGTAAGTTTGCTCTGGAAAATTAAAAAAGCACTTGAAGATAATGGAATTGAGATACCATTCCCACAGAGGGTGATAAGGTTTGCGAGAAGTGAGGATAGAGGAGTTGGTAGATAGGATATATTCGATCTTCAAGGAGTACGGAGTAAGTAGGAAAGAGATAATGGACAGATTGAAGTTGTTGATCTATGAATTCAAAGTTCCAGAAAACGAGGCTTACACGACAGTTGTAAACTATCTACTTAAAGAATACAAGATTCCCAAGTACGAAGTACTAGCACCACTTACAAAAATAGCCGAAATAGGAAGTTCTGGAAGAGTTAGTGTCAAAGTAAAAGTTATACAACTTTGGGAACCTGTAAGTCCATCGATATCTCAAACAGGATTAATAGGAGATGAGACTGGAGTTATTAGATTCTTAATTTGGGCAAAAGCTGGAAAGCCAGAAGTTCAAGAGAACAAAAGCTACGTGTTTAGAAATGTTGTTGTAGATGAATTTGCTGGAATGAAGAGATTGAACGTAACACGTTTCAGTGAAATAGAAGAAATAAGTGAAGACGTAAAAGTTGCAGAAGTTCCTGCAAAGGTTTATGGTGAAGTTGAATTCATAGGAAGTCTAGTAGCTATACATCAGAACAGCGGTTTAATACAAAGATGTTCCCAGTGCAACAGAATTGCAAAAGGTGGGAACTGCATCGTTCACGGAAAAGTTAAGACTGTAGATGATCTAAGGATCAGAGGTGTAGTTGACAACGGTATTGAAAACTACGAAATTTTGATGGGAGAAGAGGTTATAAAGAAGCTTGTAGGGATCGACCTAGAAACTGCTAAGAAAATTGCACAAGAAAATTTAGAAAGGAAAGCGGTTTTAGATGAGTTGAAGAAAAAATTGCTTGGAAAGTATTTGAAAATTGTTGGATTTTTAGGAGTTAGATTTTTTAGAGTAACCTATGCAGAATTCTACAAGCCGAACATAAAAGAAGAAGTTGAGAAGATTCTGGAGGAATTGAAATGATGAAGAGAGAAGTTGCCAGAAGAGTTTTTGCAAAAGAGTTAAACAACTCAACCCATGTAATAAGGAGTGGAGGAGAGAAAGCTCCAGTTTACCTCTTAACACCCCTTGGCCTTAGATGTAACAGAGTTTTTGTTGTAGGGGCGTTACTTGAAAAAGAAGAGACAAAACCAGAATCTGGAATTTGGAGAATAAGAGTTTCCGATCCAACAGGTTCCTTTGTCGGATACATAGGAAAATTCCAACCAGAAGCTCTAGAAATGCTTCTCGACATAGATTATCCATCGATCGTCTCCTTAACTGCAAAAGTTAAAGTTCTTGAAGGTATAAAAAAGAAGTTCGTAATTCTAAGACCTGAAATGATAAACACAGCAGATCCAGATGTAAGAGATCGCTGGATAATCGAGGCTGCTAAATGTACGATCGAAAGGATAAAAGATGTTGAACTTGGAAAAACTGAAGACGCTAAGATCGCAAAAGAAATTTACAAAACTGATCTAGAAGATTATAAGAGAACTGTCAAAGATGTTTTGATGAAACTGAAAGAGGAGTTTGAACTTCTTGAAGAGGTTGAAGAGGAGGAGTTAGAACTAGAAATTGAGGAGGAAGAGTTTGATATAAAAGATCTATTTGAATGACTTACTAAATAAAACCAGACAAAGCTCTCTCAAGATCAAGTTCAGTTAGTATACCAGCTTTATGCAATAGAGAATTTGCCTCCTCAATATCTTTCGCTTCACTTACTATTTTTGCAGCCTCATTTATTTCAAAAACTGAGGAGGCTTTGAAGTAGAAAGTTAAAATGCTTATTGGAGAAATAAAAGTAGTTCTACCTCTTCTAAGTTTTTTAAATCCAAAAAATCCCTCAAATGCTAAAAGAGGTAAAAAGCTTGCCTCTGTTACTACACTGTTTGCTAGCTTTTTCATCTCTTCATAATCCTCGTAGCTCATTCCAACGCAACCTAAGAGACCTCTCCTTTTTATCAACTCCGAAATGTTCATGAGCAACTCTTCACTCTTCAACTCCCCATCACTTCCAAATCCAAAGATAGCTACTACTCCATTCAATTCTTTCAAGGTAGCTACACTTAAAGCATCAGCCAAAGGGCTTTTGACTCCAGATTCGTAACAAGTTGCTATAGCGTCTCCACCAGCATCTACTCCAAGGGCGATCTCTATTTTTTCTTTTTCCATGAAGCTCGATATGTCTTTTGCTAATTTTCTAGATCCTTTGGTTATATCTAAAGCTACAACTTTTTTCAGAACTTTCGATGCTCTTGCAACGTTTGGAACGATCCCATCTACCGTTCTCGTATTTTCGTTTACAAAAGCTAGGGTTTCCTCAACTCTTTCCAAGTTTAAAAGTTCATCTAAACTCCTCGGCCCGGGCTTTGGATCAACTACCAATCTATCCCACAGAATACTACCGTAAAAAACATCAACATTGAATTTTTTTAAGAAGTTCGCTACGGGAATAGTGCTAACTATATCTCCTCCACCACCTATTCCAAAGACAAAAGCCCTTTTAATATTTTTAATTATATCTATTATTATCATAAAAATTTTAAATAGTTTCTTTTTTCAAGCCATTCTATCTGAGGAGCTGTATAACGCCAGATTATATCTCCTTTTTCTGGCTGAAAAGGCCAAGGAACTACTATGACTATATCTCCTTCCTTTACCCATATCTTCTTTTTCATTTTTCCAGGTATCCTGCAGAGCCTTTCTTTTCCATCTTCGCAGTAAACTTTCATATGTCCTGCTCCAAGTATTTCTCTAACAACTCCTAGAAGTTCCCCCTTCGATCTGTCTGGTAACTTTATTCTTATTACTTCTTCCTCACTCAGACTGACACCTCAGCTTTTTTCTTGCGGGATCTAGAATTTTGTTTAAATACCTTGCTACAGCTACCTTTAAATCTAGCGGATGTATCAAACCCCCTTCATACTCTTTCCTAAGTTCATCGAAAGATCTATAAACAACGTCTCCTCCATGCTTTGCATCTCTTTCAACAACGAATTCTTTAAACCTTGGAAATATGTAAAACCTTGTAATTTCAATTACTGGATTGTTTTCAACGACTTTAATTGGGCAATAAGCTTTTTTCAGTTTTTCTTCAACTGTTTCTGGTGAGTCTCTAACTGAAATGTAATTCCCCTTAGAACTACTCATCTTTTGTCCATCCAAGCCTGGCAGTATTGGTGTATGTATACACGTTGGAACTTTGTAACCCAGTTTTGGTAGATTTTCTCTTGCAAGCATGTGAATTTTTCTCTGATCTATTCCGCCAACTGCTACATCTATTTCTAAGTAAGCTATGTCGAGGGATTGCATCAGGGGATAGATCATCTGAGAGACCATCGGATCTTCCTTCCTTCTGCTAACTTCATCCATACTCCTTTTAGCTCTGTTCAAAGTTGTAATCCTTGCAAATTTCAAAACATCTAACATGTATTTTTCTTCCAATTGAAATTCACTACCTAAAACAAATTTTGCATCTTCTAATCCTAAAGCCATGAAAACTTTTCTGTTCATCTTAGTTATTTCAGCTATTTCTTCAAAAGTTCCTTTTTCGTTCAAATAAGCGTGAATGTCTGCAAGCAAAACTACAACTTCAAAACCAACTTCTTTCAAGTCTACAAGCTTTTGAACAGTTATCATGTGACCTAAATGTATCTCTCCACTCGGCTCGTAACCAGCGTAAGCTCTTAGCTTTTTACGACTTTCAAACAATTTTTTTAGTTCATCTTCAGTTACAACTTCTTCTGCGTTCCTAGTTGCAAGTGCAATTTTTTCTTCAAGATCCATGCAGATCGTATGCTTTTGTTTAAAAATTTATACCAAGCTTCTCTTCTATAACTTTGAACGCTCTCTTTTCCATCTCACTACCACACCTCATCACTACGTTCTTGTACTTCATCATTTCGTCGAACTTCTCATCGGTATATCTAGTTGCCAAGATCAAAGCCTCTATCAAAGCAGAAAAACCTCTGTTGTAAGCTCTTAAATATTTTCTTACAATTTCACCTTCTAAGAAATGGAGATGAACTATTAAACCTTCTATTTCAGCTTTAAATTTGCACCAACTCAAAGTTCCTTTTATCTTCGGTGGATTTAAAGACTCGAAGTAACTTTCATCCAGATCTTCGAAAGTTGACAGTGCAAATACGATCGGATCTAAGATCACGTTAACGTAAAGAATTTTATCTCTTTCAACGTTTTCTCTCGTGTGAGATCTGTAGATCCTAGCGTAAGTTTTATCACCTTCCAATATTATTCCAATTGGAGCTGTGTTTATGCTACCGTCTTTCTTAAAAGTTACAGCTATGACCTCGTTTATTCCATCTGTAAAACCTAGTTCTCTAAGCATACAACCACCCGTCGCATATGGCTAAAAATATTGCAGATGCAGTTATATCAGCTATAGTTCCTGGATTTGCTTTTATATTTAAAAGTTCTTGATCTAGTTTTTTAAACCCTTCGATACCTTCTTTTAAAGCTTCAGAAGCTTTAATTTTGATTTCTACAGCTTTTTCATAACCAAACTTTGCTAATATCAAAGGATCCAAGTAACTGGCAAGAAGTTCGTGGAAAGTGTAGACTATAGCTTCTTTTTTATTTTTATAGTTAAAAAGTTTTTCTGAAGCTTTTAAACTGATTTTAAAACCTTCTGTTAACTCTTTTGCTATCAAATTGTCTTTTGGAGCTAATAGCATCCAGTTGTAGAGGTTTAAATTTTTTTCAACTATAAAGTTTTTAGTTTTATCATCTTTTAGAGAGAACTTTTCTACTTCAAGAACTCTCGCTTTGCAGATTTTAAAAGCTTTAAAAACATAGATCGAATCATCAGAGGTTGTCCTTTTTACATTTTCACTAGCTATCTTAGCTACCTCTTTCCCCCTCCTACCCTCCCATCCCGTGAGCAGAGGGATCAAAAGTAGAAAGGCTCCAAAATGTACATTTCCAGCTCTTTGCCATCTAGAACTTGTTTTTACTGCATAGAAAATGTTTTCTCCAATTTTTTTACTTTCTGCTGCTCTAAGAAATGATGGAAAAGCCGCTGCTGAAGAGATCAAGAAATCTTCAAATTTCAGGTCTTCAAAGTCGTGGTCCCTATCTACGTTACCAGACTTGGGTGAAGCAGAGACCTCTAAAAGTAAAGAGATCGTAGCAGCAATTGCTGCATCTTCTGCACTCAGCATAGAAATACTAGAAAAGTTAATTAATTAACCTATCTACAGTGGAGATGAGACACTTGATATCTGTAGCTGACGTTAGCGAAAAAGAAATAAAAGAATTAATAAAACTAGCCAAAAAATTAAAAGAGGATAGACTCAAAGGAGTTACAACCGATTACTTGAAAAACAAGAGCTTGGCGATGATCTTTGAACTGCCATCTACAAGAACTAGAGTATCTTTCGAAGTTGCTATGACAGAACTTGGAGGACATGCTCTTTATTTAAATTGGAACGATCTTCAACTAGGGAGAGGAGAACCGATAAAAGATACTGCAAGAGTTTTAAGCAGATATGTACACGCTGTAATGCTAAGAGTTAGAGATCACAGAGTTATAGAAGAGTTTGCACACTACTCAACTGTTCCAGTGATAAACGGTCTGAGCAACCTGGAACATCCGTGTCAAGTTTTATCGGATCTTATGACGATATACGAACACAAAGGAGAGCTAGAGAACTTGATGATAACTTGGGTAGGTGACGGAAACAACGTATGCAACTCTTTGATCTTAGCTTCTGCTCTTGCTAAAATGAAAATGGTAGTATCTACTCCAGAAAAATATTCTCCAAATCCAGAAATAGTCAAAAAAGCAATTGAAATTGGAGGAAAAATAATTTTTGAAAGAGATCCTAGGAGAGCTGTAGTAGATGCTGACGTCGTATATACAGACGTTTGGATCTCGATGGGGCAAGAAAGGGAAAGAGATGAAAGATTAAAAGCTTTTAATAAGTATCAGGTAAATTCAGAGTTGTTGAAGTTTGCGAAAAAAGATGTAATAGTTATGCACTGCATGCCAGCTCATAGGGGAGAAGAGATAACTGATGAAATAATAGAAAGTAAATACAGTGTAGTTTTTGATCAAGCAGAAAACAGGTTGCACATGCAGAAAGCTATACTGTTAAAACTGATCGGAGAAAAGCTTTAAATTATTATTTTATTTTTATTTAATTATTATATAGAAATAACTTTTCCACTTTTACGAAATTTTGAATTAATTTTGAAATTTATATAAAAAGGGTGGAGCCGGGCGAGATCATAGTGTCGCGTTGCGAAACTCCTCGCCCTTTCTTCAGTTAACCTCTCAAAACAAAAACTTTTGCATACAAAAGTAAAAACTATACTTTTAAATATTAAAATAAAATAATATTTATATTTAATTTAACAATTTTATTATAATTCTAATTTTCTTATTTTACAAAAAGCTTAAATCCATCTCAACAAACGTTCTTTATGGTAGCTAAAATTATCAGATGCCCAAACTGTAGTGAAGAATTGGAGTTAACAGATCTTTACGATGGAATGGAAATAACTTGTAGTCTATGCGGATCTTTGATGATTTTTGAAAAAGGTAAGATCTTGCTGATGGAAACGAACGAGGAGTTTTACATCGAAGATCTAGAATGTGAAGAGGAAGAGGAGGAAGAGGAGGAAGAAGAATTTGAAGAAGAAGAGGAGTTCTATGGGGAGTACGATGAGTATTGAACTCTCTTAATGTACTTCGGTGGGATCTCCCTTGCTAAAGCTATAAACTTGTTTGCTTTTACGATCTTTATTCCATCCCTTCTAGCAGTTTTCGCATCAACTTCAAATATTACCGGATTGTCAGAATGTTGTTTTGCAGCCTCCAAGCTTTTTTCTACACTAGTAGTCAAGTGAATAAAAGTTCTGTTTACAGGTTTTATTCCAACTTCAACTATTCTTTGAGCTTCTTCTTCACTCGTACCATAGAATAAGACTTCTTCATCAGCTTCAGGCATGTCGTTCAATTTAATATCTATACTGTGTCCATACCTCGCTCTTATTTTATCTCCTCTAATTTCATACCTTTCCCTAAAATCACTCATCACTATCGCCTTTACAACCCACTTGTCAACCCATTTAAACTTCTTTTTTAAGACTCTGACAAGAGATTCAAAGTTGACCCATCCATTTTCATCTACATTTAATCCAAATCTATCTGGAAAATGGCGAAGTATTCCAGACATAAATCTTCCTACTTTTTCAACTTTTTCAGCTTCCAAAACAACTTCACCTAATTTTCCGCACTTACATTCTTTTCCCCTGTAAAATCCATGCTCTGGACAAAATCTTACTTCTTCCATCCTCTCACCATCGCTATAAGCATAGCTATAGCTCCCATCGCCGTACACGTTTCAAGACTTATACCTTTCATAGTTACATCCAAATGAAACTCTGCCAGATCCATCAACTCTCTTGGCAAACCTTTTCTACCCAATCCTATTAAAAATGTTGCGGTCCTAATTTTCGAGATCTCTTCAAACTTCAGCTTCTTCTTTTCATCGGGTTTAGAAGTAGTAGCTATTATTTTACCAAAATGAGCTGGAATTTTTTCGATTATGTGAAGTCTTTTCACTTTTTCAAGTTCTTTTACGTAGTTTCCATCTCCTATAGTAGTATAGTTCGCAACCTCTTCCACAACTTCTTCAACGTTTTTCCAAAAAGGGAAATCTAAAAGAGCTAAATGAAAGTCAAAAGCATAACACAAAGCAGAAGCTCTAGCTATTGCTCTCAAATGAGCTTCCTTCAAATTTACTTTGTCGTAAGTGTTGACCAAGCATAGCACTATCATCTTCAAAATTCACTCGGAAGTTAAATAAACATAACACACTTTCACTATGCAACTTTCAAGCAAAGTTAAGAAGTTGCCCAAGTACCTTTTCGCAGAAATAGATGAGATGAAGAGAAAAAAAATTAGGGAAGGTAAAAAAGTAATAGATCTTGGAGTCGGCGATCCAGATCTACCAACACCGAAGCACGTAGTTGAGGCGATGAAGATAGCAGTAGAAAAAGTTGAGAGACAGAAATATCCTAGCTACGAGGGAATGTTGAGCTTTAGAGTTGCAGCATCGGAGTTTTATAGAAGAAGGAAGGGAGTAAAAGTAGATCCTGAAAAAGAAGTCATAGCTCTTATAGGTTCTAAAGAAGGGATCGCTCATCTACCTTTAGCTTTCGTAGACAATGGAGAGTACGTTTTAGTTCCAGATCCTGGTTATCCAGTTTATCACGCCTCAACAATCTTAGCAGGTGGAATTCCTTATCACATACCTTTGAAAGCTGAAAATAAATTTTTACCAAATTTTGAAGAGATACCTGAAGAAGTTACTAGAAAAGCAAAAATACTTTTTTTGAACTATCCAAACAATCCTACTGCAGCAGTTATAGATAAGGAAAAAATTAAAGAGGCTATAGATTTTTGTATAGAAAAAAAGATCATCTTAGCACACGATGCAGCTTATTCAGAGATAACTTTCGATAACTACAGAGCTCCAAGTTTTCTTGAATTTGACAATTCTTTCGAAGTTACGATCGAATTCAACTCTCTGTCAAAAACTTACAACATGACTGGCTGGCGTATAGGGTTTGCGTGTGGAAACGAGGAAATATTGAGAGGTCTACTTAAGGTAAAAACAAACATAGACAGTGGAGTTTTTGAAGCTGTTCAAGAAGCTGCAATAGCTGCATTAACGGGAAGAGATGATGTAATAGAACAAAATTGTAGAATTTTTGCAGAAAGAAGAAAAGTTTTTGTAGAAAAACTTAGAGAGGCTGGTTTTGAAGTTGAAATGCCAAAAGCAACTTTTTACGTATGGTGCAAGGTTGAAATGAATAGCATCGAGTTCGTCAAACTGCTGCTCGAAAAAACTGGAATAATAGCTACTCCTGGAATAGGGTTTGGAGAGTACGGAGAAGGATATGTAAGGTTTGCTATGACTAGAAGTATAGAAGTTTTAAGGGAGGCTGCAGAAAAGATCTTGGAATTTTCAAAAAGTTTAAATAAAAAATAATATTTAAATTAAAAATATTATTTTTATTTTAAAAATTTTTTAATTACTTTTAAAATCACCGAGAGATTCCCCTTCCTCAACTCTCTAAATAAGAATTTTGGACGAAGATAAAACTTTAGATAGCACTTCTTAAGGAATTCCGAAATCTCTTCAGGTTTCAAATAGAAGTTACTTAAAACAGGTTTTGCAGCAGTATATTCATCGTAGTTTTCAGTCAAAAGTAAACCCTTCGATCTAGCTTCCTCGTAAATTTCAGTTCCAGGATACGGTGTAAGGACACTGAACTGAGCGTAGTTTGGATCAAGATCTATGGCCAACTTTAAAGTCTTCTCCATCTCTTCTTTAGTTTCATCTGGAGCTCCAACTATGAAAGAACAGATAGTTGTTATTTTGTATTTCTTAGCTAAGTTAACAGCTTTGAAGGCTTTTTCAACACTGATCCTTTTTTTATAATATTTTAGAATTCTTTCGCTTGCAGATTCTACACCAAAGTAGATAGCTTTACATCCAGCTTCTTTCATGATCTTGATCGTATCCTCATCAACTGTATCAACTCTAGAGGAGCAGCTCCAACTGATCTCAAGTCCTCTATTCTTTATTTCTTTGCAGATCTCTTCAACCCTTTTCTTGTTTAAGGTAAAAGTGTCATCACTAAAAGCTATACTTCTAGCTTTAAAGTCGTTTACAAGCCATTCAATTTCATCGACAACGTTTTTAGCACTTCTAGCTCTAAACTTTTTACCCATAAAGAGGGAAGAACTACAATAGTTACAGCTGAAAGGACAACCTCTAGAAGTTATCATTGGAAAACTTCTTAATCTTTTTCCCAAAACAGTGTATTTTTCTAGAGAAATTAAATCGTAAGCTGGAAAAGGAATTCTATCAAGATCTTCTATAAATTTCCTTGGTTGATTTTCTATTATCTTTTCCCCCTCTCTGTAAAATATCCCTTTGACACCTTCAAGATTTTTTCCGGCCTCAACTCTTTCAGCTACCTCAACTATTGTCTCTTCTCCTTCTCCTATGCAAACCGCATCTACGTAACTTTTCATAGCATCGTAGGGTTTAAAGGTGACATGAACTCCGCCAAGTATGATGAAAGTTGAAAGTTTTTCCTTTATTTTTTTAGCATAGTTTAAAGCTGAGTTGAAAGTTGGAGTTGTGGAAGTTATTCCAACCATTATAGCATTTTTTATCTTTTTTATCAGCTCCTCAAAATTGAGCTTTTCAACCAGATCATCTATTATTTTAACTTTGAACCCCGCTTCTCTTAGACAGGATGCTAAGTAACATAACCCAAGGGGAGGAGTAGAAATGTCGAGCCTTTCTACAACTTCAACACTAGCCCTTGGGTTAATCAGTGCAATCATTTCGTCGCAGCAAATTGAACACTCCTCAAACAACCAGGATCTGGTTTTAAATAACTTCCAAAATAGTTAAAAGCTCTAGCTCTGCAGCCGCCGCATATATACCTATAAACGCAACTTCCGCAACCTTCGATTAAATCTTTTCCTCTCAACTCTTCAAAAACTTTGTTTTTTAACCATAACTCTTCAAGGTCATCAAACTTTACGTTTCCAACTTTCAGTGGGAAAAAGACACAAGGCTGTATGTCTCCGTTGGCTTTTATTGCGAAGTAAAATCTTCCAGCTCCACAGCCACCTATAAACTCTGCAAGCTCTTTTACACTTGTAGATAAGTTGTAGAAATGAGTTGGGATAAATGACGACTCATTTTTTAGAGCAACTCTTGCAAATTGAGGAGCTGTAGAAAGTAAACTCATCTTTGAGTTTAGATTTTTAAGACAAAGGTATTCCAGCAATTTCTCTCTTTCTTCCGCACTTATATCAAGCTCAGCTCCTCCTCTCCCAGTAGGTATGTAGTTGTAGTGCATGAACCAATCGACTCCAAGTTTTTCACAGAGTTCAACTACAGCTTGGACTTCGTGGTAGTTCAACTTTGTTACTGTCATTGAGACGTTCACAAAAAATCCATACTTTACAGCATTTCTTATTCCATTCAAAGTTCTATCAAAAGTTCCAGGGACTCCTCTAAAACTGTCATGCGTTTCTTTTAATCCATCCAAGCTTATCTGAAGATAACCCACTCCACTTTCTTTCATCTTTCTAGCAACTTCATCACTTATTAAAGTTCCATTCGTAGCTACAGCTATGTAAATTCCCTTATCTGCAGCGTATCTTGCTATCTTAAAGAAATCTTTTCTTATCAAAGGTTCTCCTCCAGAAAAAGCAATTATTGTAACTCCTAATCTGTCTAGTTTTTCTACGGCCTTCAAAGCTTCTTCAGTGTTCAACTCTTCACTAGCAATTTTTCCGGCACTAGAATAACAATGTTTACATCTCAAATTGCAAGCATAAGTAATATCCCATACAACTTGAAAAGGTGCTCCAGGAACAAAAGGTTTTCTAACACCAAAATGAGCTAAACCTTTAATTACACTAGCAAGTCCTTTTCTCCAGTACGGATCTGAAAACCTCTCTCTCATCTTTTCGAAGGGGACGTTGAAACTCTCTGCCCCCTTTTTCAAAACAGGCTCTATTATTTTAGCTGCTGCACTACAGTAAATACAAGCTTTTTCTTTATAACCTAAAGCTAATTCGATCGCATTTTCTATCCTGTTTTTTCCGCATTTTTCACAGAATTCTGAAATTTTTTGAAGACCTTTTCTCGTTACAGGGTTGTTGACTATTGAAGCTAAGATTCTGATCTTGTCGATCATTTTAAATCACCGATCAATGTTTTAGAAACAATATATATTTTTTCTGCAAATAAATTTAGTTTAATATAATAAAATTAATTAATATTATACCACTATATTAACCAAGTCTTAACAACAGTATTCTCCTAGTTAAACTACCGTGAACTCTTTGATGGAATTTTGCTAAAAGTTTAAAATCTTTAAAAAAGTTTTCTACATCCATATTACTAACAACAACTGCAAAAGAATCTTTTTTAAGAATTCTTGCAAACTCTTCAGCACTTTTTTCATACAATTCAGATATATCTCCTTTTGTTTTAGTCGATCTCAAGTAAGGATAATCTGTAACTATAGATTCGAAACTGCTATCTTTGAATGGCATACATCTGGCATCTCCAACAAAAACATCACCTTTTAGTCCATAGAACTTCAAATTCTCTTTACAACCCTTTGCAACTTTTTCGTAAAGATCTAGCCCTACTGCATCGATCTTCATGAGCAAGGCTTCAATCATTATTGAACCAGTTCCACACATCGGATCTAGCATATTCTCTTTAGCGCAGCTGAGGTTTACTAATGCTCTTGCAAACTTGGGCAGAACTACTGAGGGCATGAAAAAAGGCCTTTTGTTCGGTGATCTTGATGAAAACTGCTTCTTGTTTACTACATAAAGAAGTTTTGAAATGTAAAATTTTTTACCAATATAGACTTTGAATACAATTTTTGGATTAGAAACGCTAATCTTTGCTCCCCTCTTCCAAAGAATTTCTCCAAATTTTTTTTCTAGTTCCAAAGAACCTGTGACTCTTACACAGCAAGGTTCTTTTGGTATTTCCAACTCTCTAAAAACCGATTCAACTTCATCCGACTCTGTTTCAGCTAAAACTTCTCCAACTTCATGAGTCATTGCAAGCCTTTCGTAAAAATCTTTACCATAATAATTTATAATTAAAAATCTTTTGTCCAAGTAATGATATTTGATTTCACCGTATATTTTTGCAAGCTGAAGAACTTCCCATTCAGCCAAAGGTAAGTTTTCTCCAGACAGAAAGAAGAGTAGCTTCATTTGCTTTTTCTTTTTCTTATTTCCAATATTTTTTTAGATATTTCAATCATGACATCTATTTTTCTTTTTTTATCCTTTTCAATCAAAACTCTTCCAACCTCTTCCCACCAACACCTTGGATACTTTTTGTTTTCAACTTCAAAATTTAGTTTCAGTTCTCTACAAGCTTCAACAATTTCACTCAGACGAACACCTGGTACTGCAAATTTCTTTGGGATCTTTCTTCCCTCGTTCCTGCTTTTTTTAGCATCTAAATTTGCTGGCCAAATAACGTACCTCATCTCAGATTCCTAAAAGTTATTTCAACCAAGGGATGTGAAACATCTTCTACTATTTCCATATCTTTTACGCTTTTCAACCCAAGTCTCTTTACGAGCTTTTCAAACCCAAGTTCGATGTTCGGAGGTACTAAGATTATGTAAGCGTCTAGCTCCTTTATTCCCAACTTCATAGCTGCAACAACTCTGTGATGACCGTCGACCAAGTACAACCTAGAATCTTTTTCAACAACTACTATAGGCTCAGCAAGTCCTCTCTTTATTTCTTCAATTCTACCTTTAAGTTCATCAGCGTAAACTTTTGACTGAGTAGGGATCAATCTTGCTATTTCAACTTTCTCTTTTTTAATTAAAGTTGAAACTCCGTGAACTTTCTCAATCGTCTTTCTCAATTTTTCAATCTTTTCAGGATTTGCCCTTTCAATTTGACTTCTTATAACGTCTGCGTTTGATATGATCCCTACAACTCTGTTGTTTTCATCGACAACTGGTAGCTTGGAATGTCCACTTCTGAACATAACTCTAGCAGCATCCCTCAAACTCATAAACTCCCTAGCAACGTAAAGTTCTCTCGACATCACTTCTTCTATCTTTGTTTCCAAGGTTTTTCCAACTATGTCTACAGCAGAAACATATCCTACTAGCCTGTTATCATCGTCAACAACAGGAAAACTGTCGTGCTTAGTTTTTTTCATCAGCTGAATAGCGTCAGCTACTGTACTGTTCGGTTTCAACGTGTACACTTTTCTAGTCATGTAGTCAGCCACTTTTACCATGATTCCAGGTATTCAACTATACTCTTAAACAAGTAGTATCCGTCTCCAAACTTATCGTTTACATAGTCGTAGAAAACTCTTTCCGGATGTGGCATTAGACCGAAAACGTTGTACGTTGAATTACAGAGTCCAGCTATGTTGTAAAAGCTTCCATTTGGATTCCATGGATAACCTGCATAATTGCCTTTATCGTCTATGTATCTAAAAACTATCTGATCATTCTCTACCAATTTTTCTAATATCTCTTTCTCTCTATCTTTTGGAAAAACTACTTTTCCTTCTGCATGAGCTACAGGGAACATAACTATTTCTGGAACCTTTTTTGTAAAAATACATCTGCTACTTTCTTTTTTCAACAAAGATGGTCTGCATTCAAATCTATTTGATTCGTTAACTGTTAAAGCCATTTCCGGCTTATCTGCTATTGGCTTATCTTCATCAAGTCCAGGTAATGCTCCCAGTTCAGCTAATATTTGAAAACCGTTGCATATACCTAAAACAGGGTATTCCATTTTTATGAACTCCTCAAGATCTTTTCTCAAAACGCTTTTAAATCTAGCAGAAAATATGGCTCCAGCTCTGACGTAATCTCCTGCAGAAAATCCTCCAGGAAAAACTATGCAGTGGTAATCAAAAATACTTCTCTGATCTTCTAACCTGATCATATCACTGTAGAACTGTTTTAAGTGAACCGCTTCTGCAAAAACGCCAAGATTTTTAAAAGCTTCTACAGTTTCATCTTCGCAGTTTGTACCTTCGATTCGAAGTACTGCAACTCTGATCTCACTGAGATCCATGAACATGCTTTTTCGCAGCTTATAAAAATTTCACTCGCTTGCTCGCTAATTATAAAATAATAAATTTATAAATTATTAAAATAATATAATATATATTTATTTAATACTAAAGTGTTTTCAGTATCTCGTCTATCTTTTTGATCTCCTCCTTTAAATTCCTTATAGCATTTTCACAGTCCAAGTAGTTCAGCATGGAACCGCATTTTGGACAGTAGAAATTAAGCTCTATTGCATCGTCGTAGGAAACTTTTATGCAATAATTTGGGCAGATGTAGAAGATCGCGTTACTTTCAGAATCTATTTTTTCTTCTAACTTCTTTTTTGTTTTTTCAAGTTCTCTTTTCAGGACTTCTCTTGCTCTACTGTAATTTATTCTCCAATAGTATTCCATCCAGCCAGTTTCATCGTCTCTCTTCCTTTTATATTCAGCTATTCCTATTTCATACATTGCAAAGAGGGCTTTTCTGATCTCACTTATATCTATACCAAGCTCTAAAGCTAACTTGTCATCGGTAAATTCATCCTCTAATTGTAGAGAATAAAGAATAGTTCCAATTTCTCCTGCTACTCTTCCAACTAGTTCTAAAACTAGCTTATCAACGTCGATCTCTTTCACAATTCTATTTGTAGTACCATCAACCTTTTTTAATTTTGCGGAGGTTTAACTTAATATTATAAAATTATAATATACATTTATATTATAATTTTTAAATAATCTTCCCTGATCTTCCTAGCGCACCTTGCACTTACGTCCAAGAGTTCGTAAAAAAGTTCTTCACTCAGCATGTATCCTCCACTTTTCTGAATTGCTACTATGTTGTCATTTTTGTCTGTCGTTATAGTTAAAGTGTTCTCACCTACACTCAGCTCATCTTTTGATGGATCAACTAAATACTTATTTCCGACGATTAAAGATGTTACAGAAATAGGAAGATCTCTGATTGGAAGTTTAAAATCTTCCCCCAAACCAAAACGAGATGCAGGAACTTTTGTGTTTAATAAAGCAGATATAGTCGCTATGCTTGATGCATCCATGAGATTTCCATCATCGTCTACTGCATGAATATCTATAAAAATTATCCAAACTTTCTTTCCTGGTTCTATGCAAAGTTTTTCTAGGTCTATAGCTTCACTTTCCCTTATCCCTCTATCAACTACTCTAGCCAATTCTACTGAATGTTCATCTGGAGGGCCAGGCTCAAAAGTTGGAGATGCAAGTGGAACAAGTTCAGCGTTCGTAATTATTACACCCTTATCTGGAGTATCTGGAAAAGGTTCTCCTGGTTGCATCTTGATTCCGACTACAACTTGAGTATTTCCTAGTTTTACTAAAGCTGAACCTTCCGCTTTTTGTATAATTCCAGAATGAATTTCTATCTTTCTAAATTCGTCGAACTTTCTTCCATCTATTCTCTCTCCATCTTTCAACTTTGCTAAAACGTAGTCTTTTTTTATTTCAGAAAGAATGTCCTCAGCCTTCATCTTCTTCAACCATAAACTTCCTCATTATAGCATCCCTTTGCAGTCTATAAATTTCCATTACACCTTTCTTTGCAAGCTCTATGACCCTTTTAATTTCATCCTTTGTCATCCTTCCATCCATCTGCAGTAAAGTTATAGATTCTATCTTTCCATTTCTTATCAGAAAGGCAATTGGAAGATCGGCTTCTCCATAGTAGTCTTCTTCTTTCATAGGATCCAAAACCAATTGTCCATCAACTTTAGCTACCGCAACTGAAGTAACTATACCTTTGACAGGTATCCCAGCATCTATCAAAGCTACACTTGCAGCGTTTATTCCAGCTGCTCTACTTCCAGCATCTGCTTGCAAAACTTCAACAAATATGTCTATAGCTGATCTTGGAAAGAGTTCTTTCATTATTACTGCTTCAAAAACTTCCTTGCTAACTTTCGAAATTTCTATACTTCTCCTATCTGGCCCGGGTCTTCTTCTCTCTTCAACGCTGAAAGCTGCCATGTTGTATCTGTACCTTATAATAGCTTTACTAGGATCTTGTAGATGTCTCGGATGCAACTCTCTCGGTCCATAAACTGCTGCTAAAACTTTATTCTTACCCATTTCTATGTAACAAGATCCATCTGCCCTCTTTAAAACATCTGCTTCAATTTTTATAGGTCTTAGTTCATCAAATGCTCTTCCATCTAATCTCTTTCCATCAACTATTAGTTTTGGCTTCAACATCTCCTTTCCTCCTTTTTATGAATTCTGCAACTCTATCTGTCAAACCTTCTGTGTGAGCTTCTTCTTCTATCATATAAATTGCCTCCTCTACTATTGATATCTTCTTTGCATCTCCGTTTAACCAAATTAATCCATTTTGACCAACAACTATTTGAATGCCTAGTTCATTTTTCAACATTTTTATCATGCTTCCCTTTTTTCCTATAACTCTTGGAACCCTAGCTGGATTTATTGCCACTATTCTACCCAACCTTATTGGATGGCACATCTTATCTTTCATCGTCAAAGTTACTTTCATGTTTGGATCGACGTTTAGAACCCTTGCAATTATTGCGTCACCTATATCTAAAACTTCATTTGGCTTTTTGTTAGACTTGTATTCAGGATTTTCCATCAATGGAAGAAAAGCTTGATATGGTGAATTTATGTTCACAAACCAACCGTTTGCTGTGACTTCTTTCGTTATACCTACGACCATATCTCCAGCTGTTGGGATGTACTTTCCTTTCAACGGTATGACTCTAACCTGGGTTTCATCTTTATCTAATAGACCTAAATACTTTGCATAAACTTTCCCGTTTTCAACATAAGTACCTTGCCCAGCAACCTTTGAATTTGTTGCAACTAGATCTCCAGGCAGTACGATCTTCCTCATCCTATCCTCCTCAAAACTTTTGTTAAAGCTTCACCTTTCGCAACTTTACCAAGTAAATCCATCAGATCTCCATACATTCCAGAAGGTATTCGCATAAGACATATCCAGCTACCATCTTTTTGCCACTCTTCCTTTACAATTCCACCAAAATTGTAAAGAGCAGAAATTGCTTTACCAACGTATTCAGAAGGTATTTTTATAGCTATTTCCATCTCCTCAAATTTCAGGGGGAGTATAGGTTTGAGGGCCTTTACTACATCTTTTATTTGAGCTTCTACACTTTTAAATATATCTATGCTTACTTTAGCCTCTTCTAAAGCTCTTTCTATTCTTGCAGGTGGATGAGGAGTTCCTGTCCTTGGATCTATTGCATTTTTACTCAAAAAAGCAATTATCTGTCTTTTTTTGCTTTCAAGCATTTCTTTTCTTTGTTCTGCAGTAATTTGGACTTCTCCTTCAGTTATTATAATTCTAGCAATCTTCCTAACATCTGTAGTATTAAAAACTTTTTGAAGTTCATCGTTTGAAGCTCTTTCACCTTTTCTAGCGTTTTTGAAGACTTCTTCAATTGCTAGCAACTCGTCGAAGTTTACTTCTTTCCCCTCCTTTAGATCTCTAGCTAAATACGGATCGACAAGTATTTCAAACTCACTTCCGCATTTTTTAAGTCTAGCAATGACTGCTTTTTCGAGCGAAACCATGTCACTTCTTCAACTCTTTTCTTATAATTTCGTTTGCTTTTTCCAAGTAAGGTCTTAATTCTTCAACACTAACTTCTTTAAACTTCTTATCTTTAACTTTTATGTATCCAACTTCTATTCCTTCCAAGGTCAATTCAGATTCTATGGCTTTTCCCATTGCTACTAATCCGATCGTCAAAGCTTCTTCAAAGCTCATGTCATCTCTGTAATCTTTTTCAAAGAACTCTATAACTACACTTCTTCCCATTCCTATAGCTGTAGCTTTGTATTCAAGTAGTGCTCCGCTTGGATCAGTTTCATAAAGTTTTGGCTGTTCATCAACTCCAGCTATGAGTAAAGAAACTCCAAAAGGTCTTACTCCTCCAAATTGTGTGAACTGTTGTTTAAAATCACAGATCCTCCTTGCAAGTTCTTTAACACTTATAGGCTCATCGTAAGTAAGTCTGTTTACTTGAGCTTCGATTCTTGCCCTTTCAACTAAAACTCTAGCATCTGCTACTAATCCAGAAGTTGCTACAGCTATGTGCTCATCTATTTTGTATATTTTCTCTATTGTATCAGCTTCCAACAGCTTACTTGCTACTCTTCTATCTGCAAGTAATATGACTCCGTCCTTACACTTTATTCCTATAGCAGTAGCACCTCTTTTTACAGCTTCCCTTGCGTATTCAACTTGAAAAAGTCTGCCATCTGGACTGAACACTGTTATCGCTCTGTCGTAACCCATCTGAGGTAGGTGCATCATAACACCTCCAAATACTTCTTTTTACATTTTCTAACATTTCCGCTAGCTCCAACTGTAATTGGAAGAACTTTAAAACCATTTATTTCAGTTAAAAACGTCAAAGCTATTAGAACTTTATCAAAACTCTTTCTTTCACATCCCAATATACCTTTGTTATCATTAAAATACTCCAAACTAATTTTGCTTTCAGCTAAAGCAATATCACCAAACAGTTCAGCCATTTTAGCTTCTAAAGCTTTTTCAATCATTTTACCATCTACTTCTACTTCACATACTACCTTGAACGCAATATATCTTTTTCTACTCCTCAGAGATGGTGGAAGACCTCTCATGTTTTTAAGCTGACTGCAACAAAATCTAATCGAGTACTTAAAAAGATTTTGAATTAATTTCAATATATAAATTAAAAATAAAATTTATGTACATTAAAAATTTGTTGTAAAAATAAATAAAATTTATATAAAAAAATTATTATTATGGTTTTACTCAACCAGTTAAGTTGAAATTTAAAGAGAGATCAAATTGTGAGACTTTACAACACTCTATCATCAAGGCTTGAAAAAATTGAAAGTGCTGAGATCAGAATTTATGTTTGTGGAATAACTCCGTACGATCATTCCCACGTAGGTCATGCAAGGAGTGCTGTTGTATTCGACACACTTCGCAGGTATCTTGAATATAAAGGACTTAAAGTTAAATTTGTACAGAACTTCACAGATGTCGATGATAAAATAGTGAAGAGAGCCGTCAGCGAAGGGAAGAGTTTCAAAGAAATAGCTGAAAAATACATAATGGAGTACTTCGAAGATGTAGAAAAGTTGAACATAAAAAAAGCTGACGCTTACCCAAAGGTCACTGAACACATAAAAGAAATAATAGAATTCGTAGAAAGATTAATTGAAAAAGGTCATGCTTATGTAGTAGATGGAGACGTTTATTTTAGTGTTCCTAGTTTTGAAAAGTATGGAGAACTTTCAAAACAGAGTTTAGATGAATTGAATAAGCACAGGATCGAACCTGATCCAAGAAAAAGAGATGTAAAAGACTTTGCTTTGTGGAAAGCTGCAAAGGATGATGATTTTAAAGCTAATGCTGTTTTTGATTCCCCGTGGGGAAAAGGAAGGCCGGGATGGCATATAGAATGTTCAGTACTGTCTTCTCTTCACTTAGGTGTTCCGTTTGATATTCATGGAGGAGGAAAGGATCTTATCTTTCCTCACCACGAAAATGAGAGGGCCCAAAGTTACTCTCTCTTCAACGTTGAACCTGTGAAAATTTGGGTTCACAACGACTTCGTCACGGTGAAAGGTGAAAAGATGAGTAAAAGTTTAGGAAACATAGTTAGAATCAGAGATGTCCTAGAGAAGTTCGAAGGAGAAGTTCTCAGGTATTTCCTAATTTCAGCACATTACAGAAGTCCATTGGATTACTCTGAAGATGCTTTAGAGACCAGCAAAAAAGCGTACGAAAAATTGAAGAACACTCTGATAAACTTGGACATGGAAATCGCTTATCTAAAAACTTTCAAAGAAGATAGGAAAAATTCTTTAAACTTAGAAGACTTTGTAAAAAGTTTTGAAGATGCTATGGAAAACGACCTCAACACTCCAAAAGCTTTAGCAGCTTTGCATGAGGCTGCATCTTTGATCAATGCATCGCTTTATTCAACAAAGCTAGAAGATCTAGAGATCGCTTTTGAAAAATTTAAAACAATGTGCTCAATTCTTGGAATTTTTGAAAAATATGTAAGAATTCCAGTTTTAAATAATGAACTCGCTGAAAAGATTTTGATGAGAGAAAATGCCAGAGCTAAGAAAAATTACGAATTGGCTGATAAAATAAGAAAAGAGTTTTTGACGATCGGTTTAAAGCTTATAGATACAAAGCATGGAACTAGGTGGTGCCATGTTTCTTAAGTTTATAATACGGTAGGCAAAAATTATTTAAAGAAAAATATTTCTATGAAAGTACAAGTTGAAAACGCTTACAGGTTACTCCATCCTAGACCAGTAGTTTTGATCTGTGCAGAAAGAAACTTCATGGCATGCAGTTGGATCACTCCTGTTAGCGATGAACCTTTTACAATTGCAGCATCGATATGGAAAGGTAATTATACGTATGAACTGATAGAAAGATCGGGAGTATTTACAGTAAACATTCCACAGCCAGAGCTTTTGAACGAAGTTTGGATCGCTGGAACAAAAAGTGGAAGGAAAGTTGACAAGGCTAAACTTACGAATTTAAAGCTCGAAAAGGCTAGAAAAATTGATTGCTATATAATTGCTAATTGTCTAGCAAATCTTGAGTGCATCGTCAAAAACAAAGTTGAAGTTGGAGAAAACGTAGTTTATTTAGCAGAGGTTGTCGATGCTTATGCTAACGAGGGAAGCTTTGATAAGATTTGGAAAACAAAGATCTTACTTCATCTAGGTGGAAGAGATTTTGTAACTTTTAGCGAACCGATCAAGCCGAAGATCAGATGAAAAAATTTTTAAGTCAATATTTCAAATTCCTTCATGGACATAGAAACTAGAACTTCCATACTGATGGATGCGTTCAACGAATTGAAAAAGAGATGGATAAACGTAGCATTTAAAGAGGAGGGAGAAGAGATCCCAGAGTCAAGAGTGAAAGACCTTTTTGAAATCAGAGAAAAATATCAGTTGAACGATGTAGAATTCCTTTTCATAGTTGGAACTGCGTTAGGTTTTTATCAAGGCCAGAAGATGGCCTATGAGGAATTCAACAGAAAACTTTCCGTTGTAAACGAATTCGTATCTTCCTTGATCGGAAAAAAGATATGAAAATTGCTTTAAAGGTAGCTTACTTCGGAGACAACTTTGCAGGTAGTCAATATCAGCCAGATGCTAGAACTGTTGAAGGAGAACTCTTAAAAGCTTTAAAAAACTTCAAAGTAGAAGATCTTAAAATTGCAAGTAGAACTGATGCAGGAGTTCATGCGTATGGACAAGTTGTAGCATTTGACTGCAACGATCTTGTAACTCCAAGGATGCTAAATTCGTTCCTTCCAGAAGATGTGACCGCTTGGGCTTGGGCTAAGGTTGATGAAAAGTTCAATCCAAAAAAAGCTAAAAGCAGAACATACTTGTATGTAACAATTGCAAAAAATCTAAAAACATCTGAAATGAAAAAAGCTGCAGAGATCTTAATAGGAACTCACGATTTTTCAAATTTCACAAAGAAGTTTGGAGAGGGGAAAAGTTGTGTGAGGACTATATATTCAGCAGACGTTAAAAGTGATGGAGAATCCATACTCTTCGAG
The DNA here is from genome assembly GCA_025058735.1 of Archaeoglobaceae archaeon. GTDB lineage: Archaea > Halobacteriota > Archaeoglobi > Archaeoglobales > Archaeoglobaceae > WYZ-LMO2. The sequence continues at coordinate 4,264 of JANXDX010000009.1, read as the reverse complement.
ATAGAAGGAAATGCTTTTACATGGAACATGGTTAGGTGTTTAGTTACAGCTCTCCTAGAAGTTGGATCTGGAAGAAAAAATTTGAGTTGGTTTGAAGATCTCTTAAATCTGAAGCGCAGAGAAAGAGTTGAGCCGGTTCCAGCATATGGCTTAATTTTAAAAGATGTTAAATACGATGGAGTAGAATTTGAAGTTGACAATTACGCTTTCGAAACTCTCAAAAAAAGACTAGAGAAAAGAGTTTTTAGAGCGGGAGTTGAATATAAACTTTTCTCATATTTTATAAAATAAGTTTTTTAATTCCACTGAAAAGTAGAATTAGGTGAAGCTTGTTCGTCTTCATAGGACAATCTCCGTACCTAACTACTATGTTATCGTTTAACTTTTCTATCCTAGAAACTGCTGAAAATATACCTTCCATTGTAATCTCCTCAGCTTTAGATGCAAAAAGGATTAAAGCTGACTTCGCCTCACTTATTTCAGCTTCTATGCTTAAATTTTTCATAGCTTCGTTCAGCAAATCTAGCATCCTTCTAGTCCTTAGAGCTTTAAGCTCACTCCTTGATCTTCCAAAGTAATAGAAAGGAAGGTTTCTTTCAGCGTAACCGATAACTGAAAAACCCTCACCTTTCAAAGAATTGAAAATATCGGAAGTATCTATAACTACTTCTCCGGCCTCTCTTCTCTTAAGATCAACTTCTCCAGCTAAAGCTAGCAAACTTAAGGATTTGAACATGAACTCGTCTGTTTGAAATGTTCCGGAGAATAAAAAAAGTACGTCGCACAACTCTCTTATGTTTCTAATTTTTTCTTTAATTTCGATTATATTTGGTGCAACGATCTTTGGAACGATTCCAACCACAACAGTATACTCCTCAGTCATTTCCTTCAGCTTACCTACAACTTCCAGAGCCGTTTTGTAGGCAAATTCGTCTTCAAAAGATATAATTATCAGATTTCCTTCAGATATTTCATGCAAGTTCGTAGCTGAAGCTATAGCCCCAGTTGAATCGTTTAATATGAAAATTTTTCTATCTTCAGGTAAAGCTATACTTTTCAAAGCGTCAACGTCGTTCAGTAGTACGAATGGTTTAAAAAGTGGAATCTTGTTTACTTTTGGTCCTTTCCTTGAAAGCATTTCAACTATCTTTGCACCTCTGATACCTATGCCCAAAGTCAAGAGTCTCATCTAAACTTCTTTCCACTCTTGCTTAAAAATAATTTTGTGAATTCGATCAAAGTTAAAAGTGAGAAGAAAGAATGGATCAGGATTCCAAAAATTGGCGCTAGGAAAAATCTCATTTTTAATTTCTCTAAAAATCTTTTTGTAAGTAGAAAAATCATAGAGTTTAAAGCTAACAAAAAAATTACTATTTCCAGCTTTAAAAAAGAAAAAATCAAGACTGGAAAAATTGAAATCCAAATCAAAGAATCGTATGGAAAAAATTTTACAGAATAAGCTGCTTCTGCAGCTCCTTTTGCTCGATTCTTTTGCCAGGCTATGATATCTTTGAACGTTTTTGGTAAAGATATCTTTACTTTTGCATCTACAACTTTGACTTTCAACTTTATCCCAGCTTTCATAAGTTTGAGTGAGAAGCCATAGTCTTCAGCTCTTCTAGTTTCAGGATAAGTTGCTAACTTGTAAATTTCTGTTCTTTCTCCTCTATTGTTTCCGGGAACATGGTAATTTTTCAACTTTGGTACAATTAAATGTAGAGCATGGTACCAAGCAAACGCATGTCCGTAAAAGCTACTTTCAACTATTGGAATACCACCAGCTACATCATATTTTTCTAAAGCTTTTACGATCTTTTCAACGTAATCTTTCGAATATTCATTTTCAGAGTCTCCCCATATAACAAATTCGTAGTTTTTAGCATAATCGCAACTTTCAATTCTTGCAAATCCTGTACCTCCAAGTTTTTTCTGCACCTTGAATTTTACACATGGATAAGTTTTTGAAAACTCCTCAACTACTTCTTTCGAACCATCTTTTGATCCCCCATCTATAACTAGAACATCGAAGTCTTCACAGATCTTTAAACTTTGATCGATCAAAGACTTCAAACATCTCCTAAGCCCTTCTGCATTGTCTTTGTTCAAAATCACTACCAAAGTTCTCAAAAGCATCCCTCCACACCATGTCCATGTTCAAATACTCCCAGCTGCCAAATCTTCCAAAAGGTTCTACGTTCAAACTTTTCAGATATTCTTTTATCTTTTTGATCGCTTCAAAAGATCCTTTCCTAGATACTATGTAAGCATATTTCCAGCTCCAGCTTTTAACAAATTCAAATTCTAAATCGAATCCAAGCTTTTCTATTCCATTCAAGACCTCATCTTCAACATCTTTCAACTTCTCATCATCTCTATGAGAGATTTCAGCTATCATTGAAATTCTGTTTTTCGGAGCATTGTTTGGGCTATAGTTACTTAAAAAAGCTATTCTATGGAACAATATTTCTTTGTCTGGGACATAAATCCAATGTATATTTGGAATCCTTCCTTTTGCTCCTATTCCAACTACAGTTAAAGAGTTGTAATCTAATTTTTTAGTATCAGCTTCCAAAAATTCTGCTCCATCAACGATCTTATGAACTTCAGCTAGTGGAGCTGTGTATACTACTTTGTCAAATTCTTCATCAAAAATTATAATTTTATTGTTTTCAATTTTGATCTTTTCAACTTTACACTTCGTTTTTATCTTTAAGTTTCTAGCTATACCCTTAGCCAAACTCTCTATTCCCCCGTTCAACGGATAATAAAAGCGAAGTTGATGTGTGTAGCCTATTGTCCTTATTCCTACTGCAGACTTTAAAACATCGTAAATCGGTGGATTTGGAATTCTAGATGCCCAATTTATCTCTATCTCTTCAAGATTTCTCTTCCAAATCTTTTCATTGTAAGGTTTTAGATATTTTTCTGTTATTGCTTTGCCAAAAGTGTATAGAAAAAGTTCCAGCAAGTTTTTTGGTTTTTCTTTTTCTTTCAAAAGATTTTCAACAAAATCTTTGAGAATTTCAAACCTTTCTCTCTTTGAAAGTGCAAAAATACCATTTTCAAATGGATATTCTATGAACTTCCCTTTGTAATGGATAAGAGTTCTCCTCCTGTGAGCAAGGCAATCTGTAAAAGATATCAGTTGCTTTAAAATTTTCTGATCTGAGGAAAATATTATGTGAGAACCTCCTGCATCAAATACATAACCATCGATATTTTCACTTCTTAAAAGACCACATGGTCTCTCAAATGCCTCAAAAACCGTTACATCGTGGTTTTTTCTTAAGAAATAAGCAGCTGAAAGCCCTGCAAGGCCTCCGCCTATCACTGCTATTTTCACACTTAAACAACTTTTTAAGTTTTAAAAACTTATTCGACTTTCACAGTAATCGCATGTTTTCTTACTTTGTTTTCAGTTCTAAAAATTAGAATTTTTCATTATATTCATTTCATCCCAGACTGGTCTTTTTACTAATCTTCCTTAAAAAACTTAAAAAAATAAAACTATTAAGTTTTTGATTGTAAAGAACTTTCTTAACAATCTCTTGTTCTTAACACTTTATTTGTCCTAAAAAGAGAGACTTTTCTTTTTAAACTGCTACAAAAAGTTTTAGTGACTAATCAAAAAATGTTTACTAAAGTAAAGAAAAATGGAAAAGCTTAAATTCAAATTACTTTACTTAAGTCAAGTAAATTGGAGGTGTTAAAAAATGAGGATTTTGCTTGGAATTTTATTTTTGTTACTATTTGCAACGTGTTCAGGTTATGAGCTCAGTGTAGAAGTTACGATGAACAGCTCAGCTCTTGAAAATGCTATAGTTTCAGTTTCCAACGAAACTCTAAATCTGACAAAGTATACAACCGAAGGTTTAGCCCTATTTGAGCTTTTTGGTGGGAATTACACAGTTAAAGCAACTTACGAGCTTTGTTTCAACGAGAGCTTTGTAGAACTAGCAAGTAATATGAGTTTAACAATTGAACTGAGATGCGAAGTTTTCTCTATTACAGTTTTAAACTTAAAAAGAGATCCAATTGAAAAAGCTTTGATTAAAGTTGGAGAGATCGAAAAGTTGACAGACAAAGATGGAAAAGTTACGATCAATACAACAGAACTAGGATTCAGATTTTTAGTCCAAAAAGATGGTTATTTGAGCAGAAATGTCGAAGTTGAAACAGATTCAATTACAGTAATTCTTCTAGAGGATCTCATAACTTTCTATCTTGGAAATGATGAAAACTACGAGATACTGAAAGAGATCGA
>JANXDX010000025.1 GCA_025058735.1 Archaeoglobaceae archaeon | reverse complement strand
AACTAGCATCTTCGCAGCTTCGATCAAGGTAAACATGTCTGCAAGCTTGAAAGCTATTGCCTGATGCTCGATAAGAGATTTTCCAAAGGCTTTCCTTTGCTTAGCATAATCCAAAGCTCTCTCATAAGCTCCAATTGCTATACCAATCTGAACTGCTGCCACTGCAACTCTGCTCTCGTTGAAAAATCTCATGAGTTGATAAAAACCAGCATTTTCGACTCCAACTAGGTTTTCTTTCGGTATAAATACGTTTTTGAAGAATAGTTCTGCGGTATCATGGCAGTTTAGTCCCATCTTCTTGATTTTTCTTGCTTCAAATCCTTTAAAGCTTCTCTCAACGATAAAAGCACTTATTCCCCTGTACCCTGCAGATACATTTGTTTTTGCAAGTACAATCAACCAATCAGAGATGCTTCCATTTGTTATGAAAGTCTTGGAACCGTTCAGGATCCAACCGTTTTCAACTTTTTCAGCTCTACTTTTTATAGCTGCAACATCGCTTCCTGCATCTGGCTCTGTTATAGCTATAGCTGAAGTTGTCTTTCCACCTGTGATCGAAGGTAAGTACTTCTGCATCTGTTCTTCAGTACCAAAGTACTTGATCATTGGACATCCAAGGGAAGCTGTAACTATAGCAGATCCAACGCTGCTGTCGGCACGACAAAGCTCCTCTATTATTATGATACAACTTAAAAAATCTAAGTTTGCTCCTCCAAACTCTTCTGGTAGATCCGGAGCAACGTAACCTTGTTTAGCAGCTTTTCTCAGTAGATCGAATGGATATTCTCCTCTTTCATTATATTCTTTAGCTTTTGGAACTATTTCTTTCTCAGCAAATTCTCTAACAGAATATCTTAGTAACTTCTGTTCTGGACTTAGTTCAAGATTCATCATTTTTTAATTTAACTTCTGCTGTAAAAAAACTTTTGTTTTTATTAATTAATTTAAACTTCTTTATATTTATTTTTCCACTAAAATTTTTCCAAGTTACATCGAAACTCTCCAAAAAGATCTTTTTTTTGTAAAGAGGAGCATCCAAGACTAGAGTTTCATACTCTCCTCCTTCTCCGGCAGGATTTATTCTAAGTTTTTTCAATTTTTCTATCAAATTAAAATCTATTCTTTTACCTAAAAAATGTTCGTCAAGCCCTTCAGCAGAAACACTAACTATTATAGCCTCAAACTTTTCTGCAACTTCTTTCAAAATTTCCATCTGATCAACTTTCCACAGAGGTGTCAACAGCTTTAACTTCAATTTTTCACAAATTTTAGTAGCTCTTCTATATTGATAACTTGACTCTATTACACCTAAACATATGGCTTCAACATCTAGGTATTTTAAACCTTCAGTGAACTCATCTACTTCTTTTTCTTTTTCACCAGAAACAGGTATTTTTTTGAGAGGTAAGTTCAAACATTCAGCTACAACGTCTATCATTTCTAAACAAGCAGTGTGAAACATCCAAGAGTCTTCTTTCTCCGGAATCGCTGAGATCAAGTAAGATACTTCGTTTTCTTCAGCTACCTTGTGTAAAGCTAAGATCGAATCCTTTCCACCTGAAATCAAAGCCGCAACTTTCATTCAAAAAACTTGATGTATCTTCCAACTCCTTTTTTTATAGCATTCTCGTAAACAACTTTAGCTACTGCAACATCTTGAATTGCCAGTCCAGTAGAATCGAAGATCGTGATCTCTTCGTATCTCTCTCTTCCAGGTTTTATTTTAGCAACAACTTCTCCAAGAGTTGCGTAGATGTTTTCTCTTTTTATTAAACCTCTTGAATAAGCTACATTTATTTCTCCACCGTGCAAAGCTTGTTCTAAATCATCTACTACAATTTTAGATCTCAGAAGTATCCTTTCATCAAGTTCTTGCTTTCCAGGAGCATCAGCTCCAATTGCGTTTATGTGTGTACCATCTTTTACCCACTCGTTCATCACAACTGGCTTCGTTGATGGTGTTGCAGTTATCAAGATGTCTGAATTGCTAGCATCTTCAGCACTGCAGGCTTCAAAATCTATCCCGATCTTTAAACAAAATTCTCCAAATTTTTTCAAAGCCTCTTTACTTATGTCAAATCCTTTTACTTTTTCCAAACTCAAAATTTTGTTTATAGCCTCTAACTGGAAATAAGCTTGCCTACCACAGCCTATAAATCCTGCAACTTTCGAATCTTTTCTGGCTAAATGTTTTACTGCCACTCCTCCAGCAGCTCCGGTGCGGAGAGATGTTAGAAATGTAGCATCCATGACTGACAAAGGAAAACCAGTAGATGGATCGTTGAGTATGTACAACGCCATAACTGTTGGTAAACCAATCGACGGATTATTTGAGTGTGAATTTACCCACTTTATTCCAGCATAATTTCCAACTAAGGCTGGCATAGCTCTAAGATCTCCATTTTCGAAAAAAAGATAAATTTTTGGTGGCATTTGAACTTTCTTCAATGCATGCAATTTAAAAGCTCCCTCTACAGCATTTATAGCTTCTTCCATACTTATCAATTCTTTCACTTCTTTTTCTGTTAAGATCAGAGTTTCCATGTATTAACCCTCCACTAAGATTTTATCATTTTAACGATCGCTGTTATCAAAATTTTTGGATTTTAGTAAAATAAATTTAACATAAATTGTAAAAAATATATTTTTTTAAACCAAAAACATTTTTTATCTTTAATCCTAGTTAAATCGGTGATCTAATGAAACTTAACAAAACTGCCGAAGTCGTCCTTCGCAAGCGTTACTTGCTTAAAGATGATAGGGGAGAAGTTACAGAAACTCCTGAACAGATGTGTTGGAGAGTAGCTAACACAGTTGCAAAGGCAGAGGAAATTTATGGAAATGACAGTAGATATTGGTCTAAAAAATTTTTTGAAATGATGTGGAATCAGGAATTTTTACCAAATTCTCCAACTTTGATGAACGCCGGTACTGAATTAAATCAGCTTTCGGCCTGCTTTGTAATACCTGTCGGTGATAGTATAGATGAGATTTTTAAAGCTCTCTGGGATATGGCTAAAGTTCAAAAAAGTGGTGGTGGAACAGGTTTCTCTTTTTCTCGCTTAAGACCAAAGGGAGATATTGTAAAAAGTACTATGGGTGTTGCGAGTGGACCTGTAAGTTTCATGAAAATATTCGATGCTGCAACAGAACAGATAAAGCAGGGAGGAAGAAGGAGAGGTGCTAACATGGGAATTCTAAGTGTTCACCATCCAGACATTGAAGAGTTCATAAAAGCGAAGTGGGAAGAAGGAGTTTTGAGGAATTTCAATATAAGTGTAGCAGTTACAGACATCTTCATGAAAGCTTTAATGGATGATGAAGATTACGATCTGATAAATCCAAGAACTGGTGAAGTAGTTAAGAGAGTTTCAGCTAGAAAGGTCTTCAACTTGATCGTCGAAGGTGCATGGAGAAACGGTGAGCCGGGATTGGTTTTCATAGATGAAATAAATAGAGGCAATCCAACTTCTCACATAGGAATAATAGAATCCACAAACCCTTGCGGTGAGCAGCCTTTGCTTCCATACGAATCCTGCAACTTAGGGAGTATAAATCTAGCTAAGTTTGTTGAAGGTAAAGATTTTGATTGGGAAAGGTTAAAAAATGTAGTTCATACGGCAACAAGGTTTTTAGATGATGTAATAGAAGTTAACAACTATCCAGTCCCTGAGATAGAGGAGATGACTAAAGCAAACAGAAAAATCGGATTAGGTGTAATGGGATGGGCTGATGCTTTGTTCATGCTTAGAATTCCTTACGATAGTGATGAAGCTATTAAATTGGCGGAAAAAGTCATGAACTTTATACAAGATGAATCTCACAAAGCTTCTCAAATTTTAGCTGAAGAAAGAGGTGTTTTTCCAAACTGGAAAGGGAGTGTTTGGGAAAAAAGAGGAATAAAAATTAGAAATGCTACAACAACAACTATAGCTCCAACTGGAACGATCAGCATCATAGCAAGCTGTAGTAGTGGAATTGAACCAGTTTTTGCACTTGCCTATAAAAGAACAAACATACTCGACGGAGAGGAGTTTTTTGAAATAAATCCAATTTTTGATGATGAGTTGAGAAGACTCGATCTTTACGATGAAAGCATAATTGCTAAGATAGCTGAAAATGGTAGTATACAAAAGATGAAAGATTTTCCTGAAGAGACCAGAAAAGTTTTCAAATGCGCATTAGATATTGCTCCAGAATGGCATGTTAAAATGCAAGCAGCTTTTCAAAAGTACACAGACAATGCCGTAAGCAAAACTATAAACCTTCCAAACTATGCGACAAAAAAAGATGTAGAAAAAGCTTTCCTTTTAGCATACGAACTCAAGTGCAAAGGTATCACTGTTTACAGAGATGGAAGTAGAGAAGAACAAGTTTTAAAGATAAAAAAGACTGAAGAAGAAAAGAAAAGAAAAGTTAGAGCTGGAAAGTTTTATGAACCTAGACCAAGACCAAGAGTTACAAAAGGTGTAACTATAGAGACCAAAGTTGGCTGTGGAACCTTGTACGTAACTATTAACGAAGATAGCGAAGGAATAGCTGAAGTTTTTGTTCGACTTGGAAAAAGTGGTGGATGTGCGGCCTCACAAACTGAAGCTATTGGAAGACTGCTGAGCATAGCTTTAAGGAGCTGGATAAATCCAGAAGTTTTAATAAAACAACTTAAAGGAATAAGATGCCCGTCTATAGGATTTGATGATGGAGAAGTTGTTACGAGCTGTGCAGATGGGGTTGCAAAGGTTTTAGAAAAACATCTGAAAGGTGAATACAAAAAACTTAAGATCGAGGTCGAAGGTATAAAACCTTTGACGGAATTTTCTTCCGGAGAAGTTGAAGAAAAAGACGATAAGACTAAAATGATAGGTGGTGTTTGTCCAGAATGCGGTAATGTTTTAGAATATGGCGAAGGTTGTTCAACGTGCAAATATTGCGGATTTACTAAATGCGGCTGAGGTGTTTTTCGATCATAATTTTTTCAAAATGTAAGTAGATTTCTTTTGGTTCTGGTAACTTTTTGTAAATTATTCCCTTTCCTAATGGATCTTCTCCACTCTTTACAAACTCTTTGATTTTTTTATCTCTATCAAATAAAATTTTACTATATTCTTCTAATCTAGTAAGTGCCTCTTCTCTAGTTAAAACCTTTCCATGTGCTGGAACTATTGTTCTCAACTCTATTCTTTCTTTAATCAAATTTTTAATTTTATCTATAGACTTTATGAAATCGTTAACACTACAATCTAAACATCCGTACCAAGGGCCAAAAGGTGTTAAATCTATGTCTCCAAGAAACAAAATTTTATCATCTAAAATAAAGCAACAATGTCCCGCCGAATGACCTGGAGTATGAACTATCTCTACATAAACTTTTCCAAGCTCTAAAAAATCTCCTCCTTTAAAAGTGTCATCAACATCTTTAAATTCGAATTTAGCAAAAAGATGCGATGCGCCTTCAAATCCATACCTTCTATCAAACTCTCTACGATCACTTATAGCTTCAGCATCCATTCCATGTATCATTACTTTTTTTGCAATGCAGTTGTAAGTTACGTGATCTTCGTGCCAATGAGAGTTCAAAACAACTTCAACTTTCAAGTTTTTTAAAAAACTGGCTCCAGAATCTATTAAGTATCTATCTTCAATCAGTATGCAGTTACACTCTGGATATTTTCCATAACCAGAACCATAGATTATGCGCATTGTATTTTGAAAAGTCAAGATTTTATAACTTTTTTGAGATCTTAAATTAAAATTATAAAATATAAAAATTTATTTTAATAATAAAAATAAATAATATTTAGTTAGATAAACTCTAAAACTCTACTTCCAAAGCCATTAGATACTTGTAAGCTGAATAGGCTGCTAAAACACCATCTCCACAAGCAGTTAAAACTTGTTTTAATGGTTTACTGCAACAATCGCCTGCGGCAAAAACTCCGTCTACATTAGTTTTCTGTTCTTTGTCAACTTTTATGTAACCTCCAGCATCTCTTTCCACACCCAGTTCAGCTACTATGTCTGTAGCAGGGATCATACCTACAGCTATAAAAACACCGTCAACTTCCAGCTCTATCTCTTTTTTATCTTTTTTATTAAAAATAACAATTTTTTCTACTTTATTCGAACCAATTATTTTCTTTATAACCGTATCAGTAAGAACTTCTATCTTTCTTTTTTCTATCCTATCGATCAGAAACTTTTCTACCTTTAACTGTGGGGATGCTGAAATTATTGAGACTTTACAACCTATATCATGCAGATGTAATGCTTCGTGTACAGCTCTCCTACCGCTACCAAAAACAACTACTTTTCTTCCTTTGAAAAATGCCCCATCACAAGTTGCACAATAACTTACTCCTCTTCCAATGAAAATTTTCTCACCATCTATACCAGCTTCTTTGTACTTTCCACCAGTAGCTACTATCACAGCTTTAGCGATATATTCTCCACTTTCAGTAATTACTTTAAAAACTTTATTTAATTTTATTATTTTTATAACTTTTTCTAATTTTCCCTCTGCTCCAGCTTTTAAAGCTTGTTCCTTCATTTTTTCCAAGAGCTCCATTCCAACTCCCTCAAAACCTGGATAGTTTTCTATTTTTGCTGCTAGAGAAAGTTGAGAAATTGGATCTGACGTTTCAAAGAATATAGTTTTTAAACCGTATCTGGCTGAATACATTGCAGCAGTCAAGCCAGCAGGTCCAGCACCTATTACTGCTACGTCGTACATATTTTTAATACAGAGGTGAACTTATATGTATTATCACCTACATCTAGCAGAGTATTTATGGAAACGTTACCAGTTAACTTTTTTCATCGAAAACTCTTTACAATTCAGTTTAATTTTTACTTAAAATTACTTCCATCGATTTTCTAACCAACTTATTAGTTGGTTAAAATTTATAGATGAGAAATAATAAACTTCGAATTTGTTACTTCTCTAAATAATATTTAAAAGCTAAAAATTATCTAAAAATTTTAATTCTTTTTTACAAATTCTAAAACTTTTTCGATTTTTTAATTTTTCAAACAAAGTTCGGATTAAAATTAGTTCTTTCAGTGTCGATCGCAGAATAAACATGTTTTTCTAAAAATCAACTAGAATTCATCTAAAGCTATTATCTTTCTCCCTTCTGAAATAGGTAGAAAATCTTTTACTCAACAATTTCAATATACGATAGTATTTGCTTCTTACAATTTGAAAATAAATAACTATTCAATTTCTATTGGAACTCTGTTTCTCTTAAAGATTTCAAGTTCCTTGACGATTTTTCTAACTTTGTACAAAAAGTGCCTCTTAAAGAGATACGTTTACTATGTATAGCTTTTCAGTTTTTTCACTTCTTCAACGATCTTCGGCAGAACTTCTCCAGCTTTTCCATAAATTACTACGTCAAAGATTAGATCGGCATGAGTTGGCTCTAAATTAACTATTATCATATTAGCCCCGCTTCTTTTAGCTATGAAAGGTAGTTCAGCTGCAGGATAAACTACTAAACTCGATCCAACGACCATGAAAGTGTCGCAAAAGCGGGATTCTTCTATTGCTTCTAAAAGAACTTTCCTAGGTAAAGGTTCTCCAAAAAGAACAACTTTAGGTTTTACGTAAAAACTTTTACAATTCTTGCAAGTCGGAACATCTCCAGCAGAGACCTTTGGTAAAACTTCGTCCCAACAATGTTCAGCTCCACAATCTAGACATTCTAAACTTCCAAAACTTCCATGAAGTTCAAGAACTTTCCTACTCCCAGCCTTTTGATGCAACATGTCTACGTTCTGAGTTATTACGGCCCTAACTATTCCGATCCTTTCGAGTTCAGCTATAGCGTAATGAGCGGGATTAGGCTCAGCAGTAGCTTTTATCATCAATTCTTTTGAAAATTCCCAAAAGGCCTTAGGATTTCTTCTAAATCCATGTATAGATGCAACTTCTTCTGGATCGTATTTTGTCCAAAGTCCGTTTTGACCTCTAAAAGTAGGAATACCACTTTCAGCTGATATACCTGCACCTGTAAAGACTACGGCTCTTTTAGATTTTGCTAAAATTTCTGCAGCAATTTTGATCATTTTTTCTTCCATGTTCAAAAATCGATTTTAAGATAAAAGATTTGCGCCTGCAAATTTACATAGTAAATAATTTAAAGTCTATCAAAGATTTTCAGTATGAACTCGCTCAGCTTCACAGCATCCATCTTGTTTTTCATGATCGTTTTTGTTGAAACTATCTTTTCAGATTCGAGCTTAGCATCGCTTTCATCAACAACTAGTACGTCTAAAAAATCATTATAGAGTTTGAAAACTCCTAAAGGTGATACTTCAAAACCTTTAGCTCTCATAAACTTTGCAGCAGGCCCGCTTACAGGTTTGTTTCCTATTATAGGAGATATAGCTACAACTTTTTTATCTTTCAAAATTTCTCTAAAATTTTCAACACTAAGAATTGGAAGTATGCTCGTTATTGGATTGCTTGGCCCTATTAGAACTTCATCTTCTTTTTCCAATTTTTTTCTTACAACTTCAGGGATTTTAGCTTTTTCTATGTTTTTAAAGTACACATCGATAACTTCGGGTAAACCTTTGTTTTTAACCCAAAAATCCTGGAAATGCATTTCTCCTTCTGGAGTTAAAATAGTAGTGGAAACTTCTTCCTCACACATTGGATAAATTTCTTTTTGAACTCCATAAGCTTTTGCAAGCTTAGTAGTTACTTCACATAAGCTTAAACCTTTTCTAAGCATCTCACTTCTGAGAATGTGCGTTGCTCTATCTTTATCACCTATTTTCATGATCTCATCTAATCCTAGTTTTTTCAAGTATTCATGAGTTGTGAAAGTATCACCTTTTATTCCCCACCACCTTTCCTCATCTATTATTTCCGCTAGAGCGTATATAACAGAATCTACATCAGGACAGATCTTGTTTCCTGAGATCCAGACATCTTCAGCAGTATTTACGACTACCCAAAAATCTGAAACTTCTTTTAATCCAATTAAAAGTTTTGGAGTTCCAGTTCCTCCAGAAAGGATGAGCATTATCTAAACCTCGGACCGAACTCTTCTATGTCTTTATTTGTAGATAACAAGATTCTTAAAATTTCTGCAAGTTTTTTACAACTTACTCTAACCTGTTTCGTGGTATCTCTATCTCTTATCGTAACTGTATCATCTTCAAAGGTTTGATGATCCACTGTAATGCAAAAAGGTGTTCCAATTTCATCGTATCTTCTATAACGTCTTCCTATACTTCCAGAATCATCATATTCTACATAAAATCCTTCGGTTTTTAAAAAAGAGTAAATTTCTAAAGATTTTGTTGTAAAAGGTTCTCTGGAAAGCAAAGGTAAAACTGCAACTTCTATAGGAGTTACGGATCTTTTTAATCTTAAAACTTTCCTTTCCTCTCCATCCACGATGTCTTTATCAAAAGCATGTTCTAAAACAGCGTAGCTTATCCTGTCAAGTCCAAAAGACGGTTCTATTACATGAGGAACTATTCTTTCTCCAGTTAACTCCTCTTCTATCTCAACTACATCGAAGAATTCAGAAGTCAACTTTATTTTTTCTCCATCAACTTCAACCTCTACAAAATCTTTTGGTTCAACGTTTTCAAGTTTTTCAGCTATTTTTTTAGCTTTTTGTTTAAAAGTTGGACCTATTTTTTCCATCTTTGCTACAACTTTCTTTTTCTTAATCTTTATAGGCTCAGGATAAGGAATAAATACTGAAAGATCTTCTCCACTTAACTCTGAATGCCTTTTTAAATCGTAATCTGTTCTATCTGCTATTCCAACAATTTCTATCCATCCAAAACTTGTTAAAACTTCTGCATCCCAGCAATCAGCTGCGTAGTGAGCTCTTTCATCATCTTTATGCTGTCTAAACCTGAGTTTTTCATCCTTTATTCCTATATCAAGTAAAAATCTTCTTGTCCTTCCTATAAAATAGGCTAGAAGTTCATGAGCTACGATACCTCTCTCAACAGCCTCTCTGAGTTTTATCCTATGCAGGACATCGAACTTGTCTACTAAACTTACAACATCTTCAGCAACATCTTCAAACTTCTCATGTCTTTTAAACTTAGGATCTACAAAGTACTCTAACTCAGCTTGATTAAATTCTCTAAGCCTTATAACTCCCTGTCTAGGACTTATCTCATTTCTGTAAGCTCTACCAATTTGGGCTACACCGAAAGGCAGTTTCTCCCTAAAATAGTGAAGTAATCTAGTAAAATTTATGAACATTCCTTGAGCAGTCTCTGGTCTTAAGTAACCAACTTTTCCCTTTCCAGGTCCTATAGTAGTTTTAAACATCAAACTTATTGGAGTAGGATCTTTGAATTTTCCTCCACATTCGCACTTCATTTGATAGTATTCAACTGCCTCTTTCACAGCTTCTATGCTTGGATCAACTTCTATGTCTAATTTTTCTTTTATATAATGATCCGCTCTAAATATTCTTCCACAGTTTTCACACTCTATAGCTACGTCGTTGAAACTTGATACGTGACCTGAAGCTATAAAAACTTCCTCAATTCCTATGTTTGGACAATCTATTTCCACAGCTCTCTCCTCAATTACAAAGTATTTTCTCCATATATTTTCTATTTTTCTTCTTAAATTGTTTCCTAAAGGAGCATAATCTATAAAGCCAGCTATTCCACCGTATATTTCAAAGGATTGCCAAAAGAAGCCTCTTCTGATTGCTATTTCCATTAGGTCAGACATAGTCTGAGATAAAGGTTACAACTTAAAAAGTTTGACGTGGATTTTTATAGAGGTTGAAGGTACTTCGAACGTATTCATAAGTTTTGAAAATTTAAGAATGTCCGATAACAAAAGATCTTTGCATCTCTAGCTAATTAAAAAATTAAACCTAAAATTCTTTACCTTTCTAAAAAAACGTTAAAAGAGATCATAGTCTCTTGAAGTGTTCAATTTTCTGAGATGACTAAGAACGGAAGTACTAAGTCGATAGTTTTTAGGCTTTGATCTTGTTTTGACTAAATCCCTTCTTTATCAGTAGCTCCTTAACTTTTTGAACATGATTTCCTTGCAGTTCTATTACACCGTTTTTAATAGTTCCACCGCATGCAAGTTTTGATTTCAAGAACTTTATCAGTTCCTCCAGATTTATTTGATCTTCATCTAGCCCTTCTATAATTGTAACTTCTTTGCCATATCTCCTCTTTACAACTTTTATGGTTATTATTTGCTGTTCTTTCGCCACTTCTTCACATACACAGATATCCTTTGGCAACCCACAAACTGGGCATATTTCTGACATTTTTCTACTTTACCTCCTTTTGTTGTTTTTGTATTTTCAAAATATTTTAAATTTTTCGGTATAAGGGTTTTAAAAGTAGCAGGAGTATGTTTATATTCTAATTTTTTATTAAAATTTAGAAAATTTTTTATAAATATTAAAAATAAATATGGAATCAAAGTCTAATTTTTAAACTTAACTTGAAGCAGAAAGGTTATGAAAATTCAAAAAATATTATACGATTTTTAAAATCTGATGATAAAAATCGACGATTTTGGTTTTTATAAATTTGAAAATCGAGCAAAAGAGTTAAATTTACAAAAATAAAAATCTAATCATGAGAGATAAAGAACACCATGAGCGTTTATTTAAAGCAGCTATGAATCCTATAAGAAAAAGGCTTGCAGAAGCTATAGGCAGTTCGAGTGAAGGAATTACAAGGGAAGAACTAAGAAAGAGGGTTCCAAACATTTCTGAATTTGAATTTAGGTTTAACTTGGAATACTTGATCTCAGAAGGTTTCGTAATCGAAAAAGATGGAAAACTATATTTAACTGAAAATGGCGTAGATTTAGCCTACGGTGGTTGAAATGGCAAAGTACCAATGTACAGTTTGCGGATACGTGTACGATGAAGATGAGGGAGATCCAGACAGCGGAGTTCCTCCAGGAACAAAGTTTGAAGATCTACCAGAAGAATGGGTTTGTCCAGTTTGCGGAGCACCAAAAGATCAGTTTGAAAAAATAGAATAATGTTATAAATGATTATTTATTTTTATTATTTTATTTTATAATTGATCAGATTTAAAGGTAACGGTCAACCTGATCAACCTTGCACAGACGGTGAAATTTTATGAATAATTATTTTTGTATATTAATTAGATTACAAACTTTTAACTTGTCAAATTTGCGAAAGAGTTATATTTTTCAAATTTTAAACTCAACATGCTTGCGATAAATCCTACTCTTATAAGTAGAGACAAGCCTTATTCGAAAGAAGAACTAATGGAAGCTCTTCGCTTAGCAGCTATAGCAGAACTTGACGCTGTAAACCTTTATGAACAGATGGCTAGATATACGGAAGATGAAAGATTTAAGAAGGTATTTTTAGATGTTGCTGCAGAGGAAAAAGTTCATGTCGGTGAATTCATGTCTTTACTTTTCAACTTAGATCCAGAACAGGTCGAAAAGTTTAGAGAAGGATTTAAAGAAGTCGAAGAACTTACGGGAATTAAAACAGAATCCAACGTGGAAAAAAACAACTCAAGTTACTTAAACGTATTAAAAAGGGCTTTTGTAGAGTCTGTTGAAAGATCGAGAGTTTTGATGAAGTACTTACCAAAAACAAAAGTAGTAGGACAGTCTGTAAGAGTTGACGTAATTGGCTTGCAAGATGGAGTGAGAGTTTTAGAACACGTATACAAAGCTATACCACTGCTAACTGAGAAGTTCTACGTTGGAATTAGAGAGTTGACCGATGGATCTTACGACGTTGCACTAGCTGCTAAGGCTGGTGAAATTTTAGTTAGAAGAGAAGAAAAGCTTGTAGTAGATGAGATGATCTCAAACAGGAAAGTTGTAAAAGTTCCATCTTGGGAAGGTGATGATGCTTTAAACAGTATAATGAGTGCTCTATCAGAAGTCTCAAAGGTTTCTAGTGGACCATTTGCAATAATAATTAATCCAGAACGCTTCTCAAAACTACTAAAGGTACATGAAAAGAGTGGGAAAATGTTGATCGAAATTTTAAAAGAGATCTTCAGAGGGGGGATAATAGTTACTCCTAATACAGAAAAGGCTATAGTTTTCGCAAATACACCTTCTGTTTTAGATGTTGTGGTTGGACAAGAGATAGATTTGAAAGAACTTGGACCTGAAGGTGAACAAATCGCTTTTCTAGTAAGTGAAGCTTTAACTGTTAGAGTTAAGAATCCTTCAGCAATAGTTGTTTTAGAGTAAAAAATACTTTTTTGAACATTTTTTATATTATCAAAAAGGCTTAAATACTCAGCTAGTTCATATGCCGAGTTGAGGAGCGTTATGATCGATCTAGCCGTACTGATCATATTCTTTCTAACTTATGCTTTTCTATCCTTTCAAAGCGTATCTAAAAAGTTTGGAAGACCTGCGGCGTCAACTATTGGAGCTACTCTAATATTAGTCTCTGGAGCTCTAACTTTGGATGAAGCTTTTTTATCTATAGATTTTCATACAATAATGTTACTTCTAGGTATGATGATAATTGTAGCTTACCTAGGAATTTCAGGGTTTTTCGATTTCTTAGCTTACAAGATCTTGAAGTTTGCAAAAAACGGTAAAAAGTTACTCGCAACGATCATATTTTCCTCAGGTTTTTTATCAGCTCTATTCGTCAACGATACGATCTGCGTTTTTATGACTCCAGTTATACTCAGAATTTCCTCTATATCGAAGATAAACGCAATACCTTTACTTATAGCTTTAGCAGTCTCTGCTAACATTGGGAGCGCAGCTACTATTGTAGGAAATCCACAAAACATGCTTATAGGAATTGCATCAAAAATTAACTTTGTAGAATTTGTTATAAACGTTTTACCGTCGAGCTTGGCTGGCTTAATTATAGCATTTTTTATTATATATTTTTTATATAAAAAAAATTTACACAAAGAAGTTGTGTATGAAGAAAGTAGTTATTATTTTGACAAAAATCTTGCAAAAAAGAGTCTTGCAGTTTTTGTTTTGGTCTTGATTTTTTTTATAACAGAAATTTATCCAATAAGTTTATCTGCGATGATCGGTGCAACTGCTCTATTTTTGATCGGAGGAAGACATCCAAAGGAAGTTTTGGATAGAGTAGACTGGGGGCTTTTGCTTTTGTTCTGCAACTTGTTTATAGTAACTCATGCTTTTGAAAAATACTATGGAAACTTGATCTTGGAAGCTTTCAAATTCACCGGATCTTTTGAATCATATCTTTACATTTCCATGCTAACCGTAGTTGGAAGCAATTTAGTTAGCAACGTTCCATTTGTTATGCTATCTATTCCAGCTGCAAAATCGATCGGTGGAGATATATGGTATTTGCTAGCGATGGCGTCAACTTTTGCTGGGAACTTAACGATAATAGGTAGTGTTGCAAACCTGATCGTCGTTGAAAGTGCTGCAAGGAGAGGAGTTGTTGTGACTTTCAGTGAATACCTAAAGGTCGGAGTTCCAGTAACTGTTTTAAGTGTAATAGCTGGTGATATACTGCTGTACTTACTATGATCGGCCCTGAGCACGAGTTCATGATAGTAGATGATGAACTAAAACCTATGCCAATAGCTGATCTTTTGATAAAAAAAATCCGCGGAAGGTTTGCAAACGAGGCAAAGCTTTCAAAAGTTTGTGTTGGAAAAGAGTTACAAAAACACGTGATCGAGTTGAAACCTACAGAGCCTTTTCAAAGTTTATCAGAATTTGAAGATACTATGTTTGAAGGTCTTCAAGAACTCATGTGCTATTTAGATTCTAGATTAATTGGAACTGGAATGCATCCGTTTTTAAAACCTGAAGATGCCAAGGTTTGGGATCATAGAGATAGAATACTTTACGAAACTTACGACAGACTTTTCAATATTAAACAGCATGGATGGGTAAACATTCAAAGTTTTCAGCTAAACTTGCGTTACAAGAACGAAAAAGAGGCTATAGAATTGCACAACAAGCTAACAGTTCTTCTTCCTTATATAGCAGCCCTAGCTTCATCGTCACCGATATGCGAAGGTAAGCGTTTTTTTGCAAGCTCTAGGCTTTATTTCTACAGAATAAACCAGAAAGAAATTCCAATTATCTGCAACGACATAGTTCCAGAAAGAATAAGTTCGATCGGAGAGTACAAAGTGATTTTAGAAAGAATATATGAAGAACTGAGAAAAAGAGGTGCAGAAGTTCTTTGTGGAGAGTGGGTAAATTCAAGAGGCGTAATCTTCAGGTTTACAAGGAAATGTTTGGAGATAAAGGTAATGGATGAGCAGGAGTGTATTAAGAGTGATGTAGCTGTTGCAGCATTCATAAGATCTTTGATCAGAGCAGATATAAAAGAGATGAACAGAGATGAAATTTTAAAGAGGATTGATCTAGCTATAAAGCATGGAACTTTAGCTTTAAGAGATGAGCTTAAAGAACTTTACAAAGTCGCTATCAAGAATGCTGACTGTGAGGAGAGGAGATATCTAAGAATTGTGAAAGAGAAGATAAAAAATGGAGCCGTTTCTGAAAGGATAGTTGAAAAAATTAAAAATTTCGATAGAGATGAAATTTTAAGAATTTATTTGAAGCTATCTAAATGTTTAGAAAAAAATAAGGTGTTTTTATGACAGATTTCTACTTTATATGCTCCAAATGTGGAGGGATTTGCTGTAAAGATGCGAAACCTCCAATTACGAAGAGAAGGTTGGAAATACTACTGAACGCTGGAGCAAAGTTAGAAAACTTCGAGTATAAAAAATATAGATATCCAAAAGTCAGAGAAGATGGATTTTGCATATTTTTTATCGATGGAAAATGTTCTGTTCACAATGTAAAGCCTGAAACTTGCGTTGCAGGTCCATTTACTTTTGATTTGAAAAACGAAAAGTTAGAGATCTATATAAAAAAACCTACTATATGTCCACTGGTTTCTCTGTTAAAAGAGGATCAAAAGTTGTACGAGGAGCAACTTTGTAGAGCTTTAGAAAACATAGTACGATTGATACTAGATCTAGATAGATCTGAACTTGAAGAGATTTTGAAGGTTGAAGAGTACGAAATAGAGAAAGTTTTTGAATTGAATCTTTGCGAATACTTAAGAGATAGACAAAAAAAGTTATAGAGGCTAAGATAAGTGGTAAAGATAGACTGTACTCTGCCAGATAACTACCAAAAGCTTTTCCTATACCAGTAGAGATTTCCCAAAGTATAAAGAATTCAGATATTTTGATCCCACTGCTATCTTTGAGTAGTACTGTATCTAGCGTAGCTTCTGCAAATATTGAAGATGCTTCTCTGATAGCGTATAGTAAAATTACTATTAAAAATACTGGGATTGCTGCAATCAGTAGAAATAGAACTGCCTGCAGAGCTATACTTAAGAAATGAGCTTTAGTGTAATTTTTTATAAATCTGTAAAATGCTACAGTTGAGAATGCGGCCGCTATTGAACCTATTGAAAGTAGTAAAGCCAGATCTTTTTCACTTATGTCGAATTTCAACAAAACGTAGTAATCTATGTTAAGAGCTGAAAAGCCTACAGCTACGCCGAAGTAGTGTTATAGCTAGAGGTACTCTGCTCTCTTCTCTTCTATCTGTCTTTTTTACAACTTCTGGATAAAAAACTCCAGCTAAAGATAACAAAGCTAGAATTTCTTTTGGAATTCCAAGGATAAAGAGTATAGCTCCTAAAGATATCCCAAAAAGACTTAGAGAGTAAGATAGAGAGTAACCTCTAAATTCTTTTGCACCCGAAACGTAGACAACGTAGACTCCATGTACTCCAACTGCAAATCCTATGAGAAATGGCAAACATTTTGCATCGCACACCGTTGCTAAAATCAGTGCTATAGAAACTAGTGGCATCAAGTTGATCTTTTTGCTTAAAGCTAAACCCGTTAAGATAGAAGCTACTATTGAAGATAGAGTGGCAAAAATCATTGCTAAAGAATAAGAAACACTGCTAGCTACTAAAGTTGGAGCGTATATGCTAAGTACAACTCCCCAAGAGATACCGATGAGAGTTTCGCATGCTAACAGTTTGCTGATCATAGAACCACCGAAAATTTCTGCAAATAGAATATACTAGAAGATTTAAATAGTTTTTGAGAAATTTGTTAACAAAAATTATGTTTCAGTTAATGCAATTAGTATCTCCTCATAGAGTTCAGGATTTTTCCTATCTTCCCATCCATGTCCTATAGAGGGGTTATCGTTAACCTCTATGACGTAAAACTTTCCATTCACTTCTTTGATATCTATTCCATACAGTCCATCGCCAACACTTTTTGCAGCCTTTAAAGCTACATTTTTCAGTTTTAATGATAAATTATCAACTTTCACTGCTTTAACGTCACAATAAACTCTTCTTCCATTTACTATATCGTGTATTTTCCAAGCACCTTTCGCCATCACATACTTGCAAGCATAAAGAAGTTTGTTTCTTAGAACACCAATTCTCCAGTCAAAGTTTGTTGGAATGTATTCCTGAAGTAGAACTGCTCTACACTTCCTCATAAATTTTTTAGTAATACTTAAAAGTTCTTCATAATTGTTTGCTTTTTCAACGTAGAGAGAAAATCTTGAGTTCGGTTTTTTCACAACTACAGGATAACCTAGCTGTTCAGCGTAATCCTCCAAATTTTCATAATCTCCAAAAAATAAAATTGTTTTTGGAGTAGGTATCTCGTTTTTCTGAAACTTGTAGTGTAAAGATATTTTGTCAGAACAAATCCTTATACTTTCTGAATCATCTATAACATTTTTGCCCATCTCTTCAGCCAATCTTGAAACAACAAAAGCAGTTAACAGAGGGTCTGTCGTTGCTCTAATAAAAATTGAATCATATTTGTCCATTTTTCTTAAGATCTCTTTTCCAACTAATTCAAGTTCGTGACCCATTTTTTTTGCAGTTTTTACGAATATTTGAAGAGCTTCTGCCTCTTCTTTAAACTTAAAATTGTATGATTCAACAAAACAGCCTATTCTCATTTTTTAGCTCCTCAAAGATCAAATCTAACCTTATTTCTTTTTTTTCTATCGGCATGAAGTAGAAAGGTTTGTAATCATCTGCTATTAAAACTTTTCCAAGTGGTACACCAAATTCTTTAAAAATAGCTCTAGCAAGCCAATCAAATTCAGTTTTGTCGGCTTTATTTAAAAAGATCTTAACCTCTTCAACCTTATCAGCTTTCAGCTGTACTACTGGATATTTCCCGATTCCTATTTTTTTAAAAGCTTTTATATATTGATAATCATTTTTAACAATCTTAACAGAGTTTTTAGAAAAAGGGTTCATAGGTGCTAGTACACATGTTTCTGGTTCTGGTTTATAAATTATCTTGAATTCTGGAACTTTTATACCAGATTTTTTCAATCTTTCGATAAAAACAGCCGCCCTATAAATATCGAGCGCATCTTTTGTTTGTGGAAAAACTTTACAACCGTTTTCTTCCGCATGAAGCGAAACAAAATATCCAACGGTCAAAAACCTGTAATCACCGACAAGGTTCAGAACATCTGACTTAGGTTTCTTTTTAAGAAAACTGTCTGGAGGTTCTAGATCATCCCCCTCACCTACGAGTAACATTTTTTATCCCCTTTAAGCTTTTCATCTCCTAGTATATGAATTTTTCTGAACAAGTTTTGACTCTTAAAAAATACTATTTATTTTATTAAATAAATAAAAATATATATTAATAATATTTTAACTCCAATTAAATTATTAGTAAAAAAGAAAATATTTTCAACTTCTTTTACCAAGTTTCGTAATGTGTTAGATACTCTATTGGATACCTACTTCTCTTCGAAGGTTTTTCAGCTGGATAACCGATAGGTATCATAGCTATTGGTCTAACATAATTTGGTAAGTTTAAGATTTCAGACACTTTTCCTTCACTGAAAGCTCCAATCCAGACTGCACCCAATCCTAGAGCTGTTACAGCTAGAAGAATATTTTCTACTGCAGCAGTAGCATCTTGTTCAGCGTAAAGTTTACCTCTTTCACCATAAACTCTCATACTTTTAGGATAATTTGCACAGACAACTATAACTACCGGAGCCTCTGCTATGAACATTTGATTTAATGCAGCTTTCGCTAATTTCAATTTTCTATCAGGATCTCTTACAACAACAAAATCTCTAGCCTGCAAGTTTCCAGCTGATGGAGCTGCATTTCCAGCTTCAAGCAAAGTTTTAACAATTTCATCGCTCACATCATCGCTCTTAAATTTCCTTATGGATACTCTTTCGAACAACAACTTTAAGCATTCTTTCATGCTTCAAGTTGTAAGAAAATTTTAAAAACTTTAGCCTAGCTGCAGTGTGTTCGATGCAAAAGAGTATGTGAACAAAAAGTTGGAAGAAATAAGATCTATCTTGAAAAATGTAAAAGATGAAAAAATAGTTGCAGCATGCTCAGGTGGAGTTGATAGCACTGTTTCAGCTTTACTAGTATCTAAAGCTTTAAATAAAAAAATAAAAGCAGTTTACATTGAAGATGGTCTTAGAAGAATTGGAGAGGCTGAAAAAGTCGTTGAAACTTTGAAAAATTTAGGATTAGATCCATTTATATACGATGCAAGGGATGAAGTCTTAAAAGCTCTTAAAGGAAAGATAGATGCAGAAGAGAAAAGATTAGCTTTTAGAGAAGCTTTTTACAAAGCTTTAGGAAATGCTGCAAGAAAATTTAATGCTGAATACGTCGTTCAGGGAACGATCGCTGCAGACATATTTGAAACTGTTAAAGGTATAAAAACTCAACACAACGTTTTAGAGCAAATAGGAATAAAAACTGAGAAATATGGATTCAAAGTTCTAGAACCTATAAAAGATCTTTACAAGTGGCAGGTAAGATTGGTCGCAAGAGAATTGGGGTTACCAAAAGAGATTGTAGAAAGAAGACCTTTTCCAGGTCCTGGATTAGCGATAAGAATAGTAGGCGAAGTTACTTGGGAAAAACTTGAAATTTTGAAAAAAGTTACAAAAATAGTAGAAGAAGAGACTAACGATTTGAAAGCTTTTCAAAGTTTTGCTGTTTTGATCGATGCAAAAGCTACAGGTGTAAGAGATTGGAAAAGAGTTTACGGATACATAGTAGCTCTAAGGATCGTGGATTCGCAAGATGCTGTTGATGCTAAATTTGTAGAAATACCTTACGAAAGATTTAGGAGAATTGTAAACAGAGTAGTAAGAGAAGTTCCTGAAGTTACAAGGGTTCTTTACGATGTAACGGATAAACCTCCTGGAACGATTGAATTTGAATAATATGATTATTTTATATATTAAATATTTTAATTTTTAAAATTTAAACTATTTAATTTATATAATAAAAATATGAAAGGTTTATAAAGATGTTTGCTAGAGGAATTGGCAGTAACTTCATCATCTTTTTATTTTCAATTTTCATCTTTAGCACTTTAAAGCCATCGGTCGAAAACTTTGTTCTTAAATTTTTGCATCGATCAGAACGTCAATTTTTCAAAGAGGAAACTTTAAATTTTTTGATCTTTTATTATTTTTTAGAAATTTTAAAATATTTACTTAGCTAAAGAATGAACGTTTTGGTCGACCATACAAAATTTCTTTGACCAGATCTAGTGAACCTTGATAAACGTGAGCATCTACTGCAAAGTGATAGTAAATGTGCTTCGATCCAAAGTAATCAGCTATCAATTTCGTTAGAGTTGAGAAGGCAAACATGTTTGCATGCATAGCTCCGTAAACATCGTTCGATCTCATGTAAAAAATTCCTGAAACTTTCTCATCTCTGAAAAATTGGTAACCTCTCAAACATGGAGGATCTGAACTTTCAAGATCCCAAGGTCTAGAAATACAGACGTAGCAATCTCTTCTATAGTCTTTAAGCTTTTTTACTGCTTCATAAAGCTGATCAACTTTTATTTTATCTTTTTCACAGAACCTAGCTCTCTCTGCATAACTATATTCTTCACCCTTCAGAAAACCAGTTTTTATGGGTTTATCGAATGAGTCGTACAAAACGTATTCCATGGTATAGTCGATAGCGTACTTTAGATCGAATGGAGCTTTATCATGTAAAACGTTTTCTTCAGGTTTTTTAACTTCTATAAACATTCTATGAACAAAAAGAGATTCTTTTTGTTTTTCAAATTCCCACTCAGTTTTTTTCATTTTTCCATACTTATAAATAAATTCTAAAGCCGAATGCCAAGCCGAAGATATGTAATCCTCAACTATGTGCGTTGCAAACTTGTTATAACCGTAAAATTCTGAAAAATCAGTTTCTAAATTTTCTACCTTTACATCCCTCTCATAAACATGGGGAATTGCTAAAAGCATAGCAATTGTTCCAACTTTCATTCCAGTCCTTTCACTCATCCTTTGCAGGCAGTAAGATAAAAATCCGTAATCATGTTCAAAGTACCTTAGAACTTCTAAAGATCTAAGGTAAGCTGTTAAATGCAACTCGCCGTCAAAAAGAAAAGAAATCTCTGTTATAGCCGGTGGATTTTCACTGTAGTGATCTTCTGGTCTCCAGATAGGTATTGAAACTCTTCTAGTATAAGGAGAATTTTTTAACTTTTTTTCAGCAACTTCAAAGAGTTCTTCGAATCTTTTTTCATATGTTCTAAAGTAGATACTGCTTCTGTCAATTTCCAAATCTTCTACTTTTTCAAGAACAACCAAAGTTGGCTCAGAGTAAATAAAATTACCAAAGCGAGATCTGCAAGATTTTTTACTTTTCAATACTTTTGAAGTCAGCAAAGATTTTGCTTCATCAAAGTCTTTAGCTAAGATCATAAAAATAGTATATACAAAAATTTAAAGGGGATAGCGGGGCGTGGATTTGAACCACGGATCTGCGGGTTATGAGCCCGCCGGGCTAACCTGACTACCCCACCCCGCTTCAATTATATAGTACGATTTTACTGTATTTTAATTTTTTGGTGATGTTAGCTAATAAATGGGGCCGCCGAGATTTGAACTCGGGTCACCGGCTCCCAAGGCCGAGAGGATAACCAGGCTACCCCACGGCCCCTCAAAGGTAATGTTCATTTAGCTTTTAAACTTTGTGCATGCGAAATGCCTATCAATAATTTTTACAAAATAATAGTTATATACTATTTTATTTTATTAATAAATATATTGTAAAGATAAATTTAAATTTTAAAGAAAAAAATATATACGTTGAGTTTAAACATTTAGTATGGCCAAGATCTATAAAGACGAAGACGTAAAACTTGAAATCTTGAAAAAGAAAAAAATATGCATAGTTGGCTATGGAAGTCAAGGACATGCACATGCTTTAAATCTCAGAGATTCTGGATGCGACTTAATTGTAGCTCTACCTGAATGGGATAAGGAAAGTTGGAAAAGGGCTGAAAAAGATGGAATGAAAGTTGTAACTTTGGAAAAAATAGAAGGAGACATAATTTCAGTACTGATTCCAGACATGGTTCAGCCAAAGGTTTACAGAGAGTTTATCGAGAGAAAACTCAAAGATGGCAATTTACTTATGTTTGCTCACGGATTCAACATACACTACAATCAAATAATTCCTCCAGAATTCGTTGACGTTGCAATGGTAGCTCCAAAAGGTCCTGGACCATTAGTTAGAAGGATGTTTTTAGAAGGAAAAGGTGTTCCAGCTTTAGTAGCAGTTCACAGAAATTACACAGGAAAAGCTTTAGATATTGCTTTAGCTTACGCCAAAGGTATAGGTGCAACTAGAGCTGGAGTAATCGAAACTACTTTTAAAGAAGAGACAGAAACAGATCTCTTTGGTGAACAAGTTGATCTCTGCGGTGGTGTTGCAGAAATGATAAAATCTGCTTTTGAAATACTAGTTGAAGCAGGATATCAGCCAGAAGTAGTTTACTTCGAAGTCCTTCACGAGTTGAAGTTGATAGTTGATCTGATTTACGAGGGAGGAATTTACAACATGTGGAAAGCTGTGAGCGAGACAGCAAAGTATGGAGGAATGACAAGAGGTAAAAGGATTTTCAATGAATCTGTAAAACAAGAGATGAGAAAGATCTTAAAAGAAATTCAAACTGGAGAATTTGCTAGAGAATGGATCCTTGAAAACTTAGCAGGAAGACCAGTATATAACAAGTTACTTGAAGTGGAGAGAGAACATCCAATAGAAAAAGTTGGAACTGAGATGAGAAAACTTATTCCTTGGCTTCAGAAGTGATGTTAATGTTCAGATACCTAGATCACACAGCAGATATAGCTTTTGAAGTTTGGGGAAAGAGTTTTGAAGAGTTAATAGAAAACGCCAGCTACGCTTTCTACAATGCATTTGTTCATTTAGATAAAATTAAAGAAAAAGAAAAAAAAGAGATAGAAGTTCATGGAGAAGAGATAGATATAGTGCTTTATCGCTGGTTAAACGAGCTTCTTTTTCTTTTTGATACAGAATTCTTTGCTGCAAAGAATGTAAAGGTATACGCTGAAAATTTAAAAGTTAGAGGTGAGCTTATAGGATCAAGATTTACGAGAGAACTTGTAAGAGTTGAACCGAAAGCTATAACTATGCACAAGTTCAGAGTTGAAAAGAGAGATGATGAGTATTATGCTTTCATCGTCGTCGACATATGATCTTATACTCCATTCAGGAAAAGCTCCTTTTTGGTTACTGAATAGAATGAAAAAACTTGCAGAACCAATAGTTTCTCTGATAATTTCCGAATTTGGAGAACTTGAACTTTTGAAGAGGCTTTCAGATCCTATATTTTTCCAAAGCTTTTCCAACGTTTTGGGATTCGATTGGAATTCTAGCGGATCGACTACTGTTTTAACATCTGTTTTAAAATCTTTTTTGAATGAAAAATATTCTATAAAAATAGCTGGTGGTAAAGGTGATAGAGCCTTAAAAACTCCTGAAGAAATAAGGAGACTCTCTGTTGAAGTATCAGCAGATCCGGAGAAGTTGATAAAATTTAGCAGGTTTGCAGCAAAAGCTGATAACGCTGCACTCATAGACGGTTACAACATTTATCATCACGTAGTGTTGTTCACAGATAAGTATTTTACTGTAATTCAGCAGGGGATGAATGAAAAGTTGGGACTTGCAAGGAGGTACCATTGGAAAGTTTACAAGAACTTACCTGGTATAGAAGAGGTTCACAGCGGAATTGTTTCAGATAGAATCGAAAGCTCCGTAATAAATATGCAGTCAAAACTTAGCAGAGATGCTAGAAAAGTTTGTTTAGAAGTTGTTTGCGATGGAAGGTTTAAAAAAGATTATGAAAAGATCCCTAAAAATTTAGCTCCAAAGAAGATCGATTGGAAAGCAATTGAAAAAGCTTACAATTTACAGCCAGAAAGATTCGAAGACCTTTTGATGATTAGAGGTGTAGGAAGAGAAACTGTTAGAGCTTTAGCGTTGATAGCTGAACTTGTATACTGTGTAGACTACGACAAAAAAGATCCTGTTAAATATTGTTTTGCAGTTGGAGGAAAAGATGGAGTTCCATTTCCAGTAAGAAGAGACGTGTACGATGAAGTTATAGCTTTTATGAGAGATGCTGTAAAGAGATCGGATCTTTCATCCTACGAAAAAGTATCTATACTTAGGAGGTTGGAAAAATGGATGTCGTCGTAAAAAAAAGTGAAATAAGTGGAGTAGCAGAGCCTCCACCATCAAAAAGCTATACTCATAGAGCTTTTATTGCTGCAAGTCTCTCTGGAAAAGCTAAGATTCACAACGCTCTAATCTCTGAAGACACTTTAGCTACGATCAATGGATGCAAAAAGATCGGTGCAAAAATGCAAAAAAAAGACCACTTTTTAGTTTTTGGAACCGAAGATCTAAGAGGAGGTTACTTCTACTTTGCAAACTCTGGAACAACTTTAAGAATTTTTACAGCGCTACTTTCAATGAGCAAAGATGTTTCAACTTTGGATGGAGATGAATCGCTTAGAAGCAGGCCAAACAGAGAGCTAGCTTTAGCTATAAGAGAGCTTGGAGGAAAAGTTTTTGGTGATGAACTTTTCAGAGCACCGATCAAAGTTTCTGGAATAATGAAGGGTGGAGACGTTAGTTTAAAAGCGCTCAGTTCTCAATTTGTCACAGCTCTACTTTTTTCACTTCCACTAGCTAAATTTGAATCTACGGTAAAAGCAGAAGTGAAGTCAAAACCTTATCTAGACGTAACTATGCACGTATTGAAGGAGAGCTGTGTAAAAGTTGAATTTGAAGGAGACAAATATTTTATCTATCCATCAAATTTTAGACTTAGAGAATTTTTTATTCCATCTGATTTCAGTTCTGCAAGCTATTTAATTGCAGCAGGTATTTTGTCTGGAAAAGTAGAAATTAGAAACATGTATGATTCTATGCTTGGAGATAAAAAGATTGTAGATGTTTGCAGAGAAATGGGAGGAAAAGTTGAATGGGATAAAGAGAATGGAGTAATAAGAGCAGAGAGATCGGAATTAGAAGGAATAGATTTTGATGCTAGCGATACACCTGATCTAGTTCCAACAGTAGCAATGTTGGCTACAGTAGCTAAAGGTGTTACAAAAATAAGGAATGCAGAACATCTTAGAATAAAAGAAACTGATAGAATAAAGGTTATATGCGAAAATTTGTCGAAATTAGGATTCAAAGTAAAAGAATACAGAGATGGAATGGAGATCGTTGGAAGAAGTGGAAAATTTTTTGGGACAGTTGACTCTGCAGGAGATCATAGAATTGCAATGGCTTTCTCCCTCCTTGGATTACTTGGAGAAATAAAAATCAAGAATGCAGAAGTTGTCAGCGTGTCGTATCCAGGCTACTTCGATACCCTTAAATCCCTAGGAGCACAAGTTTTAACGAAAAATTTTTAAGTTGAGAGCTTATTAATAATTGAAGACTGCACGAGGTGATTGTTATGTTCAAGAGGAAGAAGAAAGAGGAAAAGAAGGAAGAGAAGACAGAGGAGAAGAAGAAAGAAGAGAAAGCTGAGAAAAAATAAACAAACTTAATATATTTATATTTTTATTTTGCATTACATTCAATTTAGGTCAAGTTTGTATCGCGTAATTTACTCTTATGCTTTCCATAGCAATACCCTCATCATCTTTAATTAATGAATATGATGAAAGAGCGAAAACTTTGAAAGTTGGAAAAATAGCTAGGGCTGCAGCGATCTTTAGAGTTGATGAAATAATAATCTACAGAGACGATAGATGCGATGAAACCGAATTCATTAAAGAAATTTTAGATTTTCTTGAAACTCCTCAATATTTAAGGAAGTACCTCTTTCCTCTGAAAGATTCTTTAAAATACGTAGGAATTTTACCTCCATTAGCTATTCCTTCTCACAAGCCGAAACATTTAAAAGTCGGTGAAATTAGAGAAGGAGTTGTTAGACACGTTGCACCTGACGGAACACGGTGGGTTGATATAGGCTTTGAAGCCCTAGCCCCTCTGAAGATAGATAAACCAAAAGGGGCTCGTGTTACCGTCAGGGTCTGTTCGAAGAACCCGTTGCAAGTTGAAGAGGCTAAACCTGATGAATACTGGGGATATAAGGTAATAACAATGGAACTAGAAGATGTGTTTGAAAGAGAAAACGTAGTTACAACTTCGAGAAAGTGTGACGTTCCTATGCCGCAAAGAATAAGTAGAAATTTAACTTTAGTATTTGGGAATCCAGAAGAAGATGTTTTTGAGATAGCTGAGCGTATGGGTTTAAAAATTAATGCAGAATGCTGGAACACGATTCCTCTTCAAGGAACTAGAACTGTCAGGCTTGAAGAGGCTATTTTTTCTACTTTGGCGATTGTAAACTTTTTAACTTATTGGGGTGGTAGTAGATGAAGTACCATAGACCAAGAAGAGGTTCTTTAGCATTTTCTCCAAGGAAAAGAGCAAAAGATTTAGTTCCAAGGATAAGAAACTGGCCAGAATGTGATGTTGTAAGGTTACAAGGATTTGCTGGCTACAAAGCTGGGATGACCCACGTTTTAATGATAGATGATAGAAAAAATTCACCTACCTATGGAGAAGAGATAGTAGTACCGGTAACTGTAATAGAGACTCCTCCAATGAAAGTTGCTGGAGTAAGAGTTTACAAGAAAACAGTTTACGGTTTACAAATAGCAGGAGAAGTTTGGACAAACAATTTAGATAACTATTTAAACAGAAGACTTCAAATTCCAAAAAAGAGTCCAGATGTTGATAAACTTAGAAGTTTAGTTGAAAATTCAGCAGAAATTAGAGTAATAACTTATACTCAGCCTTACTTAATAACAGGAGTACCGAAAAAAGTTCCAGATTTAATGGAACAGAAAGTTGGAGGAAATGCCGTTGAAGCTTTTGAATATGCAGTTTCAAAGCTTGGAAAAGAGATTAAGATTGGTGAAGTTTTTAGAGATGGAGCAATAGTAGATGTTTTTGCTGTAACGAAAGGTAAAGGTTTTCAAGGTCCAGTGAAGAGGTGGGGAGTTATAACTTTAGATGCTAAACATGCTAGGAGTTCTAAACATAGAAGAGTTGGAACACTCGGCCCATGGACACCGTGCAGAGTTAGGTGGACAGTACCACAAGCTGGACAGATGGGTTTCCATCAGAGAGCAGAATACAACAAAAGAATACTGAAGATAGGTGAAAATGGAGAAGAAATAAATCCAGCAGGAGGATTTCCGCACTACGGATTAATAAGAACAAACTACGTTTTGCTTTCTGGAACTGTTCCAGGGCCTGTTAAAAGGTTGATCAGGATTAGAGACGCTATAAGACCGCCAAAACTTCAGTTTGAAGGTTTGAATGTAATTTATATTAGTAGAACTTCAAAGCAGGGGAAGTGATATGAAAGCAAAGGTTTTAAATTTGAATGGTGAAGTTTTAGAAGAAATAGAACTTCCAGAGGTTTTCAACGAAGAGTTTAGACCAGACATAATAAAGAAAGCTGTTTTAGCTATACAATCTCATAGAAGACAAACTTATGGACCAAATCCTTTGAGCGGTGTAAATTACTCTTGGGAAAACTGGGGACCTGGATATGGATATGCAAGGGTTCCAAGGTTGAAAACTGGAAGTAGAGCAGTAGTAATACCTCAAGCTGTAGGTGGAAGAGAGGCTCATCCACCGAAAGTTCAGAAAAAATGGATAGAAAAAATAAATAAAAAAGAGAAGAGAAAAGCTTTAAGATCTGCAATAGCTGCTACAGCTAATGCAGAAATAGTTAAGCAGAGAAATCACATTTTCAGTGGCGAATTGCCTAAGATAGTTGTAGATGAAATATCAAACCTGAGCAAAACTAAAGATCTTGTTGAAGTTTTTAAGAAGATTGGAGTTTATGGAGACGTCGAAAGAGCTAGTAAAACAAAACGCCATAGAGCTGGAAGGGGTAAGTTGAGAGGAAGGAGGTATGTTTTAAAGAAGAGTGTTTTACTCGTTGTTAGAGATGATAACGGAGTTATAAGAGCTGCAAGAAATCTTCCAGGAGTTGACGCAGTTTTAGTTAGAAATCTAAATACTGAACTTCTTGCACCAGGTTGCAAACCTGGAAGACTTACTGTTTGGAGTAAATCTGCTGTAGAATATCTGGGTGAATGGTTATGTTGATAAAATGTTTTTTGATAAATGAAAAGACTACTGCTGAACTTGAAAAGAACGTATTAACAGTAATAGTTGATAAAAGGGCAAAAAAGAATAGAATAAAGAAAGAATTTGAAAAACTGTTTGGAGTTGAAGTTGAAGGTGTCAACACTTTGATAACTCCAAAAGGAGAAAAGAAAGCTTATATTAAACTCAAAAAAGAGTATTCTGCTTCAGATCTACTCTCAAAATTAGGTTTGTTCTGAGGTGGTTTTATGGGTAAGAGGATAATTGCTCAGAATAGGGGAAAAGGAACACCAACTTACACAGCCCCTTCACACAAATACAAAGCTGACATAAAACTTCTACCCTTTAAAGAAGGTGAAACGATTCAAGCTAAAGTCATCGATGTACAACATGATCCAGTTAGAAATGGACCAGTAGCATTAGTAGAGTTAGCAGATGGTAAAAAAGAGTACGTTTTAGCTGTTGAAGGGATCGGAATTGGAGATACAATTTACGCTGGAGACAACGTACCCTTGGCTCCTGGAAATACAACTTATCTGAAAAACATTCCAGAGGGGACGCCAATATGTAACGTTGAAAATAAACCTGGAGATAGAGGGAGGTTTGCAAGATCTAGTGGAACTTTTGCAATGATAATAGCTAAAGAAATGGATAAAATTTTAGTTCAATTACCTTCAGGAAAACAAAAATGGCTAAGTCCATTGTGTAAAGCTATGATAGGTGTTGTTGCCGGAGGTGGAAGGACAGACAAGCCCTTCATGAAAGCTGGCAAAAAGTACCATAAGATGAAAAGTAAAGCTGCTAAGTGGCCAAGAGTTAGAGGAGTTGCAATGTGCGCTGTTTACCATCCTTTTGGTGGTGGAAAGCATCAGCATGTAGGAAGACCTAAGACTGTTAGCAGAAATGCTCCTCCAGGTAGAAAAGTTGGTAGTATAGCTGCCAGAAGGACTGGAATTAGGAGGTGAAGGTATGTTGAAAAGTAAAGTTACAAGACCAAAAGAATTTAGATATCGCGGTTACACTTTAGAAGAGCTTCAAAAGATGACTTTAGAAGAACTTGCAAACGTCCTAAATACAAGGGAAAGAAGAAAAATAAAAAGAGGTTTTACTGAACAAGAACTCAAACTTCTAAGAAAATTGAAGAAAAAAGGATCTGCAAGAACTCACTGCAGAGACATGGTTATCTTACCAGAAATGGTAGGAAAAGTAGTCTTTGTTCACAACGGAAAAGACTTTGTTAGAGTTGAAATAAAACCAGAAATGATCGGACATAGACTAGGAGAGTTTGCTCAAACTACGAAGTTCGAGAAACACAGCGGTCCAGGAGTTGGAGCTACTAGAAGTAGTAAGTTTGTCCCTCTGAAGTGATTTTATGGCTAGGATCAAGTATTCATACGAGCCGGCAGATCAGCTGAACTCTGCAAAAGCCATGGGTTACGAGATGCCGATAAGCTTTAAGCATGCTGTAGAGATCTGTGGAGAGATAAGAGGTAAAAAGCTTTTACAGGCTATGAAATTTCTGGAAGAAGTAGTTTCAATGAAAAAAGCTGTAAGGTTCAAAAAATATAAAAAGAAGGTGCCTCACAAAAGTAGTTTAGAAAAGTGGTACGCTGGAAGATATCCAAAGAAAGCTGCTATGTACATACTCGACGTCTTAAAGAACTTGGAAGCAAATGCAAAGTACAAAGGTTTGGATCTAGAAAAGTTGGTAATAGTCCACGCCCAAGCTCAGAAGGGAAGAGTTCTGAAAAGGTATTGGCCAAGAGCTTTTGGTAGAGCTACTCCTCGCTTTCAATACCTTACAACTGTACAAGTAGTTGCGGAGGTGAAGTGATGGGTGTAGAGAAGAAGTTCATCCGCGATCGAATTAAAAAGTTGATGGTTAAAGAATGGATAAAAGAAGAAGTAAGAAACGCTGGCTTTGGCGGAGTAGATATTGTCAGAACTCCGCTGGGAACTCAAGTAACTTTGTTCGTTGAAAGGCCAGGATTGGTCATAGGAAAAGGTGGTAGAAAAATAAAAGTTCTTACAGAAAAATTGAAAGAATTTGGACTAGACAATCCTCAGGTGAGTGTAGATGAAGTTGAAAAACCGGAGTTCAACGCACAACTGATGGCGTCTCTTTTAGCTAGAGCTTTGGAAAGGGGTTGGTATTTCCGTAGAGCTGGATATAGATTTCTGTACAGAATAATGGAAGCTGGAGCAAAAGGGTGTGAAATAGAGATAAGCGGAAAGTTGGTAAGTGAAAGAGCTAGAAGTGAGAAATTCGTCGCAGGAACGATCGTCCACAGTGGAGATCCTGCTTTCAGTTTAGTCAGAAGAGGGTTTGATGTAGCTATAAAAAAGCTTGGAGTTTACGGAGTTACTATTAGAATAATTCCTCCAGATATAACTTTGCCAGATGAGTTCGAAGTTAAAGATGTTGATGTAAACCAGTTGAAGGTGGGAAAAGATGAAGATGAAGGAAATAAGGGAAATGAGCAGGGAAGATAAGATAAAAAAACTTAAAGAATTAGAAATTGAACTTTTAAAACTTAGAACAATGATAAGAAGTGGAGGATCACTTGAAAGTCCTGGAAAAGTTAGAGCTATAAGGAAAGATATTGCAAGGCTTAAGATGGCTTTATGCGAAGAGAACTACAGAGTTTGATTGCTAGAGATTGGATTGGGTTGAAAGTTGAAGTTGTTGAAAGTCCAAATGAAAGTGAAGTAGGAATAGCTGGAGAAGTTGTTGATGAGACCATGTGGACGTTAAAGATTATGACTGAAAAAGGTTTAAAAATTGTGGCGAAAAAAGGGAGAACATTCAAGGTGTGGTTCATGGAACAAGTCGTCAAGATCAGTGGGAATTTGATAACTTTCAGACCTGAAGATAGGATAAAGAGAGGTTTGATGCTTTTGAAGAGAGCTAAAGGTGTTAAGGTATGAAAGACATAGGATTGGATGTCAAAATTCCGGAAAAAACTTGTAACGATGAAAAATGCCCATTTCATGGAAAGATAACAGTTAGAGGACAAATATTTAGAGGAAAAGTTTTGAAAGTTTATGGAAAAACTGCTGTGATTGAAAGGGATCTTATAAGGTATGTTCCAAAGTACGAAAGGTACATGAGAAAAAGATCAAAGATGCATGCCCACAACCCCGACTGTATTTCAGCAAAACCAGGAAATTTAGTTACAATAGCTGAATGTAGACCTTTAAGTAAAACAAAAAGTTTTGTAATAGTTGAGGTGGTGAAGTGAAAGCGATCAAATCTTACATACCAAAAAGCTTGCCTACAGGTGCTAGATTAATTTGTGCTGACAACACTGGAGCAAGAGAGTTAGAAATAATAGCTGTTAGAGGATACAGAGGAGTTAGAAGGAGATATCCTACTGCAGGAGTTGGAGATATAGTTATCGTTTCAGTCAAAAAGGGAACGCCTGAAATAAGAAAACAAATACATTACGCTGTCATAATAAGGCAGAGAAAAGAGTATAGAAGACCTGACGGAACTAGAGTTAAGTTTGAAGACAATGCAGCTGTAATAACAAATGAGAAAGGAGAACCAAAAGGGACAGAGATAAGAGGGGCAGTTGCAAGAGAGGCTGCTGAGAGGTTTTCTAAGATAGGTGCTATAGCTGCGATAATAGTTTGAGGTGTCTCGATGTCAGTTCCAAAGTCTAAACAGCCAAGAAAGCAAAGAAGATGGCTTTTCAAAACGATCAAGTTACATGAAAGGCACAAATTACTTAGAGCAACGTTGTCAAAAGATCTTAGAAAAAAATATGGAAAAAGAACTTTGAGAGTTAGAAAAGGTGATAAAGTTAAGATCATGCGAGGAGACTTTAGAGGTCACGTTGGAAAAGTTTTGGAAGTTGACATGAAGAGATGTAGAATAAAAATAGAAGGTGTTAAAATTAAGAAAGCAAGCGGAGCAGAAGTTTTAGTTCCGATAAACCCTTCAAACGTCATGATCGTTGAACTTGGTGAAGTCGATGATGTTAGGAAGAAAATTTTAGAGAGGTGATTGAATGCATCAAAAAAGACTTTCTGCTCCTAAAACGTATAAAATACCGAGAAAAGGATTTAAATGGGTCGTAAAATCTTCTCCCGGTCCCCACAACAAAGAAGCAGTTCCTTTACTTTTGATCGTTCGAGATCTTTTAAAGCTTGCAGACACTGCAAGAGAGGCTAGAAGGATAATTGGTGCTGGAGAAGTACTTGTAGATCGTGTTCCAAGAAAAGACTACAAATTTCCAGTTGGTCTTTTCGACGTAATTTCAATTCCAAAGATAAATAAAAATTATAGAATTTTGTTTGATGGAAAAGGTAGATACGTTCCAAAGGAGATCGGAGATCCTGAAGTAAAACTTTACAAGATCGTGAACAAAACTATGGTGAAAGGTGGAAAGATACAGCTGAACCTTTTTGATGGTACAAACATATTAGCATCAAGAGATTTCAAAACCAAAGATTCCGTTTTACTTAAAATACCAGAAAAAAAGATCTTAGATCATCTGAAGTTTGAAGAAGGGGCTTTAGTTATGATCGTCGGCGGAAACCATGCTGGAAGAATTGGAATTTTGAAGAACTATAAAATTTTGAGGAGTCCAGCTCCAAACCTTGTTACAGTTGAAACTGAAAAAGGTGAGATAACTACTGTAGAAGATCACATCTTTGTAATTGGAAAAAAAGGCAGCAGTAAGCCTGTAATAGAGTTGGGTGTCTAAAATGAACAAGATGAGAGAGATTTTGCTAGATAAAGTTGTAATAAACATAGGAGTTGGCCAGAGCGGAGAAAGGCATCAGAAAGCTGTAAAACTTCTTGAAATGCTTTTTGATCAAAAACCTGCGATAACTAGGGCTAAGAAGACGATAAAGAATTTTGGTATAAGAAAGAAAGAGCCGATAGGTGTAAAATTAACACTTAGAGGAGAGAAAGCTATGAATTTTTTGTTAGATGCTCTTAAAACAAAGGAGATGAAATTGAGTGCTAAATCGATAAACGCTGGAAACTTTTCATTTGGTATTCTAGAACACATAGATCTACCTGGTGTTGATTACGATCCAGAGATCGGAATATTTGGCATGGACATCTGTGTTACTTTGAAGAGGAGAGGGTACAGAGTTGCTGAAAGGAGGAGGTGTAGAAGTAAGGTTGGAAGCGATCATAGAATAACTAAAGATGAAACGATCGAATGGCTGAAAAGTCTTGGCGTTGAGGTGACATGATGGCAAGTAAGCCTAGAAAAAAAGTTTTTGGTAGAGGAGCAAACAGATGTAAAAGATGTGGAAGGAAGAGAGCTTTAGTTAGAAGATATGGTATATACTTGTGTAGACAGTGCTTTAGAGAAGTAGCTTCTGAGTTGGGTTTTAAAAAGTATTGGTGATTTCTATGAGTGTAGATACTCTTACAAATGCTATGACAACAATAAAAAATGCTGAAATGGTTGGAAAGAAGGAGTGTGAAATAAAACCAGCCTCAAAGCTCATAGGAAATGTTTTAAAAGTTATGAAAGATTGTGGTTATATAGAGGAGTTCAAATTTTTGAACGATCCAAGGGGTGGAAAATTTATAGTAAAGCTCAGAGGAAAGATAAATGATTGCGGCTCAATTAAGCCCAGATTTCCAGTTAAAGTAACAGAATATGAAAAATTTGAAAAAAGGTACCTTCCAGCTAGAGAATTTGGAATTTTGATAGTTTCTACAACTAAAGGAGTTATGTCGCAAAGGGAAGCTATACAGAAAAGACTTGGAGGTGTCCTTCTTGCATACGTTTATTGAAAGAGTTGTAAAGATACCAAGTGATGTAAGTGTTGTTGTGGAAGGAGATGATGTTAAAGGTTATTTGATAAAGGCCAAAGGACCGCTTGGAGAAAATAGTAGAGTTTTAAAATTTAGAGAAATTTATATTGAAAAATTTAATAATTTAATAAAAATTTATTCAAACAATACAAAAAGAAGGTACAGAGCTATGATTGGAACTTTTGCTGGACATTTAGAGAATCTGATAAAAGGTGTTAAGGATGGTTTTGAATATAGACTCAAAATAGTTTATTCTCATTTTCCAATAAAAGTTAAAGTTGAAAAAGATGAAGTAATAATAGAAAACTTCCTTGGAGAAACAGTTCCAAGAAAAGCTAAAATAGTTGGAAAAACAAAAGTAGAAGTTAAAGGTCAGGAAGTGATCGTAAAGAGTGTAGACATCGAAGATGCTGGTCAAACTGCAGCTAACATAGAGAAAGCTACCAAGATAAAAAGAAAAGATCCTAGAGTTTTTCAAGACGGTATATACATCGTTAAGAAACCGTGGTGATTGCTTTGAAGAGATTGCTTAGAGTTAGATTTAGGCAAAAAAAGAAGAAACCTGAATTTAGAAGGCACTGTTGGGACAGAAAATTGAAGTTAAGAGAAGAGAGTTGGAGAAGGCCGAGAGGTATAGACAACAAGCTAAGACTTCAGTATGGTGGAAAATGGTCTGGAAGAGTGCTAGTTAAAGTCGGCTTTAGAGCTCCAAAAGCTGTAAGGTATCTACATCCATCTGGCTACGAAGATGTGCTAGTTTACAACGTTAAAGACCTTGAAAAGCTCGATCCAAAAAGACATGCTGTAAGAGTTGCTTCATGCGTTGGAATGAAGAAGAGAATAGAGATCGAAATGAAAGCTTCCGAGTTGGGATTCAAGATTTTAAACCCTAAAGTTAGGTGATCTTATGGATCTAAGTGTTCAGAGGAGGTTAGCTGCAGAGATCTTGAAGTGCGGAAAAAATAGAGTATGGTTCGATCCTTCAGCACTCAACGACATCGCCGCCGCAGCAACAAAGGAAGATATAAGGGAGCTGATAGGGGCGGGTAAAATAAAAAGAAAGCCTGTAAAGGGAACTTGTAGAG
Source organism: Archaeoglobaceae archaeon (assembly GCA_025058735.1). GTDB lineage: Archaea > Halobacteriota > Archaeoglobi > Archaeoglobales > Archaeoglobaceae > WYZ-LMO2. Next base: position 12,756 of record JANXDX010000025.1, on the reverse strand, counting down.
CTAGAATAAAAAAGATCAGATTGCAAAAGAAGAAAGGGAGAAGAAGGGGACATGGGAGTAGGAAGGGTAAGAAAACTGCTAGAATGCCAAGAAAAAGATTATGGATAATTAGAATCAGAGCTTTAAGAAAAGAACTTAGAAGGATGAAAAATTCTGGAGAGATAGATGGGAGAACTTATAGGATCATTTATAGAAAAGCAAAAGGAGGAGAATTTAGAAGTGTATCTCATCTAAGAGCTTATGTTCAGCAGTTGAAGAGGTGATAACTTGGCTAAGGGGCCGAAGTACAAAGTTCCATACAAGAGGAGAAGAGAGGGAAAAACAGATTATAGGAAAAGGTTGAAACTATTACTTTCAAGGAAACCAAGGTTAGTTGTTAGAATAACGAACAAAAGAGTCATAGCACAATTAATTGAATATAATCCAAGAGGGGATAGAGTTCTAGTTGGAGTAGATTCTTCGATGCTTTTAAACTATGGATGGAAAGGTGATCTGAACAACACCCCTGCAGCTTATCTAACAGGTCTGTTGATAGGTAAAAGAGCTTTGGAGAAAGGTATTAAAGAGGCTGTATTAGATATAGGCCTGAGAACTCCCACAAAAAGTTCAAGAGTTTTTTCAGTTCTTAGAGGAGCTGTAGAGGCTGGCTTAAAAGTTCCACACGGTAAAGAAGTTTTACCAAATGATGATAGAGTAAAAGGGGTACACATAGCTTCTTACTACAAAGTTAGACCTGAACTTTTTACTGAATATGAAAAAAGAGGGTTGAAACCTACAGATCTTCCATCTCACGTTGATTATGTTAAAGCTAAGATTATAGGTGGTTGAATGGATTGGACTCCTAAAACTAGACTTGGGAAACTTGTCGTAGAAGGAAAGATAAAAACAATGGAAGAGGCTTTAGCAAGTGGTTTACCTCTTAAAGAACCTGAAATTGTCGATACTTTACTTCCAAATTTGGAAGATGATATTTTAGAGATATCAATGGTCCAAAGGATGACGGACAGCGGAAGGAGGACGAAGTTTAGAGTTACAGCTGTAGTTGGGAACAAAGATGGTTTTGTTGGAGTTGGAATAGGGAAAGCTTCACAAGTTGCTCCAGCGATTCAAAAGGCTATAAACGATGCTAAGATAAACATATTCAAAGTTGAGAGAGGTTGCGGATCTTGGGAATGTGGATGCGGAAGTAAACATTCGATACCTTTTAAAGTAACGGGGAACTGTGGAAGCGTCAAAATAACCATAGTTCCAGGACCAAAAGGTTTGGGAATTGTTGCAGGAAAAGTTGTGAGAAGAGTAATAGAACTTGCTGGAATAAAAGATGTTTGGACACAAACTAGAGGTCAAACGAAGACAACTACGAACTTTGTAAAGGCTACTTTTGATGCTTTAAAGAAGACAGTTTACATAAAAAGGTGAGAAAGTGCTTGCAGTTGTAAGGTTAAGAGGAACGGTTGAAGTTCATGGAAAGATAGATTATACGCTTAAACTCTTGAGGCTGCATAAAAGATACCACTGCGTATTAGTTCCAGACACACGATCTTACAGGGGAATGTTGAACGTGGTTAAAGACTACATAGCCTATGGAGAGATCGATGCAGAAACACTTTCAATGCTTTTAAGAGAAAGAGGAAAGTTGGTTGGAAACAAAAAGTTAACCGATGAATATGTTAAAGAAAAAACAAGTTATGAAAACATAGATGAATTTGCAAAAGCTGTAATTGAAAAAAGAGCTAGTTTGAAAGATCTACCAGATTTAAAACCTGTCTTTAGATTGCATCCACCGAGGGGGGGCTTAAAAAATATAAAATGGCACTATCCTATAGGAAGTTTAGGTTACCATGGAAGAGATATCAAAAAACTCCTGTACAAAATGAGGTGATCTTGTGGGAAAAAAGAAGGTAAAAAAGATGAGAGGCTCAAGGACACATGGACATGGAAAGCATAAAAATTGGAGAGGTGCTGGGAGAAAAGGAGGAAGGGGAAATGCTGGAGTTCATAAACATAAGTATTTGAGATTTCTAAAGCTCGCAAAACTAGGTCTCTATGAATTTGGAAAACACGGATTTACTAGACCAAAATCCATAAGTAAAAAGTACAAGATCGTCTCAAATGCAAAAACTGTACTAAGGGAACTTAAAGATTCTGGAAAGTTAGATGATTATACTTACAAGTTTTTAATTTCAAGGCCAGAGCTAAATGTTTCAGATCTAGATTTCATAGTCGACAGACTTGTAAGCTTAGGTTTGGCATCTATAGAAAACGATGTGTACAAAGTAGATCTGTCTAAGCTCGGTTTTTCAAAACTTTTGGGAAGTGGAAATATTAAAAAGAGAGTTGAGGTGATAGTTCAGGAAGCATCTAGTAGAGCTGTAGAAAAAATCTCTTCTGCAGGTGGGAGAGTAATAAAGCTATGAAAAACTTCCGTACTTATGTAGAAAGACTTCCAAGTGTTGAAAAACCAAAAAGGCATGTACATTTTAGAGAAAAATTCCTTTGGACTTCTGTGATTTTGTTACTCTATTTCTTCCTTTGCAACGTACCAATTTTTGGTTTGTCTCCAGAATCTATAGACATATTTGCAGCTTACAGAGCTCTTTTTGCTGGAGCTTCAGGATCGATCTTAGCTCTAGGTATAGCGCCAATAGTTACAGCTGGAATAGTCCTGCAACTATTAGTAGGAGCTGGAATAATAAAATTAGATCTGACGAATCCAGAAGACAGAGCTACTTATCAGCAACTCCAAAGACTTCTCGTGATCTTGATGATACTAGTTGAGGCTGCAGCTCAAATTGGAGGAAGGATGTTGTTACCTGACAAAAACCTTGCAGAAGTTCTAGGAGTGAGTCTTTCAGTAATATCTTTTTTGATCTTTGTACAATTAGTCATAGGAGGATTTTTGATAGTTTACATGGATGAAGTAGTATCAAAATGGGGGATAGGGAGTGGAGTCAGTCTTTTTATTCTAGCAAGCGTTTCTCAAGCAATTATGGTTGGTCTTTTTAACTGGATAACTCCACCTAATTCTGAACTTCCAGCTGGAATATTTCCAAGACTTTTCTACATAGCAACAAACTATCCTGCAGACTTTCTACTTTCTGGAGATGGTTTAATTTATTTGATGGTTGAAGGTGGAATCCTAGCTTTAATTACAACTATTTTTATAATAATACTTGTTATATTTTTTGAAGGAACTAGGATCGAAGTACCTTTAGCCCACGCAGCTGTAAGAGGAGTTAGAGCTAGATTTCCAATAAAATTGATATATGCAAGTGTTTTGCCGATGATCTTTGTTAGAGCTTTTCAGATCACGATCGTATCTTTTGGAGCAATGCTATACTATAGAGGAATAACGATCTTTGGTGATTACGTTGAAGGAGTTCCAGTTAGTGGAATAATGTTCTACTTATCACCAATAAACGGTCCACACGATTGGGTACCAAGTCTTTTCAAAGCAAGAGGTGCTGCTTTTGCAGCAGTCCCAGATTGGGCAATATTACTTCATCTAATTCTAGATGCTACCATACTGATACTTGGAGGAATAATATTTTCAATTTTCTGGGTCCAAACGAGTGGAATGGATGCAAGAACTGTAGCATCTCAGATCGCAAGATCAGGTTTAAGAATTCCTGGATTTAGAAAGAATCCAATAGTACTTGAAAGACTTTTTGAAAGGTACATTCCAAAAACAACTGTAATAGGTGGAGCTTTGATAGGATTTTTAACTTTAGTAGCTAGCATGCTCGGAACAGTAGGTGGTGTCGGTGGAACAGGTTTACTGCTTGCAGTTAGCATATCTTACAGATTTTACGAACAACTTTTAAGAGAGCAGGTAGCGGAGATGCATCCACTAATAAGGAGGATGCTCGGTGAAAGTGTATGAAAGAAGCTTTGAGTAAGATCCTTTTGATTGCAAGTTTTATACTCTTGATCGGGATCTTGATAAGTGGAGATTTTAGGTTGAGTTTGGGATTGCTCGTCAACTCAGTTTTACATCCATTATTGTATTTAAAATTCTATCAAACTATTTTTATACTATCAATTGTAACTGGTGTGTTTTCGAACTTGGTCCAAAAGTTCGTAGTAGATTACAAGAAACTGAAACACTTACAAGAAAAAATTACTAGTTATCATAAAGAATACTTAGATGCTCTAAAAAAGAACAACAAAGCAAAAATAGAAAAACTAGAAAAGATGAAACCGGAAATAAAAAAGATGCAAGCTGAATTGATGAACGAGCAGATGAAACCGATGGGGTTCACTTTGGTATTTTCCTTACCTATATTCACCTGGCTGTGGGAGTGCGCTTATATAAGTTATGAAAAAGCTTTTGGAGGTATCGATCATTCGACGTTTCCAGAAAGTTTTGTTTTAGCAATAAAACCAGAACTTTTCTTTGTAAACGTACCGTTCAGTGGATTAATTCATATCATCGACGCTTTTATATTCCCCTGGTGGCTCTGGTGGTACATAATTTGCTCGATCGCATCAGGACAAGTTTTGAAAAGATTGCTGAAGGTGGGAACTTGAAGATCACGATCTCAGGACTGCCTGGTACTGGAAAGACTACAGTTGGTAAAATTTTGGCTAAAAAATTAAACCTAAAGTTCATATCTGCTGGTGAAATTTTTAGAAAATTTTCGGAGCAAAGAGGTCTTACTCTTGAAGAGTTTAGCAAGTTTGCAGAAGAGAACCCGGAGATAGATAACAAGATCGATCAGATGCAGAAAGAGTTGGCTGAAAAGGAAAAAGATGCGATCTTTGAAGGTAGACTTTCAGGATGGTTCATAAAAGATGCTAACTTAAAAATTTGGCTTTTTGCAAACGAAGAAATAAGATATGAGAGGATCGCAAAAAGAGAAGGAAAAGACATATCTGTTGTTAAGTCTGAGACTAAAATGAGAGAAGAATTAGAAAAAACCAGGTATAAAAAGTTTTACGGAATCGATCTTGAAGACGTGAGCATCTACGATTTGATAATAAATTCGGGAAAGTTTACAGCTGAAGAGATTGCAGAGATTGTGATAAAGGCTTTAGAGTTTAAAGTATCTGATCGAAAGTCATGATCTTTACACTCGTCGGAAGTTTTACTATGCTCCCTATCTTTACTCCTATCAAACAACTAACTTCTTTTTTCGCAGCAACATCAACTAGTCTTTGAGTTATAACACCGTCAAGAACTACTGTTGTATTCTTTGGCAAGTTGTCAGTCTTTAGAGTTTTTACTAAGTCTCTAACTGGTACTTCTTTTATTAAGCTCATGTTTTTGTCTAAGATTCTTGCCATCAGTTTTCCCTCAACCTTTTCTACAAGATCTCTGATTCCATTCTCCTCCACTTTCTTCAACTGCTCAACTGGTATCTTGTTTCTTAAAGCTTTCAAAATTTCTTTCAACGTTAATTCCTCAACACTTTTTCCCTCAGGAGCTCTTGCTATGTAATCTACATCGGCAACTTGTAAAAGTTCCATCAAAATCAAATCTCCTCCTCTATCTCCATCTAGAAAAGCTGTTATTGTCTTCTTTTTGCTTAACTCTATTATTGTTTTAGGAATGTTCGTACCTTCTACAGCTATAACATTTTTTATTCCGTGCTTTAAAAGATTCAAAACGTCAGCTCTACCTTCAACAACTATTATAGCATCACTCTCATCTATCGCCGGTCCAGCAGGTAGTTTCTCTTCTCCATATTCTATGATTTCTTCAGCTTTCACAGCTTGTCTAACAATTTCGGCTATCTTTTCGGATTCGATCTCTGGTTCTTCAAAAAGCTCTCTTAGTATTTCCATCGTTCTCTCGACTATCTTTTTCCTCTTGCTAGCTCTTACATCTTCTATTTTTATAATTTTTATTTTTGCTGAACAAGGGCCGATCCTTTCTATAGTTTCTAGAGCCGCAGCTATTATAGCAGTCTCTACTTTATCTAAGCTGGATGGTATCTTTATTTCACCAAAACTTTTACCACCTTTACTTTCAACTTTCACCTCTATCCTTCCAATTCTTCCAGTTTTTTGAAGCTCTCTTAAATCCAAATCACTACCAAGTAATCCCTCTGTCTGTCCAAATACGGCTCCAATAACGTCTGGTTTTTCTACAACGCCATCTGCAATCATTTCAGCGTGAATTAGATACTTAGTAGTATCGGTGAATTTCATGAAAGCACCTCCTTCAATATCCATGATCAAATTCTTCACATGAATAAATAGTTTTGTATGAGATTTTATAGCTAGAATGAGGAGAAAATTTAAATTCTTTGAGTCTACAGTTCAAGTGTCAAAAAAGTTAATAATTTTATTCGCAATCTTCATGATTTTTGCCCTTTTAGCTCTAATCAAATCTGTTTCTCCATACATGACACCTTCACAAGTGAAAAGTCTTGAAAAAGCTTACGAAATCAAAGTCATTGGAAAAGTCGAAGATGTTAAGATCGACGGTGAAAAGGTTGTTTTTTATTTAGCAGATGAAAAAAATAAAATAAAAGTTGTTTACAGAGGATCTTTGAATGCAGAAGAAGTTGTAGTTGTCGGAGACTGGGATGGAAATGTTTTCCATGCAAAACAAGTTTTAACAAAGTGCCATACGAGATACGGTGATTAAGTGGAAGTTGGAAACGTTCTTCTTCTGCTTTCTTTAATATCTTCTTTTATATCTACTACAATGTTTTTCATAGCTTTAAAAAAGAAAAATTCAAAGTACGCCGAAACTGCTGAAATTGCTCTATACTTCTCACTCTCATCCTGTTTCGCATCTCTACTGATTTTGATCTACTATTTCCTAACAGATAACTTCCTGATAGAGTACGTTTACAGCCATTCCCATAAAACTATGAACGTACTTTACAAGATCAGTGCTGTATGGGCTGGAAAAGAAGGATCACTTTTAATTTGGAGCTTTTTCAGCCTTCTAATCGCAAGTTTATTTGTATCTTATGGAAAAAAAGATTTAGAGTGGTTGAAGGCATCTACCGTTTTGACTGGAATAGCATCTTACATACTTCTAATAACTTTCCTCGAAAGTCCATTTCACGTTTTCTCTTTCAAACCTTCAGACGGTTTCGGATTAAACCCTATTTTAAGAACTTTTGAAATGATCTTACATCCTCCGATCATCTTTCTAGCTTACGCCTTAGCTGCTGTTCCTTTTTCTATGCACATCTCTAATCTAAACGCTGAAAGATTTGCAAAAATGACTTTTTTGCTTTTGAGCTTAGGAATTTTTCTAGGTGGATTTTGGGCTTACAAAACTCTAGGTTGGGGTGGATTTTGGGCTTGGGATCCTGTTGAAAATTCATCTCTTTTACCATGGCTTTCGATCTTAGCTTATCTCCATTCAAAAAAAGCTAGAAGTTTCTTCGCATATCTAACATTCGTCTTCGTGATCTTGGCAACTTATATAACTAGGAGTGGCATAGTACAGTCTCCACACGCATTCGTCGGTGCTGGAGGAGAATTGTTCTTGTTACTAATAGTAGCAGCCACAGTATTAGCTTACAGGAACCTTAAAACAAATTTTGATGGCTTCTGCTATACATCACAAATTTTCTTAGCTATGATCGTAGTTCTTTTAATGGGAATATTCTCCAGCATTTTTTACAACGTCAGCGTAAATTACTACTACTTCACATTTTTACCTCTTTTTGCCCTTTCAGTGATCTTGATACTTCTGAAAGCTAGAAGGGCCATTTTGATCCATCTGGGCGCCATCCTAATTTTTGCTGGAGCAATTTCAGTCTGGGGATTTGAAAAAAGCTACGATCTAACTTTGAATCCTTCGGCAAAAGTTTCAGACATTGAGCTAAGGTTTTCATCTTTGAACTTCAGCGAAGATGATGAGAAGTTCGTAGTTAGATCAAAAATTGAAAGCAACTTGGCAGTTTTTGAACCGGAAATTCACTTTTACAGAAAACCAGAAAAAGTTGTGCAAACTGTAAACATAGTAAGTACACCACTTTTTGACTACTATTTGGTCATGGAACAATTTTCCAACGAATTTGTAAAAGTAAAATTTTCTATAATACCACTCATATCTCTAGTTTGGCTCGGCTGCTTTTTCATCGTTTTAGGAGTAGTTTTCAGGTTACTAAAAAATAGAGGTTATAAATTTATCATTTAATATAATTTAAATTATTTTAATATTTTATTTAATTTATTTAAAGATTCCATATATCTCTCTACCACATCTGGGACAAGATCTGTTTTCAATCTTGTTCTCAAAAACTCTGACATGATACCTTCTTATCAGAACTTCTCCACAATCTGGACAATAAGTATTTTCATACTTATGTCCCGGAACGTTTCCAATGTAAGCGTAGCTCAACTCTTTCTTTGCAATTTCTACTGCTTTTTCTAAAATTTCGATCTTAGTTGGTGGTGCCTTGAATTTGTAAGCTGGAAAGTATCGAGTGAAATGAATGGGTATTTCAGCATTTATCTCAGACAACGTTTCAACGTTCTTCTTTACAATTTCCAAACTGTCACTTACACCAGTGACTAGTAGACAAACTACTTCCAAGTGAATACCTAACTTGTTAGCCTCTTTTATTACTTTCCAAACAAATTCAACTTTTCCCTCAGCTAAGGAGTAAGCTAAGCTATCTCCCTTAACATCTACTTTTAAAGCATCCAGTCCATGTTTTTTCAGTTCTTTCAGAGCTAGAATACTCATGTATCCGTTTGAAACCATTGTATTGAGTAAACCTTCATTTCTTGCTAATTTGAAAACTTCCAAAAGATATTCGAAGAGTAAAGTTGGTTCGTTTAAACTTGCACATGTACTTTCATCACCAAAAGCTGTTGCAGCTTTAACAACTTCTTCAGGTTTAAAAAAGTCTCCATCTGGTAAACTTTTCGAGATCGACCAGTTTTGACACCATGGACAACTGAAGTTGCATGAGTAGCTAGAGAAGGTCATGCTCGTACTTCCAGGTAAAAAGTGGTAGAAAGGTTTTATCTCTATTGGTCTGCTTTCAAGGTAGCTAAGTTTTCCATACGTTTTAGTGTACATTTTTCCATCTTTCACATACCTAACTCTACATTTTCCATGTTCTCCATCGGAGAGTTTACAAAAATGCCAACAGAGTTGACAAACTAACTTATCTCTAGATCTTCTGTAAAGTTTTGCTTCCATTTTTACTTTCCCCTATCTTTTTTATTCTCCTCTCTATCTCCTCCCTCAATAAACTGTTGTCAGCGTAGTTTTTGGCATCTTCGAGCTTTTTCAAATCAGATTCAACTTCACCCCATTCCATCAAAAGTCTAGCGATCTTGTTTGAAACCCCAGGATAACTTGCAACGCTCAAGTAGTAATTTAAGGCTTCATCGTATTTACCTATGTTCTCGTAAACTTCAGCCAAAGCTAACCTTGTTAATGGATCGTCTTTCAACTTCAAAGATTCTTCAAGTTTTGAGATTCCAAGCTGTGGATTTGAAAGTGAGAGTTTTTTTCCTAGTTCCAAAAGTATGCTAGCCTTAGCCTCTCTTACAACTTCATCTTCCGGAAGCATCTCCAGTATTCTTAGAGCTCTTACGCAATCTTCATCAGATAGATCTATTATAAAAAATAATATTTTTTTTATGTAATTTTTGAATCCAAGATCTTGGAACTCAACGACCAACCTAGCAGCATCTTCGTACCTCCTCTCGTTCAGTCTCCTCTCTATAGCATCCTTTATTAATAAAAATGTTGAGTTAAAAATTTTTTTATCTTGAACATTTTTTAAAGCTTTCAAAGCTGTGAAAAAGATCGAAAAAGATTTTTCATACTCTTGGCCATCTAAATATTTACTCATGTTTTCTGCAGCTTTGGCTATTAGTAAAATTGCTGTAGGATTATCTTTAAGAAGTATTACATATTTTGAAGCTTTTTCAGGTTTTTCAAATATCCTTTTTATCGAATAAGTGACCATGTTGTCTAAGCAAATAGCTTTCAAAATTTTGAAATCGTCGCTACTTAGAAAAGGTTTCAAAAGCTCAACTATTTCCATACAAAAGCTTTAAATAACGTCCATTCTTAATTAATATGCCGACGGCCATAGGAGCGGGGGAAACACCCGGACTCATTCCGAACCCGGAAGTTAAGCCCCGCTCCGTTCTGCGGTGTACTGGGTTCCGAGAGGGCCCGGGAAACGCAGAAGCTGTCGGCATTTACTCCTTTTGAAGGATAACTGCGGTTCCATAAGCAAATATTTCAGCCATTCCTGCTGCTATGCTAGAAGTCATAAATCTAACACCTACTATCCCATTTGCCCCCATCTTTTTTGCATTCTCAACCATCCTTTCTATAGCCATCTTTCTCGCCTCTTCAAGCATTTCTGAGTATTCCTTGACTTCTCCTCCAACAATGTTTCTCAGAGCTGCAATCACATCTTTTCCAATGTGCTTCGCTCTAACTATAGAGCCACTACAAACTCCTAAAACTTTTGCAACTTTATAACCAGGAACGTTCTCCGTTGTAGCTATTATCATAAGTTTTGTTTCGTTTAGGTATATTTAACTTTTTTCGACTTTATCTAAAAATCTGACCATGTTTTTCCAATGACCCCCCATCCAGTACAACTTCTTACATTTTTCACAGAACCAAAGTTCGTAGATTTCTCTCAAATCTTCTTTAATTCCTTCTTTTTTCAAAACTTCTAAAGCTTCATCGTCACTTGGTTTTCTCAAAGGTGTGTTGCAAACGCTACATCTATCCATTACTATTTGAAAGTTAACTCCAATTCTTTTCAATTCGCGCATTTGATCTGCTACATCGTTTGATCTAATGTAAATTACAGCTCTTTTTTCTTTTAAAGCCTTCTTATATAAAGTTTTATCTTTTGTAAGTAAAATTCTATCTTTAAAGTTCTCTAAGAGTGCGTGATCTTCGTTTTCAAAATTAAAATCGCCAACATAAATTGTATCATAGCCAGAAATTCTAAGCCAGATCGCAAGTTTTCCTAGCATTCTATCGCAAACGAACTTCACAGAAAAATGTGAAGTTGAAGATTTTTATAGTTGTTGTACAAATCGTTTTTATGTCATTGCAAAAATCTGCATCTAAAGTTCAAAATTTGTAGGAGAGAAGTCATCTAGCCTGTAAATGTTTAGATTTTAAAAAATTGATATTTTTGGAACACGAATTAGGAGTCAAAACTTTGTTCTTTTTAGGTTTATTTTTACTTTGACAAAAATATTCACGGTGTTAGTAAAGGCTAAGTTAGTGCTGTTTTAAAGTATAAAAAATAAAAATTTTTCATACGAAATTTTGTTACACGGTCTCTAGTAGCAAAAAAGTCCAGAAAAGCTTTATAAAAATCGAGATCTGCATTTAACATCTTTTTAAATTTTTTGTTCATAAAAGATTTCTGTACATGAAATGTTTTTTATTCGAAATTTTTGTTTTTGAATGCTACAAAAAACGTATGCTAGCTATGATCGCTGCATCCTCTTTTTAAACAACATCTTTAAGGTTTGAAATTAGTGTTACTAAAAATGGCGAAAAATTTATATTTTTGAAATTCTAAAAATTTCAAACGCCCTAGCAATCTAAGAACACTGAAAAAGGGTATTGAAAAATAGCAAACTATGCACTTTCTTTCGATAAGCTTGAAGTGTAGAAATCGAAAAACTGAAAACGGGTATTGAAAGATAAAAAAGATCTCCAGTTTCGCTTTGGGGCTTAAATTAATCGCAGGGAGAAAATTAAATAATAAGTTGAAGGTTGTAAGTTATTTGTCTGCGAGTTCGTGAAGGGTGAGAATAGGATTGAGTTGAAGTTTATGAGCTCTGATCCAGAAAGAAATCTCGAAAGGATAGAGATCCATGGATACGAGGCAGAAGAATTTTTTAAGCTCATAAAAGAGAACACAGACGATAAAACCTGGTTATACCCTCACTCCAAAGAAATCGCTATACCACTATAATTTTGTTGAAGCAAGACTAAATAATTGCTCTTGGATAGGGGATTCGATCAAAGCTACTAAAATCCTTAAGAGGGCAAGATTTTAAAGGTAGAAGTAGATAAAAACATATATATTTGTATGCACACACAGATACATGAAAACCATTACACTGAGAGATGAGGTTTATGAGAAACTTTTAAGATTAAAGAGAGAGAATGAGAGCTTTAGCGACGTAATAGAAAAGCTAATCGAGAGAAAAGAGTTTAAAATCGAAAATTATTTTGGAATACTGAAGGAGAGCAAAGTTTTAGATGAAGTTGAAAAGATGCTCGAGCTGAGAAAAAGTGCGAGGTTGAGAACTTGATAGTACTTGATACGAGTTTTCTAATAGATTATTTTAGAGGCTTAGATGTGACTCGAAAGCTTATAAGCAAAGAAGACGAGTTTGCAACTACAGCGATCACTTACTACGAAATTTTTGCTGGAGTAAGAAGAAAAAAGAGTGCGGAAGAGAAATTTTTTAGGCGCTTCTTTTCAGAGATCAAGATTTTACTTTTCGACGTTAAGTCTGCGGATGAAGCAAGTAATATTGCAGCAAAGCTTTTGGCAATTGGAAAAGAAGTCAATGCACTTGACATCCTCATAGCAGGAATAGCGGTTGCTAATGGTGCGGAAAAGATATTGACGAGAGATCGGGATTTTTTAGAAATTGCAAAAGTTTCCGATTTAGAAGTTGTTTTCTACGAATGAACTTGCTCAACTTTTGAAGGAATGAAGTCAAAAATTTGAAGTTTATTTAAAATTGTTCAAAACATGTCTTCCCGTTTACTGAGCTCTTCTCTATAGCACTTGCAAAAGCTTTGAATTTAAATGTCGCTCA
>JANXDX010000020.1 GCA_025058735.1 Archaeoglobaceae archaeon | reverse complement strand
AAAAGATTTAATATGATCAAACTACATCTAGCATGGCTTTAAAGATCACGATAAAGGGCAAAGTCCACGGCGTTGGCTACCGCCTCTTCTTACTTGAAGAAGCAGACTCGCTTTTCATCCCTTGCTTCGATGCTAAAAACGTGAAGATAGATGGGAAAGAGGCTTTGATAGTTCTAGTAGATGGAGATAAAGAGCAGTTGGATCGATTTCTGGATTTCGTTAAAAGCTGCAAGCCAGAGATTGCTGTAGTTGAAGAGATAACTGTTGAAGAATTCAAAGGAAAAGTTAGAGATATTGAGAAGTTCAGAGCTAGCTTTAATACAGCTCAGCTTTCTAAGATAGTACAAGTGGGAATTAAAATGCTTGAAAAGCAATATGCTCGGTAAGATGGATCTGATGCTAAAAAAGCAGGATGAAACTATAGAAGAGATTAGAAAGACGAGAGAGGAGTTGAAAGGTGAAATTAGAGAAGTGAAAGATGAAGTTAGAGAAGTTAAAGATGGAGTTAGAGAAGTGAGGGAGGGAGTTAAGGAAGTTAGAGATGGGATCAAAGAGGTATCATCGAAGCTCGATAAAACTAACGAGCTTCTTGAAAAGAGGTTTGAAAGGCTTGAGCAGGAAATTGAGAGAATAAAGTTTGATTGAAGCTGGTATAGAATCTAGCTTTTTATAGTTCTTTTAAATGTTCGCAAGAGATCGTAAACCTGCTGATATGAACAAAAGGATCTCCCTTGAACTTGATCTGTAATTCTATTTAACTAAAAATTTTTAAGTAGCTTCAATCTGTATTCAAAACCTTTTATCCTTGAAGCTTTCTCTAAAGCTCCTAGAGCAGTTCTCCAACTTATTTCTACACTAGTTCTTCGAAGTTTTCGTTGAAACAGTAAATTCCGTGACTACTTTTGTTCATTGCAAAAATTGTCTTGTTTTCAAAAATAGTTTGGTATGTGTATGGGCTAATTTCTCCATCATCATTAAATTTCCCAAAATTTCACCTTTTAACGAAATTTTCCAGAGGGTGAATTTGTACGAATAAGAACGTATATCGGATCTCTATAAACGATTGGAGAAGAAGTCATCTCATACCAGGAAGGGTTAGCGTCAAGTAGAATTTCCAACTTTTTTTATGATCAAGTTAACGATGTAAAGGTAACTGCAGTAGGCATTTTTACATTATTTCTCCACCTAAGACTTCATAAACGAAAGGAGTAGATGGCCTTTTATATCAAAACTCGATTATTTTTCCATCTGTAACATTTAAGATGCCTTGGATTCCATCCAATCCAACCGTATCAGTTGTTACAAAAACTTTTCCGTTGAATGCTACTGGAGAGAAGCCAACTAATCCACTGATGTAAGTTTTCTACTCAACTTTTGGTATTATTATTTTATTTGCTGAGAAGTTACCTGTTCTTGCAAGCCTGAAAAGTCTGTGCAGGAGTTGCACTAACTATACGTCAAGATCGCAAGGTTCTCATGTCGATCTTCGAAGTTAGTAATAAAAATTTTTTGTTTTGTAGTCAAATAAATTTTATCTCATTTTATATATCGAAGAGTCGTACGAAGTTGTGTCGATAAAAGAGCTTGTTGAAGCTAGTGGAGAAGAATTGAAATTTGTAAGGAGAAGTTTTGAAATAATAGGAGATATTGCGATAGTTGAGATTCCAGAAGAAGTAATTCACTTGAAAGATAAAATAATTTCAGCAATTTTAAGTAAGCACAAGCATATAAAAACTGTTTTAAGGAAAGTTGGAAAAGTTGAAGGTGAGTTTAGGGTTGCAAAATTTGAGATAATTTATGGAAGTGAGACTGAAACAATAGCTAGAGAACATGGCTGTAGATTTTTAGTTGATCCGACAAAAGTTTACTATACGTCAAAACTTTCAGGTGAAAGGGAAAGAATTGCAAGATTGGTAAGAGATGGAGAAAGGATTTTAGTTATGTTTGCAGGAGTTGGTCCCTATGCAATTGTTATAGCAAAACTATCAAGACCGAGCGAGGTTTTAGGTATAGAACTCAATTCAAAGGCTTGTGAATATTTTAGAAAGAATATTGAACTGAACAAAGTGAAAAACGTTAAAGTTTTAGAAGGAGATGTTAAAGATGTTGTACCTAAGCTAGAAGGAGAATTCGACCGCATCATAATGCCAGCTCCGCAGAGTGCAGAGAAGTTCGTGCATCTTTTACCAGGAAAAGTTAAAGTTGGAACATGGGTCCACTACTACACTTTTGAGAGTGAGAATAAAGAGAAAAAGCTTCCTGAAAAAGTTAAAGAACTTTTTAAAGAACATGGGATGGAAGTTGAATTAAAAAACATAAGAAAATGTGGAAGTTTTGCACCCTACGTTAACAGATACGTTTTAGATCTAGAAGTCAAAAATTAAATTTTCAACTCAACTTCTCTCATCGAAGAATAAACTTCTTCAACTACGTCTCTAACTTTTAATCTAGACACTTTAGAAAATTGGTATACGCAGAATGGGCAACTTGTAACTAAAGTTTCAGCACCTGTACTCTCAGCTTCCAAGATCCTTTCTAAAGTGATCTTTTCAGATATTTCTGGAAACTGTGCTCTTAAACCACCACCAGCACCACAGCAAATTGAAAAATCTCTATTTCTTTCCATTTCAATTATTTTATAACCTATCTTTTTTAGAATATTCCTAGGTTCTTCGTAAACTTTACTGTGTCTGCCGAGGTGACATGGATCGTGGTAAGTTACTGTGCCCAACTTTAAATCTAACTTTTTCAACTCTCTTTCTAAAAACTGAGTAATGTGAACTACTTCGAAATTGAAGTCAATCTTTTTCTTTTCTGCAATTTTTGGATAATTGCTTTTTATTGTTCTATAACATCCTGGACAAGAAGTTATTATCTTTTCAACGTTCATCTTCTGCCAATTTTTAACATTTTTTAAAAAAAGCTTTTCTGCAACATCAATAAACCCTGTTCTCAGCATCGTCGATCCACAACAGACTTCACTTTTTCCTGCAACTTTAAATTCGAGACCAAGCAATTTAAGTACTTTTACTGTACATTCGGCAATGTTTTTGACTTTAAAGTTCGCCATGCATCCGGCAAAGTAAAGAACATTGCTAGGTGAGTTTAAAAGTACTCTTGCCTCTTGCTCAGCAGCATAAGGATTTCCGTAAAGTAAAACGGCATCAGCTATTTTCTTATGAGCTGGCATGTATTTTTTTGATTTAACTAGCTTAGCTCTATTTTCTTCCCAGATCCTTGTCAACTCTAGTTTAGACTGGCAAACTACTTCACACAAACCACAAACCGTACACTTGTAAAAGTCTTTAACAAGTCTGTTGCTGAGTTTTTTATCGAGAAGTTGAATCTTTCCTCTTGGTGAAACTGATTCCCAGCCCTCTATTCTATATATAGGGCAAATGTTACAGTAAGCACACCTTAAGCAATCCAAGCAATCAACCCCGCAAAGTTCAAAATTAAATTCCCTTTAAGCTTTTTTGGATTTAGAAGATCTTTAGGATCTATCTTTTTTTTGAAATCCCAGAAATCTTTATCTTTTCTTTTGAAAAATATTCCAGTTCCAAAAGGTCTTCCATTATATTTTTCAGCTATTTTTATAATTTTTAGAGCTTTTAATATGTTCCGACTTTGAAGAATGATAAGAATTGTAGCCTCTCCTCTTGCAAAGTTTACTTGGTAATGTTTACTAATTTTTTCAACTTCACTTAAAAAATCTACAACACTCTCAATTGGAACTATTACTTCAGAAAAATTAGAAAAAGTGGATTTATATCCTGTTAAAGGGAAAAACCTTTCTTTCCAAGCTTTTAAACCAAGATCATTACTTTCACCATCTTCTCTAGCTAGAAGAAATATCTTTTTTTCTGCGTTTTTATAAGCTGCATGATAAGCATTGTCAATTTTTTCAACAGCTTTATCAATTGAAGTTTCGAATGCTTCAACACCTAAAGGATTATTCTTCCTCAATTTAACGCAAGCTTTGACAATTATACCTGTAGTTCCATAAGCTCCAACGTAGAATTTTAGCTCATCTCCACTCACCTTTTTCAAACCTTCAAAGTCTACAACTTCAAGCCACTCTACATTTTCTGCTATACTTCCATAAGCTAAACTTCCAATTCCATAGCCATTTTGAGCAATCCAACCACCGACAGTTGAAACTAAAGCACTAGTTGGGTAAACTCTTAAAGCGTATCCTTTTTTATTTATTTTTCTTTCAATTTCAAACCACACAGCTCCACTTTCTGCAATTAATTTTCCATTTTCAACTTCAAAGTTTTTCATTCTATTCATGTCAACGATCAAAGATCTTTTCAGTGGAACTACTCCACCGTAAGCTGAAGTTGCAGCCCCTCTTGGAATTAGTGGTAGATTTCTTTTTTTAGCAAATTTTAATATTTCTAATAAATCTTTAACATTTTCAGGTTGAAATACAGCTAGAGGTGTTCTTATAAAAGCTGAAAACGGTTTTGGAACCTTAAGTAGATCAAACCTGTAAAGTTTACAAACCTCTGGATCAACTTCTACTCTAACGTTGGGAAACTCGTACACGCTAAAGTTCTGCTGAGTTATAAATTTATTTTTTATTCAATTTATCATGTAATTAGCTGCGTAAAAGATTAAATATCGTGAAAAAAAAAGCTTTTGATGAAGATAAAACTTGAAGAGCTTAGATTTGGGACAGAGCTTGTTAAGAGAGGATTTGCAAAAATGCAGAAAGGTGGAGTAATAATGGATGTTACAAACGCAGAACAAGCTATGATCGCTGAAGATGCTGGAGCAGTAGCAGTAATGGCATTGCATAAAGTTCCTGCTGATATAAGAGCTTCTGGAGGAGTCGCTAGAATGGCAGATCCTAAAATAATTGAAGAAATAATGGATGCGGTAACGATTCCAGTCATGGCAAAATGTAGAATAGGTCATATAGCGGAAGCTAAAGCTCTTGAAGCTTTAGGTGTTGACATGATAGATGAAAGCGAAGTTTTAACACCAGCTGATACGTTTTTCCATGTAGATAAAAGGAAGTTCACAGTTCCTTTTGTTTGTGGAGCAAGAAATCTTGGTGAAGCAGTTAGAAGAATATGGGAAGGAGCAGCAATGATTAGAACAAAAGGTGAGGCTGGAACTGGAAACGTTGTTGAGGCTGTGAAGCATATGAGGATAATAAATAGATCAATAGCTGAACTGAAGAATTTGAACGAAGAACAAACATACAACGTAGCAAGGAAGTTTGTAGAAAGGTACATAGAATTGGCTAAACTTGTAAAGGAGGATCTTGGTATAGGATTTGTAAGTGATGGAGATGTAGTTTACGAAGAATACACACTTGGAGAAATAATAGATGGGATCTTTGAAATATTGCTGGAAATAAAAAAGATCGGTAGATTACCAGTCGTGAATTTTGCAGCTGGTGGAATAGCAACTCCAGCAGATGCAGCCTTAATGATGATTTTAGGAGCAGATGGAGTCTTTGTAGGCTCTGGAATATTTAAGTCTTCAAATCCAGAAGCCTATGCTAGGGCTATAGTTGAAGCAGTTCAAAATTACGATGATCATAGCGTTGTTGCTGAAGTCTCTAAAGGGATCGGAGATGCGATGAAAGGGTTAGATGTCTTCAAAGAGAGGTTGCAAGAAAGAGGTGTATGAGGGTAGCGATCGTAGGAGTTCAGGGAGACGTCGAAGAACACGTCTTTGCAGCTAAGGCTGCGATCAAGAAGATGAAAATTGATGGAGAAGTACAAATTGCTAGGAGAAAAGGTATCGTATCTAAAAGTGATGCAGTAGTAATTCCTGGTGGAGAAAGTACAACGATAAGCAGGTTGATCTTTAAGAGTGGAATTGCTCAGGAGATAATTGAAGCTGCAGAACAGGGAAAACCCGTGATGGGAACTTGTGCTGGTATGATAGTTTTGGCCAAAAGCGGAGATGAACAAACTGAAAAAGTGAAACTTTTGAATTTGATGGACATATCAGTTAAGAGGAACGCATTTGGAAGGCAAAAAGAAAGTTTTCAGGTCAAATTAAACATAAAATACATCGGTGAATTTGAAGCCGTTTTTATAAGAGCTCCTGCTATAACAAAAGTTGAAAAAGACGTCGAAATCTTAGCAACTTTTGACGACAAGATCGTTGCTGCAAAACAAAAAAACATCTTAGCTCTATCTTTTCACCCAGAACTGACAAACGATACTAGGGTCCATGAATTTTTCTTTAAAATGATAAATTAGAATAAACTGTTATATTTTATTATTTAAATTTTAATAAACTTTAGCTTTAACAGCCACAAACATAGGCCCTCTAACATCTATCTTTTTTCCTTTCCAAACTATGTATCTTCTAATATTTTCATGGATTGAAAGATTTATGTCGCTCAATCCTTCAACAACTTTAACTTTAGCAATTAAATCTTTTCCTTGCAAAGCAGCAAGCTCAATTTTTCTAGCAACTCCGTAGGCGAAAGAATCTATATATCTATACCCCGTGATCACACCTTTTTCAAAATACTTTGCAAACTTCTCGTTCCTTGGAACACCGTATATGTTCCCATCAAAAACGACTATCTCGTTAGCGTAAGCTGGTCCGCAGAGTTTCTGCCCTTCTTCTTCTTCATAAACGTAAACTTCTACTTTTCTTCCAAAAACGTTACCCTCATAAGCTTTAAAGCTACAAGGGGCAATTTCATAAGCATTTTTTGTTGAAGTTTCAGATATAGCCTTTGCAATTTCAAACCCCTCTGAAGTTTCCGGTTTTTCAACAAGTTTTATTTGTCTAGCAATTTCGATGTCGTCTAGGTTTATTTCTCCATAAAGTTGTGGATAAACAAACTTCCTAACATCATCGTATCCGTAAAAAACTATAGCCAATCTCTCAACTCCCAATCCTAGATTCATTACCGGATACTCTATTCCATACTCAGCTAGAGCTGTTGGTGAATATATTCCAAAAGTTGCGACTTCTATCCATCCATCGCTGTACTTAGTTTTACTTCCTACTAGTTTTGGATGAAAAGCATAAACTTCAGTTTGAGTATCTGGAATGTAGTATTTACTTCTCTTTTCATCCTTTCTAAACTTAAATTTTAAGAAACCAAACTGTTTCAATAAAGCTTCTGCAACAGCTTTTCCATCTTCAACGCTTACATCTTCATCTACAACTACACAGCTAGCTGAGAAGTAGCTGTACAATCTTGTAGGATCTTCGCTTTGCTCTCTTCTGAAGCATCTATCTATGCTGAAAAGTTTTATTGGCAAGGGAAGTTTATCTGCTATGTAGCTTAAAGTTATGAACCATCCAGTCGTCATGTGACTCCTCAAAGTTAGGCTTGAAGGCTCTGGTACTAGTTCTTTAAATTCTGGAAAAACTTCGTCTAGAATCTTCACAGCTATCGTATCTTCTACATTCAAAAACTTCGCTATTTCATAGCTTAAATCATCTCCACCTATTTCTCCTTTTTTGTACGAATGAAAAATCTTTTGCAAAGTAAAAGCATCGAACTCTTTTCCTATAATTGTTTTTATCTTTTCAATTTTTTCTTTCGAAATTCCGACGTTTGGTTTTGGTAGAGATGCTAAATAAAAGCATCTGTCAAGAACAGCTAAAGCTTCTTTTCCAAACTGCTTTTTAACATGAACATCTTCAACTATTATAGGATTGACTACTTCTTTGAATCCCATCGAAAGATAAGCTTTTCTCAACCTTTGAATAGTCTCAAAAAGTGGATGCTCTTCACCGAAAGAATAACCTATTCTTGGATATATTTTTTCAGGATCTTTAACTTCTACGATCTTTTTTCCAGCTAACCAGGCTTCTTCAAAATTTTTTTCAGTTAACTCCTTGAATTTGTGAGCATCAAATTTCATATTTCAAGCGGATGGGAAAGACTATTTATTCCTTTCCTTTAAAAGCTATGTGGTACTGAAAAGAGATAAAGAGCTTGAAAGAAAAATAGCTAGAGAAAGAATCGATGAATTGATGAAAAGGTCTCAAATTTACAAGTACACAAGTTACGAGCTTGCGAAAAGATACGTTGAACTTGCAAAAAAAATTTCTATGAAGTATAGAGTAAGGATGAGTAGAGAGCAGAAGAGGAGTTTTTGTAAAAAATGCATGTATCCATACAGAGCCGACAGAATGAGAGTTAGGATTAAGAAAAGAAGAGTTATTGTTACGTGTTTAAATTGTAAGCATTCAAGAAGATTTCAACTGAAACCTAAAACATCGAACATCGTATAGATTCCAGGTTTTTCTACTTTAAAAATCCATTTAGCAGCTCTTATAGCTCCTTCAGCAAAAGCATCTCTGCTTGTAGCTCTATGAATTATTTCTATTCTTTCTCCGCTTCCAAAAAAGAATACAGTATGTTCCCCGACAACATCTCCTCCTCTTACTCCAAAAATTCCGATCTCATCTCCTCTCTGACCTAGTCTAAAGAACTTCAACTCTCTCTTTTTTGAAACTTGGTTTATAATTTCTGCAAGCCTTATAGCAGTTCCACTTGGAGAATCTCTCTTGTGCTTGTGGTGGATCTCTACTATTTCAACGTCGTAATCCTTTAGATGTTTTGCAGCAAATTCAACTATCTTGAAGAAAACGTTGACACCAACGCTGAAGTTTGGAGATACGACGGATGGAACTTTACTACAAGTTTCGTAAAGTTCTTTTCTTTGGAGTTCGTTGAAGCCAGTTGTTCCCATTACTATTTTTACTTTTTTAGATGCTGCAACTTTTGCATTTTTTAAAGCCGCTTCTGGATTTGTAAAGTCTATAAGAATATCAGAATCGAGCTCTTCTATTTTATTACTTATTGGAACACCTATTTTTTTTATTCCAGCTACTTCTCCAGCATCTTCTCCAACTCTAACTATATCAAAGGCTTGAGAAATTTGTAAAGATTCCTCTATAGCTTTTTTAATTACTAATCTTCCCATTCTACCTGCAGCTCCGGCTATAGCTATTCGCATAGAATTTCTTTTTTTACGGCTAAAAAACTTTATTTAATTTAAAATAAATATATTATTTTTTAATAAATTAAACTAAAAAAGTAATAACCTTTTTCCATAAAAACCGTAGAGTAAGAAGTCTAGACCGAAGATCGTTATGAAGGCAGCTAAAAAAATCAAAAATATCCTGTAAACTAAAAGAATTCTACTACTAAAAGAAGATACTCCTGCAACAAAGCTTAGCCAGAAGAAATCTAGCCAAACATGTGAAATGTAAAAGATCGATAAGCCAAAAAATCCAGACAAAAGGATAGCTTCGCTAACCAATGCTGCACCAATCGTTGCCCACCAAATCAAAAAGAACGGATTAAAAGCTGTCAGTACTATTCCTAGAATCAATGGAGATCGGTTAATTTCTGTTCTTTCAAATCTTACAGCGCTTTTTGCAGTTAAATAAGCAAAAGTTAGAAGTGTAGATCCTCCAACTATACTTAAAATTTTGATCAAATCCTCGTTCAAAAAACTTAGTATTCCGAAGGCTATCAAAATTACTAGGGGAAGTTCTACTGCTAGATGACCTAAACTTACAAAAAATCCACCGATCCAACCTTTTCTAGCTCCAACTGCTGCAGAAGCAGCAGTTAATGGTCCAGGAGTTAAAGCACCGCTTGCACTGATTAAAGTTACCTTTACTGCAAACTGTAACATGCTGTTAAATTAAACCCTCGGTTTTTAACTTTTCTAAACAGCTTCTCAAAACTTTTCTTACCTTTCCTCTTTCTTTGTATCCTCCAAGTTTTGAAGCAACCTTTCTTATACTTTTGTATTTTAGATAAAGTTCAAGCAACTTTCTTTCCTCTTCACTTAGATTCAGATTCTCAATTGCAAGCTTTGCAATCTTCTCTAAAGATTCGTCTCCGTAATAAAATTTGTAAGGTTCTACTGAATCTAAAGCTTTAAATTCAAACTTCACAACGTAAATATAATCTTTATAACCAAGTTTTTTCAATTCTGCAATGAGGTCTTCTTTTGAACTGAATCCATCGAGCTTAGCATCTTCATCACTTATTTCATCAATTTTCTTTTTTTCTATAGATAAAATTTTAGCTTCTCCAACTATCTTCCCCCCTGCATGAACTAGAACCCTATCTCCAAGCTTAAATCTTACAAACTTCCTTATAGTTGTCTTTTTCTTTCCACTCAAAAGATCATCTAAGTATTTTCCATCGAACTCTAAATGCTTCACTTCTCTACACCTACAATTATGTTATCCTTAGCAGAAACTACTTCAAATTCAACGAATTCTCCAACCTTCTTTTTTGTATATACTGCTACACTTCTCCCTCTCGCTACAACTAGCTTTTCTCCAACCATTCTTCCCTCAGAAACAATTTTACCTCTTTCTATATCTCCTTTTTTGAAGGGATTAGGATATTTAGGTCTCTTCTCCATGTTAAAATCTTCAGGTCTAAGAATGAGTTTTATTCCGTACTCCTTTTCTAGCTTAGAAAGTTTTTCGTAAAATTCCTTGAAGGACATGCTTTTCTTCAACTTCCTTCCAAACCTGTAAGGTATATATTTTTGAATTCCAAGTGGTGGAAATTTTTTACCAGCTCCAATTTCTAGAGCAAACTCTATTATTTTTGGTATTTCATCATCGTTGTAATCCGGAACCCAGACTGGAGCTATCAGAAGGTCAATTTTACTGTTTGCAATCGTTTCGGCAATGTTCAAAACATGTTTCAATGGATAATTTTTTCCATGTAAAATTTTTGCTTTTTCTTCGCTCAAGGCGCTTATCGACAAGTTTATCCTTGTCATATTTCCTTCGAGTTTATCTATAATTTTTTCACTTAAAACAGTCCCGTTCGTTTGCATTGAAACTGTTTCAACTTTAAGATCTTTTAGTTTTTCAACAAAGTAGGTTAAATAAGGATAAAGAGCAGGTTCACCTTGGCCATCTAGGTGAACTTCAACGTTATCTCCTTTGAATTCTACGAATTTTCTAAGAACTTCTATCATGTAGTCCGGATCAACTATGAAATCCGTTTTTCTAGTCTTACTTTCTTTCCCCTCATCTACACTGCAGAATATACAGTTGAGGTTGCAGCCTGTCATGCATCTAACTTGCAGCAAGTTCGTACCTCTATCTATTATTCCAAAGGCCGAATGACCTATCAAAGGTATCCCACTTTCCCTTGTAACAAAAACTAACTCTCTTCTGGTGATCCTGTTTACAACTCTTTTATCCTCACTGAAAGAAACTATGTGTTCTTTACTGAACTTTTTCAATAGTTCTTCGTACTTTTTTCTTGGAATTCTAATCTCAACGATATCTCTCAAAACGAACACTTTATCTTTGCCCTCTTCGTACTCCTTTAACACTTTCAAGTTCACATTTGAAAGTAAAATTTTTGCTGTCAAACATTAAAATTTAAATAAATTAAAATTTTTGAAATATTTATAAGAAATATAATAATTATTAATTTAAACTTTCAAGTTCTTTTTGAAGATCCTCGATCTCTTTCAATAGATCTTCTAAATTTTTGATCGTTTGACTCAAATCTTCTTCCATTTTTTCTAAATCCTGTATCTCATCTAGCTGTTCACTAACATTTTTTGCATCTTTTTCCCCGTTCAATTGTGTGCAGCAAGAAAAAGTTACAAATAATAATAAAAAAAGAAAAACTAATTTCATAATCCAAACCTCAACTCTAACAGCTCTTTAAACTCCTTTTCATCGCTTACAGGAACTTTTGGCACCTCTTTGATTCTATAGTATCCGGCCCCATCTAAAACTATTTGACCACTTCCGTGTGCAATTATTCTAAATTTGCCTTCACCAGAAGCTTCTACTATTCCTTTTGCTATTATTAGAACTCCATCTTTTTTCTCTACTTTCCTTACAACATCTCCCTTTATTCCAACAGTACCATTTCCTTTTATTTGAACTAAGCTGAAGTTTCCGAGCAACGAAAACTTACCGTCAACCTTTGCATACAAGAATCCAGACTCGTATCCTAGAGGATGTCCTAAACGGTTCTCTCTCAGGATCTCTTTTATGTCTATGAAAGCCTTTTTAAATAATTCGTTTATTTGCTTTGTGTTGTCTTTACCTTCTTTTTTCATTTCATCTAAACTTTTTTCTATTTGTTCAATTGTTTTGTCAAGTTTTGAAGTGTTTGCATAAGCTTCTAATCTATCTCTTACCTGTTTTAATCTTTCAAGATTCTCTTCGAGTTTTAAAATTGTATAGATTTTGATAATTTCTTTAACTTCACTGTTTACGCTCTTCATCAAAGATCTAAGCTCTTTAGCAATTTCTTTAAGCTCTTCCTCTCTAGCAGAATTTATTTTTTCGGCTATAAAATCCAACTGGGTTTTTAGGTTATTTATTCTTGTTTTTAACTCATTCTTTGTTTCTTCTCCAAGATTTAGATTTTCTACTCTAGCTTCAAGCCTTTCAAGCAATCTTTTTGTAACTTCTACTTGTGTACTCAAGATTTTTCTCTGATCTTTTTCTTTCTTTACGTTTTCCATTTTTTTCTTAACTTCTTCATATCTTTTATCTGCAATCTCTATATTTCTTTTTTCTGGCCCTTCTCTAGCTTTTTCTTCTATTTTCAATCCCTGTGCTCCGAAGACCAGCAACAGTAACATCAAAGCTACCAACCACTTCATACTATCACCACCAATACTTATTCAAAAAATTATATAAGCACACTTTCATTTCAAAGAATCAGAAGACTTTAAAATACTTTATCATTCTTCAAACATCTTTAATATATTCCAAAATTTAGATCTTGGTCTTGTACATAGTTCTTTTTTAATCTTAATGCTATTTCAGCCTTCATCAGTTCTCTACCTAAGTAGGCCGCATGATCTAATCGAGACACTAAGCCTTCTCTTAAAATTGTATCGACTATAGCTTTAGACTTTTTACCACAGATCGTCAACTTCTCATGCTTGCAGTAGATTTTGTCCGAAACGTGTATAGTAAAATCTCCACAAGGATCTCTGACAAACTCTTTGCTTTCTTCAGCTTCAACGCAATTTTCAATAGAAGAAGGATATCTAACCTTTTCTTTTAAAACTAAAAGTGAAAAACCCAAATCCTTTGGAGGGGAATCTCTTATTTTAGATGCTTTTGCTAAGTAAGTTGCAATTTTTAGTTCCTTCACAGATCCAACTGTTTTTGGACTAGCTTCCGTTGTAAAAATCAAAGAACAATCCAATTCTTCTGCTATAAAAGCTAACAGAGCATTCATTCCTATCGAATCTGCATCGCAAAGTTCAGTAATATTTCCAGCACCGAAGAGGAGGGGAGTTTCTGGGTCTAGTTTTTTGTATTCGAAGTATCTAACTATCGACGATGCAAAGTTCATTGGAGGATCGCAAACCGGATCAGCTATAACTTTCTCAGTTCTTCTCTTAGCCATCTCGACTAACTTCTTCAGTTCAAAAACGTTTTTGCTAACGATAACTACTGCCTGCTCATCTATTAAATCTATTGCATCGAAGTTCTCTGTAGATAAGCTCATTATCATATCTACTCCACATTTAACTGCAATTTCTATAGCTTTTTTGCTAAAAGTATCGACGCTTACAGGTTTGTCTGTTAGGTTTAAAGTGAGTTTTATAGCTTTTCTTACAAGGTCTGGATCGAAGTCTAGAGGTATGCCTATATCTATTACGTCTGCATCTTCGTAACTTTGAATTTTATCCTCAATTTCTTCTAAAGAAAACTTTGCAATCTCAGCTACGACCTTCATTCTACTTTTTCCACCGACGGACATCTCTCTGATCTTAAATTTACAATCCTTCTCAAGTTCATCGATCTTTGATTTAACCTCATTAGCAATGGAAATTCCTAGAAGTTTACAAGCAGGAATTTTATGAGAAAATTCAACTTTTCCAACAAATTTAAGAACATGTTGAAGATCGTAAGCATGTATTGGGCCAAGTCTAATCTTTGTGCCTTTCTTTTTCTCAAAATTTTCCCAGTCATTCTCAGCAGTTAGTCCTGGGACTAAAACTAGGTCGTATTTACTTAAATCTAAATTTTCTAAGTGTTTTGGTGTTATAAAAGCTGCGACATCTACATCTACTACACAAACTTCGAAACCCATCGAGTATTTTTTCACAATTTTTTCAGCAAGCTTTCCAGTTACTAATAAAACTTCCATAGAGGTTTGTATTTTTTAACTTTTTTAATTTTTGCAAAACTTTTTTCAAACTTTAGGTCTTCAAAAAGAACTGTTAAAAGCTTTAGCGTTGTGCTTGGTGGTGCGAATTCTCTATAGAGTTTTGTAAAAGGTATCAACAAAATTGAAATTATTAACGTAAGTATAAACAAGGACTGGTATGTTAAATAGTTTGAAATTAAGAAGCCTGCAAGAATAAAACCAGTTGCACAGGAGAAGTCTTGCATCAAGTTTCCAACAGCGTAGAATGGAGCTGAATGCTTTTTGTAACTCATATCAGCAGTCGCACTCATAAAAGCAATAGTTGGTGCAGAAATGCAGAAACCTTGAAAAATATAGGAAATTGTCAAAAGTAAAGCTCCGGAATCGCTGTTTGAGAAAACTAGTAAAACTGTAGAGATTGAAAAAGTTATCATAGAAATTAAAAGCAGTACACCGTTTCCGAGTCTGTCTGAAATTATTCCGGAAATTCTGTACGAATATATTGAACTCAAATGAGAAGCTAAAACTAAAAGGAACATGAACCAAAGAGGATAAAAAAGAACTTTAAGAATATACACAGCATAGAAACCTCTCGCTGCACTAAATGTAAACCAAAAAAGAGAAATTACGAGAACAAATCTGACAAAATTTGAGTTTTTAAATGGATCAAGTATTCTAGCCTCACTTATTCGATTCGATCTGATGTTTTCAACATTCTTTAAAAAATAAACTCCTAGAATTCCAGAAATACCAGAAAGAAAAAACAAAATTGAGAAACTTGGTTCTCCAAATTTTTCAAAAAACCAAAGCTGTGGAACTAGTATAAAGGTTGCAAAGATTTTACCGTAGTAAAATCTCTTTGACAAAATCTCTCCTCTTTCTCCGCTTGGGATTAGATCGTTGATCCAAGAGCTCCAGGTTACAGTAAAAACGTCTTCAAAGATGTTAAAAATTAAATATAAAATTATGAAAATTAAGACGTTGTCTGTTAAAGTAGATGTAATTGCTATTGCGATGAGGGAACTTTTCGATATTAAGCTTGCAGTTAAAGCTATCTTTTTTCTATTTCTCTTTTCAACGAACTTCGCCAACAAAAGCTGTACACTTGTTGTCAGATATGGAATTGCAATTGTAAGACCTATGATATGAGGAGGAGCATCGATTATTGCTAGATAAGAACTTATTATCGCCACTGTTATAAGTGAGGAAGATATTTGAGAAGCTACACCTTCTGCAAAGAAGTTTCGAATGCTTTTATTTAAATCGTGATATTCGACGCTTATTCGCATATTTTTTGAGCACGTATCTGAAGAACATATATATCTTGCCATTTCATTTGAAACATGAAAGTATTAGTTGTTGATGCTGGAGGAAGAGGAAATGCTATAGCTCATGCTTTTTCGAAAAGTGAAAAAGTTGTAGAAGTATATGTAGCTCCTGGGAATGCTGGAAGCGAATTTTTTCCAAAGTGTAAAATTGCTGAAATAGATGGTAAAAAGATACAATCTATAAGGGCTGTTGAAGAAATTGTGAATTTTGCAAAAAAGAAAGAAGTAGACTTAGCTTTTATAGGTCCAGAAGAACCTTTGAGCTTAGGAATAGTTGATAGATTAGAAGAAGAGGGGATTCCTACTCTAGGACCAAAAAAGGAAGCTACAATTTTAGAAGCTAGCAAATGTTGGACAAAAGACTTTTTAGCAAGTATAGGAGTTCCAATTCCAAAGTACAAGAACTTCGAAGATGCTGAAGAGGCTAAAGAATATATAAAAGAAGAGTTTAAAGATGGGATCGTTGTAAAAGCTGATGGACTTGCAGCTGGTAAAGGTGTTTATGTTTGTGGATCTTTGGAAGAGGCCTTGAAAGCTGTAGATGAAATAATGGTTCAGAAAAAGTTTGGGGATGCGGGAAAGAGGATCGTTGTTGAGGAGAGGTTGAGGGGTATAGAAGTTGCTTTCACTGCTATAAGTGATGGGAAATGTGTAAAACCTTTTGGACATTTAAGAGATTACAAGAGAGCTTTTGATCCGGAAGATTTTGATGCAATGAGAGATTACTACATGGCTTTAAACAAAAAGTTTTACACAAGGGTAGAGATTGAAAAACTTTTTAAAGAGGGAAAGTTGCTGAACCCAAACACTGGAGGGATGGGAGCGGTAAGTCCACATCCATACGTTGATAAAGAGATAGAAGAAAAAATTATGAAAGAGGTTGTTGAACCTGTAATAAAAAAATTCAAAGAAATTGAAGGAAAAAAGTTCGTTGGAATTCTTTATCCTGTGATCATGCTTGTTAAGGAGGAAGAAATAGTTCCAAAAGTTCTGGAAATAAACGTTAGAGAATGCGATCCGGGAGCTCAAGCTAAACTTCCAAGGTTAGAAAGTGACCTTCTCGAGTTATCTCTAGCTGTAATAAACAGAGAACTCGAAGATGTAGATGTAAAATTCAGCAGTAAATACTGCGTAGCTGTATGTGCTGTAAGTGGTGCTTTAAGAGGTAGAGAAGGATTAAAACCAGGGTACCCAGCGGACCATTACACAAACCAGCCGATAAGTGGTATAGATGAGGCTGCTAAAGATGCTTTAATATACGCAAACGGAATAGCAAAGGGCTACGCAACAACTGGTGGAAGAGTTTTGACAGTTGTTGGCGAAGGAAAAAATTTAGAGGAGGCTAGAAAGAGAGCCTATTTTGCTATATCAAAAATAGATTTTCCCGGAATTAGGTATAGAAAAACGATCGGAATGGATGTTGAATGAAGATCTTATTTCTTTTACTTTCGATCGCTTTAATCGTTTTGATTTCTAGGAAAATAAATATAAGTTATTCTATTTTAATATCTTCTTTAATACTCTCTTTCCTCCTTTTTGGAAACCCTGTTCCATTTTTTGAGGGTTTTTTTGAGTGGAGTACCGTTAGAACTTTACTTTTAGTAGCTCTAGCAGTTTCTCTAGGAAGTTACATGGAAAAGACTGGAATGCTTGAAAATATTACAGAATCTCTGAAAGCTTTAAGTTTGTTTAATTTAATTTTAATTCCAATGCTTATAGGTTTACTACCGATGCCCGGTGGAGCTTTAGTTTCTGCAGTCATGATATATAAAATTATTGAAAAATATAAAATTGATCCTGAAAAAGCAACTTTTTTAAATTATTGGTTTAGACATGTTTGGGTTCCGTTTTGGCCCCTTTATCCAAGCGTAATTATAGCTATTTCAGTT
Organism: Archaeoglobaceae archaeon; assembly: GCA_025058735.1. GTDB lineage: Archaea > Halobacteriota > Archaeoglobi > Archaeoglobales > Archaeoglobaceae > WYZ-LMO2. The sequence goes on along the minus strand of JANXDX010000020.1, from coordinate 76,414 downwards.
CTTGAAATGGATTATTGGTCTTTTGCTTTATCAACTTTTCCAATAAGTTTAGCAGCCTTGTTTTCCTCTTTTTACTCAATAAAATGGTTAGAAAGTAATTTCGAAGGTCAAATAGATCTTTCAAGGTTTTTAAAGTCTTTCTATCCGATCATAATACTAGTTTTTCTGACTATTCTTGGTTTGGACATACTAATTTCTCTTTCTATTGTTTTGCTTTTAATGATCCTGCACAAACGTACTTTCAAGATAAAATTTGACTGGAAAATTCTTGTATTAGTTTTAGCAGTTTCTGGATACAAGAACTTGATCGAAACAGCGGAAATAGCTGAAGAGTTTCTGAACTTTTCATTTTTACCTCCAATAGTCGTTGCAAATTTGTTAAGCTTTACAGTAGCTTTTGCAACAGGAATAGAGCTGAGCTATTCTTCTATAGCACTTCCAATTTTAGCAGACTTTGCCAAATCCAATGGAAACTTGATCTTAATTGTTGCAAGTGGTTATCTGGGAGTTATGCTTTCACCTTTGCACCTTTGCTACATATTGACAGCTGAACACTTCAGAGCAGATCTCGTGAAGACGTACAAGTTCTTAATACCTGCAGCGCTGTTTACATATATAATATCTATTTTATGTTTTATAATTATAAATTTTATTTCTAACTTACAATTCCTCGATCAAACGTATTCAGATTAGAGAGTAGATTTTTTGGTAGCTACAACTTCTATTGAACTTAAGATCTTTTCCATGAAATCTAGATCAAAAAAGAGGAGTAATGTAGAAAGTTTAAAAAGACTCGATGTATCTGGAGATTCTACTACGAAACATTAAAGTTAAATTCATTTGGGGAAATGTTTACGCGTAAGCTATGCTCTCGATACTAGTAGTGGCTGAGGAATCTTCAAACTACAAGGAACTTGAAGAGTGTTTTATAAACGATTACTACGTAGAATTTACCTCTAGACTTCCGTCGAACATAGTAGATCTAAGTAAGTTAGAGTTTTCTTTCGAGATACTGTTTTATTTGAAACAGATAACTCAGCCAGAGATATCTAGTATTTCTAGGTTGATAAAACAAAAAATCATCATCTTCGAAGTTCACAGTGAGCAAAATTTTCCATACAAGATAGAAAGGCTGATACCTGTGTCGAATAGATTGATTCTAAGGGCTTCAGCTATGAGGGGTAGGATAGAGTATTACAGAGGAGTGGACGAGATATTAGCTCTCAACGCTAAACATATCGAACTTGAAGATGGGGAAGTAATTTTGAACGGTGATGTGAACACAAAAGCTTACTATGGAGATCTTCTTTTTAGAGTCGGTAAAAATGTTATTTTTGGAGTTAGAAAGAAAAATATAGCTATTTTTTCTACAGACATATTTTCGAACAACGCAATGATCGATGGAGACAACTGCAGATTCTTGAAGAACCTGGTTGAAGTTATGCTTGGAGGAGCAGAATTTTTATAGCCGATATGATCTCTATGGGCAAAACTTTAGCCGAAAAGATACTAAGTGATAAATCTGGAAAAGATGCCTACGCTGGAGATGTAGTTGTAGCGAAGATCGATCACATAGCGCTTCAGGATGGTACAGCTCCTTTAGCTATAAAACAGCTGAAAGAAATTGGCTTTTGGAGAGCTGCAAGTGTAACTCATTTTTTCATAGACCACGCAGCTCCATCGCCGAGAAGGGAGTTGAGCAACGATCAGAAAAATATCATGGATTTTGCTCTGAGCATAAAAGCTGATTTCAATCCAGTTGGAGAAGGAATAATACATCAGGTGATGGTTGAAAAGTACGTGAAACCTGGAGATCTAATAGTTGGAGCTGACAGCCATTCATGTACTTACGGTGCATTAGGTGCTTTTGGAACTGGAATGGGATCGACGGATGTTGCAGTTTCAATAGCTCTTGGAAAAAATTGGTTCAGAGTTCCGGAAAGCTTCAGAGTTGAAGTAGATGGAAAGTTAAAGAAAGGCGTTTTTGCAAAAGACATAATATTAAAAATCATAAAAGATATAGGAGCAGATGGAGCAGATTACAAAGCTTTGGAATTCCATGGAGATTGTATAAAAAATTTAGACGTTGAAAGTAGGCTAACAATTGCGAACATGGCGATCGAATGTGGAGCAAAAGCAGGTTTATTTGAAACTGATGAAAAAACTAGAGAGTATTTAGCTTACTTAGGTAGAATTTCAGATTTCAAAGAAATAAAAGCTGATAAAGAAGTTGATTATGAAAAAGAGATTTATTTAGATGCATTCGATCTAACACCTTTAGTTGCAAAGCCGCACAGTGTTGAAAACGTTGTAAGTGTTGAAGAAGTTTCCGGGGTAAGAGTAGATCAAGTTTTCATTGGAACTTGTACGAATGGAAGGTTGTCTGATTTAGAAGTCGTAGCTAAGATTTTGAAAGGAAAAAAAGTTCCAAAAACTGTAAGATTAATAGTAGCTCCTGCAAGTAGAAGAGTTTATTTAGAAGCTTTGAAAAAAGGGATCTTAGATATCTTAATTGAGGCAGGTGGAATAATTTTACCTCCTGGCTGTGGTCCTTGCGTTGGAATACACATGGGCGTTCCTGCAGACGGTGAAGTTTGCATATCGACAGCTAACAGGAATTTCAAGGGAAGGATGGGAAATCCTGAAGCTTCAATATACTTAGCATCTCCAGCAACTGCTGCAGCTAGTGCTCTAAAAGGAGAAATAGTTGATCCAAGAGAATTTCTATGAAAATCAAGAGAGAAGTCATCAAAGCTTTACTTGAAATTGCTAAAAACTACCATCCAAGCGAATTTATAGCTTTGCTTGGTGGAAAGAGAGACGAAATTTCTGAAATAATTTTTTTACCTTTTATTTCTGGAAATCTTTCAGCTTTAATAAATTTAGATGTTTTACCCATAGGGATCTCAGTCCTAGGAACAGTACACAGTCATCCATCACCGAGTTGTGAACCATCTGAGGAAGATCTAGAACTCTTTTCAAGGTTTGGTAAATATCATATAATAGTTTGTTATCCTTACAGAGAAAATTGCTGGAAATGTTACGATAGGAAAGGGGCGGAGGTTAAACCTGAAGTAGTTTAGTAAAAAATATTTTTAAGTACGCGTAGTTTTATCTGTGAAAACTGTAAAAGACTTGCTAGTGGATATAAAAGATAATACTGAACTGATGGTCGATCTAGCTTACTCATCAATATTCTACGACAACGAAGATATAGCAGAAGAGGTTTTAGAGCTTGAAGAGAGAGTTGGAGATCTTTTTAAGAAGATCAAAAAGACATCTGCATTAGCAGCAAGGTGGTATGAGGAGGCAAAAAAAATAGTTTCAATTCTTCAGGTTGCAAATGCCGGACAAAAAATAAGTAACGCTTCAGCAGATATAGCTTTACTCGTCCTCAGAGGTTACAAACTTTCAAGTGAGATAGTGAACATAATCCTTTACCATTCGGAAGAAACTGTTGTAAAGCTAGAAGTTTCAGAAAATTCAGAAATCGTTGGAAAAACACTTAAAGAATCAAAATTGCACACAAGAACTGGAATGAGAGTTATAGCTATAAAGAGGGGATTCAATTGGATATTCAATCCAAAGAAAGATGTAAAAATTCTGAAAGGAGACATCCTTTTTGCTAGAGGAGATCCAATAGCGGTTCCAAGGTTCTACGAAGTTGTTTCAGGAAAGAAGATAACAAACGTACAAAGTCCTCCGGAAATAGAAGTTGAAGAGTTAGACAGAGCTGTAGACCTTCTTATAGAAATGAAAAATCTTTCAGAGTTGGCAGTTGATCTAGCTTACTCCTCACTGATATACAAGAACGAGGAAGTGGCTTTGGAAGTCCTGTACCTTGAAGAATTGATAGACAACAAAAAGTTCGAAGTTTTAAAACTACTCTTTGAAAGCTCTAAAAAATTAAAAAATGTCGAATCTTTGATAGTTCTGCTTGAAATAGCTCATTGCGCTGAGCAAATAGCTGATGCGGCAGTTGATATAGCGAGGGTTTTAGTCGATAAGATGGAAATTCCAGAAGTTTTTGAGGCAGCGATGAGAGAAACTGACGAAGTCCTTGTTATGATAAGAGTAGAAGATTGTTCTTCCATAGCTGGAAAAACCCTTGGAGAGGCTAAAGTTGAAACAAGTACTGGAATGCACATAATTGCTGTGAAAAGAAATGGAGAATGGATTACAAGACCAACAGCAAATACAAAGATTTTGCCTAAAGATGTTCTTATAGCAAAAGGAACTAGGGAAGGTGAAAAATCACTTTTAGAACTTTGTTGTAAGTTATCTGACTAGTTCTACAAGTTTTTTAACTAATTCTCTTTTTATCATTGAATTTCTTCCAGCTTCACAAACCATCGTTCTAACACCTATTATGTCAGGTTTTAAAGTTTTCAGTGTATCTATGTTTTTCCAGCCAAGGTTTCCGGCTAGAGCACAGAGAAGATCTTTACTATGTGCAGATTCAACAAAAATTTTGATCTCTTCGATGTTCAAATGATCGAATAGAGATGTACCGTCTTTTATCGCTGTATCTACCATAACTACATCAGCTCCGAACTTTGCAGCAATTTCAGGGAGTTGTAGAGGAGATATTGCATTTATTCTTTTGTAATCAGCGTAACCTGCTATTACAACTTTCTTTTTTCCATCAAAATCTTTTACAGCTTTAACTACTGCATCAACCATCTTTTCAGCTTCATCTTTATTTCTAACACCATAAAATCCAACTTTAATGTAGTCTGCTCCAGAAATTGCAGCACCTAAAGCAGCTAAGCTCGCAGTTCCAGGCTTAAATGGTAAATCACCAGTAGTAGCACTAACTTCTTTTCCAAAATTTTTAGCTATTTTAGCAATTTCTCTAATTATCCAGGGAAAGTTTGCTCCAAGAGAACCTTCTGCAGGATTTTTTACATCTATTATATCTGCATCTCCCTCTAAAGCTTCGATAGCTTCAGCCTTATTCATTGGACTTACAAGCACCTTCATCAGATTAAAAAAGGTTAAATGCGTATATAATTCTTTCTTTTTCTTTTAAAATAAAATTACTCTGAGAAAAAATTAATAAAAAATAAAATATTTTTATTTTAATAATTAAATTTTTAAATAGAAAGGTTGAAAATGAAAAAAGCAACTAGATCTGTGCTTGGCAAATTCATAACTTCAACACCTCCTATAGGGGGTGAAATCAAAGTTGAGGCTGAAGACTTTTACGTTGAAGAAATTGCGAAAATAGACGTTGGAAGTGGAGATTATGCTATAATAAAAGTGAAAAAGATGAACTGGGATACTTTAAGGTTTGCAAACGTTCTTGCAAGTAGATTAAAAATAAGTAAGAAAAGGATATCTTTTGCCGGTACAAAAGATAAAAGAGCTCTGACTGTTCAGTACTTCAGCGTATACAAAGTTGGAGAAAATGAACTAAATTTAAAGTTCAAAGATGCTGAAGTGGAGTTTGTAGGTTATTCAAGAAAAGCTTTGGAACTGGGCGATCTTGTAGGTAACAAGTTTAAAATAGTTGTTAGAAACTGTAAAAATGGAGAGTTGTTTTCAAAAACTCTGAACGAGCTAAAAGAAAAAGGTACTCCAAACTATTTTGGTCTACAGAGGTTTGGAGTTCTTAGATATGTAACACACGAAGTCGGAAAACTTTTACTCCAAAAAAATTATGAAGAAGCTTTTTGGACGTACGTAGCTAAGCCTTTTGAAGGGGAAGATGAAAAAGTTAAAAAGATAAGAGAAGATCTTTGGAACACAAGAGATCCAAGGGTTGGACTTAGAGAGCTGCCAAAACATTTGAGCTATGAAAGAAGTTTACTTCAAAAGCTTAGAGAAGGGAAAAGTGAACTCGAAGCTTTGCTTTCTTTACCTAGAAATTTGAAGATCATGTTCATACACGCTTATCAGTCTTACATCTTCAACAGGCTACTTTCTGATAGAATAAAAGATTTTGGAAACTTGAAGGAAATATACAGATGGGATTACGCTTGCTATTTGACAAGGGAGAATAGTTACTTTACTTTTAAGGATTTTAGTTTAGTAGATTGGAATTTTTCTAGAGTTAAAAGGTTAATAGCTGAAAGGTTTGCTGCTCTAGCTCTACCTCTTGTCGGTTATGATACCAAACTTGAAGGTTGGAACAAAAAAGCTAAGGAAATACTTTCTGAAGACAACTTAGATTTAAAAAGTTTTAAGAACGAAATAAAAGAATTCTCCTCTCCAGGCTCTTTGAGAGCTGCAGATATGATAATAGAAATAACTGGGATAACTTTTTCCAACTGTACTTTTTCTTTTTATCTACCAAAAGGTTGCTACGGAACTGTTTTGCTTAGGGAGTTTTTGAAGAAAGACGTAGCTTAATTTCATCTACTAATTCTTTCATAAATTTTCCAGCCTTCTCTCTAACGCTTATGTCTGCAATTTCAGTTAAAGGTGTTACGTCAGGATTTACTTCTATCACAATTCCACCGTTCCTTTTGACTATGTAAGGTAAAGATGCTGCAGGCTGAACGACAGCTGATGTTCCAGCAACTATTATCGCATCACTCAAGCTTAATTCAAAGATCGCATCTCTTAAAATTTTTTCAGGTAAATTCTCACCAAACCAAACAACTCCTGGTCTAAGTAAAGAGCCGCATTCACATAGTGTTTTTTCTGGAGGCTCATTCACTTCAAACTCTTTTTTACATCCAGTACACCTAACTACTTTTAAACTTCCATGTAGGTGTAGAACTCTTTTACTTCCAGCCCTTTCATGAAGATCATCTACATTTTGAGTTATTAAACATTTTAATATTCCCATCCTTTCTAGTTCTGCAAAAGCATAATGGGCTTGATTTGGTTTTGCATTGAAAACGATCTTCATCCTCCACTTGTACCATTCCCAGACAATTTCAGGATTTCTTGCAAAAGCTTCAGGAGTAGCTAATTCTTCTGGTCTGTATTTGTTCCAAAGTCCATCCTTCCCTCTAAAAGTTGGAACTCCACTTTCGGCAGATACGCCTGCTCCGGTTAAAGCTGTTAGGTGTTTTGCTTTCAATACAACGTCAACAACTTCCATGTTGGAAGTTAAACTTATATATATTAAATTGTTTTGAAAATCATGGTACGCTGGTACGTTGTAGTGCTGTCAGCCTTAGCTTTATCTCTGCTAGCGATCTTTATATTCTCTGAACAAGGGTTCGATGAGTCAAGATGGTACAAGTTAGAGGAAGCTAAAGAAATTTCAAACAAAACAAAAAAAGAAATTTTTGTCTTTGTATCTTCAAAAATTTGTCCAACTTGCATGGAATTTAAGAAATTCTTTTCAGGAGAAGTTATGAATAGAATAGAGTCAAAATACGTTCCTGTTTTTCTCGAATTTCCTAGAGATCAAATTCCTTTTAAAGTTTACAGTTTTCCAACTTTTTGCATTGGAAGAGAAGAGTTTAAATGCTTTGCAACTAATTCTCCAGAGGATTTAATGAGGAGACTCGGTGTCTAGCATGAAGTTTCCAGTAAAAGTTTACATAGAACCAGGGGCTATTGAAAAAGTCTTTGAAGTCATCAAAGATAGAAGAAATATTTTGATGTTGACAGGAAAAAATGTTTACGATATCTTAGCTAAGAAGTTTGAAGAAAAGTTGAAAAATTCTTTTGAAGTTACAACTTTTTTCGTTGAAAGATCTAGTGTTGATGAAGTTAAAAGAATAGTTGTAAACACTTCTTACAGCGATTTCGAAGTTGTTTTGGGATTTGGAGGAGGAAAGGTTATAGATGTGGCAAAAGTTACAGCTACTGAATTGAATGTTCCATTCATAAGCATTCCAACTTCAGCCTCTCACGATGGAATTGCATCACCTGTTGCAAGCTTTAAGGAAAATGGAAAACCAATTTCAATCTCTACAAATCCTCCTTCTGCAGTTTTAGCTGATGTGAAAATCCTGATCAAAAGTCCTAGGAGGTTGATGAACAGCGGTTTTGGAGATCTGATATCAAATATAACTGCTGTAAAAGATTGGCAACTAGCTAAAGAAAAAGTTAATGAAAACTACAACGAAGTTGCAGCTTCAATATCTTCGATGCCAGCTGAGTTAATGTTAAAAAAAGCTGAGGAGTTAGATTTCAACATTCCATCTCACGTTAAACTTTTGGTTCAGGGTTTAATCATGAGTGGAGTGGCGATGGCAATAGTTGGAAGCAGTAGACCTGCTAGTGGATCTGAGCACAAGTTCAGCCATGCTGTAGATTATTTAGGTTACGGATTTGGATTGCATGGAGAACAGGTTGGTATTGGAACGATCATAATGGAATACTTCTACGAGAAAGTTTATGGTATTGGGGAGTGGGAAAAAGTTAAGAGGGCGTTTGAGAAAATAGGCTCTCCTAGTAGTGCTAGGGAGATAGGACTAAACAAGGAACAAATTTTAGAAGCTTTAGTTTTTGCTAAAAGGATTAGAAGAAAAAGGTACACAATACTTGAAGATTTGAATCCAAGTAAAGATGATTTTGAGAAAGCTATTAAAGAGACGAAAATTGTATGAGCGAAAAAAGTATATATCTGTACCTAGATCAATTCTTAGCGCGGGTAGTCTAGGGGTAGGACAACGGCTTTCCGAGCCGTTAGCCCGGGTTCGAATCCCGGCCCGCGCATTTTATTTTTTGAAAGCTAATTGACTTTTAAACTTTGTATTTTGTACATCTTCTTGTGTTTTTTACAAGTTCTGAAAATTGTTCTTTCATTGGTTTATCTATCATCTCTCATAATTATTAATTATTATTTTTTATATTAAGTTTGAATTTTTTAAACTGCAAAGTTTTCTAAGCTATTTTCTTTTTATGAACGTACGTTCTTGCTTATTTCACTTTTCAGAAACCTATTTGTATATACATAAATTTAATATTACTTTATAAAATTTTTACTCTACGTTAATTTTTACAACAACTATAGATTTAAATTTAAATTCTTGATACTTTCATTTACAAAGAAGCAAGAAAAGACTTAATAGAAAAGTTTTAGAGATTAAGAAACGCTAATTCTCAGTTTCGAAAACGATCAGAATTGTCAGCAAAATTTTTATATTAAATTAAAATATTTATTTTTGTAATAAAATTAAATGATTAAATTTAACAAAAAAAATTTAAATTTCATCAAACATAACAAATTAACATGAAAGAGAGTGAGAAAGTTGCTGAACCTGATAGTATAAGGTTAGGACTCAGTGTACCATTGTTTACAGCAGCAATAATAGCGATTGCAGCTGGTACGTTGGTAGGTATGATAGGTATATGGGGTGCTGCAGCATGGGGCAAACCAGTACCAGAGTGGCAGAAGATAGGACATGCACATTCTTCATGGTGGGGCGTACTTTTGATAATAGCATCTATGCTCATGCCATACGCAAATCTCAAGCCTACGTTGAAGAGGCTTATAACCATAATTGCTTTCATAGCTCCTGTACTTTGGATAAGCATGCTTGCAAGTTACTATGAGACTGGAAAAAAGATACTTGCGTTTGGTGTTGTAAGTGCCATACTGGAGATTCTATTATTTGCATCACTTCTACTTGTAGCTTTATCTGCACTTGTCAGGATACCATTCTTCTACCATAAATCGGAACCATCAAGGTTCGACATTGTATCTGATGTGTATGTTCAGAAAGGAATTTTCCTTATACCAACGCTGATCATATTCGTTGGTGTTCTTGTAGGCTTTGCTCTTGCTTGGACATTCAAGATTACACTCAGTCCAATAAAACCTGCTGCACTTGTTCAGTTACATGACCACGTTATTTTGATATCTGCAAGTGCTATGATAATACTCTTAGCTATGAGCGTCTTCAAAGTTAGCAATGGTGTTTTCAAGCTTGCATACAACCTCATGCGCATAGCCCTTCCTTTGACACTCATTGGACTAATACTGTTCAACGTCTTTGCAGTACACAGCCTCGTGTGGGTCATTCCAGCAGGGATCTATTTTATACTACTACTGCTATCTATTCCTGCGATATACCTAAGTAAGGGCAGCGGATCTGCTTCAGAAAGAGGATCTTCGCAACCTGCACAGCTACCTTTGGTATTTCCTATCAAACTCTCTACTACTATAAGTCTTTCTGTACTTGCTATACTGATTTCTACTGGAGCGTATATAGCACTAGCGTACGATACGAGCCCGTACATTACAGTAACGTACAAGCAGCCAGCAGGCTCACCGTATCCAGGCCCATATCCAAGTGAGTACATAGGTACTGCTCCTGCAAAAGATACACCTAGAGGGCTAGAGAATGCTCACCTTAGCCCTGGAAGCTGGTTCCATGTAGCTATAGCATGGCTCATTGTACTAGCACTCTTTGGCGATAAACTTTTTGGAAAGAGAGTAGGACTACTCAACCTCCTAATAGCTACTATACCAATGGCACCCCTCTTCAACACACTTGGAAGGTATTTAGCATGGCTTGGTATACCGAATGGCATAGGCGCACTCTGGTTTGCAGGACATCCCTTGAAGGGGTTCAACATAGTAGTGTTGTTCATTGTAGGAGTTGTAGCGATATATACGATGAAGAAGGCTGTGAAGAGTAAAGAAATAAGATAAAGAATATTTCATAATAATTATTTTTTATAATAATTTTACTAATAAGTAAATTACTGAATTCATCATCCTTTCCCTATTTTTAGAACTCATGTTAGCATGAGATGTTCAGTATCGTACAACTTTCCCCAGCAACTAATAGTACGTAGCCTGCAAAACTGTATGAGTACGCAACAATTAATGTAGAGCTGAGTTGTGTTAGTTTTTGACATAAAGTTCATACTGTTAACTTTGAATTAACCTTAGGGATTTGAATGTTACTGTTTATCTTCTCTGAACTTGTTACCTCTTCTGCAGCAAATGGTTATGCTTCTCGACATACTGTCAACTCTTTAGACCAAGATCTCTTAAGCATCTCAAATAATGTTATACCTTTTACAACAATCGCATTCAGTGGTATTACTAATTTATCAGTAAGTTTCAAACTTTTAGTTTAAAAAAAAACAAGTGTTAGGTTTCTAGTTCTTGTAAATATCAACAGTTTCAAAACCTTTATAGACACTTTTGAAACTTAACAAACTAGAAAAGTTAAAAATTAATCATAAAATCTTACTTGTGAAGAAAGCTCTTAATTCTTCACTTAGCATTGAATAAATTGCCTCCTAAAAGGAGTAACTATAATGATAGAAATGGTGTTTGCTGTATTAGGCTCGATTTCAGGTCTTACGAAATTGTTGTTCTCATATATTCTTAATTTTTAAATATTATTATATTAATATAATTTATAAATAAATAATTTTAAATAAAGAAACAAGTTAAAAAGTTTGAGATGTCTTAGAATAAAGAAAAACTATATCTATTCTGTTATTATTAAATATAAATATATAAATAATAAATTAATTAATTTTATTAAATTAAATAATTCATTTAAACAATGCAAAAACTTATTAATCTTGAGAACAAAAATAGCTAAGCCGCCGTGGCTCAGCTGGAGGAGCGGGTGACTTGTAATCACCAGGTCGCGGGTTCAAACCCCGCCGGCGGCTTGGCTCTTTTTAATTATATATTTATTTTTTACTTTCTCAATCTAAGAAAAACTTTTTAAAATTCTTTTTCTAAAAAATATTATAAATTTTTTAATAAGTAAAATAAATAATTAATAAAAGTTAATAAATTTTAATCTCTACAAACTCAAGCAGTAAACCTGCAGACAAACCTAGAAAAAGTCCCAAAGTTGAATACTCGTCGTGCTCATGTCCAAAAATTTTAGGAGCAATTTCATGTACAGCTACATATATCATAGCACTTGCCGAAATTGCCAGTAGAAGTGGTAGGAACGTGTAGATGTCTATGAAGCTTATCAAAGCTACGAATGCTGAAACATATTCTACAAAAGCACTAGCAGTACCTATTGCAAAACCCTTCAAACGACTCCCAGTTATTGTATATACAGAAAGGGCTACTGCAAACCCTTCTGGAAAGTCTTGAACAGCTATAGAAAGGCTAACTCTAAATCCACTTTCAAGATCGTACACGATCGAAGATCCTAGAGCAAAACCTTCGGGAATGTTGTGTATAGCTATGGCTAAAGCTATTAGAATAGTTTTACCATTTTTTGTTTTAAAATCAGCATTGCTACCAATCGTATGTATGTGGGGAGTAAAGATGTCCAACAGCTTGATAAAAGCAAAACCAGCTGCAAATCCTATAAAAGACAAAGTATTGCTGATTTCGATAGAGGGCATGAGAAGATCGATGAAAGAAATGTAGATCATAAGCCCTATGGCAAAACCCATGTTGGTATCGATTAACTTTTCTTCAACTCTGCTCTTGAACAGTACAAAGGCAGAACCAAGGATCGTGGTAGAGACGGGAATTAAGGTATACAGAGCTATACATATTATGCATATATAGTACTCCATCGATACCACTCCCTCTTACACTCAAGATAAAACTTTTAATGAATGTGGGAAAGCTTTTGCAACAGATTTTAAGGTTTTTGTCTATAAAAGTAATTTACAGTTCATCGACAACTAAAAATGCTAGAAGTTGGAGCAATTTTGAAAAAATCTGCTAACATAATAAGAGAAAATCCATCTTCATTCTAACATACCATTTGCTTTTAGCCTGATATTTGCTACTCTAGGTTTAGAAGTAACTCTTTACTTAGCTCAACCTACGATTTTACTTTTGTCTTTAGCAGCAGCACTTCTAGTCTTCGTAAGTAACTTTAGTTCACACGACGAACATCATACTAAATTAGTGCTGCAGTTGGAAAGGTAGGTAACCTCTCTGTAGCTGCAGTATTGATATTTAGGAACTATTAGGATTGATTTTGTTTCCAGCCTTAAATGACTTCTTTTCGTTGCTTTTACTATAAACGTGATAATCGAAAATGCAGATGCTGTAGAAAGTGAGGAGTATAAATCGTAAGGTCTAACTTGGGAAGTGTGATTTTGTTCTTGATAGTTCTTCTTTTCCCGTAAGATTTATCCTTGGACTGATGGGATCTGCTTCATCATCTTGGTAATAACAACTTACACTGGAGTTGCGCTTACGGTTGCTTACAAACATCTAAAAAAGTAATTTATATTATTTTATTATAAAATTATTATTTTCTAATAATAGAATTAATATTAAATCAAAAGAAAAATTAATATACAATAAAGACAAAACAGAGCTATGAAAGTTGTTGTGATCGGTGGAGGAGCAGCTGGAATGACTGCAGCTTCTAGAATAAAAGCATTAAAACAGGACTGGAATGTAACTGTTTTTGAAGAGACAGATTTTGTAAGCCATGCGCCCTGCGGAATACCTTACTTGATGGAAGGGATTGTGAAGAGTGTTTATGATCTTATGTACTACAAACCAGAGTTTTTTAGGGAGAAGAGAGGTATAGATCTGCACACGAATGCTAAGGTACTTGAAGCTGGTAAAGGTTATGTTAGAGTTCTTGAAAAAGGTGAAGAAAAAAACTATGAATGGGAAAAACTGATAGTAGCTACTGGTGCTCTTCCAAAAGTTCCAAAAGTTGATGGGATCGATCTAGAGAACGTTTTTACAGTTAGGCATCCTGCCACTTCAAGAAAACTTCTGGAATCTCTAGAAAAAGCTGAAAAAATTCTAATAGTTGGTGCTGGCTACTTGGGAGTTGAGATGGCTGAAGCTTGTGCTGCTAGAGGTAAGAAGGTCACAGTTGTAGAAGCTTTAGATCAACCGTTGACGAATTTAGATAAAGAAGTTTCGGAGGTAGTTAGAAAGGAGATGGAGAAGTACGTAGATCTAAAGTTGAACGAAAAACTTCAAGCTATAGAAGGAAAAGATAAAGTTGAAAAAGTTGTTACAGATAAAAATGAGTACAAAGCTGACCTTGTATTTATAGCAGTTGGTGTCAGGCCAAACGTTGAACTTGCTAAAGATTTAGGATGTGAAATTGGGAAAACTGGAGCTATTAAAACAGATTCAAAAATGAGAACTAGTTTAGAAAATGTATTCGCTGCAGGAGATTGTGCAGAAACTGTTCACTTCATAACTAAGAAGCCTACCTGGATACCTCTTGCTCCTGCAGCTAATAAGATGGGATACGTAGCTGGATTAAATACTGTCGGAGGAAATTTGGATTTTCCGGGAACACTTGGAACTCAGTTTACAAAGTTCTTCGAGCTTGAAATAGGTTCTACTGGATTAAGTGAAAGAACTGCTAAAGCTGAAGGTTTCGAAGTCAAAACAACTTTCATAGAAGCAAGTACTAGAGTTCCATACTATCCTGGAGGTAAAAGAATATGGCTGAAAGTTGTTGCAGATAAGAGAGGAAAATTGCTAGGTGCACAAGCGGTTGGATCTGAAGTTGCTATGAGAATAAACACTTTATCAGTCATGATTCAGGCTGGATTTAGTGCTAAAGATGCTTTCTTCTCAGATCTAGGTTATGCTCCACCTTTAACTCCGATATGGGATCCTGTGATCGTTGCAGCTAGGAATTTGCGTTTTTAATTTATTATAAATTATTTTATTTTTTATTTATAATTAATTTGAAAATACATAAGTGAGAAATCTCTCAAAACTTATATACCTGTACAGGACCTGTTATATGCAAGAGATCGTAAGAGATGCCAGCAAGGGCTTACCTGTCATCGTTTACGATAACGATTTTGAAGCTCTTTTTATCGCTGCGGAGCTGATAAACGCTGAAGTTTTAGATTTCATGATGAAAAATTGTAACGAGATAAGATTGGCTATGCCATGGAAAAAGATAATAGAACTAGGTTTGAACAAGTTAAAGTTCTACAATGGAATGATACCTATAGATTCGAAAGAAGTTTCCGCGGAAAAGAGAGCTGAGCTTATAAAAAAAATATCTACCGGATCTTTTGATTTCAAAGATATAAAGTTCCCTGGGAAGATCTTTGTTGAAGAAACAAAGGAAATGGGAGTTCTAGAAAGGCCTGGGATAGCTGAAGCTTGTATAGATGTTGTAAAGATGGCGGGATTAAAACCTGTAGTAGTTTACGCTTTTATGAACGGAAAAAGAGATCTGCCTTACAAAAGTATAAGTGTAAACGAACTGATCGTTCACAGAATAAGGAATGAAAAGATCGTTGAAAGAGTCGTTGAAGCAACACTTCCAACAAAGTTCTACGGAACTTTCAAAGCTTTTGGCTACAGAACTCCTTTAGGAGAAATCGTAGCTTTAGTTTTAGGAGATCTTGAAGAAGATGTTCTCGTAAGAATACATTCCGAATGTTTAACCGGAGATGTTTTCCATTCCTTGAGATGCGATTGCGGAGAACAGCTTGAAAATTCCTTGAAGATGATCGCAAGGGAAGGAAAAGGAGTTCTGATATACATGAGAGGACAGGAAGGAAGGGGGATAGGATTGATAAGTAAATTGATAGCTTATAAACTTCAAGAAGAAGGAATAGATACCGTTGATGCGAACATAAGACTTGGATTTCCACCAGATCTTAGAAGTTATGGAATCGCCGCTCAAATATTGATGGATCTGGGAGTCAAAAAAGTTAGATTACTTACGAACAATCCTTTAAAAATTAGGGAACTTGAAAGGTTTGGTTTTGAAGTTGTTAGAGAAGCTATAGAGATCGAGCCTACGGTTGAAAACTTCCAATATTTAAAAACTAAAAAAGAGAAGATGGGTCATATGTTATGCTTAAACGATTGATTTGTCAATGTGGATTTGAATTAAGCAGTCCAACTCATTTTTGTTTGAACTGTGGGAAAAAGAATGCTTATGCTTGCGGTATTTTTGTTTTAAACGACGAAGTTTTTGTCAAATTTTTTGGAGAAATTTGTGAAACTTTAACTTTCAAAAGGTACGAAGATTCTGCCAAAATTTTGTACGGGGTTTTAGCAGATAAGATATACGAAAGAAGGGTTGAAGATGTTTACGTTTCATCGAACTCTGAAGCCTTGATCCATGAAATTAAAAATGAACTTGAAAACTCCTTTCCTTTTAATGTAATTGCGACCGATCTTTTCGAATCTAGAGAGGTGTTTTTCGAAAGACTTGAAAAGAGGTTGAAAGTTTTGAGAAAGTTAGAAACTGTAAATATTAGACCAGAAAATAAAATAATGGGCCACCATTCTACAATAATTGGGGGTAAGGATGGTTATAGATTAGTTTTAAAGATCGCAGAAAATCCATACGTTAAAAAAGTTGTTCCAGGAGTTATAGAAGCTGGAAAAAGTTCAAGGGGAGGAGTTAGGATCAAGCTCACGAGGTGCGATGAAAACGGTAACATAAGAGCTCTACTCGTAGAAGGTAGTACTGTCCAGCAACTGTTTGTAATAACTACTGCGAGTTGCAAAGAGGAGGGGGAAGAGATTTTGAAAACAATTTCTTACTCTTTGAGTTCAAATTTCTATTCACAAAAGTAACTGGAGAAGTATAATTGCATTGACGTCAATTCTTTCATCTATTTCTTTTGCAAAAGCTTTAAACTCTTTTACATTTCTTTGCAAGGAAAAATTTTTTCACCATCTTTATTCTTGCAACTTGTGGAAGGTAGCTTTTTACACGGATCGTTAGAACTTTTCCAGATCTTTCAAACTCGTATTCAAAATTCTACACCAGGGAAAGTATTTTATAGCTTTTCAAAGCCTTCAAGACTTTTTTTTTCTTTTTAAATCTCTTTTTTATTTCTGCCTCTCCTTCCCATTTCTTCTCAAATTTTTTCATTATAATTTTATAGCAGTCTATAAACCAAAAATATCTTCTACAGCTAAAAACCAAGGGCGTCGATTGGTCTGTACTGTCTCAAAAGAAATTCTTCATAACTTACATATTAGTTTCAATAGCTTTTAACTTTTTTGTTAATATATTTATAATCTTAATTAATTTTTATTTAATATTAAAATTTATTACAAGTAAACATGTCAAATTTAAAAAGCTCTAAATGCGTGAGCGAAACTACAACTTATGTGAAAATCTTAAATATGTTTAAAAAAGAAAAATTTAAATAATTGAAGAATGCATTTAATAATGGTGATTAAATGCCTTGGCCGCCGAAGGTATTTTGGGTAGGTTTGATTATAATGTACGGATCAGCAGTCCTAGGGTGGACCTTAGAAGCTGTAGCTAAGATGAACAAAATAGCTCCATTGCCCATATTGTACACATCTATCTACAGTACTTTCTTGCTTCCAGTAATAATTGCAACACTGTATTTCTTCTTCCCAGAAAGGGCAGAAGCAAAGAGAGCAAGAGAAGCTGCTGCTAGAGAAGCTAAAAAGGCTGAAGAAGTTAAGAAGGAGGGGTGATTTAAGTGGTAGATCCGATTGTAGTAGCTATAGTAGTTATTTACTTGTTAGCTACAGTCCTGATAGGTTACTATTCTAGGGTAAGATTAAAGTCGGCTATGGACTACTATGTAGCTGGCAGAAGAATAGGATCGGTTGTTAACGGTTTAGCTTTAGAATCGACTTATCTTAGCCCAGCTTCGATGCTAGGTTTACCAGCTTTCATATTTCTACTAGGTTATCCCTTCTGGTGGGCGATGGTAGCAATAATATGCGGAATGCCATTAGCTACACTTTTAACTGCAGTTGCATTAAGAAAATACGCCCCAGTAAGCTATGCAGACTACTACGCTGATAGGTACGGCGATGAAAGGTTGAGATGGTGGATAGGTATAGTACTGATATTGGGAACGATCCTGTACATAACAATCTCACTGGTGGGCATGGCTTTGTTCATGGTTGCAATATTGAAGATCCCATACCTCTTAGCACTGACTATTGGAACCGTCATAACAATGTTCTACGTAGTCTACGGAGGTATGATCGCTACTAGCTGGAACGCAGCGATGCAAGCTCTAGTAATGTCATTTTCGGCAATGATAGCTGCAGCAGCAATCGTTTGGCAGCTTGGAGGTCTTGAAGGAGTATACTACGCAGCCCATGCATCTTATCCAAGGATCTGGAATACTCCTGCAGACTTCCCTGAGATACCACACGTATTCACTGGAGCTTGGATTGCAATCATTTGCTGGTACTTCGTATGGCATCTTGGATTTGCAACAATGCCATACACAGTTGTAAGGTTCTTCACTGTGATGGATCTTAAGAGCGCTAGGAGAAGCATATTCTGGTGCGCTTTAATCGCTGGAGCTTTCTACGTTTCGTTGCAGATAATTGGTATAACTGCAAAGTACATGATAGAGAAGCATCATCCAATTGCAGTAGCTGCTGGAGGAAACATGACTGCCATGGCAGTACTTACGCAGATCCAGAAAACTTATGGTATAGGTACGATCGTTGACTATTCAATGATTGCAGCAGTTGAAGCCCTAGGAAATCCAGTAATACTAGGAATCCTCTGCGCAGGTGGACTAGCTATTGCAATGTCAACTGCAGCAGGTTGGGCTGTAGTAATTAATACAGTAATTGCAAGAGACTGGATGGTCAAGCTTTTGAAGTGGAAGAAAGCTGAAGAAAGACCGATATTCTATGGAAGACTTATAGCATTCATATTCTTGTTCGTAAGCTTCTTAGTATCTATTGCTCCTCCAGCTCTCGTCCTAGACCTAAGCGGTTGGGCTTTCATAGTCATAATCTGTTCCATAGGACCAGGGTTAATATTGGGACTTTGGTGGAAGAGAGCTACTAGAACTGCAATGTGGTTTACAGCGATATTCATGTTCATACTCAGCATGATCGCTTGGATGAGAGCTTACTTTATCTTAGGTCACCATGCAAGGTTCTTCTTGAACGATATACTCTTTGCAAATCCAAACGCCTTGATCACACCTCATCAAGTCTGGGTAATTCCAGTTGGATTCATAGTATTCGTAATCGTATCTCTACTAACGAAACCAGTGGAAGAAGAGAGAGTGCAGAAGTACTGCGTTGAACTGACGAAAGAAGTTTAATTATTTTTTGTTTTATTTTAATTTATTTTTATTCTAATAATACTTTTATTATTTCAAGTGTTGATTCTCTAGCAACGTCAGGATCACTTCCTCCAGCGAGAACTACTACGATCTTTCCATAGCAAACTTCTTCAGCTAGTTTTTTTAACTTCTTTGCCATTTTTACGTAATCTTTAACAGTCATTCCAATGTCTCCGTAATCACCTATGTGTGTATCGTGTCCAAAGTACCAAAAAATTAGTCCTGGTTCAAACTTTTTTGAAATTTCGCAAAACTTTTCTAAAGCTTCAAAGTATGGAACTTCAAAGTAGCTTACATCGATCTTCTTTCCATCTTTTGATACGTAGCTGTTGCTGCATATGCAGTAGTGTAAGGTGTTCTCATCATCTTTGACAAGTTCCCTCGTTCCATCTCCGTGGTGCGCATCAGTATCGATTATTGCAGTTCTAACTATTCCAAACTTTTTGTACAAATTTCTAATTGCAAGAACGACATCGTTGAAGCAGCAAAATCCCCAAAAATAGTTTTTTCCAGCATGATGTCCTCCTGTACCAATGTAGCAAAAAGCATTTCTAAGTTCACCTAAGAAAACTTTCTCTGCAGCCTCAACAACTCCGCCTGCTGAGTAAAAGGCAGTAAAACAAAGCGGATCTTCAAGAACTTTTTGCAAATGCTCTTTTGTATGAACTTCCAAGATCAAACTTTCACTTACAGGTTTACACTCAAAGATCTTGAAATTTTGATGCTTAATTTTTTCAAATGCTGATGGAAAATCCCTCAACCTTATTCCTAAAGTAAGATAACTTCTTCTGCTGAAAGATGAATGGTAAAAAACTCCAGTTATTCTAGAGCTTCTTTGCATAGATCTATGACCATTAAAGCTCTAATTCCCAATTTTTCAACATCTTTTGCTAAAGTTCTATAACACATCGGACAGTTGAAAACCATGGCATCGACTTTGAGTTTTTCCACATCTTCAACGTTTTTTCTCTTCAATTCATCAGCTTTTTCAAGATCGCCTGACAAGATAAAAGCTGCACCGCAGCACAGAGCTCTCTCTCTGTCATATTTTCTTTTAACCCTTTCAACTCCAATTGCTTCAAAGATTTTGTCTAGAATTTTATCCATCTCTGGACTTAAGAAGTTGGAGCATGGCTTTTGGTAGGCGATTCTCAAGTTGAGCTTTTTAACTTTTGAACTCTTTATTTTATTGTAAAAATATTCAAAATAATGTATAAATTTGAACGGCACTTCTAAGCCGTAAGCCTTTGCAAAAGAGTTGTAGAAGCCGTAGCATTCATCGTGAAGGAGTATGAAATCTCCTCCTAATTTTTTCATATTTTCTATTATTTTATTAGCTCTATCTTTTATGACTGAAACAACTCCGTAGTGAAGGTAAACGAGGTTGCAAAAAACATGTCTTCCTCTGACAACTTCAAAACCTTCAAAAGTTTTCGTTACTTTATCTTTTAACTCTGGAAAAAGACAGATGTGGACAAATTTTTCACCTTTTTTTGGAACAAATTCGCCCTCTGCTTTATACTTTGAAATTAGATCTTCAATTCTTTCTTTTTCGAGCTTTTTAATACCGAAGTACTCTTGAAGTTCTACAATTCTGTAAAAAGGATGGTTCTTGTATTCACAAAACTCTTCGCATGCGTAACAATTTTTACACTCCTCTAGCACTTTACTATATTTTCCAATAGCAATCTTTTCAATTTCTCTTTTAGCCTCTTCAAAGCTGTAGAAGTTCCATCTGCATTTTAAAAGACAATCTATCGATTTGCAGCTAAAACAAACTTTTGGATCAAATTTTAATTCCATCTAGGTTCCCTTTTTTCAAAGAAGGCTGAAATTCCTTCAACAGCATCTTTAGTTGAACTGTAGAGTGCTATAGTTTCTGTAGCATAGCTTAAAGCTTGGAAATCTTCCATGGGGAGCTGTTTGTAGAAAAACCTTTTTCCACTCTCTAAAACATTTAAACTGAATCTTGCAATTTTCTTGGCTAGGCTCATTGTTTCTTCTTCAAGCTTTTCATCGTCTACAACCCTATTAACTAAGCCGATCTTTAAAGCTTCTTCAGCATCGACAAGATCTCCAGTTATCCCCATTTCAAAGGCTTTCTTTCTAGAAACATTTCTGCTGACGAAAACGATCGGGGTAAAACAAAATAGACCTATGTTAACTCCTGGAGTTGAGAACTTTGCAGATCTTGCTGCTACAGCTAAATCACATGCAGCAACAAGTTGACAACCAGCAGCTGCAGCTATTCCATGCACTTGAGCTATATATGGTTGAGGAGCATCTCTTATAGCTCTCATGACATCGAAACATTTTAAAAATAGTCTTTCAACTTCGTAGGGTGGTTTGTTCAAGATCTCCTTAAGGTCATGTCCGGAAGAAAAATTTTTTCCAGCACCCTTTATAATTATTACTTTCTCGCTTCTTTCTTCAGAAATTTTTCTTACAAGTGTTTCTAATTCACTAAGGAGTTCCATGGAAAGAGCGTTCATCTTTTCTGGTCTGTTCAAAGTTATTATACCAATTTTATCAAATTTTTCAAATTTCAAGTTTTTCATAAAGGTTAGCTTTTTTCTTTGAATATATCCTTTTCGAAGAAGATTTTAGTCAACAAATTTCGAAATTTTTAAATAGCATATTAAACAAAAATTCTTGGTGATTGAATGGTTGCAATAGTTGGCGTAGGTTTCTGTGGTTTTAATTCGACTACACCAGATTTAAGCTGGAAGGAAATAGTATACGAAGCTGCAATAAAAGCTTACAGTGATGCAGGGATAAACCCTAGGAGAGATGTCGACAGTTTTGTAACTTGTGAGGAAGATTTCTGGGAAGGTGTAGCGATTTCCGATGAATTTGTTCCAGATCAACTAGGAGCAGTTGTAAAACCTACATGCACAGTTTGTTCTGACTTTCTCTATGGATTAGCTACAGCATACATGCAGATCAAAAGTGGACTGGCAGAAATTGTTGTTTTGGAGGCTCACAGCAAAGCTAGCGATCTTAAAACTCTTGGAAATGCTATAAGGCATGCTATGGATCCAATTTGGTTGAGACCTATAAGTAGAGCTCATCCATACTACTTAGCTGCCTTGGAGATGCAGATTTACATGTGCGAAAGAGGTTTGTGCGAAGAGGACGTTGCACGGGTTGTAGTTAAAAACAAGAACAACGCCCTTCTAAATCCATCAGCTCCTTATGCAGCTAATGTAAAGTTGGAAGATGTTATGAGGAGTCCAAAAGTTTTTGATCCTTTGAAAAAAATGGAAATTGCTCAAACATCTGATGGAGCAGTGATCTTAGTTGTTGCAAGTGATGAAGTTGCTAGGAAATTGACAGATACACCGATTTGGATCAAGGGAATTGGCTGGTGGACAGAAACGAACAGCTACGATACGGCAAGCTTTTCAGCTTTATACGCATACAAAGCAGCAAAGATGGCATATAAAATGGCTGGGATCGCAAATCCCGTAAAAGAAGTAGACTTCGCTGAAGTAGATGATAGGTTCGCTTTCAAAGAACTGCAACACATAGAAGCTTTGCAGTTTGCAAACAAGTTCGAAGTTGCAAGACTTCTGAGAGATGGTTACTTTGATAGAGATGGAGTTATACCGGTGAACGTTTCCGGTGGTAGCTTGGGAGTAGGAAACTTGTTGGAATGCACTGGAGGTCAAAAAACTCTTGAAGTCATCTTACAATTAAGAGGAGAAGCTGGAAAAAGACAAATAGATGCAGAAGTTGGTGTTGCACAAGTTTGGAGATATTTACCTACGTTTAGTGGTGCTGTAGCAGTTTTAGGGGTGTAGTTATGGAGGTAGAAGTTATAAAAGGTTTGAAGTTTCAAAAAAAGCAAGATGTAGCAATAGTTGGAGCAGGAATGACTAGTTTTAAGAGAAGGTTGAACGAAACCGGTAGAGAACTCAACTACTATGCAGTGAGACAAGCTTTGGAAGAGGCTGGTTTGACTATAGATGATGTAGAAATTGTAGTGTTAGGATCTGCTCCAGATGCTTTCGATGGAGTACACATGAAAGAGGAGTATTTGTCAGATGGAGCTGGTGGCTTTGACAGACCTTACATGCGCTACTTTGTAGGAGGAGGTACAGCAGTTTTTGCACCAATAGCAGGCTACTTCCACGTTGCAAGTGGGCTTGCTGATGTTTGCTTAGTTGTTTGTGAAGAAAAGATGTCTAGCTGTCATCCACATCCGCAGTCAGCTTTCAAGTACATATGGGACTTCTTCCTCGACAGACCTCTCAAACCGAACTTGATATGGATCTTCGCTTTAGAAATGAGGAGGTACATGCACGTGAACAACGTTAAGCATGAAGACATAGCGTTAGTTTCTGTTAAAAACAAAGCAAATGCTCTAGATCATCCATGTTCTCATGTAGCTGAAAAAATTACTGTTGAAGATGTTTTAAACAGTGAACCGATGGCTTTACCAGTTAGAAGACTCGACGTCTCTCCACCGAGCGATGGAGCAGCAGCGCTTGTAATGGTAGCAGCTCACAAAGCAAGACACCTTACAGATGAACCTGTTTGGGTAACTGGTGTTGGTTGGTCTTTGGATACAACTTGGTGGACAAACAGAGATCTTTATTATCCAAGATACGCTGCTGAATCTGCGAAGATGGCTTACAAGATGGCTCACATAACAGATCCTAGGAAACAGATCGATGTAGTTGAACCTTACGATCCTTTCGATTACAAAGAGCTTCACCACTTGGAAGGACTGGGGTTTGCTAAAAAAGGTGAAGCTCCAATTTTGACCAAAGAAGGAGTCACTCAGAGAGATGGAGATCTGCCAGTATGCCCATCTGGAGGATTACTAGGTGTTGGTAACCCAATATCTGCTGCAATGGGTGTTAAAGCCTGTGAAATATATTGGCAACTTTCATACAGAGCTGGAAAGAGACAAGTAGCTAAAGAGGTCAGTACTGGTCTCTGTCAAGCTTGGGGAGATTTGATGCAGATAAGTACTGTCATGATCATGTCAAACAAGAGGTGATAAGATGGCTGTTGGAAAAAGGAAGATAGAATGTCCTCTCTACGCTGAAGGGACAGCTGTAAGTGAAGAAGATATAAAGACGAGAAAAGTTACGCACTACGAAGATCATCCAGATATAAGGTATTCTTGGACTGCTGGACAAGCTATAAGTAGATTTCTTAACGGATTGAAGGAAGGTAAGATACTTGGAGTAAAATGCGACGGATGTAAAAGAATAATGGTTCCTCCAAGGATGTTTTGCGAACTTTGCTATAAACCGATCGATGGTTGGGTAGAATTAAAAGATACTGGGACGATTTTGACGTACTCCATATCTTACATAGATCCAGATGCGCGTCCATTACCCAAACCCATAGTAGTGGCTTTGATCCAAATAGACGGTGCATCTCAGAACATGGCGATAATGCACTTGATAGGTGAAATTGAACCGGAAAAAGTCTACGTTGGAATGAGAGTAAAAGCTGTATGGAAACCTGAAAATGAGAGGGAAGGATCTGTTACAGATATAAAATATTGGAAGCCGTTAGAGGGATAGTATGATCGAGAAGATTACCGATCCAGAAAAACTTAGACATTGGGGAGGTAAAATAGAGCTCTACTGGGTATATACAAGTGGTAAAGCAGGAGACTTGTTCTTTAAAAAGTTGAAAGCTGACGGGAAGTTTTTAGCTGCAAAGTGCAAAAAATGCTGCTGGATCTATTTCCCTCCAAGGATCTATTGTCCAAAAGATTTTAGTGAAACGGAGTATCTGGAAGTTAGTGGAGAGGGGAGAGTTAGAGCTTTCACTGTAGCAAGACTCGATCCTTACGAAAAAGAGTTGAAAAAACCAGAGATCTATGCTTTAATAGACATCGATGGGACAAATGGGTCAATTATACATTTGCTTGGAGAAGTTAACGCTGAAGAAGTTTCAATAGGAATGAGAGTAAAACCTGTTCTAAAACCAAAAGAGCAGATGTTGGGAGATCTAACAGACATACTGTACTTCAAACCGATATAAATTAATTTTATTATTTTTATTTTTAATGTTTATTTTTAAAGTTAGTAAGTAATATATACGTCTGCTGCCAGGTGATAACATGAACTTCGAGTTGACTGAAGAGCAAAAAATGATTGCTAACGCAGCAAAAGAGATTGCGCAAGATTTTCCACCTGAATATTGGAGAGAAAAAGATGAAAAGGGAGAGTTTGCCGAAGAATTTTTTAAAGCAATTGCAAAGGCTGGATTTTTTGGTATCGTAATTCCAGAAGAATACGGAGGCAGTGGTTACGGTTTAACTGAACTTCTTATAGCTATGGAGGAACTAGCTGCAAACGGCTGTGGGATGGGAGGAATATGGTACTTGATGATTACAGAAGTTTTTGGTGGCCTCTCCATTGTAAGGCACGGTACAGAATTTCACAAAGAGAAGTACTTACCTAAGATCGCAAGTGGAGAAATGGAGTTCTGCATGGCTTTAACTGAACCTGATGCTGGGACAAATACTCTAGCTATAAGAACATCTGCTGTAAAGGATGGAGACGAGTGGGTTATAAATGGAAACAAAGTCTGGATAAGTGGTGCAGATAGAGCTAAGGGTATGTTGATCGTTGCAAGAACTACGCCTTTAGAAAAAGCTCCAAAAAGGACTTTTGGAATATCTCTTTTCTTAGCAGATCTTCCGAATAAAGCTGTGAAAATCAATCCAATTCCAAAACATGCTATAAACTATTCAAAGAGTTGTGAAGTTAGCTTCAACAATTTAAGATTACCTGAAAACTCATTAATTCCACCAAAAGATGAAGGATGGTACTTGTTGCTAGACACTTTGAATCCTGAAAGGATGGGATTTACGACTGCAGCTGTTGGTATAAGTAGACTCGCAATAAGTAAAGCTGTAGAGTATTCGAAGAAAAGAAAAGTTTTTGCAGATCCCATCGGCAGTTATCAAGGTTTACAGTTCCCAATTGCAGAAGCTTATTCTACGCTTGAATGTGCAAAACTCATGAACTTTAAAGCAGCCTGGCTTTTTGATAACAAAGCAAGTTATAGAGAAGTTGGAAAGTATGCAAATATGGCTAAGCTCGTAGCAGTTGAAGCTGGAATAAAAGCAGTTTACTGGGCTATGCAAGTTTTTGGTGGTTACGGATACGCTAAAGAATACGATGTAGAAAGGTGGTGGAGAGAAATAAATTTGATTCGCTTAGCTCCAGTAACTCAGCAGATGGCTTTGAATTACGTTGCCGAACATGTTTTGGGAATGCCTAAAAGTTATAGATAGCTATGACGGTTGAAATAAGGAAAGATGATGGTGTCCTCTGGGTAAAGCTGAAAAGACCTGAAGCTTTAAACTCTATAAACGAAGAGATCGTAGAAGGGCTAAAAAAAGCAGTAGAATTAGTGAAAAAAGAAAAAGATGTAAGGGTAATGGTGATCACTGGAGAAGGCAGAGCTTTTTGTGCTGGAGCAGATGTAAAAATGTTCTCAAAGATGAACGCCTACGAAGCTAGAAAAATTATAGAAGAACTGGGTAAAACTTTAGAAGAAATAGAAGATCTAGAAATACCTGTAGTTGCAGCTGTAAATGGATTGGCCCTTGGCGGTGGATGTGAGATAGCTATGGCTTGTGATATAATTATAGCCAGTGACAAAGCTGTTTTTGGTCAACCAGAAATAAACTTAGGTATAATTCCAGGTGCTGGAGGGACACAGAGGCTAGCAAGGATTGTAGGTTGGAAAAAAGCTATGGAACTGTGTCTAACTGGTGATAGGATCGATGCTAGAGAGGCTGAAAAGTTAGGTTTAGTTAACAAAGTAGTAGAACATGAGAAGCTCTTTGACGAGGTAAGAAAGTTTGCTGAAAAGTTAAAATCTAAATCTCCTACAGCTTTAATGTTGGCTAAGCAAGCTGTTAATAGAGGATTTAAGATAAGTTTGAAAGATGGAATCTCATACGAAAGAGATCTTTTTGCTCTATCTTTTGCGAGTGATGATGCCAGAGAAGGCATAAATGCTTTTGTTGAGAAAAGGGAGGCTAAGTTCAAGAAAGAGAGGTAAATATTTATTTTATTTTTTTAGTTATTTTTAATGCAACTGATTTGATAGCTGAGACTTGATAGAGTTAAAATTATTAAAATATTTTTAGATAAAAAGAAAATAGATTTTTTAGAAAAAATAAAGCAGTTAAAACATTTTTGACTAAAAACAGTTGCAAAAAACAGATATTAGTTCAAAGGTTAGTAGCTTTGCTACAGTTTCTGTTACCTAAAAATCTAAGAGACAGAGAAAAACTTATAACCTGCAAAACTTATATAGTTGCATGGTAGCATGTTGTAAGCCCAGGAGAAAGAAAAAACAGAATATAGAAGAGGAGAAAAGAAACAAGGAAAATAGTTTTCTTAAATAGAACGCTAATTTAAATTCGATCTTTAAAACATCTTATTTTTTACTCGCTCTGTTGCAAGCTGAATTAGACTGTGAACACATCTGGCATTGCAACGCACATCGAAGTTTTTGATAAAAATAGAAAGAGAAAAATTAAAATTTCTTCAATCTTTTGGAACGTACATCTTTTTTGCTAGTTCCCTCAACTCCCTCCTCAACAGCTTCCCTGTAGTATGTCTTGGAAGAGATTCAACAAAGAATATTTCTCTAGGAAGTTTGTACTTAGCTATGTTTGCCTCTAAATGTGCATAGATACCTTTTTTGGTGTTTTCATCAGCTTTGTAATCTTTTTTCAGAACTACAAATGCTATAACATCTTCTCCTCTTATTGGGTGAGGAGCTCCAACTACTCCTGCATCGTCAACTGCTGGATGACTCATCAAAGCAACTTCTATCTCATCTGCTCCAATCCTGTACCCTGAGCTTTTTATCACATCTTCACCTTTTCCTGCAAACCATATGTAGCCCTCTTCGTCAGTATAGGCAATATCTCCAAGAGCAACCATCTTCATTAAAACATCTTTTTCCATCTTTTTTAGAAGTTTTCCACCCTCAGCATAAGGATTCCAATAAACAGTTCCGCATGGAGCTTTTATAAGGAGTAGTCCAGGTGTATTTGGTTTTTTTATTGGTTGAAGGGTTTCAGGATCTATTATACTAACTTCAACCCCTGGAACTGGCATTCCAATCGATCCAGGTTTTGGTTTCGGTGCAACTGCATTTGATATCGATATGTAGAACAGCTCAGTGGCTCCAAAGCCTTCAGCTATCATGTAGCCTGTTTTCTCATACCAAGCCTTTATCGTATCTGCTCCAAAAGCTTCTCCACCACCTGTGAATAACTTTATTGAGCTGATATCGTACTTCTTCATAAGTTTATCTACGATCGGTAAAGTCTTTCTGTACCAAGTTGGAGCCATAGAAAGAACCGTTACACCGTGTTTTTCAATCATTGAAAAGACGTAATCTGGATCTGGCTGTCTCATCAAAGAAACTGCTGAACCAAAATAGTATGGAATCATTGCAAGTCCTCCGTAACCTAAAGCAAAACTTATAGGAGCTGCACTTCCTAGAACATCGTTCTCTGTTAATTTCCAGACGTGCGTGCCTACGTTCTTTGTTACCATTAGAACTCCTGGTATGAAATGAACAACACCCTTCGGCGGACCAGTGGTTCCAGATGTGTAAAGTAAAACTGCCGGAGAATCCTTATGAACATTTACAGCTTCAAACTTTTTACT
This sequence comes from Archaeoglobaceae archaeon, assembly GCA_025058735.1. Lineage (GTDB taxonomy): Archaea > Halobacteriota > Archaeoglobi > Archaeoglobales > Archaeoglobaceae > WYZ-LMO2. Next base: position 47,828 of record JANXDX010000020.1, on the reverse strand, counting down.
GCCTTCTTTCAAAAGTCTCTCGAAACTTATATATCCTTTTTCTTCAGCTTTTTCATCTCCAACAACTATTACATTTTGCAAGAACGTATCGCTTTTGACTTCTTCGATCTCTTTTAAAAGTTCCTTCTGAGTTATTACAAACTTTGCTCCACTGTCTTTGAGTACGTGAAGTATCTCTTTTTTACTCCACCTTGGATGCAAAGTAACTGGTAGTGCTCCAGCTTTTAGTATTGCAAAGTTTGATACAACTGCTTCTGGAATGTTTGCAAACCTTATAGCTATTCTATCTAGTGGCTCGACTCCAAGATCGATGAGCTTGGATGCGACTCTGTTTGAGAACTCTACAAGTTCTCTGTAAGTATATTTTTTATCCTCAAAATATATTGCAATTTTGTGTTTTCTTTCTTCAGCCCTCTTATCTAAAATTTCTACCGCTAAGTTTAACTCTTTAGGTAAACTCTCATAGAAGTCTTTTGAAATGTTGAACTCTGGCCATAACTCTTTTGGCGGTAAAAAATTATCTATCTTCATAGTTATTAATAGAGTTTAGCAGAATAAATTATTTTCGGTTTCTCTCAAATTGAAAACCGTAAAGATAAAATAATGCAAGTTCTAAATTTAATCATGGAATTGTTGTGGAAACCAAGTGAAAAAATTGTTAGGGAAGCTAACATAACAAAATTCATAGAATTCGTCAACAATAAGTACAACTTGAATTTAAAGAACTATTGGGATCTCTACAACTGGTCTGTTTCAGAAATCTCAAAGTTTTGGGAAGCTGTTTGGGACTTTACAAACGTAATTTATTCTGAAAGATTTAGAAAAGTTGTTGATGATTTGAAAAAGTTTCCTGGAGCTAGATGGTTTGTTGGAGCTAAACTAAACTTCGCAGAAAATCTACTAAGGTATCGAGACGATCAGATAGCAATAATAGCTAGAAATGAGATGGGTATGAGGAAGCAACTAAGTTACGCTGAGCTATACGAGAAAGTTGCAGAGATATCGAACTCTTTAAAAGATTTTGGAATAAAAGCCGGTAATAGGATCTGTGCTTACATGCCAAACATAGCAGAAACTTGTATTGCTATGCTCGCAAGTACTAGCAGAGGAGCTATCTGGTCCTCATGCGGAACTGAGTTGGGAAGTCAAGCTGTAGTCGATAGGTTTGGACAGCTAGAACCAAGGATAATGTTTACAGTTGATGGCTACAGTTACAAGGGAAAAACGTTCAGCTTGAAAGACAACGTTAAAGAGATCGTGAATTCAATTCCATCGCTTGAACAGGTAGTCGTTGTTCCATATGTAAAACCTAAGCCAGATATTTCTGGAATACCGAAAGCTGTAACTTTAGACGAATTCGTTTCAGAGGAGAAAGAGATCAAGTTTGAACAAGTAGAAGCTAATGAGCCTGTTTACATAATGTTCAGTTCCGGAACTACAGGAAAACCGAAGTGCATGGTTCAGTCGGTTGCAGGAGTTTTAGTAAATCATTTAAAGGAGCTGATATTGCACACAGATCTTAGAAGAGAAGACAGAATTACTTACATAACATCTCCTAGCTGGATGATGTGGAACTGGCTTATGAGTTCTTTAGCAGTAGGATCTACGATGGTCCTTTACGACGGAAATCCCGTATATCCAGATTGGAGAACGATGTTCAGGTTGATCGATGAAGAGAAGATTACAATCTTCGGCTGCTCAGCTAGCTACATATACACTATCATGACTTTAGATGCAAAGCCAAAGAACGAGTTCAGCTTAGCAAGTCTTAGAGAGATTTCTCAAACTGGTTCACCTCTTTCAGCTGAAGGGTTTAGATGGGTCTATGAAAACATAAAAAGAGATCTTTGGTTCAATTCTATTTCTGGTGGAACAGATATAAATGGCTGTTTCTGTGCAGGTTCACCAACACTTCCAGTATATGCTGGGCAACTTCAAGCTCCTGCTTTAGGAATGAAAGTAGCAGCTTACGATGAAAACGGTAACAAGGTCTTTGATCGAGCTGGAGAATTAGTTTGTGAACTTCCGTCTCCTTCAATGCCGATCTACTTCTGGAACGATCCTGAGTTCAAAAAGTACAGAGAAACGTATTTCGAATTCTATTCTCACTTGAACAAGAACGTTTGGAGGCATGGAGACTATGTAATACATGATTCAACTACTGGAGGATTTACATTCTTGGGCCGATCGGATGCAACTTTAAAGATCTCTGGTGTTAGAATAGGGACTTCAGAAATTTACAACGTTGTTGAAAAGCTTCCAGAAATTGCAGATTCATTGGCAATAGGACAGGAGTGGAAAGGTGATCAGAGACTTATCCTCTTTGTGAAACTTAAACAAGGATTTAGCTTGAACAGAGAACTGGAAAACAAAATAAGAGAAGAACTTAGAAAGAAAGCATCACCTAGACATGTGCCTGCAAAGATCATAGAAGTTCCAGACATACCTTACACGATCAACATGAAAAAGGTGGAAATTGCAGTAAGAAACATAATACATGGAAAACCTGTAACAAACAGAGGAGCTTTGTTGAATCCTGAAAGCTTAGACTACTTCGAAAAGATTGCAGGTGAACTTTGGAAAGATTGATGAAATAAAAATATAAAATAAATAAAAATATTTTTATTATTTTTATTATACTATTCCTTTATCTTTTAATTCTTTCAATTTTTCTCCTGATATTCCAAGGTACTTTCCGTATATGAACTCGTTGTCAGCTCCAACTGGTCTACAGGTCCATTTTATCCTTCCAGGGCTAGCTGACATGAATCTGAATATGGAGTTTTGAACTAGAACTTTGCCGTAGTAAGGATCTTCTCTTTCAACGAACGTATTCTTTAACCTGAAATGTTCAATTCCAAAGACCTCTTTCGGTGAATTCAACCTTCCAGTTACAACTGTTCCCTTCTTATCTGGCTTCTTTGAATATTCTAAAACGATCTTCAAAATTTGTTCTGAAGTTAGTTGACTCGTAAACTTCTCTATCTCTTTCTGTATCTTTGGCTGGTTATATGGGTTCAACCTCTCTCTTATAGTTGGAAACTCTTTTTGCAGATCTGGTCTGTTCATGATCTCACAAAGTGCGGCCCAGTTCGGATCTGTAAATCCTGACATGAAAACGTAACCATCTGCAGACTTTACGTAAGTGTATGGAAAGACGGCGTAATCAAAGTTTCCAGCTCTTACCATCTTTTTACCTTCCCCAGTTTCCATTTTAGTCATGTGGTAATACTGCATCAAGTAGTTTGCAATGGCCATCAAACCTTCGCACGGTGACATGTCTATGAACTGTCCTTTTCCAGTTTTTCTCTTGTAAAACATCGCAAGCAATATTCCATATGCAGCCCACATGCCACCTATATACCAACCCATCCAGTTTCCAGACTTCACAGGTTTCTTGTACTCTTTTGGAACATCGGGATCTAGATCTGGTTCACCAGTGACGCTCATCACAACGCCCCTGCACTGGTCTATTATATCGTAACCTCTCATCTTTCCAAATTTTTCTGAATCTTTTCCAAACTGACCAAAAGAAGTTATCGCACAATAGATCAATCCTTGATTAATTTCTTTGAGCTGTCTGTAACCTATTCCCAGAGAATCCATATATCCTGGAGGAAAAGTTTCTATTAAAACATCTGCTTTTTTAGCTAATTTCTTAAAAATCTCTCTTCCTTCTTCTTTTTCAATGTTCAGTGTTACGTGATATTTGTTTCTAGCTTCAACTATGTATGCTAACCCTGTGTCTTTCAAGGTAATACCGTATGGAGTCATCTTCCTTGCTACATCTCCACCTGGTGGTTCGATCCTTATCACTTCTGCTCCAAATTCTGCAAGGATCGATGATGCCACTAGACCAGCAAAGTTTGCATAACTTAGATCGAGTACTAAAACGTCACTCAAAGCTTCTGGTTTTCCTAAAACATCTTCTTGCTTTGTTATTGAATAGACAAACTTAGCATATTCTGGATCTAAAGAGAAACCAACTATCTTTTGCTCTTCCATAAAATCACCTCACGGATACTTCAATCCTTTTTTCCCATCCCAATCCTTTGGAGGACAATGAGATGGTATGTTTGGATTCCACTTGTACAGTACTCCTTCTTCGTACAGCTTCTGTATTTCTTCTAAACTCATTCCCAGTATTCTTGAAAGGACGTGTTCGTTGTCAAAACCCATAGGTCTTACAGCCCACTTCAATCTTGCAGGAGTTCCCATCCTTGGAGGATAGCAAGGTTCAACTAGATAACCGTACAAAGGATCGTAGTACTCCTGTACAGCTTTTCTCTCTCTCAAATGTTCACTTTTATAAGCTTCACCAACATCGACTACGTGGTGTGCTGAAAAGTTGTATTTCAAAGCTAACTCCTCGATCTCTGCTACAGTTTTTTCTTTAGCCCATTTTGCAATTTCTGATAGAATATATCTTGCATTTTCATCCTTTAACCTTAAAAGTGGATCTGCAAACTTTTCGTAAAGATCAATTCTCCCCATAGCTTCACAGAGTCCTCTAAATTCCTCCTTTGTAAAAGCAGCTATTGCTATCCAACCATCTTTGCAGTCGAAAAGATCCGATGGACATATTGCCAAATCTCTATTACCTACTCTTTCTCTATCGTTCCCGGTAAGATAAACGTAAAGCCAAGTCCAGTCAAGAACTCTTATAACACTTTCAACTTGTGATATATCGATGAACTGCCCTTCTCCAGTTCTTTCCCTGTAATTCAAAGCTGCAACGATTGCTATTGCACAGAAGAGTGCTGTAAGCCAGTCAGCGATCCAAACTCCAGACTTTAAAGGAATCCTTCCTTCATGTCCGGTGATGTAAGCTAGACCCCCCTCACTTTGAGCTATTGCATCGTAACTAGTCCTTCCAGTGAATGGGCCCCAGCTACCAAATCCTGAAACGTGTAGCTGAATTATTTTTGGATTAATCTCTCTTAGTTTATCATAGCTTAATCCCCATCTGGCTAATCTGCCTGGAGTCAAGTTGTCCACAACTACATCGCTAACTTTCACAAACTTGTAGAATATTTCTCTAGCTTTTGGATGACCCAGATGCATTCCGACCCAATATTTGTTGTGGTTTTGTTCCAGAAGTCCGGGAGATAAGTTTTTGTAGAAATAAGCGTAGGGAGTTACAAACCTCATCTGATCTCCTCTTCTAGCTTCGAATTTTATGACCTCAGCACCAAATTCTGCTAGATAATCTACTGTAGCTGGTCCAAGGACGACGCTGCAAACTTCCAGTACTCTTACACCTTTTAATGGTTCAGGTTTATCAAAAACATCTCCACTGAGAAGATTCCTCACAAATTCTGAAAACTTCATTCAATCACCTGAAAGTATTATGATTTATTAGGTAAATAAGCTTTTCTAATTGTGTACATCTTTAATATAATTAGTTAAATAAATATATTGTTAATATATTATTTTTAAATTTTAGTTCGATTTTAAACTCAGTAATAATAAAAATAAATATTTTAAAAAATAATAAAAATTAATAACCTATTTTTTGCAACCACTCCTTTAAAACGTTGGCAGATCTTTTCAACTTCTCCATTTCATCTTTGCTCAATTCAACTTCAACAATTTCTGCACCTTTTTTACTTAACTTCGCTGGAACACCCAAAGCTACATTTTTTATTCCATACTCGCCATCCAACACACAGCTTGTAGGGATTATTTCTCCAGTGTTCTCAACAACAGCTTTTATCATTCTGCATATACACACTGCAGGTCCAAAAACTGTTGCACCTTTTTTAGCTATAACTTCTGCAGCAACTTTTCTAACATCACCTTCTATACTTTCCCAATCAACTCTTCCATCGAAATCTGCTAAACTCCTCACTGCAAACATGGTATCTCCATGCTCACCAATTATCCAAGATCTTCTGATGTTTTTAACTCCATGAGCTTTTAATCTATCTTTCAACCTTGAAGAATCAAGCAAGCTTCCCATTCCAAAAACTTCGTTTCTTCTTTTTCCACTTTCTTTCCACATGACGTAAGTCATGAGGTCCATCGGATTTGTTACTACTAAGATCTTTGATTCAAAACTTGAGATCTTCTTAGCAACATCTTTTATAATTCCTGCATTCTTTTCAGCTAGATCAAGTCTCGTCATTCCGGGTCTTCTTGCAAAACCTGCAGCAACTACAATGACATCACTACCTTCAAGCTTAGAGTAATCGTCTCCTCCATATATCTTAGGATATTTATCTAGAGCTGCTGCGGCGTGACTTAAATCTATTGCCTCCCCTTCAGCTAGATCTTTTGCAATATCAACTAGAGCAATCTCATCGACATTTAAACTTATTAGACAAGTAAAAGCTGTAACACTTCCTACTCTACCAGCTCCAAGAAATCCCAATTTCATAGTTTTATTTTTACTAGGTTCTTTATAACTTTTTCCTTTCTTTAGAAGTTAGTGTCACTGTTGGTTGAACACGACCTAGGTTTTGTAGACAATTCATTTTTAGGTTTTTTTGTAAATAATATATTTTATTTATTATTCATTAGATTAATTGATAGCAATTTCTAACTTGTAGAATTTTCAATCTTTATTCTAAGAAAACTAAATGAAAAACTCTGAAGTTGTTTTCTATGAATGAAAAGCAATTAACAAAAGAACCTAATTTTTCTACTTATACTTTCATCATAGATTTCGAAAAGTTTTGCAGTCGAATCTATTTTATGTTTTAAAAGTTTAAGAAGCTGATTTTGGAAAATTTGCGCTGTTATAAAAGCATCTGAAAGAGCATTGTGTCTGTACTTAACTTCCAAACCGTACTTTTTAGCTATACTCTCGAAAGTTAATTCTTCATACTTTGCAGGAGTTCCAAAGATTTCCGAGATCATGTACTCTAAGTTTGCCACATCTAAAGTTTTACATTCAAGATCTAACTTTTCTCTGTTTAGATGAATTCTTAAAATTCTATAATCGAAATCGACCGAATAACCGACCAAAATTTTTTTACTTAGGTTAGAATATATAATCTTTGCTACTTCAGAAAACTCTGGCGCATCTTTTAACATTTTTGGATCGATTCCATGGAACTTGCAAGTTTCAAATTTAAACTTCTTTGGTCTAATTAAAGAATAATAAACTTCTCCTGGATATATCTTTACTCCGGTCATCGGAACTATTGCTATCGCTAAAATTTCATCACCTTTTTTCAAACCAGTGGTTTCTAAATCTATGACAGCAAAGTTTGTTTTGCGCAGAGTCATAGCTAAACCCTATACTTACCTTTCACAAATTTTTGAAAGTCTGAAATTATTTTGAAACTTTCTTTAAGCATAGTCTCTTCTAATTTATCCATTTCATTCAAATCTATCTCGTTTCCAATTTTTCTACCAGTAACTACTTCAAGAGCTTGCAGTTTTAACCTTAGATCTTGTAAAAATTCGTAAGTGTTTAGTACGTTTTTGGCAAGTTTATCGCTTAAAACTCCAATTTCCATGAGTTTCTCTATTCTAGATTTAGTATTTCTTTCTCTAATTCCAACTTCGAACGCTAAGACTCTTACAGCGTTTGTTATTGGATATATTCCTTGCTTTTTTATGTCTACAACTCTTTTTTTAAACAAACCGAAACTCGGTGGTGTTATTGTAATAGCATCGTGAGCTAGTTGTCTCAAGGCTTGGGGAGTTACTAGGTTATATACATCATCAAAAACTTCATCAAAAAGCTTAAAATCTCCATAAGTTGGTCTCATATCTAAAAATATCGTGAGCTTTCTGATGCTTTCAGGATCGAAATTGTTAAACCAGTATCTAAACAGTTCTTTCCATTCTTCAACATTTTTGCACCAGTAAGATGCCATGTAATTTCCAGGACACTTTGGAATACCAACTTCGTCGAGTCTTTCATTGACTATTGAAGCAAATTTTTGTAAACTATCTTTTTTTTCACATATTATGGCGTTATCTTGATCTGCAGCGATTATTTGTTCTCTTCTCGCTGCAGATCCCATGGATACCCAAACAAAGTTTGGAAGTTTTCCAAAACTATTCTCAAAATCCTTTTTGGATAAATCTATAACCTTAGTTACTAAGGAGTCGTAGACGTTTGAGATCATAGAACTGAGTTCGTAGAAGTGAGCTCCTCTGAGTGCAAGTTTGGCAACCCCAGTTTTTAATGATGAATGTATGATCTTGAGTTCTTCGAAGTTAGACGATTTTAAAATCTTTCTACTCTGAACTATCACAGAAGATGCTGGTTCTAACTTGGAAAGTATATCTTTTGGAGTTACAACTCCTACAACTTTACCGTTTTCCGTTATAATTAAATGATTTATTCCCCTTTTAAGAAACTCTGAGTAAGCCTCAAAAACGGGTTTATTGCTTTCAATACAGATAGGGTGTTTACTCATGTAAGGTGCTACTGGTTCTTGAGATGAAGATCCATGTATTATAAACTTTCTAAGGTCTGTATTTGTCAAGATACCTATGGGTTTCATTTCATCATCGACTACAACAATTGAACCTACTTTGTTCAATTCCATCTCAACGACCGCACTTCTAATAGGTGTTGTAGCTGTGCAAGTAACTGGTTTTTTTACAATAACCTCTTTAATTGGTTTGTAAAACAAATCCTCGACAAATACCTCTCTCTCTTTGAGTTTTTTAAATTCTCTCTCTTCAAAATATTTAAAAAATTCTTCAAACTTTTTGTTCTTTTTAAAAATCTCTTTTAAAGTTTTTTTTGGTATTATATAGCATATAGATTCTTCCAAAGCTATTGCAGTGTTTTCAGAGATCTCTTCACTTAGAGCGAGGATGTCTCCTTTTCTTGCTATGTCGATTAGCTTTTCACCATCGTATAACCCTATATTTCCAGAAAAAATTATATAAATATCTTTAAGTTTTTCATTCTTCTCAAAAACGATCTCTCCTTCCTCAAAAGCATCAACTGTCGAAGCTTTGATGATCAAATCCAGTTCATCATCGTTAAGAAGATTGAAAGGTTTTACTCCTTTCAAGAACTCCTTTGGAGGTAACACAATACTACTTTAAAAATAGATATAAAAATTTTTTGAGTAGTAATTCTTCAACATCTTTTGGTAGTGGTATAACTCCCTCAAAGTTGAAGTTCTTCAAGCAATTTAAAGATAAGACTGCTGCTGAAAAAGTTAGATCCATGATTTCTATGGGTGTTCCATTTCCGATGCTGAGGTTTGCAGCGTAGCCTTCGGACACAACGTAGTAATTAGTTTTTTCACCTTTTACTTTTTTTACTAAACCGTAATCTACTAAAATTTCTTTAGAGTATTCAAAAATTTCTGCTCCCAGGTTTATAACTATACAACCATCAAACAGTTCAACGTCTTTCTCTGAAATTCTCTTGTCTGTGCAGAGTACTACTATCTCTGCAGGATCGTTTGAAACTTCAAATCCCATGATCTTAGCTTCAAGCTTTTTTTTCTCATCTATGTCCCAAACAAATACCTTACATCCTATTTTTCTCAATAGCTCTGCGCATCCTTTTCCAACTTTCCCAAAACCAACTATTTTAACATTTTTTCCAGGAAGATAGATGTTGAGCTTCAAAAGAGCCTCCAGCAATCCAAAACAAGTTCCATGTGAACTCTCAAAATTCTTTATCTCAGAAGAATCTATAGATATAGCTTTAACTTTGCATTTCAAATTTTTCAAGTAATTCTCTCCAGTCTTTGTAAGTTCTACAGATTTTACTTCTTTTTTTCCGATTTTTTCTGAAATTCTAGATAGTACTGCAGCGCAATCTATAAAAAATTCTGCTTTACAAGCCTCTCTCTTTGGAATAATCTTTATACCCTTCTCTTCAAGCCATTTTACAGCCTGTTTTTTTGTTGAGAAATCGTCAATTTTTGATGCTAAAACATTTGTATACTTCGAAAGCTCGTATATAAAACAAGCAGTCTTAAATTCGAGCGGCAAACAGATCGCTACTTCTTCAACTTCTATTTCTTTAACAATCTCTTTTATGAGACCCATTCTCTCGTAAAACCAATCAGTTGAGAGCTCCATAATTATCATGATTCAACAAAATTTTTAAAGACTTCTTAGCATGAATAATAATGGTGATACCTATGAAAGAGTTTAAGGAGATGTGGAAAGAAGCTTATGAAAATCCAGAAAAGTTCTGGGAAAAAGAAGCTGAAAAAGCCTTGGAAGATATTTACTGGTTTGAACCTTGGAAAGAAGTTTTCGAGTGGAAATATCCTAGATTTAGATGGTATGTAGGAGGAAAAACTAACGTTTGTTACAACTGTCTTGATTACAAAGTTAAAAAGTTTGGATCGAGGATCGCTTACATATACGAAAATCCAGAACTTGATCTAAGTTATTCGATTACCTACAGTCAACTCCTCAGTTTGGTAAAGAAATATGCTGCAGCTTTGCGTGGAGTAGGTGTTGGTAGAGGAGATAGAGTTTTACTTTATCTTCCAAATTCAATAGAAGCTGCAGCAATGATTTTAGCAGCAGCTAGAATTGGAGCAATCTCTGTTACTGTTTTTGCAGGATTTTCACCGAGAGCAGTTGCAGATAGAATAGAGTTGACAACTCCAAAAATAATCTTCACACAAGATTTTGCGTTGAGGAGGGGAAAAGTAGTTAAACTAAAAGAAAACATAGATGAAGCTTTGAAGTTAGCTCAGAAAGATGTTAAAAAAGTTGTAATAAAAAGAGCTATGCCTGAACTTGAAGTTGAGCTAAAAGAGAACAGAGATATAACACTTAAAGAGTTTCTGGAGTTTAAGAAAGGCGAAAGCGGTGATTACGTTGAAATGGATGCAAACGATCCAATATTTGTTATGCCAACTTCAGGAACTACTGCAAAGCCTAAGCCGGTAGTTCATGTTCATGGAGGTTATCAGATCTGGAATTATTATTCTGCAAAATTAATATATGGGTTGAAGCCCGGAGATGTTATCTTCAACACTTCGGACATAGGATGGATAGTAGGGCAGAGTTACATGGTCTTTGGTCCACTACTAGCTGGAACTACTTGCATTTTGTACGACGGGACTCCTGACTATCCAGAGCCGGGAATTTGGTGGGAAGTTGTTGAGAGAAACAAAGCTACTCTGATTTGGACGTCACCAACTGGAGCAAGAATATTGAGAAAAATTGGGGTTGAAAAAGCTAAAGAACACGATCTGAGTTCTGTTGAAAGAGTTATATGTGCGGGAGAAGTTTTGAATCCAGAGGTTTGGCAGTGGTTGTACAAAGACGTTTTCAACGAGGAAATTCCAGTTATAGATCATATGTGGCAAACAGAAACTACAGGAGCTATTTTTGGTTATCCTTATGGAATTTACGGTAATGAAATTAAGAAGTACATAAAACCTGGATCTGCTGGTTTACCTTTACCTGGAATAGTACCAGTAGTTTTAGATGAACTAGGTAAAGAACTACCTGCTAGTGAAAAAGGTATACTCTACCTGAAAAGACCATTCCCCGGCTTAACTCCTACGTTGTGGGATAGCTTTGAAAGGTATGTGAAATCCTACTGGGAAGTTGGAGCTGGAAAAGGATTGTACTGCACGGGAGATTCTGCTTACATGGATTCTGAGGGCTATGTATGGTTTACAGGGAGAGCAGATGAAGTTATAAAGATTGCTGGACATAGAATTGGAACCATAGAAGTTGAAAACGCAATAATTAGTCATCCAGCTGTAGCTGAAGCAGGTGTTTGTGGAGTTCCGGATGAGATAAGAGGTGAGGTTGCTGCAGCTTTTGTAGTATTAAAGTCCGGTTATAAACCGAGCGACGAGCTAAAGAAAGATATCATAGAGCATGTACGCAAAACTTTTGGACCAATAGTAGTATTTAGAGATGTACAGTTTGTCAACATGCTTCCAAAGACTAGAAGTGGAAAAATAATGAGAAGAGTTATGAAAAGAATATTTTTAGGTCAAGAACTTGGAGATCTCTCAACTTTGGAAGAAGAAGCTTCAGTGGAAGAGATAAGAGATGCTGTAGAAAGGATTAAAAAGATGCAATAAATTCGAATTTAAATCTTAAATATTTTTATTTTATATTTTTAAGTTATAACTTTTAGAGTTTAAACAAATAGTTACTAAATAACATACTAAATTAAAATTAAAAGTACATATCGAATACGTTTTTGATGGGAAAAAGAAGAAAGATTTAAAAATTTTAAAAGCTATATTTTTTCATGGCTAAAGTAAAAATAGTAGACTTAACTTTAAGAGATGGTCACCAATCGTTAATAGCAACGAGACTTAGAACAAGAGACATCATACCTATACTAGAAACTTTTGATTCTGCTGGAATATATAGCTTTGAAGTTTGGGGTGGTGCTACTTTTGACGTTTGTCATAGATTTCTAAACGAAAATCCTTGGGAAAGACTGAGAGAAATAAGGAAAAGAGTGAAAAATACTCTCTTACAGATGCTTCTTAGAGGTCAAAACCTCGTTGGTTACAGACATTACCCTGACGATGTAGTTGAGAAGTTTGTTCAGAAGAGTGTTGAAAATGGAATAGATGTTTTTAGAATTTTTGATGCTTTAAATGATGTAAGAAATTTGATAACTTCTATAAAATCAGCTAAAAAATATAAAGCCAACCACGTTCAAGGTACTATTTGCTACACAATTTCGCCGGTTCATACGATAGAAAAGTACGTTGAAACTGCAAAGGAACTTGCTGCTTTGGAAGTCGATTCAATATGCATAAAAGATATGGCTGGAATGCTTTCGCCAAAGGTTGCTTATGAACTTGTAAAAGCTTTAAAGAAAGAAGTAGGATTACCTGTAGATGTTCATTCCCATTACACAAGTGGTATGGCTTCAATGGCTCTACTTAAATCTGTAGAAGCTGGTGCTGAAATTGTAGACGGTAGCATGTCTCCATTGTCTTTGGGAACAGCACATCCACCAACTGAGAGCTTGGTTTATGCCTTAGAAGAACTTGGATACAGTACTGGAGTAAAGCTCGACGTTTTACTTGAAGTTAGAGAATACTTTATGAAGATAAGAGAAAAATATGCCGGTTACCTTGATCAACTTTCGACTATTCCGGATACAAGAGTTTTAGTTTATCAAATACCTGGTGGAATGTTCAGCAACTTGATTTCCCAGTTGAAAGAACAGAAGGCTTTAGATAAACTCGAAGAAGTTTTAAAAGAAGTCCCAAGAGTTAAAGAAGATCTGGGTCATCCACCTCTTGTAACTCCAACAAGTCAAATAGTTGGAGTTCAAGCGGTACTGAATGTTTTGTTTGGAAGGTACAATGTCGTTGCAAAGGAGACAAAGGATCTAGTTAAAGGTATGTATGGAAGAACTCCTGCACCAATAAAACCTGAAGTAGTTTCAAAGATCTTGGGTAATGAAAAGCAAATCGATCGCAGACCAGCAGATCTACTTGAGCCAGAGTTTGAAAAAAGAAAGAAAGAGTTAATAAACATGGGCCTAAATCCTAGCGACGAAGACGTTCTAATATATGCTCTATTCCCACAGACTGGATTGAAGTTCTTGAAAGGTGAACTGGGTGAAGAAAGATTTCCATCTGTAGGAAAGATCGAAGGAACTTTTGAAGTTGAAATAGGTGGAACGAAATACGCTGTAAAAGTCAAACCTGCGTAGGTGATAGCTTTGGAAAAAAAAATCAGGATTCTTGTGGCAAAACCTGGTTTAGATGGACATGATAGGGGAGCAAAAGTTGTCGCAAGAGGTTTGAGAGATGCAGGATTCGAAGTTATTTATACTGGAATTAGAAGAACTCCAGCAGAAATAGCAGAAACAGCTTTGCAGGAAGATGTTGACGTCGTAGGTTTAAGCATTTTAAGTGGAGCTCACATGGAACTGATACCACTTGTTTTAGATGAACTTATAAAGAGAGGTTTGAAACCAAAGAAAGATGTTTTAGTGTTAGTTGGTGGAATTGTTCCAAGAGATGATGCTAAGAGATTGTTAGAAATTGGAGTTTCTGCTGTTTTTGGTCCTGGAACTAAGATTGGTGAAATAGCTGACTTTATTAAAAAAGAAGTCGAAAAGTTGGAAAAGGTGAAAGTATGAAGATCGATCATATAGGAATAGCTGTAAAGAATTTAAATGAAGCTATAAAAACATACGAAGCTTTAGGTTTAAAGGTTCACGAAATAGAAGAGGTTTCTGAACAAAAAGTAAGAGTTGCAATGTTTCCTGTAGGTGAGAGTAGAATAGAGTTATTGGAAGCAACTTCTGAAGACAGTCCAATAGCAAAATTCATAGCATCCAGAGGAGAAGGAATTCATCATGTAGCTATAAATGTAGAAAACATAAGTGAAGCTATTGAAAAAGCGAAAAAAGCTGGAATTAAGATGATCGATGAAAAACCAAGAATTGGAGCTGGAGGAAGAAAAATAGCTTTTATTCACCCAAAAAGCACATATGGAGTTCTTTTAGAGTTTGTGGAGGGTTGAAATGAGAATAGATCTTTTAGAAGAGCTTTATAAGAAAAGAGATAAATTAAAACAAATGGGAGGAAAGGAAAGAATAGATAAGCAACACGAGCAGGGAAAATTGACTGCAAGAGAAAGGTTAGACATCTTACTTGATCCAGGATCTTTCTTTGAAATAAATCCTTTTGTTGAAAAAAGGAACATAGATTTTGGATTAGACAAGATGGATCTACCAGAAGATGGAGTAATAACTGGTTTTGGAACTATAGATGGAAGACCTGTAGCAGTATTTGCTCAAGATTTTACGGTAATGGGTGGAAGTTTGGGAGAAATGCATGGATTAAAGATAGCTTACCTTTTAGATTTTGCAATGAAAGTTGGAATCCCAGTTATAGGATTGAACGACAGTGGAGGTGCAAGAATTCAAGAAGGAGTAGATGCTTTAAAAGGTTATGGTGACATATTTTACAGAAACACCTTAGCAAGTGGAGTAATTCCACAGATAAGCGTAATCCTAGGTCCTTGTGCAGGAGGAGCAGTTTATAGTCCAGCAATAGGAGATTTCATTGTTATGACTAAGAATCCGAACTGCTACATGTTCATAACAGGCCCAGCTGTAGTTAAAGCTGTTACAGGTGAAGACGTTACGTCTTTTGAACTTGGTGGCTGGGAAGCTCATGCTATGAAAAGTGGAAACTGTCATCTAGTAGCTGAGGACGATCATGAAGCGATGATGCTGGTAAGAAAGCTCGTAAGTTACCTTCCACTGAACTGTATGGAAGAACCACCAAAGGTTGAAAGTAAAGACGATCCTTCAAGGCTAACCCCTGAAATATACGAAATACTACCAGAGGATCCTCAAAAACCTTACGATATGAGAGATATTGTAAGAAGTGTTGTTGATGATGGAGAATTTTTTGAAATACACAAATATTATGCTCCAAATGCCGTAGTAGGTTTTGCAAGGTTCGATGGAAGAAGTGTTGGAATTATTGCAAACAATCCAGCACACCTTGCAGGATGCTTAGACATAAACAGCAGTGACAAGATCGCTAGATTTGTTAGATTCTGCGATTGCTTCAATTTACCAATAATAACTTTTGTAGATGTTCCAGGTTATTTACCAGGAGTTGAACAAGAGTACGGAGGAATAATAAGGCATGGAGCAAAAGTCCTTTTTGCTTACAGTGAAGCTACAGTTCCAATGGTAACAGTGATAGTAAGGAAAGCTTATGGAGGTGCTTATTTAGCAATGGGTAGTAAACACCTAGGAGCAGATCTTGTTTTTGCGTATCCAACAGCTGAAATCGCTGTAATGGGTCCAGAAGGTGCTGCAGAAATAGTTTTCAGAAAAGAAATTACTACAGCAAAAGATCCTGAAGTGGTTAGACAACAGAAGATAAAAGAATACAGAGAAAAGTTTGCAAATCCATATAGAGCAGCTTCAAGGGGCTACATAGATGACGTGATCGATCCGAAGTATACTAGGATAAAAATAATATCTTCTTTGAGGCTGCTTGAAGGAAAAAGAAAACCTGTATTTAGAGGAAAGCATAGAAATATTCCTCTGTGATCTTTATGACCCCAGAAGAGTTTTTGGCTGCTGTAACTGCAATACATCGATACGTTTCAGAAAAAGAGAAACCAATGGAGATAAAAGAGATTCCAAGGAATTGGAAAATTGCTGCAAGATTTATGAGGTGATAGTTTGAAGTACGAAGTATTGGTCTCTGGAAAAAAGTACGAAGTTGATGTGAAAGAAGTTGGTTTCAATGTTTTCGAAGTAGTTGTGAATGGTAAAAAAGCTTTGATAGAACTTGAAGTAAAAACAGAAATAAAAAAGCCAAAAGAGGAAGTTAAAGTTGTTAAAAAAGAAGTTGCAGAAGTAAAAGTCGAAAAGAAAATTGAAGGAAAAGTTATCGCAGCTCCTATGAATGGAATTGTAACAAAAATCCTTGTGAAGGTTGGAGATAAGGTGAAAGAAGGGGACGTTTTGTTGATCGTAGAAGCCATGAAGATGGAGAACCCTGTAAAATCTCCATTTTCTGGAACAGTTAAAAATATTTTGGTTAAAGAAGGAGATAAAGTTTTAAAGGAGGCCCCTCTGGTTGTTTTAGAATAGGAGGTGATCTTGTGAAAAAAGTTGAATGGGAAGAAAAGTATGTAAAACCTTGGATTTCAAAATCTCCTGAAAGAAGGAAAGAATTCAAAACTTATTCAGGATTTGTAGTTGATAGATTGTATACACCTGAGGACGTTCAAATTGATTATGATAACAAATTAAGTTATCCTGGAATCTATCCTTTTACGAGAGGAGTTTATCCAACGATGTACAGAGGAAGAATATGGACAATGAGACAATACGCTGGCTTTGGAACGGCTGAGGAGACAAACAAAAGATACAAATACCTGCTCTCTCAAGGTCAAACAGGACTCAGTGTAGCTTTTGATTTGCCAACTCAAATAGGTTATGACAGCGATCATCCAATGGCCTTAGGAGAAGTTGGAAAAGTTGGAGTTGCAATAAGTACTCTAGAAGATATGCAGATACTTTTTGATGGAATTCCCTTAGATAAGGTTTCTACTTCTATGACGATAAATTCAACTTGCGCTCAAATACTTAGTATGTACGTAACGATAGCTGAAATGCAAGGAGTAGACAGGACACAGCTTAGAGGGACTGTCCAAAACGATATGTTAAAGGAGTACATAGCTAGAGGTACATACATATTTCCCCCAGAACCATCTTTAAAGTTGGCAACAGACATAATAGTCTTTTGTGCAAAGGAAATGCCTAGATGGAATTCTATAAGCATTTCTGGATACCACATGGAAGAAGCTGGCGCAACACCTGTTCAGGAAGTTGCTTTTACATTAGCAAATGGAATTGCTTACGTTGAAAAAGTTCTTGAGAGAGGGATCGACGTCGATGAGTTTGCTCCGCAGTTGAGTTTCTTCTTCGCTGCAGGAAACAACTTGTTTGAAGAGGCTGCAAAGTTTAGAGCAGCTAGAAGATTGTGGGCAAGGATAATGAAGGAAAGATTTAATGCTAAGAAACCCGAATCTATGATGCTTCGTTTCCATGTTCAAACTGCTGGCTGTACATTAACTGCTCAACAGCCAGAAAACAACATAATAAGAGTTACTTTACAAGCCTTGGCAGCTGTTCTTGGAGGTTGTCAGAGCTTGCACACAAACAGCTTTGATGAAGCTCTTTGCTTGCCAACAGAAAAAGCTGTAAGGATAGCTCTAAGAACTCAGCAGGTAATAGCGGAAGAGAGCGGAGTTGCAGATGTGATCGATCCTTTGGGCGGAAGTTATTACGTAGAGTGGTTAACAGATAAAATTGAGGAAGAGGCTGAAAAATACATAGAAAAAATAGATGAGATGGGAGGAATGGTCAAAGCAATAGAAAAAGGATGGGTACAGAGGGAAATTGCTAGAGCAGCTTATGAAAAACAAAAAGCAATAGAAAGTGGAGAAATTACTGTTGTTGGTGTAAACAAATATGTTATCGATGAAGAAATAGAAATAGAACTTCTTAGAATACCTAAAGAAGTAGTAGAAAAGCAGATAGCGAGGCTTAGAAAGTTTAGAGAGAATAGAGATAAAAAGAAAGTTGAAGATAGTTTGTATGAGCTTAAAAAGGCTGCAGAAAAAGATGGAGTAAACCTCATGCCTTACATTCTCGATGCGATCAAAAGTAGAGCAACTCTTGGCGAAACATCCAACACTCTTAGAGAAGTTTTTGGAGAATTTAGAGCACCTGAAATTTTTTAAATATTTTATTTTTACTAAATTACATGTGGAGAAAGATAGCTGAAAAGTTTGAAAAGTATCCATCACAGATAGTTGTTGCAAAAGAGTTCCTAAGGTTGGGGATCTCTGTTAGAAACGGTAAAGCTTATTGTGGAAGCATAGAACTGGTTCCAACAAAAATAGCTGAAGCTATAGGAGTTGACAGAAAAGTTGTAATGGCTGCAATAACAAACATTGAAAAAGATGATGAACTTAGAAAAGTTTTTTCTGCTTTAAAACCAGTAGCAAACATAGCAGAAGTTGCAAGGATTTTAGGTTTTGGTGTTATTGAAGTTTATGCTGATAGCAGAAAAGTTGGAATAGTTGCAGGTGTTGCTAGTATATTGGCTAGAGAAGGGATATCTATCAGGTACATACTGGCAGAAGATCCTGAGTTGAGTGTTGAATCGAAGATGATCGTAGTTACCGAATCGAAAGTGCCTGGAAAGTTGATAGATGAAATTTTGAAAGTAGATGGAGTCCAAAAAGTTGTTGTAAGTTAGCTATTTAATTTTTGTTCCAGGTTCAACCTCTTTTTCTGGTATCAGTATAACAGCTTTTTCACCAACGTCTGCTGCAAGTAGCATTCCATTGCTTTCAACACCCATTAGTTTTACGGGTTTTATGTTTACCAAAACTGTAATCAACTTTCCCTCAATATCTTCTGGTTTGTAATTGTCTGCAATTCCTGCTACTATTTGTCTTATTTCTCCTCCAATATCAACTTTCAGTTTTAGGAGCTTTTTGCTTTTCTCAATTTTCTCAGCTTTTATAACTCTACCTATTCTTATATCCATCTTTCGAAACTCTTCTATTGAAACTTCTTCCCTTAAAAATCTCTTCTCCACAACTTTTTTCAGTTCATCAATCTTTTTTTCATCTACTTTTTCGAATGGAATGATAGGTTTCTCAACTTTCATCTTTTCATCAACTTTTTCAACATCATCTAGCTTACACTTTTCCAAGTTCAAATTTATACACTCAGAAACCTTCTTCATCGATCTTGGCATGACTGGGTATGCAAGTATTATCAGAGCTTTTGCTATCTGTAAGCAGTTAGCTATAACTCTCTCAGCTCTACTTCTATCAAATTTTACAAGGTCCCAAGGTTCGTTGCTTTGTAGATAAACGTTTCCAAAAGATGCAAGTTCCATAAAAGAGTCGCACAAGGATTTGAATTCCCATTTCTTTAAAAACTCTTCTATCTTTTTTCTAACATCTCTTATCTTTTCCAGTATTTCATTATCAACGTTCATCTTGACTTCTCCAAAGTTCTTCCAAGCGAAGTGAAGTGTTCTGTAGAGGAAGTTTCCAAAAGTTGCAATCAGTTCTCTATTTATCTTTTCTCTAAAAGCATCCCAAGAAAAGTTTAGATCTCTTTCATGACTTGTATAGCTAGCTACGTAGTATCTCAAGTAATCTGGATTTAAGTTTGCTCTCAAGTAATCATCATCAACCCAAACTACGTAACCTCTACTCTTTGAGAAAGTTTTACCTTCAATTTTAACCATTCCACTTGCAACTATTGCGGTAGGTAAAGAATACTCTGCAGCTTTTAGCATCGCTGGCCAGAATATGCAGTGATGATAAGCTATGTCTAAGCCTATGAAGTGAACTATTTCAGCTTTTCCCTCTTTCCATATAGATTCCCAATCTTTTACAGCTTTTTCTGTAAAGCTTATGTATCCTATTGGTGCGTCAACCCAAACATAGACTACATATCTTTCATCTATTGGAAATTTTACTCCCCATTCAAGATCTCTAGTTATGCACCAATCTCTAAGGTTTTTTATCCATTGCTTCGCATAATTTATAGCATTTTCAGTACCTTGAACCTTGTTCAAATAGTCTTCTAGAAAATCTTTAAATGCTGTTAACTTGAAGAAATAGTGAGTCTGTTTCTTGAAAATTGCAGGAGTTCCACAGATTTTGCACCTAGGATCTTTTATCTCTCCAGGTTCTAGATGTCTTCCACATCCTTGATCGCATTCATCTCCTCTAGCTGGAACGTTGCAGTATGGGCAAATTCCTTCAACGTATCTATCTGGTAGAAATCTTTCACATCTTGGACAATAAGCTAGATCTATTTCCTTGGAATAAATATAACCATTCTCATATATTTTTTTTACAATTTCCTTTGTTCTGTTGTGGTGATAATCTTCTACAGTTTTTCCGTAGAAATCGAACTTTACGTCTAAAGCATCAAAAACTTTTATAAAATGTTCATGATATATATTTACTAGTTGTGATGGAGTTAAACCCTCTTTTTCAGCGTTGACAACTATTGGCGTCCCGTGACAATCGCTTCCACAGATGAAAACAACATCCTCTCCTTTCAATCTTAAGTAACGAACGTAAACATCTGCTGGTATATATGTTCTTAAATGACCTATGTGTGCTTTTCCATTAGCGTAAGGTAGTCCACACGTTACAAGTTTCATACGGATTCGTAAAAGAGAGAGTTTAAAAGACTTGTTAGTTATGGAACGGTAAATCGATTAATTAGTTATGGTAAAATTTGAACATTTTCACTTAGAACAAAAAGTTAATTTTTAAAATTTCAAACGAAGTTCTTGAAAAAGAAAAAATTTAGTCAAGTGAAACTTTTTTAAGATAAAATCTAAAATTTCTGTTCAAAGGTCTTAGTTCTGCAGTATCTTTTTCAACGATTTTAAAATTATTTTGTATTTTTTAAAGAATGTAACACTGAAGTTCACTTTCAATACAGTGCAAAAATTTAAAAAACCGTAAGTATCTGTGTTAAAAAGGACCCGTGGCTTAGCTAGGACAGAGCGACGGCCTTCTAAGCCGTAGATCCCGGGTTCAAATCCCGGCGGGTCCGCTTTTATTTTTAGAATGTGAACAAAACTTGAAATTTAGCAGATTCTGTAAGTTTAGCCATCTAGTTTTAAACATTTTAATTTGAATGCATTACTTAAACTTTTTTAGCAGACAAACTCTCCTAACTTCAATGCCAAGGATTGCAGTTGTTGATAAATACAGATGTCAACCAAAAAAGTGTGGACAAGAGTGTTTGAAATACTGTCCAAAAGTTAGAACTGGAGATGAAACTATTGTTGTGAAAGAAAAGGCAATAATAAGTGAAAATTTGTGTGTAGGATGTGGTATCTGTGTAAAGAAATGCCCAAGAAAGGCGATATCTATTGTTGGTCTTCCGGAAAGACTTGAGGGAAAAGAAGTTCACCGTTATGGAGTGAATGGATTTATCTTATATAACCTACCAGTTCCTAAAAAAGGTTATGTTGTAGGAATACTTGGACCAAATGGAATAGGAAAGACTACAGCTTTGAAAATTCTATCCGGTCAACTTAAACCAAATTTGGGAAAAGAAAAAGCTGAATGGGATGAAATATTTGAACGTTTTTCTGGAAGTGAGCTTTTAGATTACTTAAAAATGCTTTCAAACAAAAAAATAAGAACAAGCTTAAAACCACAGTACGTTGAAGATTTGCCAAAATTTTACAGTGGAAAAGCTTTAGATCTTTTAAAGAGAGTTGACGAAAGAGGTGTTTTTGATGAAGTAGTTGAAAAATTAAACCTAAAAGTATCTCTACAAAAAAATCTGAAGGATTTAAGTGGTGGGGAACTGCAAAGATTGGCTATAGCTGCCTGTATACTTAAGGATGCAGATTTCTATTTCTTCGATGAAGTTACATCTTATTTAGACATAAGTCAGAGAATCAGTGTTGCGAACGCTGTAAGAGAACTAGCTAAAGAGAGGACGGTTATGATCGTTGAACACGATCTTGCGATCCTCGACATGCTTGCAGATTTTGTCCACATAGTCTACGGTGAGCCTGGAGTTTATGGGATTTTTACAAATGCTAAAGGAGTTAGAGTAGGAGTAAATCAATATTTAAAAGGATACTTAACTGAAGAGAACGTAAGAATAAGGGATAAACCTATAGAGTTTGAAATCTTCAATCCAAGAGATTCTGAAAGTGAGAAAATTCTTTTTGAATATCCTAGCTTTAGGAAAACTTTCGAAGATTTTAAGCTTGAAGTAGAGAGTGGAGATGTAAAATTAGGGGAAGTTTTGGGAGTTGTAGGACCAAATGCAACAGGAAAATCGACTTTTGTTAAGATATTGGCTAAAGTATTAGAAGATGATGAGAAAAAAGTTTCTTTGAAAGTTAAAATCAGCTACAAACCTCAATACGTAAAAGCTGATGTAGAGATGGATGTAGGATCTTTGCTTAGAAAACTGAATCCACTGGTAGATAGTTCATTTTATAGAACGGAGCTAATAAAACCTCTTGGACTTGAAAAAATAATGGATATGAATCTAACAGATCTAAGCGGAGGAGAACTGCAAAGAGTTGCAATCGCAGCTTGTTTGTTGAGAGATGCAGATCTTTATTTACTAGATGAGCCATCTGCTCATCTAGATGTTGAACAGCGGATAGAAACTGCAAGGCTTATAAGAAGGTTCGCTTTGAACAGTGGCAAAAGTGTCCTCGTAGTCGATCATGACATATACTTCATAGACATGGTAAGTGATAGGTTATTAGTTTTTGAAGGTAAACCTGGTGTTTACGGTATTGCAAGAAAGCCTAGAGGGATGAGAGAAGGTATGAACATGTTTTTAGCTAAACTTTCAATTACTTTTAGAAGAGATGAAGAAACAAAGCGTCCTAGAGTGAATAAATTAGATTCAAAACTTGATAGGGAACAAAAGGCTGTAGGAGAATATTATTATTGGTTCTAAAATTTTCAACTTAAAGCGAAAAAGTTTTATACTAATGTAGAAAACTCAATAAAGGGGCGCTACGATCTTATTGATAACTGCAGTCCCGCCGCTATAGCTATTGTTCTTTTGGCGCCCCCTCAACTAATACAGCATTTATTATTCCCTCTTGACTTGGTCTGTTTGTTACTTTTGCTTTTCCTAAATTAGTTAGTAATACCGCTCCCCTAGTTATGATGTTTCTCCTAGCAAAGTGCATATTTGCAGAATTTTCAATTACTGTTTTTATTTCTGCCTTAAAAACTTTTCCAGTCTTTGGATCGTAGACATTTACGTACTTATCTGCTTGGAGCTTTAGTTTAAAATTTCCTCCTCTAACTCTGACTTTTTTTACGTTTCTTTCTCCAACTGTTGTAAAAACAGGTAGTCTTCCAAGTTCGTATTTTCTCTTTTTCCTATGAGCTCTGTAAAGCCCCCCAGTCGACTTTCTTCTACTTCCACCTTGCCAAATAGCCATAGGTTGAGAACACTTCAAGGTTTAAAAATACTTCTACGAACTGTGAAAACTGATAAATAATTTTAGTAAATATATAAATAGAATAAATTTTATTTTACTATAAATATAATATTTCTCTAGGATCTTTGAAGAAAGTCGAAAATTTCGGATCTAAAGCGTTGAGAACTGAACATATCAGATTTTTAAATTCTCTCCTTTTTATTTCAACGTATTTATGTGCCAACAAAAGTTGCAAAGGATAACCGTGAACTTCAGCGTACTTCATGGCAGACAAAGTTTTCTCTCCAATTTTTCTGTTACTTTCCAGCATCAATATGTTAGCCCCATCAGACAACCTTACGAATGCTCCGTACAACTTTGCATCATCTATTCTTTTAAAAACATCTTTAAATGGTATCTCTTTTGAAAATTCCTCCTCAAACAAGACGTAACCGGCCTTAGGTTCATTGAAAGTTTTTCTAGTTAAGAATTCTAAAAAAATCGCATCGTTCATCTTAGAAAATCTTTTAGTGTAGAAATTTTTGGCAACAAAAACTACATCTTTCTCAAGCAATTTATCTAGAGAATGTAGATATTCTAGATATTCAAGAAAAATCAGCAGATCTTCTGCTATACTTTCTTTAACTTTGTATCTTTTTTCAAGTACCTCAAAAAGATCTCTAGAATGCATAACATCTTTTCTCTCTTCAACTTTCTCATTTAAAGCAAAAATAAAATCTTTTACAAGCGAATCTAATTCGTAGTTTTTTCTTATCGTTCTCAAATCGACTTGCTGAACATATGCTGGAGGTCTTATAATTGCTCCACTGAGAGTTCCATCTATTAAAACTACTTCTGCATCAGAGTCGTTTGCAATTCTAAATTCAAAAGTGTGCATTTGAAGTCTGATCCTCTCTTCTATATTTCTATGAAATTTTAAAACGTTGACGTCGTGCAACTCTTCAACATCTTTACTTATAGAAGCACTGGAAACTACGTAAACTACTGCTCCAAAAAGCTTTTCAATCCCTCTACTTCCATCAACTCCACATATTTCTCTTTCCTCCTCTTCAGGCAGATCTCTCCATTCAACTTTAGAGTTTTCAAGCTCTTTTTCAATCTCTTCATATTCTTTTCTCAAGGCGTTCTCGATCTTTTTTATCACTTCATCGTTAACTTTCCACATAGCTGACCTTTGAAATACCTCCAACTGCATGTACTCTAATTATTCTATCTGCAGCATCCTTCAGCTCTTCATCGTGTGTAACTATGATGACTTGAGGGATCTTGCGCAGATAGTTTGAAATTATCTCCACAAGTTTTTTTCTTCTCTCTTCATCCAAGAACGGAGTCGGCTCATCTAAAATAAGTACTGGGATCTTTCCACGAACAAGGAAAATTGTCAAGGCTAACCTAAAAGCTATAGCTAGTGCGATCAATTCTCCACCACTCAAAAACGTTAAATCTTTTTCTTCTCCTTGATAAATTACAAATATTTTTATTTTTTCTACTTTTTCCAAAGTTCTCTTTAGCCTTATTCCGTTGTACTTTCCATCCGTCAATTCTTCGAATATTTTGCTCGCTATATCCTCTATTTCTCGCATTGAAGCTTCAGCTACAATGTTCTTGTAGTTTCTAAATTTTTCTCTAATTTTTTCAAGTTCTGGTACGACATTTCTTTCTATAATTTCAGCTTTTCTAGCAAGGTCTCTCAATTTTTCAATTTGTTTTTCCAAAGAGATGATGTCTTCCCCGATCGATTGAATTACTTTTTGAACCCTTTGAATACCTTCCTCTGCTTTACTGAATTCAGAAGTCAAAAACTCCACTTTCTTCTTTAGATCTTTATGAAGCTCCTCGTTGTAACCTTTCGATACTTCAAAGTAAATTTCGTTGACCTCTTTGTATCTTCTTTTTAAATCTTCTAAAGTTCTCTCCTCGATCTCCTTTCTCTTCAACTTCTCATCCATTATCTTTTTTTCGTTTTCAAGTTCTTTTTCAGAGTTTTTAATTTCAAGCCACCTTGAATAGCTCTGCTTCAAGCTCTCATACTCCTTCTTTAGCTCTTCTAATTTTTCAGTTCTTGGTTTAGCAATTTTCAACTCTTCTCTCAATTCATTTACATTTTTTTCGATCCGTTCTATTTCTCTCAACACATCTTCTTTTTTTATAACATCTTTCAACGTTCTGTAACGTCCCTGAAGCTCAATTTTTTCAGTTCTAACTTTTTCTAAACTGTCTTTTTTCAGTTTCAACTCTTCGATCTTGTAGCTTTCAACTTCACTTCTCAATTTTTTGATCTCTTCAATCTTTTGTAAAGCAATTATCAGCTTTGATTCTCTCTTTAACACTTCTTCAACAAAAGATCTTTTTTCTTTAACTTTCTCTTCTAATTTGCTTAAGTTCACAAGTTCACTCTCTATTTTTTTAAAATCTTCTATATAATTTTTTAATAATGAATCTTTTTGAGCATCTGTAAGCTCTCTTCCACAAACAGGGCATTTTTTATCTGCAGTTTTCAACTGTTCAACTATTTTCTTGATCTCTACAGCCCTAGTCTTTAATGATGCTCTCTTTTCTCCAATCTTTTTTTCATAATCTTTAATTTTTTCAAACTCTTCTTTCGCTCTATCTATCTCTTGTTTGAGTTTTTCGACATCTCCAAAAGATAACAGCTCCTCTTCCAATTTTTTCAGTTGAACTTTTTTTGTTTCAAACTCTGAAATTTTTTCTTCAACATCTCTAAACTCTTTCAATATTTTTTCCAGTTCTAAAATTTTCTCTTCAACATTTTTTATTTCTTTTTCAATCTCTTTCTGTTTTTCTAACTCATTTTCAAGATTTTTTCTTTTTTCTTCAAGTTTTTCTAGTTCTATCATTTTTTTCTCAATTCTCTCGATCTCTTTTAATAGAGAATCAATTTCTTGGAATCTCTTGACTTTATTTTCTAAGTTTTTTGCTTCTTCAACTTCCTTCTCCAACTTAACTTTTCTCTCAAAGATCCTTCTAAGATCTTTATCAATTTCTACGATCTCCCTCTCCTTTTGCTCGATCAAAACTTTGATCTTCTCGATCTCAGATCTAAGTTCTTCGATCTTTTTACCGATCTCGTTGAATTTTTCCTCATCCTTTCTAGCTTTTTCTAGTTCTTTTCTAATCTCATCTTTTTTCCTTTTTAACTCCTCCAGTTCTTTCTTAGCCCTCTCCTCTTCAGCTCTTTTTTTGTTCAACTGTTCGAAAGTTTCTTTGAGTTGAGAAAGCAAACTCCTGTAATCTTCGCTTTCTTTTTTAAAATCTCTTATAATTTCTCCTAAAGCTTTCCAGGCATTTTCATACTCTTCTATTTTTGTAATTTTTCTTATCAACTTCTCCCTACTTTCATCGTCTGATACTATAGATTCTATTTCTCCCTGTTTAACGTAAACCGCATTTTGAAATACGTGCTGGGGTATTCGTCTACTTATCCACTCTGTAACCTTCTGGTCACCATCCAAACTTGCAGCCCCTCTCAGAAAGGTTTCACCTGTACTACTTCTAACAATTTCGTATTCTTCTCCATCCAACTTGAACTTTAAAGTTATCCTGTACTCCTTAGCTCCACTTCTTATCAAAGCCTCTTTGTTAGCTCTAGCAGCTCTAGCTCCGTAGAGGGCTACCATTATGGCTTCAAGTATTGAACTTTTTCCAGCTCCATTTCTGCCGAGGATCACGTTGATCCCATCTCCAAAGATGATCTTAGATGATGAATGAGACCTAAAATCTTGAATTTCAACCTCTTCTATTTTGAACATTCAATCACCTAAAAAATCAAAAAGAGTTCTTTTAACTTTCTTTTTAACTTCTTCCCTTTTTTCAACTTTTTTCTCTTCCTTTTCATCGAGCAACTTTTTATCTGATATTCCAAAGTAAGATCTTATCAGCTCAACAGCTGTACGCCTACTGAGGTCATCGTAGTCTTTCAAAACTTCAAGGATCTTCGTTTCAAAATCTGTAAAAAATTCGTCCTCTTTCGGAACACTCTTATATTCTAAAACTTTTTTAATTTTTTCAAATCTGATCTCGTAGTGTTTAACTGTAGATAAAAGCTGTGAAACTTTTTTAACGTTCAACTCTTCTTCGCTCAAAAACTTGACTATTACTACATCATCACTTTTCAAAAGTTTTAAAACATCTGTAAGCTTCTCTTCAATTTCTGAATACTTTTTAGCAGAAATTTTTAAATTCACAAGCCTTCTCGTATCTATTTCTAAAAAAGTTGGCTCAAAGTTTTCAACCAAAACAAAGCCCTTTTTTGCCCCCTCTCTTACTATTAAGTTTTCATCGTACTCAATAAAAATTGTAGCCTCTTTTGAGTCGCACCTCTCGATTGAACCTGGATAAACTAAGTAAGATCCATCGACTTTGATTTTTTTGAAATCGTGTATATGGCCCATTGCATAGTACTTCGCTTCTGGCAGATCGTCCAAGGTGATCTCGAAGCTAGTATCATCGGACAACTCCTTCACAGCTTGGTGCAGCATTAAAATTGATCTGTTGCTCGAAGTTTTCAAGAACTTTAGATACTTGTCAGTTTTCCATCTTATGTAGCCGCAACCTACTATTTCAAAATCTTTGTAGAAACCTTTTGCTAAGTAAACTCCATCTACTTTTTCACTTGAAACGTATTCTGATTCAATTCTATCTCTCCTAAAACCTAAAAGATTCAAGAGATCAAGTTTTTCTAAGAGATGGTAAGCAGAAACTTCTCTTCCACTTCTGTCATGATTTCCTTCTATTGCAAACACAGGAACTTCTCTATCTTTGAATGTCCAAAGTATTTCCACTGCATCCTTTAAAGTTTTTGGATTTGGAGAACTTCTGTGGAAAAGATCGCCAGCTATTAAAACAAAATCAACATCTTTGCACTTTTCTACAACATCTCTAAAAGCTTTTGAAAAATCCTCTGCACGCCAGGGCAAGTTGTACTGTTCATAACCAAGATGTATATCGGCTAGATGCGCAAATCTCATACTGCTATATCTTCTAGCTTTATCTCCTCCTCTCTCCACTCTCTAACTACATCTATATCCTTTCCTCCGTAGTGCCCTGTAAACTTTCTAACTTTTACAGCTACCGGCATCTTTACAGCTGGCCCAACGATGACAGCTTCTCCTACACCTAGGGAAGATATATCTCTTAGAAGATCTTCGCTTATAGTTTCGCTAGCTTGTTGTATGTACTTTTGATCGTTTGGTTCAAGTACTCTCAAAATTATTTTAGTGTTGCATTGGCTTAAAATATCGTCGTTTATCTTCTTTGGCCTTTGAGAGACAATTCCAATTCCAATTCCAAACTTCCTTCCCTCTCTTGCAATTCTACTCATCCATCTAGACAGATCATCGTCATCCTTTGTAGCAAAGATGTGAGCCTCTTCAAAGATGATCATCAAAGGTCTCTTTACTGCAGGACAGATCTTTTCCCACTCTCTTTTACCTCTAACACAGTTTATTCTTCCAGTCAAAATGTTTCTAAGTAGGTAGCTGACAACTACTCTCATCTGCATTTCATCGAAACCGCTCAAGTTTAAAACATTTAAATATCCTGCTTTTATACTTGCAAGCATGTCTTTTTGTTGCAAAACCTCCTCGTATCTAGCTAGAAAAGTTGAAACGTACTCTTTTATCCTACTTAAGGCATCTAGATCGTTACGACTTAAAGTTGCAACTCTTTTAACTCCGTTTACATCATAATATTCGATCTCTTTTTTGTTTTTTGATGAAACAACGTTGATCCAGTCTTCTATTTTATCCATCACTTTTTCAACAAAGCTTTTTCCAGAGTACTTTTCGATCCTAGCTGTAGTAAATGCCCTCTCTGCATGCATCCTTTGAACATAAGCTTCTCTGGAAATTCCTATTAATGATGCAAATTCCCACGGCTCAAGGTTTTCACACCTTATACCAGCAGAAACTACGTTTTTACCTATTTCTTTCCCATCTTCAAAAACGTAGTGTAGATATTCTCCATGCGGATCGATCAAGATAACAGTTCCATTCAGCTTTCTTACGATATCGTTGACGATCACAGATACAGCGTTCGACTTTCCTCCGCCTGTTATTGAGAGGATTGCAAAGTGTCTAAGTAAAAGTTGGTTTACATCAAGAACGACTGGTACATCTTCCCTAACTATCAACCTTCCAATTTCTACTCCTTTACTAGAAGGTTGTAAAATTTTAGCTAACTTCTGACTGTCTGCTTCGTAAACAATTGTACTAGGCTTTATAGGTGAGCGGTTTGGTTTTATGTTGTATTCATCTATCAAACCAACTACGTTCGCAGTTGCAACGATCGTTTCATTCTTTTCTATCAAAGTTCTAGACTGATCTACGTTTTTCAATATATAATCAAAATTAAATAGTCCATCTAATATTAATCTGTTGAAACTACTAACTTCACGAACTATTCCAAGAACTTCCAATCCTTCGCTGTTTTTAGCAACTACATATTCTCCAAATTTTGGAACTTTAGCTGGGTTCACAACAAAGTTGAATTCTGATATCGAGGATCTTCCAATTACAATTCCAACTTCCACATGATTAGTTAGATCAAAAATAAAAAACTTTTGCATAGTTATTTCCTAATCTTTTCCAACAGTTCTTTAGCATAATCTAGTCTAACCTTTCTATCTCTAACCATTATCTCAACGATCTTATCTACCTCTTCTGGCTTTGCTCCTGCCATTATTGCTAGGTTTCTTGCATGTAGTTCCATATGTCCTCGCTGTATCCCTTCTGTAGCTAGAGCCCTCAAAGCTGCAAAGTTTTGAGCTAAACCTAAAGCAGCAGCAACTCTTGCTAACTCTTCTGAACTTTTTACTCCAAGTATTTTTAGACAAATTTGAGCTAAAGGATTAACTCTTGTAGCCCCTCCTATGGTTCCTGCAGCGATTGGAATTTCAATTGTTCCAATTAAATTTCCTTTTTCATCAACTTCGTAGCTAGTTAATGGCTTGTAACCAAAAATTGCTGCATAACTGTGAGCTCCAGCTTCTACAGCTCTAAAATCGTTTCCAGTAGCTATCATTAGAGCTGAAATTCCATTCATTATACCTTTGTTGTGGGTTGCACATCTGAAAGGATCGGCTAAAGCAAAAGCGTAAGCTAGCATTATTCCTTCAACAACTTCTTCCCCACCAATAACATCTTTTCTGAACAGAGCTTTAGCTCTTGCAATTCTATGGATCGCTAAATTCGAAACAATTCTCAAGTAAACTTTTCCTCCACACAATTTCTCTATAAAAGGAGCCACGGCTTCACACATCGTGTTTACTATGTTAGCTCCCATAGCATCTTTCACATCTACGAGCAAGTGAACTACAAGCATCTTACCTGCAAAAGTTTCTATTACTCTAGCTTCAACATCTCTACACCCTCCGCCAAGTTTTATAAGGATTGGATCACATTCGTTCGCCTTGTTTATTATTTCATCTTTGTTCCTTAAAATTTCGAACTTTGCAGCGATCGGATTTCTTAGCTTTGCAACTTGAACTTGTCCTATCATTATAGAGCCTGTATAACTAGTAAAAAATCCTCCACCTTCTCTAGCTATCTTTGCAGCATTGCTGGCTGCAGCTACTACACTTGGCTCTTCGATGACCATCGGAATCAAATAATCTTTCCCATCTATCAGGAAATTTGTAGCAACTGCCAACGGCATTTCGAAAGTTCCTATGACATTTTCTATCATCCTATCTGCTATTTCTATCGGTAAAGCTGCTGTAGATCTGATTGATTTTTTTTCCTCCTCACTTAATTTTGCAAACCTGGCAACAATTTCTAGTCTCTCATCTAAACTTAGCTTATAAAAATTTGGAAGTCTCGAGTCCATAAGGCGAGTCTTTTTCTAGTTAAATAATGTTATCGCTTAGATAAAGCAAATTAAAGTGAAATCGGTAAAACCTCGTTGAGCACTTTAATCGTAGTAAGAACTTCGTGATGTTCAAATATGTCATTTTTATGAGAATTATTTTAATTTGATTTTTAACTACAGAGTCTTTTGTTTGACAGTGCAGTGTTTTGTTAAACATGAAATCGTAAAGCCTTTCGTTTATGATAAAAACCTTCTACAGTTAAGCGACGAAACTGAAATTGCAAGTTAAAGAAAAGTTTTTAAGTTAGTCGCAAAATTTAAACGTGGCTATAAAGATCGTCATAAAAGGCAAAGTTCACGGAGTCGGTTATAGAGTTAAGTTGATCAATCTAGCATTAGAGTATGGAATTGATAAGTTTACAGTTTTCAACACTTTTATAAATGGAAAAGAAGCTGTTGTTATTCTAGTAGATGCACAAAAGGATGTACTTGAAATTTTAAAGAGAAGAATAAAAGCTGAAAAACCAGAGAAAGCTTTAGTCGAATCTATAGAGTTCGAAGAATATTACTATCAAGTTCCTCCGATTGAGAGATGTATGCAAGCTTTTCAAATGGAGCACTGGGGAAAAGCTATCCCAGTGATGCTTAGTATGCTCGAAAAGCAAGATTTAATGATACAAAAGATAGATCAGACAAGGGAAGAACTTGGAAAAAAGATAGATTCGGTTTCAGAAAAGATAGACAAAGTATCAGAGAAATTAGGAGAAACGAATGCCAAGCTAGAACTACTTCGCTTAGATTTCAGAGATTACTTAGAAGTGAATATGAGAGAGATAAATTCAAGAATCTCCAAAATTGAGGAGGCTTTGAGGAAAGCTGGACTTATGTAGCTTTAAAAATGATCAAAAATGTTTTCTTAGTAACAAGTTCGACAACAAGTTTTTACATCACTACATTCGTTTCTTTTAAAATCGTAAAATCTACATCGATAACTTACTCAAGCGAAAAGAATTAATATTATTTTCGAAATTGATTACATGAGATGGTCGTTCAAGCTTTTTAATATAGCTGGAATCGAAGTTAGAGTTCACTTAAGTACTGTTGTAATAATATCTCTTCTTTTCTACGGTTTCTACATTTCACCACCACCCTTTGGATTTGCAAACTTAGAAGGAAGTTTAAGGCTTCTATTTTCCATTGCAGCTTCATTTCTGATAGTAGTTGCAATAGTGATCCATGAATTAGCCCACTCCTTTGCAGCTAGACACTACGGTGTTAAAGTGAACGGTGTTGTTGTCTTCATCTTCGGAGGAATAGCGATGATGGAAGAGATCCCAAGAGAACCTAGAAAAGAGCTAATTATTTCCTTTGTCGGTCCAGTTTCAAGTTTTGCCGTAGCTTTGATGTCTTTTATAGCATCACTTTTTATTTTTAGTCAACTTTTCGTTACTTTTGGCTACATAAACATCCTTCTTGCACTGTTTAATTCCCTTCCAGCATTTCCAATGGACGGTGGAAGAATTTTGAGGAGTATTTTAGCAGCTAGGATGAGTTATGCAAGAGCTACAAAGGTCGCTGCAGATCTTGGTAGAGGCTTAGCGATTGTAATGGCAATATTTGGAATCTTTTACAATCCTTGGCTTATACTTATTGCCCTCTTCATCTACATAGGTGCGAGTGAAGAGGAGAGGATTGTAATGTTCGAAAGTGTACTTGGAAAAGTCAAGTTGAGAGACATAATGACCACTCAACTGGTAACCGTAAAACCCGATAACAAAGTTGAAGAAGTAGTAAAGTTGATGCTGAAGTTCAAACATCTAGGTTATCCAGTAGTTGAAAGTGGGAAGTTACTTGGAATCGTAACTCTTTCAGATTTATTGAAAGCAGATCCTAGAGAAGAAGTTTCAAAAGTTATGAGCAAAAATATAATTTCTTTGAGTCCAGATGCTACAGCTTTTGATGCGTTCAAAGTTATGAGTGAAAAGAACATAGGTAGAATTTTAATAATTGAAGACAACAAATTGGTTGGAATTGTTACTAGGAGTGATATAATGAAAGCTAAAGAGATCTTAGAAGCTCTGGAGGTGTTCAGTTGGAGGAGAGGTTGATAATAGTTGGAACTGCCCATGTATCAAAGAGAAGTATTGAAGAAGTTTTGGAAGTTATAGAAAAAGAAAAACCAGATGCAGTTGCAGTAGAGCTTTGTCCGAGGAGGTACTATGCTTTGTTCAACAAGCCAGAGATCTCTATAAGAGAAGCTTTAAACAACATTTCCTTGACACTTTTCCAAGTAATTTTAGCTTATCTGCAGCAAAAAATTGGAAGGGAAGTAGGAGTAAAGCCGGGAAGTGAAATAGTTGCAGCGATCGAAAAAGCTAAGGAAATGGGGATAGATGTAATTTTGATAGATAGAGACGTTGGGATAACTTTTTCAAGGCTTTGGAACTCTTTAAATTTATTAGAAAAAATTAAATTATTTATATATTTGTTTAAAGGAAAAGATTTTGACATCGATGAAATGGTAAAAAGACCAGATCTTCTAGTTGAAGAATTCAGAAAAATTTCACCAAAAGCTGCAAAAATATTGATAGATGAAAGAGATGCTTACATGGCTTACTGTTTGAGAGAAGCTTTGAATAAATATAGGAAGATCGTAGCAGTAGTAGGGGCTGGACATAAGAGAGGTATAGAGGAGAAGATAAATGAGAAAATAGATCTGAAAGAAATTTTAGAAGTTAAAAGGAAGAGGATAAACATTTTCAAGATCTTCGCGCTTTTGTTTTCGATCTTCGTAGCAACCCTTTTCATCTTACTCGCATTTTCAAGTACTCAAGAAGTGCTTGAAGCTCTCAAATTCTGGTTTTTAATAAACGGTTTATTAGCATCTTCTGGAGCATTGATTGCAAGAGCTCATCCTCTTTCAGTTCTTACAGCTTTTTTAACAGCCTGGCTAACATCTTTAAATCCTTTTATAGCTGCAGGTTGGTTAAGTGGTATTGTAGAAGCTTGGAAAAGGAAGCTGACGATTGATGACATCTTAAAACTAAAGGATGAAAAAACTTTCTCAGATCTTATGAAGAACAAGTTTTTCAGAGTTTTGTTGGTTGCAGCTCTTACCAACGTTGGAAGTATAGCAGGTACTATATATGGTAGTTATTATATAATGACAAACTATAACATAAGCGTCCAGGAGTTCATCAATTACATATTCAAAAAATAAAAAATTATAATATATAATAAAATATTTTATAAAGCTTTTTAACACCAAAATTAATTTATAATACGAAGATATTCGGTATGAACCTGTGGTTCTGGATAGGTCTAGCTATAGTGATCCTGATCTTCCTAGCCTCAGCAATAAAGATCGTTAAGGAGTACGAGAGGGGAGTCATATTTAGGCTAGGTAGACTTGTAGGTGCAAGAGGTCCAGGTCTTTTCTTCATAATTCCAATAATAGAATCTATAGTTGTTGTCGAT
The DNA here is from genome assembly GCA_025058735.1 of Archaeoglobaceae archaeon. Taxonomy (GTDB): domain Archaea; phylum Halobacteriota; class Archaeoglobi; order Archaeoglobales; family Archaeoglobaceae; genus WYZ-LMO2. The sequence continues at coordinate 13,104 of JANXDX010000020.1, read as the reverse complement.
CTTAGAACGATCACTTATGATGTTCCAGCTCAGGAGGTTGTTACGAAAGACAACGTTACTGTGAAGGTAAATGCAGTTGTTTACTACAGAGTAATAGATTCTGCAAAAGCTGTCACTGAAGTTTACGACTACAAGTACGCTACATCCCAGATCGCTCAAACAACTTTGAGAAGTGTTATAGGACAAGCTGAACTCGATGAACTTCTGTCTGAAAGGGAGAAGTTGAACTTGAAACTTCAGCAGATTATAGATGAAGCAACCAATCCATGGGGAATAAAGGTTACTGCAGTAGAGATTAAAGACGTTGAATTGCCTGAGGAGATGAGAAGAGTTATGGCTATGCAAGCTGAAGCTGAAAGAGAAAGAAGAGCTAAGGTTATAAGAGCTGAAGGAGAATTTCAAGCTGCCATGAGATTAGCTGAAGCTGCTCAAGTTCTTTCTAGAACAGATGGAGCTATGATGCTCAGGTATCTACAAACCTTGAATGAGATAGCCTCAGAACCGAACACAACAATAATAGTACCAATACCCATAGAGCTTTTGAGGATCAGTAAAGGCTAAATAAAAAAGAACAAAAATTTTTTATGGACATAATTGCTTGCCCCTCCTCACCTCTTTTAGCTAAGAGGATTGCTGAATCTTTAAAATTAAATATAGCTGAAGTTGAATTCAAAAGGTTTCCAGATGGAGAACTTTACGCTAGAATAAACAGCAGTGAAGATGAACATTTAGTTGTTTGCAGCTTGAGAAGCAACGAAGATCTTATCTTCCTGATCCTTTCGATGGAGGCTTTGAAGGGAAAAATATACACAGTTGTCCCTTACATGGGCTATGCTAGACAGGATAAAGTTTTTCTCAGCGGAGAAGCTGTAAGTATAAGGGCTGTTGCAAAGATCATAGAAAATTATGCTGAAAAAGTTTTAACTGTAAATATACACAGCAAAGATGCAGCCTCCCATTTTACAAAATTGAAAGATGTTGATGCAATGCCTTTGATAGGAAATTACTACGCAGAAAAGGGAGATCTGATCATGCTAGCTCCAGATAAGGGATCCTTGGAAAGAGTTAAAGTTGCCGCTAAAAGTGCTGGATGTGAATGGGATTACCTCGAAAAGAAAAGGATAGATGCTTATACAGTGGAATTTTATCCGAAAAAAGTAGAAATCGAAAATAGAAGAGTTGTTATAGTGGACGACATAATTTCGACTGGAGGAACTGTAATAGAGGCATCGAAGCAACTCAGAAAGCTTGGAGCTAGAGAAGTTGAAACTGCTTGCATTCATGCAGTTTTAGCATCCTTTGCTGCAGTAAGGATATTTAGCAGTGGAGTCAAAGAAATAGTTGCAACAGATACAGTGGAAAGTATTTTTAGCAAGATAAGTGTAGCGGAAATCTTAGCTTCAGCCCTTAAGGATCTCTAAAATTTTTTCTATGTAACTTCCGAATTCAGCCCATTTTCCATTTTTCAAAGCTTCAAGCATCTTTTCAAATAGATCTTTAACAATACTCAACTTTTCTTCAGCATCAACATCTTTTTTAGTCTCTTCTTTTCCAAAAACTAAGTTTATAGCATCGTAAATATCTTTACCCATTGCAAGTTTTTCGTTGCAAACAACAACTACTCCCCTAAGCTCTGGTATCTTCGAAGCTGCAGCTTGTAGGTAGATTGGTTCGACGTACAATAGAGAATTTTTTACAGGTATAACTAGAAGGTTACCTCTAACTACTTCATTTCCCCTCTGTCCCCAGAGTGTGAAAAGTTTGGAGAGTTCTGGATCTTGATCTATCCTAGCCTCAACTTGGAACGGTCCATAGATGAGCGATCCCTTTGGAACTTCGTAGACTAGGAGCTCTCCGTATTTCTTGTCGCACCTTGCAATGAGTAGAGCGATCAAGTTGTCTCTATTTATAGGAGTCATTGGAAGCATTAGAACGAACTCCGGTTCATTTTCTATATAAATTGTAGCGTAGTAAGGCTCTACATCGATTTTTGCATTTCCAAATTTTTCCATAGCTACATCCCAGACGTCTTCTTTGTTGTAAAATGCAGTAACATCTTTTATATGGTAAACAGCATAGACGTTCGCCTGTACTTTGAACATGTCTAAGGGGTAGCGGATGTGTTCTCTGAACTTTTCTGGCATGTCATCTTTGAAAATTTTCAGAGCTTTTCTCAAACTTTTAACTACAGCATCTTCCTCGACAACGTAGAATTCAACGTCTCCATTGTAAGCATCTATGAAAACTTTTACGGGATTTCTTATGTAGTTGATCTTTTCAAACTTTGCAGAGTATGGAAAGTTGCTCAAAGTTGTGTAGGCATCTAAGATCCAGTAGATTTTACCGTCGATCAGAGCTATGTACGGATCTGAATCGAAACTGAAGAATGGAACTAGAGCTCTGGCCCTCTCTATTATGTTTCTCCTGAACAAGATCAAGCTGTCTGAATTTATGTATTCACTAAGCAATATGTTTATGTCTGAAAACCTTATCGCAAAGAGTAGTCTGTTTATTCCAGAAAGCTTTACCCCTGTTCCGTTGAAAGTTGTATAAACGTTTTTATCTTCGTATGGGTAATCGAATTCTGGTTGTGAAGTTTTTACGATCACATAGTGCCTAGTCAGCTCACCGTAGTAGATCTGTGGAACTTTCAGATCGAAAACACCCTTCGGTGGTATGTCGTAGATCAAAAACTTTGGTAGGCCTTCTCTATCTACTTCGCTCACTGAAGATGCTATCAATCCGTATCCGTGGGTGTAGATTAAATACTCGTTGACCCAAGTTCTTGCCCTATCTGGCAACCTTTCGGTAGAAATTTCCCTTGCCGCAAGTAAAAGCTGGACATAACTGCCGTTTACAAAATATCTATCAACATCAACATCGTTTATAACATAGTAGGGCCTTACTTGCTGGAGTTGCCTGTAGATCTCGATCAGGGGTCTATGATCCCAGATCCTCACGTTCTCTATCGTAGCTTTTGAATCAAAAACATCTTTCATGGTTAGTTCAGAATAGTTTAAGACTTTCTTTTTGACTTTGTTCAATCCGTAGGCGAAAAGTGTGTAGTTTATGCTGTACTCTATGTACTTAGCTTCGTAGGCCAGCTCGTTCGGCTCAACTATGAACTTCTGTACAAAAATTGGCAAAATTACTATTGAAAAGAGAAGAAAAGTTAAGAATACAAAACTCGAATATGCTAAAGTTTTGAACTTGTTCTTGTACAAGAGGTAAGCTAAAATAGCTGAAAAAATTGAGATCAACACAGCTGAAGTGAAGTAGATCGGTACTCTTACGTTGACATCTACGTAGTTTGCACCACTTACTACTCTGTGTTCTGAACAGATCAGATCGAACGCTGCAAAGATCATGGAAATGGAGGTGACAAAAAGAGTTAGAAATGCTAAGATCGATATGTGAAGCATTCCTTTTGTCGGAAAAATTTCGAAGAATTCTTCAATACTTCTAACCCATCTGAAAACGTAGAAATAACTCAGCAAAGCTATTGAGAGAGCTAGGATTAAAGAAGTAGCTGTTAATGCGATCAAGAATTTTAGAAATGGAAGTTTAAATGTAAAGAAAGATACGTCAAAGTTGAAAATAGGATCTAATATTCCAAAATCTACAGAATTTGTAAAGAAAAACAAAACATGCCAATACTGAGATGAGATTGCGGCTATTAGTCCAGAAATTGCCAAGTCTACTGTGAAAGGTATCTTGAACTGCTCTCCAAGGAACTCTTCTGTAGCTTTTCTTATCAAAATGTTGTTAACTGTTAATACTACAAAAGGTATTGAAAACGATAAAGTTGCGAAAGCTGCACCGTATGAAAAATAAACAAGGAAGACTTCTTCGTATCCAAGCGATTCAAACCACAGGTATTCTGTGTAGTAGTTCATCGCAAGAGTAACAGCTATCAGTGATGCAATTACAATTAGGAACATGACTTTCATATAGCTCAATCATCAGTTGTCTTTTTATACCTTTTTGCAACTCATACTGATGGCACTTGAAACTCTTAAAGATGTAGCTAGGAAAATACTTGGAGCTAGCAGCGTTGATAAGAAGTTCGTTGAGGAGATAATTAAAGATATTCAGAGAGCTTTGATCAAAGCAGATGTGAACGTTAAGCAAGTCAAAGAGATAAGCGATTCTATAAGGAAAAGAGCAAGTAGTGAAGAAGTTTTGCCAGGGTTGACTACAAAGGAGCACGTTCTAAAAATAGTTTATGAGGAGTTGTTAAAAGGTGTTGGAGAAGGGTTGGAAATACCTCTAAAAAAGTGTAAGATCATGCTGATCGGACTTCATGGAAGTGGTAAGACTACTACGGCTGTTAAAATTGCAAAATTTTACAAAGATTATGGTTTGAAAACAGCCGTGATAGCTGCAGACACCTTTAGACCTGCAGCTTATGAGCAGTTGAAACAGCTAGCTGAAAGTTACAAAGTTGGTTTTTATGGGGAGAAAGATGGAAAAAATTCTGTTGAAATTGTTGTTAGGGGATTGGAAAATTTAAAAGATTACGACATGTTGATAGTAGATACTGCTGGAAGGCATGCGCTTGAAGATGATCTGATAAAAGAGATGAAGGAAATTGCTAAAGCTTTAGATCCAGATTACAAGTTTCTAGTTGTAGATGCAGCAACTGGTCAGCTTGCAGCTAAGCAGGCTAAAGCTTTTCACGATGCAGTGAAGATAGATGGTATAATTGTAACGAAGTTCGATGGTACTGCTAAAGGTGGCGGAGCCCTTTCTGCAGCTAGAGAAATAGGTATTCCAATAGCTTTTATAGGAACTGGTGAAAAAGTCGAAGATTTTGAAAAATTCGATCCAACGAGTTTTGTATCTAGGTTACTTGGAATGGGTGATGTAAAATCTTTGATGGAAAAGGTGGAGAGAATAGTGAAGGAAGAGGAGATAGATGCTGAGGCTTTTTTGAAGGGGACTTTTACTTTGAAAGATATTTACAAGCAAATTGAAGCAATAGAAAAGATGGGGCCTATAAGGAAGGTATTTGAAATGCTTCCTTTTTTGGGTTTAAAAGTAAACGATGATGCTATAGAAGTTACTCAGGAGAAGATGAAGAAGTTCAAAGTGATGATGGATTCGATGACTGAAGAGGAACTGCTGAATCCAAAGATCCTCGACTCTTCTAGGATAAGGAGGATAGCTATAGGAAGTGGAACTTCGATCCAGGAAGTTAAAGAACTTCTGAAGTACTATGAGACGATGAAGAGTTTGATGAAAAAGGTGAAAAAAGGTAGGATACCTATAAAAGGTTTGAAGATATGATAGCTGGAATAGATGAGGCTGGAAAAGGTTGTGTTTTAGGGCCATTAGTTGTGGCTGGGGTTTGTTCTGAAGATCAGGATTTTTTCAAAAAGATAGGAGTTAAAGATTCGAAGAAGCTGAGTCACAAAAAAAGGGTTGAGCTTTATGAAAAAGTAGTTGAAGTTTCAAAGATCTTTGTTTTAAAAATCTGGCCAGAAGAGCTAGACAAGAAGATGTGCTACATGAGCTTGAACGAAATTCTATTTGAAGCTTATTCAAAAGTAATCTTGAATTTGAAGCCAAAAGCTGTCTACGTTGACAGCTTCGACGTTTTTCCAGAGAGATTGTCAAGTAAGCTAAAGGAAAGAACTGGAGTTGATGTTTTCGCATCTCACAGAGCAGATGATATATATCCGATAGTTTCTGCAGCTTCAATAGTGGCAAAAGTTGAGAGAGAAATTGAAATTGAGAAAATGAAAAAGATCTTTGGAGATTTTGGGAGTGGTTATTCTAGCGACCCTAAGACAAGGGAATTTCTAAAGAAATTGATAAAAAATGGGAACATTCCTCCATTTGTAAGGAAAAAGTGGAAAACTTTTTCAAAGTTATCTCAAAGTACCCTTGAATTTTGGTAAACAGTTCTTGCATACAGGAAAAACGTCTACAAAATTCGAATAAAGTCCCCTTCTCCAAATTCCAATGTAATGTAAGTCGTCGAAGCATACAGATTTCTTACAAAAAGTGCAGAGGCGCCATTCTATTCCTTCTTTTTTCTCTTCCAACTCCTTTCCACATTCAACGCACTTCATATCTTACCTTCCCCAAGAAGTTTGACTATATCCGATGCTGTCAATATTCCAACTATCTTATCTCCTTCACTTACAACTAGCCTTCTAATCTTTAGATCTCTCATTATCTTTACAGCTTCTCTTACATCGTAATCTGGAGATACAACTACTAGAGGTGAAGAGGCGTATTTTCCTACCTCCTCTTCCAGTTTTCCCTCTAAGAATACTTTTGAAAGAAGGTCTCTCTCTGTAAATATTCCATAGGGCTTTCCACTTCTCAGAACTATTACACTGCCTATCCTCTTTTCTCCCATTATCTTGCAGACTTCTAAGATCTTTGTAGAATAGTCTACGAAGACTACGTTTTTAACCATCGCATCTCCAATCTTCATGACGGAAAGTTCACAGAAAAGATAAAAAGATTTTGCTTTTTCGAATTCGAGGGATAGAAAACAGTTAAAAATAAAGATAATACAAAAGATTAGATCAAGAAGCAAACGTATTTGAAAATAATTTGGTTGAATTTAATCTTTTCTAATCTTTTCTATCGAAGAATGGATTTTTGCCTAGAGTTGCTATTGGAATAGCTAGTACTACGTCTCCTTTCACATACTCCAATCTCTTGGCAGCAAATCCTGCTGTGTACATAATTCTTGTGTCCAATCCTAAAATTGATGACAGTTTTGCAACAGATCCAACGGCAATCCCTAAGTCTAGAAGTTTAAAAATGCATGAAGGGCCTGTGAATTTTACATTTACACTCAAAGCTTTTTGAAACTCTTCACAACTCTTATATCCGCATCCTCCGCAGTTTAAATTCAAAGGTTTTCTCGATTCAACACCTATTAAAAGAACTCCCTGTGATTTTTCTATACTTTCAGCATCTCTCTTGAAAACTCTGTCGTTCAACTCTTCAGATATCTTTTTCATCTCCTCGCAGAGCTTTCTCAACTCGTAACCATCTATGTACACTATATCTAAACTATCCTGTCCTCTAGACTTTGGAGCCGTTCTTGCGTTTTCTGCAAGCAAATATGCAGCTATTTTTACAGCTTCGATTTTGAAGGTTGTTTCGCTGAAGATCATCTAAACCCTCTAACTTTCTCCAAGATCAACTTCTTCTCAACTTTTGCAACTACTTCTCTTATCTTCCTTACAGCATCTGGGTTTGCAGAAACACTGTCTATCCCCATTTCTACTAGCTTAGCAACTACGTCTGGATAACTTCCAGCCTGTCCACATATAGAAGTTTCGACTTTTTTCTCTTTGCAGATCTTTATAACTCTCTCTATCAACTTCATAACTGCTGGATGTCTTTCATCGTACAAGTGAGCTATAAGTTGGTTGTTTCTATCAACTGCAAGTGTATACTGTGTTAGATCGTTAGATCCTATGCTTACGAAGTCTATCCCTTCTTCGATCAGATCTTCAATTATCAAAGCTGCAGCTGGAGTTTCAACCATTATTCCAAACTTTATCTTGCCAAGATCTAAACCGACTTCCCTTGCAACATCTTTAGCTTTCCTAACTTCATCAGCAGATATGACAAGAGGTATCATAAGACCTATGTTTGTAAACCCTTCATCAACTAACTTCTTTACAGCTCTGAACTGAGCTTTCAGGTGTTCAACTTCTATAAGATCTCTCCTTATACCTCTGTATCCAAGCATAGGGTTTGGCTCTATCGGCTCTTCTTCTCCACCGATCATCGTTCTAAATTCATCTGTTGGAGCATCTAGAGTTCTTATCCAAACAGGTTTTGGATAGAATGCTTTGACAACCTTCTTCATTTCTCTGTACAACAACTCTATGTATTTTTCAACTTCTCCATCTTTTATGAACTTCATCGGATGCTTATCTAAGCCAAGTATCATGTGCTCTATTCTAAAAAGTCCAACTCCATCAGCATTAGTCTCTTTTGCAACTTTTTCAGCAGCATCTGGAACAGAAAGGTTGACCTTTACTTCAGTAGCAGTTACTATTTGTGGATAAATTTCAAACCTTTCCTCTTCTTTCTCCTCTACCTTTCCAGAGTAGATTATACCTCTACTTCCATCAACTGTTACGACAACCCCATCTTTTAAAACTTTAGTAGCATTCTTGGTTCCAACTACAGCGGGGACTCCGAGTTCTCTTGAAACTATAGCTGCATGGCAAGTCATCCCTCCTTCATCGGTAACTATTGCAGATGCCCTCTTCATAGCTGGAACCATATCTGGAGTCGTCATAGTTGTAACTAAGATGTCACCATTTTCAACCTTTGAAAGGTCGTTTAAGCCAAAAACAACTTTCACTCTTCCAAATGCTATACCAGGTGAAGCTCCTAGACCTTTCAATAAAACTTTCCCTTCAACTTCCTCCACTTCCTTTTTTTCCTCTTTTATAGTTGTTACTGGTCTTGATTGAACTATGTATATTTGTCCATTCTCCACAGCCCATTCTACATCTTGTGGTTTTCCATAATGCTCCTCTATAACTTCTCCAAGCTCAACCAACTTTAAAATTTCCTCATCACTCAAAACTCTCTGATTAACTTTCTCCGAACCTAGATCAACTTTTACAGTTTTCCCATCTTTTCTTGTTAACATAAACTTCTTTTCCCCTACTTTAACTTCCTCAATTTTCCTCTTCATTCTATCGTAAACGTAAGTATCTGGTGTTACTGATCCGCTAACAATTGCTTCACCTAAACCAAAAACAGCCTCAATTAAACACTTCTTTTCACCTGTTACTGGGTGAGAAGTGAACATGACTCCACTCTTTTCACTGTTTATCATCTTCTGAACAACTACAGCTATACTAACGTTTTCATGCTTGAAGTTGTGCTGAACTCTGTAGTATATTGCCCTCGGAGTAAAAAGGCTAGCCCAGCACTTTTTAACTTTTTCAACAACTTCATCTTCACCAAAAACGTTTAAATAAGTTTCCTGTTGACCAGCAAAGCTAGCCTCTGGAAGATCTTCTGCAGTGGCAGAACTTCTTACAGCTACGTATACGTTCCCCAATTTTCTGTAAGCTTCTCTGATCTCAATTTCTATCTCCTTTGGCATTTCAGATCTTTCGATCATCTCCCTTATTTTTTCAGAAGCCTTATTTAATTCATCAGTTTTCTCAACATCCAAAGAATTTAGTATTGGATAGATTTTTTCTTTCAATCCTACTCTTTCTATGAAATCTTTGAAACTCTTCGCATCAACTACAAAACCGTCTGGAACTGGGAGACCTATTCTTATTAGCTCTCCAAGATTTGCAGCTTTTCCACCAACGATAGGTAGATCGTTTCTATCGACTTCTTCAAGCCAAAGTATAGGCATTTCATCACCTGAAAATCTTTCGACTGCGAATTAAAAGCTTTAACGTCGATACAGCAAAGTGTAAGTCGACGAAGTATAATTTATTAAATAAAAACTTTATTATTATTCAATTAAAATTAATAAACATCATCCACAGTTACAACTTCAACTCCTTCAATCTTACCTTTTTTTGAGCTAACAATCTTTGCTTTAAGTCTTTTTGCTAATACGATTGTATGGGAAAGCTCCTCTCCATATTTTTTGTACTTTTCAGCTTCTTTACCGTTTACATCTATTACTTTTAGATCGATCTTCAAAACAGCATCAGATGGCAACCTTTTGAACGTCTCCGCTGAGATGTAAACTCTTCCTCTGTAACCCTTTTCTACAAGTTTCTCTACTCCATAAGAGTCTGCTACGAGTTTCGATTTTTTAGGCATCGGCAGTGTTGTTAGCAGATATATTCCAACGATCATGAAGATCCAAGCTAAAAACAAAAGTACTACTGCTGTGAAAGTTCTAAGGGCTAGGGGTACAAAGATCACGTCCATGAGTACCAAAATCAAGATTCCAAAGGTAATAAAGGCTGAAGATATTGCAATCGCTGCTATAGTATCTCTTAGGCGCAGCCTTCTCATCATTTCTTCCATCGTCTCTTCAAGTTCTACCATAAATGATCACTGGAATCCCGAAAGATAGAGCAAATTTTGCAACGTACAGATCACTAACTACGAGAGGTTTTTTAACTTTTATCGCTATTGAAATTGCTTCGGCGTACTCCCTACTTATTCCTTTTTTTATAAGCTCTGAGACTAATTTCTCATCTGGTTCAACTACGATTCCACCGATCAGTGGACTTGAAGGTGGAGTGTAGATGCGGATCCTGTTAGGTATTTTGAGAAGCTTTTCATGTTCTTTCAGAGCAACCAAACCTCTCCTTCTTACAGAAAATAGAAGTGTTAAAATGAAGATTCCAAAGAAGGCAGGTTTTGTTGCTATTATATAATAATTGAAAACCTCTTTTGGAAATCTGATCAACGGAATCGTAACTTCTGGTCTTACAACGAAGGTTGTGATCGGTGTAGGAGTTACCGTTGGAGTTATTATACCTACTCCAACTCTTCTAGGAATTTCCGGTGCTGTATAGCTAAAACCTTTCAGCAGAGCACTACCTATCAAATACCTTCCATCCAACTCTTTCGCAGGAACAATTAAAAGGGGACAAAAATCTTCAACTTTTGCATCAACTTTGAAAATGAATATAGGAACTTCGGAACTTTCAACTTCAACTTTTTTTGAAAAAACTTCATTACTCCTGAGTAAAAAGCTTTCATTGAAAAGTTCCAACCTTTTACAAGTCAAGTTACAGAATTCGACAAAAGCTACAGCTCTTACTTTCATATCTTTATCAAAAATGTTTGATACCTTGAAATTCCCGATCCACTTTTCAGCAAAGCCCTTCTCAATTGTTACTGGAACGTTTGCAGTAAAACTGAAGTTGAGATCTTCTTTGTAAGTAAAGATCACTTCTCCATCTGGAATGCTGAATGAACGGGTTGTGATTAGAGAGAAGTTTGCAAATTCATTCTCTTTAAGAGTTTTCTTGAAAAATACATGATCTTTTATTTCACAGTTTTCACAGCTCAAGAGCTCTGCAAACAACGGGATCTTTACAGTTACATCTGTTTCACGGCCCTTGTTTAGAATTGAGTACTCTACTTTACTGAAACTTTCAGTTGTAATAACGAAAGCTCTTATGGATATTGGAAAATTCACTGGAGTTACGTTTTTGTACGGATCCAATCTTATCCTTTCACCTTTCCCAACAACTGGAACAATCACAAGATCGTTGAATTGAATATCGAAGAGTTCGTAGTTGTATTCGTTTTTGAAATCTACTACAAACCAATCCCTCGTTACAACTTGAGTTCCATCAGTGTAAAAAGTTGCACTCCTTATTTCAAAAACGCAAGCCTGAGCTGGAGTAAGAATTAAAAAGAGTAGTAAAAATATCATGATTTTTCAGCTCTTTTCAATTTTTTTGCAATCAAAGACAAAACCAATACTAGGGAAAGAACTGTTCCCCAGAAAAGCAGATAGCCGCGAAACGGTAAAATTGGGAATGGAATTATGGAAAATTCAGCTGTAACAAATGTTATGTGATTTGCTGGAACTGTTTTAATTTCCTTTTCAAAATAGCAAAGCTTCCAATCAGAAGTTAAGTTAAGTTCGACCTTCTTTATATCTACATCTCCACCGATCGGAATCGTAATGCTCTTGAATAAGATTCCATGATCAACTAGATCAGCATCAAACTCTAGAACTACTCTCCTCTCTCCATAAGGCTCTATTGGATACCACAACTCATAGTAGATCGCGGAGTATTCATCGAACTTTTCAAAGCTCGTTTTCAGATTTATGTTTTCTGAATAAGCTTTCAAATTTTCAACTTCCACACTTTGTTTTCTCTCTCCAAATGGAATTGGAAAGATTAGAATAGTTGTTGGCTCAACTTTCTGCAACCTTATCTCTGAAATTCCAGGAACCAAAGGTTTGTCTATTTTGTTCTTTAAAGTCATTTCGTACCTCATGTGGGCTTTATCTTTCACAAAAACGGACAGCTTCATCTCTGAAATTTCCAGTACTTGGGCTGAAGATATTTGGATCAAAAAGAGCAGTGCAATTAGTCCAAATGCGAGTTTCACATTTTTAGTTTGTAAAGTTTTTAAAAATCTATCGTTTCGTTTTTAGTTGAAATTTTTGTTTATAAAATATTTTATAAAATATATTGAGTTCGATTTAATGACAAAAAGCTTTATATCCTACCTGAAGATTGTACCTGATGAAGTTTTTAAAATACGTTGGAACGATCGCGATATTGTTGATTGTAGCAATAGGCCTAGCAAGCGCCGCACCGCTGGATGTAGTGATTGAGGAGAAGATAAATACGACTGTTAACGTAATAGACTACGATTTTACCGGAAACTTAACTCAGATCACTTACACAACCAATGTAACAGGCTACATAAACATAACAAACAAAGCTAGCGAAGCTATTTACGACATCTGGATCGCAGTCAATTTAACCAATAATACTGGCGATTGTAGACTTTTCTACAACGGTTCAAGCAGTGTTGTAAGAGTTAGCAGTTCTGCAACTGGCTTTGTTCCAGATAAAATAAACAAGGCGGGAGTTTTCAACACAACTGGAGCGGATTGCTTCATCCATATACCATTGCTTAAGCCAAATGAGCTTGTGAGCATTTTCTACGATGTTGACGATACTGCAATGGGTATAAGCGATGGAGCACCTTTCATAATTACTGAGCGCTACGATCCAAACAAGATCCCTGCGAGAGGTAATTACACATGGACAGTTTATCTGAACGTCAGTCTTAATGAAGCTTGGTTTGGAAAGACTGCGGTTAGTTTAACTGGAAACAATGTTTCTTTGAACATAACGAAGTATTTGAGCAATCAAACTGCGCACTTTGGAAGCAATCAATGGGTTTTGCTTGGTCCAATAAGCAATGTAAACTCGAATAAGGGATCGACGAATTGGTGGGATGGTCCTTATACCGCTGGAGCTAATGATGCGTTAAATGTAACTGGCATTTCATTAAACACTGCTTCTCCAAACGTTAACATAACTTTCAGTGTCACAGGAAACTATAGCAACTCAACCGCAGCTCCTTACTACTTCGAACCATTTGGCTTCGCAGTCTTTAGCTTCAACTTAACCTATGGCAACATCA
>JANXDX010000003.1 GCA_025058735.1 Archaeoglobaceae archaeon | reverse complement strand
GGTCGGAACTTCGAAGTGCCTTGAAGAGATAAGGAAGCAGAGGGGATGGAGCTTTAAAGAACTAAACGAAGAGGTAGAAAGGAGGAAAAAAGTGTTGGAGTTCATGGTTAAGAATGGTATAAGAAGTTTCAAGGATGTTTCAAACATAATTCATACTTACCAAACAAAACCTGAAAAGGTAATGAAAATGATAGGTGGTTGAAAGTGTTTAGTAGAGCTAACTATTTAACTTATTTAGGATACAAGTTTTTTGGAGATTACATAAAGAAAAACAAAGCCAAGTACTACGAAATCGAACGTTCTCTCAAGAAAGCGTCAATACCTTTACCTCCTGAAATGTACATAGCTACAGCTAGGATGTTCTCTCTGATTTTTGGTTTTGTGGGATCCATAATTGGAGTGTTTTTAGCTTTCACGATCATCTATTTTACAGGAATTCCACCGATTTTTTCAATAGTTCTTCCTCCAGGTATTGCTGAATACTGGTTAGGCATTAGGGAGTTTGTTTACGCATCTATAGTAGCTGTAGCAATAACTCTAGCTTTCTACTACTTTGCAAACTTCCTCTTCTCGATCTATCCAGCTCTGATAATAAGTGATAGGAAAAGTAAGATCGATAGAGTTCTTCCACATGCTATAACTTTCATGTACTCTTTGAGCAGAGGAGGAATGAATTTACTTCAAATATTTAAATCTCTTTCAGAAAACTACGAAGTTTACGGAGAAGTTTCAAGAGAAGCATCTAAAATTGTTTGGAAGGTAGAAGTGTTCGGATCTGACCTTAGAACAGCCCTTGCAGAGATGGTTGATGTAACACCGTCCGAAAGTTTTAGAGAATTTTTACATGGCCTAATTACTATAATAGATAGTGGAGGAGACGTAACAATGTATTTGGAAGAAAGAGCAAACTTCTACTTTGAAAAAACTAGACAAAATCAGAAGGGGTTCTTAGAATTTTTAGGATTGATGGCAGAAACATACATCACAGCTCTAGTAGCTGGTCCTCTATTTTTGATCGTAATTCTGACTGTTATGTCTGTTTTAGGGCATTCAAACGACGTTGCTATACTGTCTGTTATATATTTGGTTATACCAATAGGCTCTTTCATGTTTGCAGTAGTTATAAAACTTTTAACTCCAGGAGAACTTGGGAAAGCTCCAATTTTAAGGGAGAGATTTGTTTACTTCAGCAACGTTAGTAATGTTAGTGAAAAAGGTGAAGTCAAAGAAATAAAAAAGCTTGTAAAAATTTGGAAGATTAAAAAGAAACTAAAAAGACCGATCAAATTACTCATAGAAAATCCATATGCTACTTTTGTTTTATCTTTACCTTTAGGAGTTATGTTCATAGTTTACGGTCTCTTGATCAATCCAGTAGAACTTGATCTGAGAGCTTGGTTCTTCAAGATCGACGACTACATATTCATAGCTTTAGTAATTATTTTAGCTCCATTTACGTTGTTTTTTGAACTAAATAAAAGAAGTACATCGAAGTTCATGCGACTAACTCCGATATTTTTGAACAAACTTGCCTCAGCAAACGAAAGTGGATTACCTATACATAGAGCTATAGAGATGCTTGCAAGAACAGACACAAGCCCACTAAGGAAAGAAATAGCCAAGATCAAAAGAAATCTGGACTGGGGGATCAGTTTGACCGATGCACTTGCTAGGTTTGCGAACAGACTAAGGATTTTCGAGATCACGAGAACTATAACTTTACTCAGAGAGGCGTTGATATCTACTGGAAACGTTACGGAAGTTCTGATGATCTCTGCAAAGGATGCCAGCAACGCCGAACTTCTTCGCAGAGAAAGAGCAGTTAACATGTTTTCATATGTTATAATAGTTTACATAGCTTTCTTCGTCTTCATAGGAATAGTTTACATAATCTCATCAACGTTCCTCTCAACTCTAGCTGAAGCTGCCGCAAAAGTTCAAGCCACAGGTCAAGCTTTTACATTTCTATCGTCGGTTGACGTTTACTTGTACAGAAACTATTTCATGCATGCAGCAGTATTTCAAGGGATATTTGCTGGACTAGTTGCAGGAGCCATGGGTGAAGGAAGTTTATCCGCTGGAGTAAAGCATTCCCTTTTAATGCTTATCGTAGCGTACGTAGTTTTCAACGTACTCTTTAGTTTAAAACTGGTATAATTTAAATACTCAAAACCTTCGGAAATTGATGAGCACTCTACTAAAATTCATGGAAAAAGTGGCTGAGCACTTAGAAAAGTTTAAAAGGGAGCTTGATCTAGAATCGGTAGAAAAAGCTATAAACTTGATAAATTCTGCAGAAAGAATTTTCGTTATTGGATCTGGAAGAAGTGGTCTCATAGCTAAAGCTTTTGCAATGCGTTTGATGCATTTAGGTTACAAAACCTACGTCGTTGGAGAAACAATAACACCTAAAATAAAAGAAAAAGATCTATTAGTTGCAGTTTCTGGAAGTGGAGAAACTAGCTATACTGTAGATTATGCTAGAAAAGTTAAAGAGTTTGGAGTTAAAGTTTTATCATTTACAGGTAAGAAAGAATCCACCCTTTCAAGTCTTTCAGACGTTGTTGTAGAGTTGAGGTGGAAAGAAAAGAAAGACAAAATATTTCCACTTGGAACTTTATTCGAGATAACTGCGATGGTTTTTTTAGACGCTCTAGTTTCTGAAATTATGGTTAGAAAAAGTATCGATGAAAAAGAAATGGAAGATAGACATGCTTTAGAGTAGGTGGTAAGATGTTTGAACTGATAAAAAAGCTCAGCAACGCTTTGGGTGTAAGTGGATATGAAGAAGATGTCAAGGAAATTGTTAAAGCTGAGCTTGAAAATTACGTTGATGAGATAAAAACAGATTCACTTGGAAACTTGATATGCGTAAAGAATGGAAGCGAAAGGATGAAAATAATGGTTGCAGCCCATGTAGATGAGATCGGTTTTGTTGTAAAGCATATAGACGATAAAGGCTTCATAAGATTGACACCTATAGGAGGGCACTTCTCTCAAATAGTTTTGGGGCAAAGAGTTGTAATTTACGGCAAAAGTAAGATTTATGGAGTTATAGGATGTAAACCGCCGCATCTGATGAAAGATGAAGAGAGAAAGAAAGCTATAGAGATCAGTGATATGTTTGTAGACGTCGGAGCTAGCAGTAAAGAGGAAGTCTTAAAGTTGGGAATAGAAGTAGGAAGTCCTGCAGTTTTAGATAGAGAAGTTGTAATGCTTGCAAACAACAGGATAACTGGAAAAGCTTTCGACAACAGAGTAGGAGTTGCAGTTATGATAGAAGCTGTGAAGAGAACTGAAAGTGATGCAACTGTCTTTGCCGTAGCAACTGTTCAAGAAGAAGTTGGGCTTAAAGGAGCTAGAACTTGTGCATATGCTTTAGATCCTAACTTGGCTATAGCTTTAGACACCTGTCCAGCAGCAGATTTTCCTGGAAGCGAATCCGCTCATATGGATATAAGGATCGGAAAAGGTGCAGCCATAACTGTTATAGATGCGGCAGGAAGAGGCTTAATTACAACTCCAAAAGTTCTGAAATGGCTAAGAGAGACTGCGGAAAAGTACAACATACCTTATCAGCTGGAAGTAGCTGAAGGTGGAACTACAGATGCTTCTGCAATAAGTTTAACTAAGCAAGGAATTCCAGCAGGTGTTGTCAGCGTTCCTGCTAGATACATACACAGCCCAGTAGAAGTCGTTGATCTTAGAGACTGTGATAGTGCTGCAAACTTGGTAGCGAAAGCTTTAGAAACATATAAAGATTACTGGTATTAGCATGAAAGTTTGGCTCATAGGTGCTTACGGAATCGTTTCAACAACTGCAATGGTTGGAGCTAAAGCAATTGAAAAAGAACTAGTTCCAACTTATGGTCTAGTTTCAGCTTTACCTTTTTTCAAAAAGATCGACAAATATGCTCCTTTTGAATTTGACTTTGGAGGACATGAGATAAGAATTTTACCAAATGCATACGAAGCTGCTAAACAGCACTGGGAGTTGAACAGGCATTTCGACAAAGAAATACTTGAAGCTGTTAAAGATGAACTTGAACTTGTGGTTGCTAAAACTGGGACAGCTGTAAATTGTGGTCCTGGTATTTTAGAGTTGGGAAAAATTGAAACTTTGGAACAGAAAGGTTTCAGTCTTGAGGAGATCGTTGAAATTGTAGAAAAAGATATAAGAAGTTTTGCAGATGAAAAGACTGTTGTGATCAATTTAGCTTCTACCGAACCACCTTTGAATTTTAGCGAAGAATACCACAGCAACTTGGAAGGTTTTGAGAGGATGATAGAAGAGAACAAAAAAGAATACGCAACTGCAAGCATGATCTACGCTTACGCAGCATTGAAAAACAAAGTTCCATATGCAAACTTCACACCAAGTGTAGGATCAAACATACCTGCACTTAAAGAACTTGCAGAAAAAAACAAAGTACCACATGCTGGAAACGATGGAAAAACTGGAGAAACTTTAGTTAAAACTACTTTAGCTCCAATGTTTCTTTACAGGAACCTAGAAATCGTTGGATGGATGAGTTACAACATATTAGGTGATCTTGATGGAAAAGTTTTGTCTAGAAGGGAAAACAAGGAAAGCAAAATATTAAGTAAGGATAAAGTACTAGAAAAGTCTTTGGGCTACAGTCCATACAGTATAACAGAAATAGATTTCTTTCCAAGCTTAGCAGACAACAAAACAGCTTTTGACTTCATACACTTTAGGGGATTCCTTGGAAAGCTAATGAAGTTCTACTTTATTTGGGATGCAATAGATGCAATAGTAGCAGCTCCTTTAGTTTTAGATTTGGCAAGATTTTTGCTTTTTGCTAAGATGAAAGGTGTAAAAGGTGTTGTGAAAGAACTAGCATTCTTTTTCAAATCTCCAATGGATTGCGATGTTGTAAACACGTTTGAACAGTTCGAGATTTTTAAAAAATGGTTTTTAAAGCTCGCTTAAAGAGATGCAGTTCGAATCTATTTTTGCAATTATTTTTCCTGAACAATCTTTTCTCAGCATGCAGACCTTCTTTGGTAGAAGAGGTTCTAGCAGATCGAACTCGTTTCTGTAAACTATTTCTCCAACACTTACACCGTAAACTTCCTCAAATGCAACTGCTGAAGTTGTAGGTCTTGCGTTTATCTCTACTACGTAGGGTTGATCTGAATAAACTAGATCTACTCCAACATAGCCATGTAAACCTTTTACAGCTTCAACAGCTTTTAAAGCCTCTTCTAAAACTTCACTTCTAACAACTTCATTGACCAAAGCGGGAACTACTCCTCCAAAGTATTCAAAATTCACCAAAACTTGCTCATTTACACTCAATGGAAAAATTTCATCACATACAGCTAAACTCACACTTAAATTTAAACCTTTTATAAATTCTTGAGCTATATAACCATCTTTAATTTCTCCGTAAAGCTTTATACCACTTCCTCCACAAGAAACCCTTGGTTTTACCAAGTATTCTACATCAAGAATTTTCTTGGATGTTCTTGGAACGTTTACTTTTCTTTTTAACCTCTTGTAAAGCCTCCATTTGTCAGAAGTTATCTCCAAAGCTTTGCTTGACGATCCTAAATTTATTTTTTTGTACTTCTCAGCCTTCTTTGTTAAGTTCAGTAGGGTGTAATCGTTTTCTGGAGCTACTATTAAGAAGGCATCACAACTTTCAACGAAGCTTTCAAAGCAAGAAATATCTGCGACCGGAAGGTTTAAAAATGAAAATCTATTGCGAACAAAGCATAAAACTTTGCAAAACTTTCTAAGACCAAAATAAAGTGATTTAAACATTGCAAGACCTTCTACAGCTATAGATTCAGGAATTTCTGTACCGCAAGTTCCGTGTTCGTACAAAAAGACTTTTATACTTCTATTATTTCTCCTTTCCATTTTTCTTCTTTTCTCACTTCTGGCTCCTCTACTGTCTTTTCTACTTCTTCACTCAGTTCAACTTCGTTTAATATTATTGTAATGTCTGCAGAATTTTTTAAAGCAGTAGAAAGTCCAGGTTCTACGCCTATTATTATAGTTTCTTTTCCTTTTTCCATAGCTTTCATCAGAACTGCTTTAAAATCTGCATCTCTAGTAACTAGGGCTAAAACATCTATTGAATCGTTGTATATTAGTTCCATAGCCTCAACTGCCATCCTTACATCTACATCACCAGAAGTAACTACTGGCTCAAACCCTTGGTTTTCGATCGCCTCAACAAGTTTTTCCGTAGCATACTGGTTCAGAAAAACTTTAGCAACTTTTATGTCACCATAGTCTGACAGAAGATCTCTAACTTCTTTCAAGTTTATCTTAAACTCTTTCCTCAACATGTTCGGTCCATCTACTAGAATTCCGATCTTTTTCTTCAATAGGATCTTTCTCCTTGAGAGATATTCCTTGATCCTCTGAATTCGAGAAGTACTAGTCATTCATTATTTTTTGATACTAAGGTTAAAAAATTTTTTCAGACCGTACACCCATCATCACCGATCAGATGAGAGGTTCATCATCATGCTTAAGTAGATACGGTAAGATAAAAGTTTTGTGAAAGTTGTGTTCCTCGAAGCTTCGATCGAACTGGTACCAGAAGTTATAGCAGATCATCCAGCTATCTTAGCAGATGCTAGGAGAAGGAGAAAGAGTTCGAAAGAGATATTGCTTGACGATTCAAAGCATCACAGTGCTATGAAAAAGTTGAAAGATTGGAAAAAAAGAGGAAGACCAGATATAATTCATTCCTGCCTTCTTCTTTTGCTGGATTCACCTTTTTCAAAAGATCTTGAAATTTACGTGCATACAGTGGAAGATAAGATCATAAAGTTGAATCCAAAGGTTAGACTTCCGAGGAACTACAACAGATTCGTAGGTCTGATGGAAGATCTCATGAAAAAGGGGAAGATAGAAGTGGACAGAGAAGTTCTTGTTGAAATAGTTGATGAAAAACTTGAAGAAATAATTGATGGGAAAGTTCTGGTTTTTCATGAAAAAGGAGAAAGCTTGAAAGAAAACATCTTAGACTATTCAACTGTATGCATAGGAGCTTTTCCGCATGGAGATTTTTCAGAAAAAACTATGAAAGCTTTAAAAGGTGCAAAATTTGTAAGTTTAGGACTTGAAAGTTATACAAGTCTTTATGTAACTTGCAAGTTTCTATCGTTCTATGAAGGAGTTAGAATTAATAGAAGCTGTTAAAGAGATTTTGAAAGAAGACGTAGAAGTACCAGCAGGTTTACACGATGCTGCAATAGCTAAGCTCGGAGACTATTACTTAGTTTTGACTTGCGATACTGTAAGTGAACTTACAGATTTTCCTGAGGAGATGAAGGCTGAAGAATTTGGACATCTAGCTCTAGCTGTAACTTTGTCAGATCTAGCAGCATGTGGAGCCAAGCCACTTTTTTTCCTGAACTCTATTTGCTTGAAAGAGGCTGATGTTGAACTTTTCAGAAAAATACTGATCGGTATGAAGAAGTTGGCTGAAAAGTACGATGTAAAAGTAGTAGGTGGAGACATAGATTTTGGAAAGTATATAACAATTGCCGGCTTTGCAGTTGGAGTAGCTGATAGAGTTATTGTAAGAACGAACGCAAAGCCTGGAGAGAAAGTATTTATAACTGATTTAACTGGAAAAGCAGAACTTTGCTTGAGATTGCTTAAAAAAGGTTTAAAAAGAAAAGATCTACCGTTTGATGAAAAGCTTTACACTCCGGAGCCAAGGATCAATGAAGGACTCATCGTATCTAAATTTGCAAGTGCAATAACTGATGTAAGTGATAGCTTGGCAATTTCTCTTTACAACATGGCAGAAAAAGTTAAAATTTTAATCGATCTCGATTCGATCGATCTTTCTGAGCTTGAAGGTTATGGAGAAGATCCAGAGGAGCTTTTTTTGTATGGAGGAGGAGATTACGAATTAGTTTTTACATCGGAAGATAGTGAAATCGGTTTTGAAATAGGGAGAGTTTACGAGGGATCTGGAGTTTTTGCTAAAAAGGGAAACAAAGTTTCAAGGGTTGAAAGGAGGGGTTATTTTCATTTTTAATTTAAAAAATAATTTTATTCTTTTCAGTAACAAGGTACGAACTTTGTTCCATAATAGATTATTCCGTCATCGCTAGTTTCTCCATACTTTCTAAAAACTCTAACTACTTCCATCCCATCTTTCACTTCTTCTGGCTTACATGATAGCTGTGAAAGGATTTTTGTACCATTTTCTAACTCTATCAGAGCTATAACAACCGGGCATCTTTCATAAACCACAGTGTAGCTTAAAACTTTACCTTTTTCTGGTAATTTGACTTCTTCAATCTCTCCCTTCCTCCTGCATCTTGGACATAAGTTTCGCGGCGGATAGTAATATCTCCCACACTTCTTGCAATGCGTCCCAATCAGATCGTACCTGTACTTTATCTTTCTCCAAAAGCTCGGAATCATAACTATCTCCTCAGTACAGTTACAACTGCAGTAGCTCCAGTTCCGCCAACACTTAAACTTAAACCTATCTCAGCATCAACTTGTCTTTTTCCGGCTTTTCCTCTTAACTGATCTACAATCTCAGCGATCTGTCTAATCCCACTTGCTCCTGCAGCATGACCACAGGCTTTCAAACCACCTGAAGTATTTACCGGTATGTCCCCGTTCAAACATGTGATCCCTTCTCTGATCAACTTGTAACCTTCACCCTTTTTACAGAAACCAAGATCTTCGTATTGTATTATTTCAGCTATCGTAAAAACATCGTGAAGTTCCGCAACATCAACATCTTTCGAATCTATTCCTGCTCTTTTATAAGCTTTCCTTGAAGCTTTTACAACAGCTTTCATCGAAGTCAAGTCTTCTCTACTTTGCAAAGCCAAGTAATCACTCGCTTGACAGCAAGCCTCTACAAAAACTGGGTCGTCACAAACTCTTCTTGCAAACTCTTCACTTGCCAAAACCAAAGCTGCAGCTCCATCACTTATTGGAGCTGAATCTAGTACTTTCAAAGGTTCTGCAACATAAGGTGAACTTAGAACATCTTCAACACTTATCTCTCTTCTGTAATGAGCTATAGGGTTGTTTACAGCATTTTTATGATTTTTAACAGCTATCAAAGCAAGATCTTCTTCACCACCTCCGAACTTTTTCATGTGGATTTTAGCGATCAAAGCATAAAGAGATGCAAGATTTGCTCCAAAAAAGCACTCCCATTCTTGATCTGCTGCAGATGAGACTATTTTTGATTGATCACTTACGTCTGTAACCTTTTCAACTCCTGCAGCTACAACTACATCAAATAGACCAGATTTTATAGCTAAGTAAGCTTCTCTAAATGCAACTGCTCCACTTGCATCTGCAGCCTCAACTCTAACTGCAGGTATGTTTAACTCTGCAAGTCCTGCATAATCAGCTATCAAAGCAGCTACGTGT
The DNA here is from genome assembly GCA_025058735.1 of Archaeoglobaceae archaeon. GTDB lineage: Archaea > Halobacteriota > Archaeoglobi > Archaeoglobales > Archaeoglobaceae > WYZ-LMO2. The sequence goes on along the minus strand of JANXDX010000003.1, from coordinate 125,266 downwards.
TCTTGTCCTAAAAACATTCCTGCACTCATGTTTCCTACATAAAGAGCATTGATCTCTTTTCCCTCTATTCCAGCATCTTCTATAGCTTTCAATCCTGCTTCCAAATATATTTCCCTGAATCCTTTCTCCCAGAGCTCTCCAAATCTACTGCAACCAGAACCAATTATAGCAACTCTCATATCCTTATCTTCCCCCTATGTTTAAGGTACAAAGCATAGTCTATGTAGATTTTCTTTGAAACCTTGTCCCAAACTTTTGGCTCTCTCGGAAAATCTATTATTCTGTCTGTAACTCTTATAGAGAAAGCATCACTTCCAGCACCAGAGCCAAAGGATACTAGAAGTATTCTTTCGTCTGGTTCTGCTACATCTAAAACTGCACAGAGACCTATGAGAGATGATGCTGAATAAGTGTTTCCAATTACACTTACAAGTAAGCTCTGAGAAGTTTGTTCGCCTCCAAATCCCAACATCTTTGCAACTTTCAACGGGAACTTTGCATTTGGTTGATGAAAAACAGCATATTTAAAATCTTTTGAACTGTAACCGAATTTTTCCATTAAGCCTTTTGCAGCATTTACTATGTGTCTGAAGTAAGCTGGCTCACCTGTAAATCTTCCTCCGTGACTTGGATACGGTTGAAGTTCCCTTCTCCAGAAATCTGGTGTATCAGATGTGTAAGAGTACGTAGCTTCAATTTCTGCGATCGGATCTTTTCCAATCAAAAAAGCTGCACCTCCGGCTGCTGCTGAATATTCTAAAGCATCTCCTGGCTTTGCCTGAGCTGTGTCTGTTCCAATTGCTAAACCAAATTTTATCATTTCAGCTTTAACCATAGCATAACATATCTGCATAGCTGCAGTTCCTGCTTTGCAGGCAAATTCTAGATCTGCTGTGAAGTAATTGTTTCCGACTCCTAAAGCTTCTCCAACTATCGTAGAAGTCGGTTTAACCGCATACGGATGACTTTCCGATCCTACAAAAATTGCTCCTATTTCTTTTGGATCTATCTTAACTCTAGACACTGCTTCTCTCGCAGCTTCAACAGCTATAGTTGTAGCGTCTTCATCTTCATCAGGTACAGATTTTTCATATATTCCAAGTCCGTTCTTTATAGCATCACAATCCTCTCCCCAAACTCTTGCAATTTCATCGATCTTTATCCTATAGATCGGTACATAAGTTCCGTAAGAACATATCCCGATCAAGCGAACTCACCTCTCAAGCGGGAAACTACATCATCAACAGGTAAAGTTGTAACAAGCAATGGAAGTTTTTCAACTTCTGCAATTTTTTTTGCAATCTCATCAACATCTTTAGCTTTTATTCCATGTAAAACTGCTACAGCTGGCTTCAAAGCAGAAACCCTTATAGCGACTAGTGGCGATCTACCGCTGGAAACTTTTGTGAAGATCAGAGCCCTTTCAGTAGTTAATCCGTAAAGTCTATAGAAATCGAACGCGTTCATTTCGATTATGGCCTTTATGCTATCAATTATAGTGTGTCCATTAACTGTCTTCTCATAGTTGTTAACTCTTTCAGCTTCTATCACTTTGCAAAAGTCTAAAAAATTCACAGGCTTATTGTATTCAGCTAGATCTATTATAGAAGTAGTTTCGAAGAAAAAACTGTACTTAGATAGAACCTCGTAACCCCTTTCAGCATCAGCCTCTATCAAAGTCTCGACGAACCTCTTTACAAAATTTACTCCGGGCCTCCTCTTTGAACTTTCATAATCAGATATGACAGAAGGTGTAACTTTGAGTCTTCTTGCAACTTCAGATTGCGTTAATTTGAAAATTTTTCTCCATTTTTTTAAAGCTCCGCCGTGATCGTCAGATAAAACTATGTCTCCACAAATTCTTTCAGCTACAATTCTAAACTCCACGAAAAAGGTAGCTCGAAAGGTGTATATAAATTTAACGATTTGTCGAATACATTTTAGACGGAATGTGTATGCAGCACGGCTCTTCTGCTAAGTGATCTCCAAAGACAGCATAAGCTCTTGCCCTACTTCCACCGCATATCTTTTTAAATTCACAGAGTCCACATTTCCCTTTCAACTTTTCAGGATCTCTGAGTTCTATGAAGATCTTGCTCTCTTTGTAGATCTCCAATGGATCTTTCTCTCTAACATTCCCAGCTACGATCGGTAAGAAGCCGCTCGGATACACTTCCCCCACGTGACTTATAAACATTATTCCTCTTCCATCAGTTACTCCAAGTGTTTCAATTCTAACTTTTTTTCCCTCTTTTGCTTTTCTACCTTTAGCCATAGATTCTAAAGATCTCAACAAGTCAAAGTAAAAACTACTAACTTTTGGCATTTTTCCCATCTTTCTCACAATTTCTATTCTTCTAAAGTGAGTTGCGGCAGAACTTTTGACGTTAATAAATTTTGATAGATCGTAAAGCCAGCACAAAATGTCTTCAAACTCCTGTGGAGACGGCATCTGATCTAACTTAGCTCTACCAGTTGGAACTAAAAAGAACACGTCCCACATATCTGCTTCAAGTTCCAAAGTTAGCTTGGCAACATCTGGAAGACTTTTCATAGTCTCCTTTGTTACAGTTGTATTTATCTGGAAAGATAGATCTAACGATTTTGCAGCCTCTACAACTTCAATACTAATCTCATAAGCTCCTTCAACACCTCTAAATTCATCATGAACTTCTTTTTTTCCATCGATGCTTACAGCTATTCTATCTATCCCTACTTCTTTGAGTTCGCCCATCTTCTTTGCAGCCTTCTTTGTACCGCTGAAAGCTATTGCTGTTCTGAAGTTTTTCTCCTTTGCATAGCTTAGTATTTCAAAGATATCGTCTCTCATCATAGGATCTCCGCCAGTAAAAATAAGCAAAGGCTTTACTTCGCTCATTTTTTCAATCAAAGAAAAACATTCTTCAGTTGTAAGCTCATTTGGATTTCTTTTTGTTATAGCTTCTGCTCTGCAGTGCTTACAAGATAAACTACAAGCTCTTGTTAATTCCCAGAATACTATGTAGGGTCTTTCCCATTTCAAATCTTTCGTTCTTCTTTCATCAAACATCGCATCACTCTCTTGATCGATGTTAGTTTTTATAAACATAAACTAAATAAAGTTATCTTGGTAAGAAAAATTTTAAATAATATAAGACTTTTTAATATATATCTTGTTCAACAAAGTTTTTTAAGTTTTAGAAGAACAACTTATGTGGATTTGAAGTTCGTTTCGCTGACAATTGTACTGTTAGGATCTTTGCTAGTACTGACAGGTGTAATGATGTATCTGTTTTCTTTACCTTCGATGAAAGATCTTAAGTTCCTGGAAAATCCACTGGTATTCATACCTATAAAAAAAGATGGATTCGTCGTTGGTTTTTCACCACTACTTTTGATAATATTTTTCCTACTCTGGTTGTTCTTCTTTAAGCTATGATGTGCAGAATGGTTGAGCAGGGTTATGAACCTGGAAAGTGTTTAGTTAAAATGCCTGACAATTCTTACAAGCCAGCTTGTGTAGCAACTTTGAAGAAGGAGAAGGGTTTATGGTATAGACTGATATGTTCAGCACACCTAAGTAGACCTGAAGACTATTATTCGATTTATCAATCCGGTTGTAACCACGATTGTCTCAAATGTCATTCCTGGTATTTTACAAAAATTTACAACGGATCTTGGCTTTCAACAGATGAGATAGCCGAACTTGTTTCTGATTACGAACTGACAGTTACTGTTCATGAACCTAGAGAGAGAGCTACAATGTTTCATGCGACAGATCTCTGTCATCACTGTGGGCTCTGTGTTACAAGAGGTATAAGGGGTTGGCTTTGTCCAGAAAAATTAGATGCAAGCAAAATAACATTGAGCCCCCAAGGCTTTGGACCAGCACGTAACATAGTTTCTTTTACTGGAGGAGATTTGGTTTGCTGTGCAGAATTCTATGCCCAGGCAACTGAAAAGATAAAAGATCTTGCAAAAGTTTTTGTCCTGATAGAAACTAATGGATATGGGCTAACTCCAAAAAATCTTGACTTACTTGCCAGCTCTGGAGTAGATTCTTTTTGGCTCGACATAAAAGCTTACCATGAAGAGACTTATAGAAAGCTTTGTGGAACAAAGAATGAGTGGATCTTGAAATCCGTTGAGGAAATAGTTGATAGAGGATTTGTTTTAGAAGTTTTAGCTTTGTTCATTCCTAACTGGGTTGAAGAAGATCAGATAGTTAAGATAGCTGAACTTGTTTGTAAAGTTGATCCAAAGATACCTTTCACTTTGCTTGCCTTCTTTCCAGAATACAAACTTTCTAAAAATCGTCCTCCAAGCTTTTGGGAGATGGTAAAAACTTATTTCATGATAAAAGATGTTGGGCTTAAAAACGTTAAGCTTGGAAACTGTCACGTATTTGCAAAAACTGTCAAAGATTGGGAAAACTTGATAGCTTTAGTAGGGAAAGAAGCTATAGGTTAAAAAGATGTTGTCCATCGCAACTTTTCGCCTTAAAATCAAACCCTTCTCGGCAAAACGCGCAAGATATTCCTAGAGATCTGCAAAAATCCTCGACTTTCTTCAACAAATTGAATCTAAGATCTCTTGGCAAGTAGTAGTATTTTCCAACTCTTTCAGAATTTTCTACTTTTTTCTTGAGCTTCAAAGTTGAAGTTACCAAGTGATCTGGATCGCACTTCTCTATTATCCAGAACTTGTCTTCGTTTAATCTTGGAATTATTGGATCAAACCTTAAAACTGCTGGAACTGAATCTTTTACTTTTTTAAAAGCTTCAATCCTCTTTTCTGTCTTTGGTGCAAGAGGTTCAAGGTGATCGCAGCCCGTTATAGTTATAGATACAACAGCCCTCATCTCCGAAAGAACGTCCAGATCTCTTACAACGATATCGCTCTTAGTTAATATTAAAAGTTTAAAATTGTAATCTTTTATTATTTCCAAACATCTTCTAGTTATTTCTCTTTCTTTCTCAACAGGAGGATAAGGATCTGAGCTGTTAGACATCGAAATTACAGAGTTTTCAGGGATCTTTTCAAGATCTGATTCTAAGGACCTAAACAAGTTTCTTTTCTCTCTTAGCTCGTAAAACTTTGGGATGTAAGTTGCATAGCAATAAGTACATCCGTGAGAACAACCAGTATATGGATTGAACGAAAACTTCTCTTTACAGGTGCAAAGTTTTGATCTCCAAGGATCGAAAGGTCTTACAACTTTCAGATGCACGTAAACTTTTGCTTTGAGCATTTATTACTTTTCTTCTATTTTATTTTATTTTTCTTAAAGAAAAGAATTATTACTCAGAGAGAACTTGAGATATGCTTACAGAGAAAGTTCGAAAAATAGTTGAAGATTATAGAGATGTGACGATAGGGATTTTTGGCTCCCATTCAGCTAAAGAAATTGGAATGGCTGCAAAAGCCTGGGGTTTTAAAACTGTTGTTTTAGTTCAAAGGGGAAGAGACAAGCTTTACACAAAGTACAACAGACATCTCTACAATGAATTCATAGTTCTGGATTCCTTCAAGCAGATGTTGAACGATGAAGTTCAGCAAAAACTTTTAGAAATGAACACGATCTTTATACCAAACAGGAGCTTTGCTGTTTATGTTGGCTACGATGGGATAGAAAAGAAATTCTCGGTCCCAATATATGGAAATCGCTATTTGTTAAGAGCTGAAGAAAGGAATGCTGAAAAGAATCAATACTACTTACTTGAAAAAGCTGAAGTTAGAATTCCAAAAGTTTTCAGATCTCCTGAGGAGATCGATAGACTCGTAGTTGTCAAAGTTCAGCAGGCAAAGAATCCTTTGGAAAGAGCCTTCTTCTACGCAGCATCTGCAGAAGATTACTATAGACAAGCTGAAGAGCTGAAGAGAGCTGGAGTAATAAACGATGATGGGTTGAGAAGAGCTAGAATAGAGGAGTACGTTTTAGGTGCGAGGTTCAATGCGAACTTTCACTGCTACGCTTTAAAAGATATCTTTGGCGACTTCGACTTCGTAGGTTTCAGCGATAGAAGGCAGGTAAATCTTCAAGGATTTCTAAATCTACCTGCAAAGGATCAGTTGAAGATAAATGTCCCAGTAAGGAACGAAGAAATAGGCCACTTCGGAGTTACTATGAGAGAGAGCAAACAGGAAATGGTTTACTGTGCAGCTGAAAAACTTATAAGGATTTGTGAAAAAGAGTATTCACCTGGGATCATAGGTCTATTTGGACTTCAGGGAGCAATAGCTTATTCTCCACAAGATGAGTTGGAGTTCGTCGTTTTCGATGTCTCTTTCAGAGTTCCTGGAGATCCAGCTATAGGCCCAACTTCGCCAGAGATGAGGAATTTGAGTGTAAAGTATGGAGTAAAGATCGAAGATCCGCTGGATCTTACGATGATGGAGATAAAGAAAGCTATTGAACTCGAAAGACTTCAGGAGATAGTTACTTAAGTAATTCCAAACCCTCTTCAGTTAAGATAAGTTCTCCATTCTCCTCTTTCACGAAACCCTCCTTTATCAACCAATCTATGTTAAATTTAAGCTGAAAATCAGTTAAATCAAGTTCTTTTTTTAAATCTTCTCTAGTTTTCCCTTTAAGTCCTATAGTTGCGATTATTTTTCTCCTTATTGGATTCATTGAAGCTTTGAAAAGCCTTTCATGATGCTCTCGATCTTTTACCATGTTAAGAGTTGTATTCTGTATTTAAATCTATTTACCAACTTTTAGCTGCTCAGCTATTATTTCGTTTAAAATTATAAGAAAAGCTTCCTCTTTTCCTTCAGGAATTGTAGCTCCTGCAGCAATCTTATGTCCTCCTCCACTTCCTCCAACTTTTTCTGCAGCTATTTTTATTGCTTCAGCTAAGTTCAGTCCAAGATCTAAGAGTTTTTTGTTCGCTCTTGCAGAAACCTTAACTCCTTTATCAGACCTTGCAAAAGCTACTATTGGTTTCTCTTGATTTATCTTGTTCAAAACAATTCCAGCAACTATTCCAACGACTGTATCTGGAATTTCATCTTCTGCATGGAAAAACTGTATATTTTCAAGTTCTTCAACTCCTATCTCTTCGACCAACTTCAATCCACTAGACAAAACTTTTCTGTGGTTTTGTAACAAATTTCTAGCTTTTCTAAAAGCTTCATCTTCTCCTAAGCAAACTCTTAAACCGACCTCCTCTTGTCCATACCTTGCAGTTGCATTTAAAAGTGTTGAAAATTCCATTGCATCCCTTTTCTCTGTTCCCTCTACTTCATCGAGCAGTATGTAGCATTCTCCAACTAATCTGTAGATCTTTTCTGGATGCATTCCATAATTTATACATATCTTCACAAGTTCAGAGATTATCTTTCTCTTTTCTTCAAAACTAGTCTCTATCCAGCGTTTCCATGGATCTATGTTTAGGAGTTTTAAAAGATTCAAGCAGTTATTCTCTTCCCCACTTATCCCAGGAATTACTGGATCGTTGTTGTATTCAAGCATTTTGACGATTGGTCTTGTTTGTTTTCCAAAAAATCTTAGATCTTTGACAACTTCAACAATTCTATTTCTTACAGCTTTTTCAAGCAACTTCCTGTTTAAACCTACAAGTTTGCAGTAAACTGAGTCTTGAAGATCTCCTACTGCTCCAACTATCGCCAGTTTTAAAAGGTCGAGGTTTGTATCGAAGAAATCGAAGATCGATCTTCTTTTCTTCAACCTCGATGCAACTAAAAAAGTAGTTCCAGCTCCGCTCAGCTCAATAGTTCCATCTAGACCAAAATCGTTTGGATTCAGCTGCATTTTATGAGTTGAAATCGGTACATGATGATCTGTTATCGCAAAGCTTAGATCTTTTAGTTTATCTATCTGTCCACTTCCAAGATCTGTGAACCAGGTAAACTTGTTTCTATCTTTTATCTTTTCAACTTCATCATCTCCAAGTTGTTTTACAAACTCTATTTCTACATCTATTTCGGCCCTTTTTAAAGATTCATAAGCTATTGCTCCAGAAGTAATTCCATCTGCATCTATGTGGGTAACGACAAGTACTTCTTTTTGCTTTAAAATTTCCTTTGCTATTTTATTTGCTTTATCATATATTTGTTCAAACATAATTTACGGGCTCGCCGGGAGTTGAACCCGGATCTGGGGCTCCGGAAGCCCCAAGGATGTCCGCTACCCCACGAGCCCTTAATGAAAAATTGTTCTAGATTAAGAATTTTTTCCCAAAAACTTATATACAACAAAAGCTTTATACTTTAAATTCAACTTGTTGTGCCGATGACGATTGTAGCCCGCACTGAGAGGTGATGAGTTCACCCGTTTCAGAGGCTATCTAAGATCTCTTCAACTGTACTCTCCTTTCCATCTGCTATTTCAACGTTTGCTTTAAACTTTTTGAAATTGTTTTCAGTAAAATAGCTTGAAAAAATGTTGTTTGGCATGTAAGCTCCGTTCTCTGGTGCAAAGTTAGATAATTTAGCTCTAAGCCTTAAAACTTTATCTCCCTTACTAACTTCCACTAAGTCATTCTCCTTTATCCCGATCTTTTTCGCAAATTCTGGGTGGAAAAATATTACAGCACCTTCGTTCAGGGAATCTCTTACAACTAAAACTTCAACTTCAAACTTCAAAAACTTAGATATCCTGAGCATCACAATCCCTCAGAAATTTTTTTAAGGATCCAAAGATCGTTTACTTCTTTCTCTTCTATCGGTTCAAGTCTTTTTCTTACACCATCACTTCTAACCATAGTTCCAGAGCTTTCGAAGCCTGAAAACGCTGAAGGCACTACGACCTTTGCGATCTTCGCAGTCAAACTCATCTTGGGATCAACTACTACTGTTTTAATCCTCATAATCTTTTTAGAGATCTCGAAAGGTATCGAGGAAAGAGGATCTGTACCAAGTAAAAGGACAGCATCAATTTCATCTCTCTTCAGCAACTCTGTGAATGCAAAAAGTTTGTCACTTCTCTGCTCTTTAAAACTGAACTTGTTTATAGATCCTGTTTTCTCAAACAAAACTTCATTGAAGCCCCTCATGTTTGAATGGAAAGCAGATGGGATCAGGTAAAGTTTTGCAACTCTGTTGATCTTTCTGATCATTTCAAAGAATCCGTCAAGATTTCTTACTCCATACTTCAATCCAAGGCCTACGAACATTGCGTTGAAATCCGATCTTTTCAGTTCAGTAATTACAGTTCCAACTTCTTTAGCATACTTTCCTGCTTTTCCCTCCAAAGCTAAATTAAAGCTTTCTACTAGTTCATCATCACTTTCAACTTTTATGAAAATTGCATTCTTTTTTGCAAGTTTTGCAGTTTCACTTCTTCTGACATCTACAACTACGAGAAATCGATCCTCATACCCCTTCAACCTCTTCATCCCCCTAGGATAGTATGTGAACTTTGACATGTGTCTAGGAGCGCTGCTGTAAGGATTCGCTCCCCAGTAGAATATTACATAAGCTTGATCTCTAACATCTTCAAGAGTAGTTGAAGGCACATCTTTTTTCAAAATAGCTTCAACTACTTCTCCTAAACAGAAAGAGGAGTTGTCATCTATGAAGGCGTTCAACTTTTCTGCAATTTTTACAGCAACTTCTTGTGCTTCAACCGTTGTTGTATCAAATCCATAAAGAGCAGGATTTTTAGCTTGGCCAAGGATTTCAACTGCTTTCTCTATTGCATCATCAACACTAACTTCTCTTCTATCTACTAGAGCTCTAGCTCTATTTTCGCTCAACTTTGAATAGACCTTGTAACCTCTGTAGCAGGCGTTCAAAATTTTTCCATCTCTAATTTCTACATCATCGCAAAGACATGAGCAGCCTGTACAGATCATTTTATCCCTCCAGGAAACTTATTGCATCTGTTGGACAGTTTTCTCTGCAGACGATGCAGAGTATTCTATTTTTTCCATATCTCCTACATATTTCTAGATTCAAAACTCTAACTTTTCCATTTTCTATTCTTAAAATTGCATCGTCTGAAGAGATCTTACCGATCATAGCACCGTGTGGATCTCTTTCAACGTGGACCGGACATGCTACTACACAGTTCCCACAGCCGTTGCACAGATCTTCGTTCACTATCAAACCTGTTTCTTTAGCTTTTTCAAGTGGTTTAAGGATTTCTATCAACTTTTCTTTCTGTTTTTCGTACTTTTTCTCTTCAAAAAGTGGTTTACAATCTTCAAGTTTTTTTTCTTTGTTTAAAAGCTTGAAGGCAAAACTCATGCACGTCATTTCTCCGCATTTTTTACAGTTTGTCTTCGGTAGAAGTTTATAGATGTCCATTGGACTGATCGGCATAAAGGTTGTCCAAAGAGAAAATTAAATACTTTTTGAGTCGCTAAGGAATTGAGCTGTGGGGTGTAAAGTATTTTTTAATATTTCCAATAAAATTTTATATTAATAAAGTTTAATATTATTAATTATTTAAAACTTATTCCTAATCTAAAAGCTTGCTAGAAGCAAAAAAAGTTTAAACTTGACAACAAAAATTTTTTTAAAGACTTTTCTAACAAATTTAGTCAAAAAAAGCGAATTTTCATATTTGGAAAAAGATTTTAAGGCTACCGTAGATAGCTAATTAGGTGATGAAAATGCAAACTGACATTCCAGTAAAAGAAGTGATGACCAGAGAGGTTTGTACGATCAAGAAAGATGCAAAAATAGATGAACTTGCAAGGAAGTTGATAGAATTTGGAGTTGGAAGTGCTGTAGTTGTGGAAGAAGAAAGACCAATAGGTATAGTTACAGAGAAAGATCTGATAGCTAAAGTCATAGCAAGAAACAAAAAACCATCTGAAGTTAAAGTTGAAGAGATAATGTCGTTCCCTCTTGTCACGATAACTCCTATGACAAGCTTAAGGGATGCTGCAAAAGTTATGATCAGAAAAGGAATAAGAAGATTACCTGTAGTAAACAACAGTGGAAAACTCGTTGGAATAATAACGGACAACGATATACTTGAAGTTTCAATAGACCTAGGAGAATTTGCAGCCCTTATTACAGAAGCCTCGACTGGTTATGCTGTTGAGGAAGAGGAGATAGGAGGGATATGTGAAAAGTGCGGGAAACATACTGACATGCTTAAAAACGTCAACGGATTGAACGTTTGCGAGGAGTGTGAAGAAGATTGAGAGCTTTAGATGTCGGTACTAGAGAAGTTTTCACTATACCAAGATCTTCAACGATAATGAATGCGATAAAGATGATGATAAGCAAGAGATTTAGGAGAATTCCGATTACAGATGCTGGAACAAAGAGATTGGAAGGTATAATTTCTGCAACAGACTTTGTCAACCTTTTTGGAGGAGGTAAAAAGTACAGTTTTGTAAGTGTAAAGTACAGCGGCAACTTAGTTGCTGCAATCAACGCTAAAGTTGAGGAAATAATGGAAAAGAACGTCATCTTTGTTAGAGATGATACGAGTTTCAGAGACGCAGTGGAAACGATGTTTGAGAAAAAAGTTGGAGGATGTCCTATAGTTGATAAGGAGAACAGAGTTGTAGGTATAATAACGGAAAAAGATGTTTTGAAGCACTTGGCTGCGAAGAGTTATGTAGATGATGTTGTTGAAAAGTACATGACGAAGGGAGTCGTGACGATAAGACCCAAAGATACTTTGAAAAAAGCTATGGAGACGATGGTGCAGAGGAAGCTTAGAAGGTTGCCAGTGATTGAAGATGGAGTACTTATAGGTATGGTAACAGTAAGAGATGTTCTAAGGTACTTTGGAAAGGGTGAAGCTTTCAAGATGCTGATAAGTGGAAACATAAAAGATGCCATAGAGATAAGTGTAGCAACACTTTTAGCAAGCAAAGACGTTCACCATAGAGAGATACTAACTTTCCCGCCAGATACACCGATATCCTTGATCGTAAAAACGATGCTTGAGAAGGGTTATGGGAGTGCCTTGATAGTTGAGGATGCAAAGCTTGAAGGTATTATAACTGAAAGGGATCTTGTAAAGTTTATGTATTACAACATGTAGCTGTGTTAAATTTCTTATAAACCAAAAAGTTAAATTGAAGAGTGATAAATACTTATGGGAGTGGCGGTGGGCGGCTTACCGAAAGGAGGAAAGTCCCCTCACCCTTAAATGCGGATCCCCGCAAGGGGATGTACCGAAAGGTACGGCTCCGGTACAGAAACGATACCGGTCTAGAGAAAGGCGATGATTCTGGAAAGATGAGGTCATCTAGACCGGTTGAAACGAACCGTCCCCGCAGGGTGCAAGGCTAAGAAGCCGCTTAGACTGATGCCGCCGGAACAAAAAGGGGCTTACGGCCGCCACTCCCATAAAAATATAATATGAACTAAATTTTTTGTTACTGAAAGTTTTATATATCGTTCTGCTGAAAACTAGAAAAATCGTATGGAGGTTGATGCAAATGCCTAAAGAAAAGGAACACATCAACATAGCCTTCATAGGACACGTTGATTCAGGAAAAAGTACAATGATAGGTAGGCTACTGTACGAGCTTGGTGAAGTGCCTGAACATGTGATCGAAAAACTTAAGCAGGAAGCTCAAGAAAAAGGAAAAGCTACTTTTGAATTTGCTTGGGTAATGGATAAGCTTAAGGAGGAAAGAGAGAGAGGAATTACGATAGATATATCTCACAGAAAGCTAGAAACTCCTAAGTATACGATAACAATAGTTGATTGCCCGGGACACAGGGACTTCGTTAAAAACATGATAACAGGTGCATCTCAAGCAGATGCTGCAGTTTTAGTTGTGGACGTAGTAGAAAAGGTACAACCACAGACGAGAGAGCACGTATTTTTAGCAAGAACTCTTGGAATAAATCAACTGATCGTCTGTGTAAACAAGATGGACAAAGTTAATTACAAGAAAGAAGATTACGAAGCTTGCAAGAGTGATGTTTCCAAGCTCTTGAAAATGGTAGGGTACAAAGTTGAAGAGATTAACTTCATTCCAGTTTCAGCCTACTACGGTCCAAACGTGCTGAAGAAAAGCGAAAAGATGCCATGGTACAACGGGCCAACTTTGTACGAAGCGTTCGATCTACTTAAACCACCTCAAAAACTAGTAGATAAGCCTTTAAGAATACCTGTACAAGACGTTTATTCGATAAGCGGTGTAGGAACTGTTCCAGTCGGAAGAGTAGAAACTGGAGTTCTTAAAGTTGGAGACAAAGTAATATTTGAACCACCAAGTATAATAGGAGAAGTTAAAAGCATAGAAATGCACCACGAACCAATACCTGAAGCTTATCCAGGAGACAACATAGGATTTAACGTTAGAGGTGTTGCAAAGAAAGATCTGAGGAGAGGAGATGTAGCTGGTCATCCAACGAATCCTCCAACTGTTGTTAAAGATTTTACAGCACAAGTAGTTATACTACAGCATCCAACTGCAATAACAGTTGGCTACACTCCTGTGATACATGCACATACAGCTCAAGTTGCCTGCAAGTTCGTTGAACTTTTAAAGAAAGTAGATCCTAAGACTGGTCAAACTAAGGAGGAGAATCCGCAGTTCTTGAAAACTGGAGATGTGGCTGTAGTGAAACTTGAACCTACAAAACCGATGGTAATTGAGAGGGTAAGAGATTTTCCACCATTGGGAAGGTTTGCTATAAGAGACATGGGAATGACTATTGGAGCTGGAATGGTATTAGAAGTTACTCGCAGGAAGTAAATTTATTTTAAATTTTTTTGGTGTTTTTATGGTCGTAAAACCTCCAAGGGCTAGAATAAGATTATCAGGCCTTGATCCAAATGAGCTCGATAAGCTTTGCAGACAGATAAAAGAGATCGCAACGAAAACTGGAGTAACTATAAGTGGCCCAGTTCCTTTACCAACTAGAAAACTCGTAGTACCTGTGAGGAAATCTCCAGATGGAGAAGGGACAAATACATGGGATCATTGGGAAATGAGGATCCATAGGAGATTGATCGATATAGCTGCAGATGAAAGGGCTTTGAGGCAAATAATGAGGATACAGATTCCAAGAGATGTTAACATAGAAATTGTTTTGGAAAGCTAGCTTGAGAGTTTTAAAACGAGCCCAGTCTTTCTAGCTCTTTTTAGAGAAATTTCAGCTAAAAATGTTAAAATTATCAAGTACAAGATTACTTCTATATATCCTAAAAGCAAAAGATCTCTTCCAAGTCCATAGAAACTTCTGAAGTATTCTAAGAAGTGAGTTATAGGTATGAGTAATCCTAAAGTTCTGAACGGTTCTGGTAGAATTTCTACTGGATAATATATACCACAGAAAATCATTATTATACCAGATAATGTCCAGGCAAATATCTCAGACCTCCTACCGAAAGTTAAGATCAATATACAGTTGAAAATTCCAACGAGCATTGCTGAAAGGAATATTCCTAAAAGGAAAAGGAGCAGAGAATCTATTGGAACTTTCAGAACAAAGTTGAACATCCTCTCACTTATTGCGATCATAAGAACAAAAGCTATAGATGCTCTAAAAATTCCAAAGATCCATGCGCCAAAAAACTTCTTGTAAAATTGTACAGGAGTTACTACTGAATAAGCTAAACTCAAACTCCACATGTCCAAAAGCATTACGTAGGCTACATCTATTTGAGTTATTTGAACGATCGTGTAAACTATTATACCGATCAGTATGTACGAGATCTCATCGCTGCTGAGGTTTAGATGAACTCCAAGCAGACCGATCGTGAACAAAGTTATGATCGGCCAGAAAAGCATTTCGAATAGAGCGTAGAATTCGTTCTTAGTTAAGCAGTAGTTTCTGTAAGTGAACGCAAAAGTTTCAATAGCGAAGTTTTGCAATCTCGATAAAAACATCTTCAAGCGTAACACCTTCAACTTTTATCGATTCAATCTTCGATCCTTGCAACTTTACCATTAAATCTACGATCTCCTTTTCAGAGTCTTCAACAAAAACTGTTAACTTATTACCGTCGAGTTCGTAAGGGTACTTTAAGCTTTTCAGGTCAACTTCACCGCTGAATTCGACAACTATCTTTTCTCTCTTTTTTATTAATTTTTTAAAATAATTTAAATCTCCAACTGCATAAACTTTTCCACCTTTCAAAAAAGCTATCCTATCGCAGAGTTTTTCAGCTTCTCTCATGTTGTGTGTAGTTAGTACTACGGTTTTACCTTTCTCGTTCAAGTCCAATATGAATTCCCTTATCCTTTTTGCAACATCTGGATCAAGGTTAGCTGTTGGCTCATCAAGAAAAATTATTTCTGGATCGTTTAGCAAAGCCCTTGCTAAGTTCAACTTCTGTCTATTTCCTGCAGAAAGTTCATCGAACCTTAAATTTCTGTGATCCTTTAACTCAAACATCTCAAGCAGTTCTTCAACTTTTTTGTCATCTTTTATTCCATAGCACATTGCATAGAACTTCAAGCACTCGTAAACTCTCAGTCCCCAAGGCATCCTACTTCCACTAGCTATGTTTATCTTCCTTCTAACAAATTTTGTGTTTTTGAAAGCATCTAAACCTAAGATTTTTACTTCTCCTTTTGTTGGAACTAGTATTGTTGACATTATTGATATCAAAGTAGTTTTTCCAGCTCCATTTGGTCCTAGGATTCCAAATATTTCTCCCTGTTCTATTTTCAAGTTTACTCCTTGAAGAGCTACAGTTTCTCTCTCTAAAAAAGTCTTGTAGATCATCCAGACATCTCTGCACTCTATAGCTTCCACACTCAAAGTTTCTTTTCTTTTTTAAACTTTTTACATTCATCGAATTTGTAATATTTTATATTTAATTTATTATTCTATCTATAAGATTTAGAAGCAAAGGATTTATACACCAACAGGAATTTTATCAAGGGGCCGTGGGGTAGCTTGGTCATCCTCCCGGCCTGGGGCGCCGGTGACCCGAGTTCAAGTCTCGGCGGCCCCATTTATTTAATTAGAATTTACAGAACTATCATGAGATAAAAACAACAATTTAAAAGAATTTACTAAAAATTTTAAAGTTAATTAAAAAATAAATAAAATAAAAATAAATAAAAAATTTGAACTAAGGTCTAGTGTACGTTAGCATAACTTGCTTAGTTCCATCTATGAAGTCGCAGACAACCGTTACAGTTTCTCCACTAGTTAAACCAATTGTAATACTTTTACCTACCTCAGTTTTATTAAAGTTACCACCCGTAATAGACGTACCTTCTTTGTATATTTTACAAGCATCTGTAGTATCTAAGAAGGCAACATCCGGCCCTCCTTGGAATGTTACTACCGCGTGTGAAGCATTAACGGCAGAAACTGTAAAAGCTACGTTGTAACTTCTCTTCACAGTTCCTCCAAGACCAAAAACGAAGCTCGCTACTACTGCTGCTAGTATTACTGTAATTGCTACCATCAATATTACGCCTATCACCGGAGATACACCTTTTTCATCACGTCTCATTTCTTACCACCTTATAGTAGTAGTTATAGTTATAATGAACTTTATCTATTTAAAACTTTCGCTTCAGTACAACAAATTTTTATAAACAATTATTTAATAATCAATAATAATATTTTAAAATTAAACTAAACGCAACTTATTCACGAACTTTTAAGGCTCTATACCTCTATCTGTTATCCTAAACTCACAACTCAATCCCTCTGGAAGCCATCTGTGTTTGATAAGTCTTGCAATTCTCTTTTTTCCATGCTTTTCTAGAGATACTATTGTTTTTGATAAATGCTCTACAGCTGTTCCTCCCAAGGGTCTATCTTCTCCGCTTTCAACGTCTGTAAACATCTGGTTTGTTATTACGACTGCAACGTCGTGCTTTCTAGCTACTCCAAGTAGAAAAGTTAGCTGTCTAGTTAACTCTCTTTTAGCTTTGATACTATCATTTTCAAGCTCAGCTCTATATAGAGCTGTAAAGCTGTCTACAACTACAACTTTAACTTCGTTGCAGAGCTTTTCAACATCTCTTATTGCTAAACTTTGCTGCTTGAAATCTACAACTTTGTAAACGTAAACGTTTGAAAATAAACTTCTATCTTGAAATATTTGCTCAACCCTTTGAATTGACAAGCCCTCAGTATCTACGTATGCTACTTTGAAGTTACTTTTTACTGCACTTTTTGCAATCATAAGGCAAATAGTCGTTTTTCCAGTTCCACTTAGACCATAGAATTGAGTTATTGTAGAAGTTTCAACTCCTCCTCCGATCAAATAATCTATGCATGTACTACCTGTCGGGATCAGCATCTCTTACAACCTTCTCTATAACTTTCATCAGAGGTACTTTCAGATCTTCAGCCACCTTTACAACGTCATCAAACTCTGGCTTTAAGCGATTACTTGAAATTTTGTACTTGACTTCAAACTTTTTTCCAAGAATTTCAACTTCTCTTTTTAAAACTTCCCTCTCAGCTATCTTTCTGTGGTATATAGGTAGAACTCTTACACCAAGTGTTCCAGTTATCTCCATGATCTTTTCAGCAATTTCTTCACTTTTCTCCTCTTTTGTTAAAACTTTCAATTCAAAAGTTGGTCTGGATTTCTTTCCAACAGCACTTAATATCCAAACGTCCAGAACCCCTTCAAATCCTCTGAGCTTTTCTGCAGCGTAACCTATGATTTCACAGCTTACATCATCTATGTTCGTTTCAAGTAAAACTACAGAATCTTTTTCACTTCTTTCTCCAAGGATCAACCTTAAAACGTTTGGATGTTCAAGTTCAAGGGTTCCAGCTCCATAAGAGATATCTTCGATCTTCAACGGAAAGTTCAAGTACTTTTCACAGTAGTAACCAATTACAGCTGCAGCTGTAGGAGTTAGAAGTTCTCCTTTTCCATCGAATAAGACCTCAACTTTCGACTTCTTCAGAACTTCGAGTGTAACTGGAGCTGGAACAGGTAATAGGCCGTGCTTACATTGAACAAAGCCACTTCCCAACCTTAGAGGCTTTGCATACAATTTGTAACCTTTCGATATGAGGTTTCTGATTCCTACTGCTGAACTTAAAACATCGAAGATCGCATCGTCACTGCCAACTTCGTGGAACTTACCTTCTCCATGAACTTTTTTTTCAGCCTCTGCTAGAGATTCAAAGATTTTTAAAGCATCTATTTTTGCCTTCTCATCTACTTCAGCTTTATCTACAACTTTTTTTATTTCATCGTAACTTCTTTCGACGAATTTTTTTTCTAAAACTTCAACTCTCTTGGCATTCAAACCTTTCTTCTTAACTTCTTTAACATTAAAACTAACTTCTATCTTGGTAGATTCTACTATTGATTTCAGATCTTCCTTAGAAAGTGATACGCCTAAAAGAGAAGCTACTATCATATCCCCACTCGCTCCGCTGAAGGCATCGAATATAGCTACTTTCATCAAATCACCAAAAGTCTTTTCTTTCTTAGGTAAAAATACTTTAGGTGATTGGATTGGAAGTTACACTTAAAGTCAATCAAGCTTATCCAAGCGATTCAGGGAGGGGAATTGTAAGGCTTGATCCTGATACAATGATCAGGTTGCAGATATCTCCTGGAGACGTTGTAGAAATAGAAGGAAGAAGAAAAACTGTGGCAAAAGTTTGGAGAGCTCCAAAAAGAGATTGGGGTAAAAATATTATCAGACTGGATAAGTTTACTAGAGAAAACGCTGGAGTGGGAATTGGTGATCTTGTAAAGGTCAGAAAAACAAACTACCTAGCAGCAAAGGTCATCATTTTAGCCCCTTTAAAAAAAGTTGAGCTTAGAATTTACGGTATAGATGCGGGTGATTACTTAAAGCAGCAGCTTTTGAAGAGGGCTTTAGTTGAAGGTGATGTTGTTCCACTCGTAACATCATCTTTTAGCTTTACAACAGGCTATTTAAATAGCAACCAGGCTTTAGCATTTGTAGCAGTCAAAACTGAACCAAAAGGACCGATCGTTATCGAAGAATCGACCAAAGTAATTTACAGAGATAGACCAGCAAAAGGTTACGAAAAGCTGGGAAAAGCAGGAGTTACGTACGAAGACATAGGTGGGTTGAAGGAGGAGCTGCAGAAGATAAGAGAAATGATAGAGTTGCCTTTAAGGTATCCAGAAGTGTTTCAGAGGTTAGGAATTGAGCCGCCGAAGGGAATTCTATTGCACGGCCCTCCTGGAACTGGAAAAACTTTGATAGCAAAAGCTGTAGCAAACGAAATAGGAGCTAGTTTCTTTGCAATAAACGGTCCAGAAATAATGAGTAAATTTTATGGAGAATCAGAACAGAGACTTAGAGAAATATTTGAACAAGCTAAAGAAAACGCTCCTTCAATAATATTCATAGATGAGATAGACTCAATAGCTCCTAGAAGAGAAGATGTTACTGGAGAAGTTGAAAGGAGAGTTGTAGCTCAGCTTTTAACTTTGATGGACGGGCTTGAGGAGAGGGGACAAGTTATAGTAATTGGTGCTACAAACAGAATAGATGCAGTAGATCCAGCTTTAAGAAGGCCTGGAAGGTTTGATAGAGAGATAGAGATTGGAGTTCCTGATAGAGAGGGTAGGTTCGAGATTTTCCAGATACATACGAGGAACATGCCGATAGAGGCGAAGTACAGTAGAGAGTTTGTTTTAGAGGCTATCGAAATTATGAAAGCAAACGTAAATGAACCAACTGTATTGAAGAACTTAGAATTCGTTTACGATGAAGTAAAAGCTGCAGAAAAAGATAGTGAAGTCAAAGATATAGTCAAAAATCTAATGCTTCCAGAAGTTCAATTTGAACTAGATAATTACGTTGTTAAAGTTATGCTTAAAGCTCTCGCAGATCAGACTCATGGATTCGTTGGAGCAGACATTGAAGCTCTATGCAAGGAAGCTGCTATGAAAGCTTTAAGGAGGTATCTGCCAAAAATTGACTTGAACGCTGAAGAAATACCTTTTGAAATCCTAGATTCAATGAAAGTTACATGGGAAGACTTTGTTGAAGCTTTAAAAGAAATTGAACCATCTGCAATGAGAGAAGTTTTAGTAGAAATACCAAAGGTTACATGGGAAGATGTTGGTGGACTTGAAGAAGTAAAGAGAGAGATAATAGAAGCTGTAGAATGGCCAATGAAGTATCCTGAGAAGTTTAAAAAATTCGGAATTAGGCCTACGAAAGGTGTCCTTTTATACGGCCCTCCTGGAACTGGAAAAACTTTGATAGCAAAAGCTGTAGCAAACGAAACGAATGCAAACTTCATAAGCATAAAAGGTGGAGAAATACTTAGCAAATGGCTTGGTGAGAGCGAGAAAGCTATAAGAAAGATATTCAGAAAAGCAAGACAAGTTGCGCCGTGCATAGTATTTTTCGATGAAATAGATGCAATAGCTCAAGTTAGAGGAATCGATGAAGGGAATAGAGCAGTTGAAAGGGTTTTAAATCAACTTCTAACAGAGATGGATGGGCTTGAAGAGCTTAGAGGTGTAGTTGTAATCGCTGCAACAAACAGACCTGACATACTGGATCCAGCTTTACTAAGACCTGGAAGGTTCGATAGACTGATCTACGTTAGACCACCGGATAAGAAGAGCAGACTTGCAATATTCAAGATTCACACGAAGAACATGCCACTAGCTGAAGATGTTGATCTTGAAGAGTTGGCAGAAATTACAGAAGGTTACGTTGGAGCTGACATAGAGGCTGTTTGCAGAGAAGCTGTAATGCTTGCAATTCGTGAAAACATGAGCATTGAAAAGATCGAGATGAGACACTTCATGGAATCTTTGAGGAAGGTTAAGCCAAGCGTAAATGAAGCTATGCTATCTCTTTACGAAAGGTTTGAGGAGAGAGTTAGAACTGAAAGGATCAAAGTATCAACGAAGCCAATAGTCGGTTATGGCTGAATGTGAAATATGTAAAAACTTGGCAAACTCGGTTTGTCCAAGGTGTTACAGGTACGTTTGTGAAAAGTGCTTAGATCCTGTTACTTTTTACTGTTTAGACTGTTCTTTTTTTAGAACTGAACTTGAAAGAGACTACGAAAGGTATTTAAAAATTTTAGAAAAAAGAATAAATTTCATGGAGAAAAATAGATGCTACAGCTGCCTTCTTTACAAGGATGAACTCATGATGACTCTTAGAAGGATAAAAGAGATAAAAGAGTTTTCAAAGCTTGAAATGTTCGAAAAAATATATGAAAATGCTTTGCAAATTGAAGAAAAGGCGCAAAAACTAGCAATAGATTTTTTAGTTAGATTGAAGTTGAATCCTAAGAGCTTCACCGACGTAAGCGATTCCCGTAGTAAAAGAGATAGCTGAAAGCCCAGTCTCTCTGCAAACTTCTAAAGCAGAATCTATTATTGCAGCCTTTGAAGCTACCAAAGGTATTCCACTTCTAACGCACTTCATAGCTATCTCCCTGGAAATTCTTCCAGAGAGGATCAGAAAAGTTTTGCTAAGATCTTCGTAATTTCTCAAAGAAGCTCCAATTGCTTTATCTACAGCGTTGTGCCTTCCAACATCGTACCTCAAGTAAACTTTTTCTCCAACAACTGCTGCTACATGGTAACCCCTAGTCCTCTTGTACTCTTCTATATCTAAGAGGTTCAGCTTCTCCCTAACTTCACTCACAGTAAAAGTTCTATTAGCTTTAACTTTCTTCTTTTCTTCAACCTCAACCGTTGGAACTTCAACTCTTACTTCTTTGTGCTTTATAGAATACTTAAAATTTCCAAAGTTAGCAAAACCTTCAGATACTATGAAACCTACGATCAGATCTTCCAAGTCCTTTGGTGTGCAAGAGATCTTGTAAGGTCTATCGTTTATGAAGATCGTCAACTGACTTTCGTTTGCAACTTCCAACACTTCTCCGATCTTGACGATCACATGAAAAGTTGTGCAGAGTTTTTAAGATCAACTGCAGTATAATATTTAAAAATTAAATAAATATTAAATTATTTTCATCTCCTGACATATCTTCCCCTCAGCTCTATCTCTTTAACTCTCTCAACGACTTCTCTACTTCCAAACTCCAAGTAACCATCCAAAAAAGAATTTCTCAATTCTTCCCAATCATCGTATAAAGCTTTAAGCGATTCTATAAAAACGTGAAGATCTACACCTTTTGCTTCAACATCACTATCGAAGTAGGCTAATCCAAAATCAACGAAGTATATTTTCCCCTTACTCACTATTATGTTAGCAGGAGTAACATCGCCATGGATTATGTTTGCAGAATGCATCTTTGCTAAAGATTTTCCTATTTCTCTGCAAAGGTCTTTGTTCATACAATCCTTGGCAGTTGGACCTTTGATCCTTTCCATTACAATAGTATCACCTTCAACGTCCAGTATTATTGGAGTTGCAACTCCAACTTTCCTTGCAGCGGAAATTATCTTAGCCTCAGTTCTAGTCCTTTTGAACCTGATCTCTTCATCCAACTCCTTGATCCTATACCTTTTCGATATCCTCCTCTTTATCACTACTTCGTCCAAAATTCTAACCTCTGCTTCTCCACCTAAGTAGATCATAAGATTGGTTTGCTCAGAGTTAAAAATCTTTAAATAATTAAAAATTTATTTAAAATTATTGTAAAATTATATTACTTTTAAATTTATTATATAATATCTAATTAGTTTCAAAGAGTTTTTTAATCGAACCTTGCTGCTTGAACAGTGGAGCTAGTAAAAGATGTTGCAGAAGAGTTGAAAAATTCGTACATAAGTTATGCGATGAGCGTCATAGTTGGCAGAGCAATTCCAGATGTAAGAGATGGCTTGAAACCCGTTCAAAGAAGAATTTTGTATGCTATGTACGAGATGGGTCTTAGAAGTGATAGACCTTACAAGAAGTGTGCAAGGATCGTCGGAGAAGTTTTAGGTAAATATCATCCACACGGCGATGCAGCTGTTTACGATTCACTGGTTAGGATGGCACAAGAATTTTCAATGCGATATCCACTTGTAGATGGTCAAGGAAACTTTGGAAGCTTAGATGGAGATGAAGCTGCAGCGATGAGATATACAGAGGCTAGATTAACTAAGATAGCTGAACTTATGCTTGAAGATATAGATAAAAACACCGTAGATTTTGTTTCAAACTTCGACTGTACTCTTAAAGAACCTTCGGTTCTACCTTCAAAGATTCCAAATCTCTTGATAAATGGATCGAGCGGCATAGCAGTGGGGATGGCAACTAACATACCTCCTCACAACTTGAAAGAAGTTTGTGACGCTATAGTTTTTTACATCAAAAATCCGAATTGCAGTGTAGACGATCTTTTAAATTACATAAAGGGCCCAGATTTTCCAACTGGAGGGATTGTGTTAAGAGATGAGGCTCTAAAAGATGCTTACAGAACTGGGAGAGGAAGGATAGTTTTGAGAGGTAAAGTTGAAGTGGAAGATGGGAAGAGGGTTGTAATTAAAGAGATACCTTTCACCGTGAACAAAGCTAGATTAGTTGAAGAAATTGTAAAGTTAGCAAAGGAAGTAGATGAAATTAGAAGTGTAAGAGATGAATCTAATAAAGAAGGGATCAGGATTGTTTTAGAGTTGAAAGCTGGTAGCAACGCAGAAAAGGTTGTAAGAAAACTTTACAGAAGTACAGATCTACAAATAACGTTTGGAATAATAAACTTGGCACTTGTCAACGGAGAGCCAAAGATCTTGAACTTGAAAGAAATGATCGAACACTTTGTAGAACAGAGGAGAGAAGTTGTGAGAAGAAGAACTTTGCATGAACTTGAAAAAACTAAAGAAAGATTGCATTTACTTTTTGGTCTAAAAGAAATATTAAAAAATATTGATTATACAATTAAAATAATAAAAAATAGTAAAACACCTGGAGAGGCTAAGAAAAACTTGATCGAGTTCTATAAATTAGATGAAAGACAAGCTGATGCAGTTTTGCAGATGAGACTTCAAAAGATCACAGCTCTTGAAATAGAAGAAATTTCTAGAGAATTAGAAGAACTAACGGGAAGAGTTGAAAAGCTTGAGAATACATTAAAGAGTCTAGATTCCGTTTTAATAAGTGAACTTGAAGAGATAAAGAACAGTTTTGGGGACGATAGAAGGACAGAAATTTCGGATGAATTCGACGATCTTGAACTTTTGATGGTTCTTGAAGATGGTACGATCAAAACTCTACCTTTGGATGAGTTGAAAGATGTGAGCTTAAGGGTTTCTGCAGCAACTTTCGGTAAAAAAGATAGAATTTTTGTTTTTACAAACAAGAGAGTTCTTAAGGTAAAGGATAGAGTAAGGTTGGAAAAAGATGAAAAGATTACATCGGTCGTTTGCGCTAAAGATGATGATGTAGTTGTTGCTTTTCCGAAGAGATTGGAAAAGTTTAAGCTTTCAGACCTTGAAAACAAGAGGTTCGATGAAATCGTTGATGCGGCCGTTTTAAACAAGAAGATCCTTGTAGCAACAGTAGATGGCTACACAAGGGTAATAGATTCTTCAAATCTTCCAGCAGAATTTGAAGAGAAAATCGTTAGCTTAGACTGTGGAGACGGAGAGCTCATGGTGACTGTGACTGAGAAAGGATTTATAAAGAGGTCTGAGATATCTAGGAGAAAAGCTTTAGCTCACAAGTTGAACGATAAAACTGGAAGATTGATCGCTGCAAAATTCTGTAGGAAAGAGATTGTAATTTTTGGAGAGGATAAAATTTTGAAGATTGAAAGTGAAAAAATTCCAGTGCAGAGTAGGAATTCTATTGGAAAACCTTTGTTTGGTCAAATAAAATTTTTGATCACTGTATGAGTAAGTCTTTGAACTCAAATAAGAGTTTTGGATTTGCTTTTACCAGCTCGATCACTATAGCCAAAACACTCATATCTTTCAGATTTTTTCCAGATATACTTTTAGCTAGTTTGTTCAAGGTCTCATCATCCATCTTTAAAAACTTTTCTTGAAGTTTTTTGTTCCTTCTAAGCTTTTTTCCAAAATCGTTTTTCCAAAGTTCATCGTACCTCTTTAAGATTTTTTCTGAGAAATCTTTAGCTTTAACAGCATCAAATGCAACTTTTCCAGCATAATAACCTGCTGCTAAAGCGTTTGCAATTCCTCCCCCAGTGATCGGATCTGAATGGTAAGCTGCATCTCCAGCGAGCATTATGTTGTTACAAACCGCAGTGTCTATTTCTCCATAAACTGGAACTGCTCCTGCTACAAACTCTATAATTTTCCCTTCAATTCCAACTTTTTCTATAAATTTATCTAAGTAGTATTTAGCAGGTTTTTCTGCCATCGAAGGTAGAACTCCCACTCCAACGTTTGCAGAATTCTCTCCTTTTGGAAATATCCATGCATAACCTCCTGGAGCGATATCTTTTCCCAAGTAGAAGTACGTGTAGTTAGGATCTAAGTTTAAGCCTACCATCAAGTATTGAGCGCAACTTTCGATTTCGTTAAGTTTTAAAGTTCTGATTATTCCTGCAAGCCTTCCTACTCTACTTTCAACACCATCTGCTCCTATAAGGATGTTTGTTTCCACTTCCCAAATTTCCCCCAATTTTCTTAGCTTGACCTTTAATTTTCCATCCACTCTTCTGAATTCTACAAAAGTTGTTTTTGTATAAACTTCTGCTCCAGATTTTGCAGCTAGCCTTGCTAGATATCTGTCAAATATTTTCCTTTCTAAGACATAACCAACTTCATTTCCCGCCATCTCTTCACTTAGAACGATCTCTGTCATGTCTGGAGAATAAATTTTAGCACCGACAACTTCATTAGCGATCCACTTCTTATCAATTTCAACAAATCTCTGCAAAGATCTTTTACTTACACCTTCAGCACATCTCACAGGTGTACCAATTTCTTGTCTTTTCTCGATGAGTAAAACTTTCAATCCATTTTCAGCAGCTACTTTTGCTGCCATACTCCCAGCAGGCCCAGCACCTACGACAACTACGTCGTACATCTTTAAACCTCCACTAACCTTAAAGCTTCAACTGGACAAACTTTTACACAAATTCCGCAGCCGTTACAGTTTTCGTAGATCTCTAGATAAGTTTCAACTAGTTCGTTTGCATAGAAATTACAAACTGCAACACAAGCTCCGCAGTAAGCGCATTTTCTTCGATCTACTACAGCTCTTTTTGGCATGTCATCAGTTTTGGAGAAGAAATATAAGACAAACGTTTATTACACTTGAAGTACTTACAACATGGATATCTGGGGATTCATAAAGAAGTACTACATAGATTCGATCGTTTACAAAGAAGGTTACAACATAGTAAATACACTTACCTGGGCTTTAATTTTAGTTTTAGCAGTTTACTTTCTTTACAAATTCCTACAAAAACGCACAGATTTTAGATCTGAGTTTGTAATTTCGATGCTACCTTTCATAGTTTTCGGTTCGTCTGTAAGAATAGTTGAAGATGCGGGTTTCATAGATCCGCCGATCTCATATTTTTTGATGACACCTTTCATATACTTTTTGACGTTTTTTGTAGCTTTCCCATCTCTACTTTTGTCGATAAAACTCAAAAATTACAAGGTTTGCACCTTACTTGGTGTTCTATTATCTTCTGCGGTTTTGATCTTTCTTTTTAGCAACTTGAAAGTAGTTCATTACTGGGTATTTCCAGCAGCTTTGGCAATGTCTTTCCTTGTCAGCTACGTCTTTAGTTTTGTTACAAAGAAGAGTTTTGTTGTTATGTTTTCTCACATGCTCGATTCTTTTTCAAGTTACATTGGAATAAAATTCCTGAACTACTGGGAGTTGCACGTTTTACCAAGGTTTTTAGTAGAAAACTTTGGAAGTGAAGTTTTACCTTTAGTGAAATTTTTAGTTTTAGCTTCAGTTCTCTACATTTTAGACTTCGAAAAAGATGAAAAGCTCAAAAACTTTTTGAAGTTTTGTTTAATAGTTCTAGGCCTAGCACCTGGAATAAGAAATTCACTTCGCATGACCTTTGAGGTGTAAAGGTTGCAGGAAAAAATTGAAATGCTTAAAAGATTTATTTCAAGATTCAATAGAGTAATAATAGCTTTCAGTGGAGGAGTTGACAGTGCAACTCTTTCAGCTTTTTGCAAAGACATAGTAGAAGTTTTGGCAGTTACGGTTAGATCGAAAACAAACCCTAGTAGAGAAATAGAGAAAGCTATAAGAATTTCTAAGGAAATTGGTATTAAGCATAGGTTTTTAGACGTAGATATTTTTCAGGTAGAAAACTTTGCTGAAAATTCGGAGTTGAGATGCTACTATTGCAAAAAATTTATAATTAAGAAGCTGGAAAATCTAGCAATCAAGGAAAACTACGATGCAATCTTTGAGGGAACAAATGCAAGCGATCTACTTAGCTATAGACCTGGATATAGAGCAGTTCTTGAATGTAAGATAGCTTTTAGCCCGTGGGCTAAATTTGGAATAACCAAGGAAGAGGTTAGAAGTTTAGCTAGATCTATGGGACTCTCATTTTACAACGATCCACCTCTCTCTTGCTTAGCAACTAGAATCCCATATGGTAGCAAAATAACTCCAGAAAAACTTGAAATGATAGATTTGGCAGAAAATTTTGTTATAAAGTTTGCAGGAGTTGAAAATGTAAGAGTTAGATGCATAGAGGATTTTGCAGTGATCGAGGTTGAAAAAGATGAAGTAAGAAAAGTTTTAGATAAAAGAGAGATAATTAAGAATAGTTTATTGAAAACAGGTTTTAAAAAGATTTTTGTTAATCCAGAAGGATACAGAATGGGTGTAATAGCCAGGAACTTTGAAAATTTTATTGAACTTTAGTTTTTATTTTTAATATTTTTATTTTTAAAATAAAAAAATTTGTAAGTTTAACTAGATCATTTTAGAAACGATTATAAATTCTCGCAAACACTGTAAAAATGATAGAATCTTGGAACGAATACAAGTTCTTTGAAGATGAACTTCGAAAGTTTGTCGAAAATGTAGATGCTTCACCAAAAATTAAAAATGCTTTGAAATACATTGTAGAAGCTGGTGGAAAAAGAGTAAGACCTTTGATAGTCTTGATAACTGGAAAGATGTTTGGTTCAGATCTAAACAAGTTGTTGAACCTTGCTTTTGCAGTCGAGTTTATACATACTGCAAGCTTGATACACGATGACATAATAGATAGAGCTGAGAGGAGGAGGAGCAGGATAACTTTACACAAAAAGTACAATCTTCCTCTAGCTCTTTTGTTGGGAGACTGGTTGATATCGAAATCTGTTGAACTAACGTCGATCTATGGAGAAGAGATCATAGGTGAATTTGCAAGGGCAGGTATGAGGATGTGTGAAGGAGAGATCTTGGATGTTTATAGCAAAGCTGAAAAGATCAACGAAAAAGAATACTTCGAGTGCATAGAAAAGAAAACAGCTGCTCTTTTTGCGTATTCTGCAAAAAATTCTTGTTACATAGCTTGTAAAAATAAAGATTATGCTGATAAAATGTTCGAATACGGACTAAACTTGGGGTTAGCTTATCAAATAGTTGATGACCTCTTAGAATATACAAACACTTTGAAAGATAAAGTAGCTGGAGAAGAATCTAGAACGATTTTACACATATACGAAGAAAATTTTGGAAAAAAAGATGCTATAAAAAAAGTTTTGGAGATTATTGAAAAACACTCCAAAGTTAGTAAGAGAGCTTTATCAGGTTTTAAAGATAGTGAAGAAAGAAGAAAATTGGAATACGTAGTAGATTTTATGACTTTTGAGCTTTTGAAAAGATCACTTCCTGAGCTCTTTGAATAATTTCCTTGTATTGGAAATTATGTTTTGATTTGTTCCGCAACCTTTTACAACCTTTATCACATCTTCTTTGTTCAAAAGGTCCGAAGGTGCATGTGCATCGCTTCCAAAAACTAGTTTAGCTCCAACTTCATCAGCTATCTTAGCTACATATCCATTGGTTAAACAGTGGCCTTTTCTTGCAGATATTTCTAAAAAAATATTGTTTGATGCAGCTAATTCAGCATCTTCAAGTTTTATTAATCCTGGGTGGGCTAAGATGTTTATTTCGCTTTCCAAAGCAGCACTGTTTGTTCCCTCAGCTACTGGTTCGACTATGGTCTCTCCATGAACTAGAACTATCTCTGCACCCTCTTTCCAAGCTATTTCTGCAATTCTATTTATCAACTTTGGAGGAACGTGAGTTATCTCTACTCCAACTAAAAAGTCAACTTCGTAGTGTTCTTGTAATTCTTTTACTTTTAAAAGTTTTGAAAGAATTTCTGAAACATTTGAAAAATCTACATGGTCTGTTATTGCACAAAATTCCAGTTTTTTGTTAGCAACTCTTCTAAGTAACTCACTCGGCAATAGTTCTCCGTCGCTCAAGATCGTGTGTGAATGCAGATCCATGGAAAAACTTGCAGGACAGAAATAACTACCGATTACACAAATTGTTTATATGAACTAGCGAACAGCAACTTTGATCACTAAGAGACTTATTTCAAAAAACACGACTAGCGGAATTGCAACCATCAGTTGAGTAAATACATCCGGTGGAGTTAATATAGCTCCTATTACAAAGAAGAGTACGTAGAGATGCCTTCTATAGTGTACTAGAGTTTCGTACTTAACAAATTTATTTTTAACTAAGAAGAACATGAGAACCGGCAACTCAAAGACAAAGCCAAAGAGTAAGATCATTAGAAAGACGAAGTTTACAAATTCCGAAAGACCGTAGAGTGGAACTGCTCCTTGTTGAACTGCTAAAGAATATAAAAAGTTTAGAAAGAACTTCATCATGTAATAGCCGTAAATTATACCCAACAAAAACAAAAAAAATCCAAGTAAACTGTACTTTGCTAAAGAAACATTATTAAACCTTTCTTTAAGAGAGCCGTGGACGATTTTCAATACGTAAGGTAGAGTTGCAAGTACCCCAAATATTGCCGAAATTTTTAGGTTTAGAAGTAAAGCTTCCAAAGGTGATTTGAGAATTGGAGAAGTCATTAGATATGAAGAGATCCTAGTTAAATTTTTTGCAGCATTCAGAGCTAAAGTTCTGTTCTCTTCGCTTGGATATGTAGCATAATTTCTAAGATCTTCACTTATAACTAAAAGCTCTTTGCTTACAATTAGAAGTCTTTCTTTATCTTGTATGATAGCTTCTGAAGGATAAAGATCTTCGATCATCCTGTGAACTATTTGGTTCGATAAAAAGGCGAAAGATATACTGCTAAAAAGTATGAAAATTACGATTATTTTTAGGATCTTCCTTCTAATTGCATCCAAAACTTTTAAAGTCTCCACAAGAATGAAAAGTCTGCAGCACAAAAAAACTTTTTTAGCTAGAAAAAAATTTTAGGGAAAGAATTATAATAATATTTAATTTATAATAAAATTTTAGAGATTTGATAAAAGCTTTGAACAATTGGACAAAAATTTCTTATAAGATTTTCTAAAAGTTAATCAATTAACGTAAACTTTTTAAACTATGAAACTCATTCCGTATAGAATGGTCAAGACGGCTGTGGAACTTGTGAATGTTTGCAAAAAATATGGAAATTTCTGCGTCTTGACTGACATAAATTTAAGTATAATGGAGGGTGACTTCTTCTCTATCTTGGGTCCAAGTGGCTCTGGAAAAACAACGTTGTTAAAAATTATAGCAGGATTATTATATCCAGACTCTGGTAAAGTATACATGTACGACAGGGACTGCACATTCTTGCCACCTTACAAGAGAAACGTTGGAGTTGTTTTCCAAGATCTAGCTCTATTTCCACATCTGAACGTTTTCGAAAATGTAGCTTATGGTCTAAGGATCAGAAAATTACCTGAAAAGGAGATAAAAGAGAAAGTTTACGAGTGTCTTTATACAGTTAACCTAGATCCTGAAGTTTTTGCAAAAAGAAAAATTTCCCAGTTGAGTGGAGGACAACAGCAAAGAGTTGCCATAGCTAGAGCTCTAGCAATAGAACCGTCGATCCTTTTACTCGATGAACCTCTAGGATCTTTGGATCTAAAGTTGAGGCAGCACATGATCTCTGAATTGAAAAGGATTCAGAGAAAGGTTGGGACGACTTTTGTCTACGTAACGCATGATCAAACTGAAGCTTTGATCCTTTCAGACCGCATAGCTGTAATAAACTGTGGAAAGGTTGAACAGATCGGTACACCAGTTGAGATCTATGAAAAACCAAAAACAAAATTTGTAGCAGAATTTATAGGAGAGATGAACTTTATTCAAGCAAAAAGAGAAGGAGAATATTTTTTGAGTGAAATAGGACCAATAAAGTTGAGAGATTCGAATGGAGCAGATAAGATCTTGCTCGCTTTGAGACCTGAGAAAGTTGTGATCGACCCAAAGAACACGAGAAACGTGTTTAGGGGAAGAGTAGACGAAGTTACTTACCTTGGAAGTCAAATTTCTGTTAAAATAAATATAAATGGTTTTATAATCAAATCTCTTCAACCTTCTACGATCAAAGTTCGCGAAGGTGAAGAAGTTTTGTTAGGATTCAGAGAAGAAGACGTTTTAACTTTCACATGAGGTTTTTGAGCTTACCCGCAATAGCTTACTTACTAGTACTCTTCTATCTACCATTCCTAATAGTAATATTTTACAGCTTTGGATTTCCAAACGAATTTACAGTAGGAAACTACGAGATTGTAACAAACCCCATTTTTTTAAAGGTTTTTCTAAACTCTTTACTCATCGCAGCTCTAACAACAGTTATATGCTTAATACTAGCGTATCCAGTAGCATACTACATCGCTTTGAAATCTGAGAAGAAGAACTTACTTTTAATGCTTGTAATATTACCGTTTTGGATCAATTTTTTGCTAAGAACTTACGCTCTAATGACAATCCTATCACCCCTTGGCATGATGTTTACCTTCCAAGCAGTAATAATAGGGATGGTATACGACTATTTACCTTTCATGATACTACCTCTCTACGCTTCTTTGGAAAAAATAAACCGATCTCAGCTAGAAGCATCCTATGCTTTCGGTGCAACACCTTTAAAAACATTTCTAAAAGTAACTTTACCTTTATCTAAACCTGGAATTGTTGCAGGAGTAATTTTAGTTTTCGTCCCATCTCTTGGAGAATTCGTAGTTCCGGCGATGCTTGGAGGAACTGTAGCAACTGTTGGAACTCTGACGTGGGATCTATTTTTAAGGTACCACGATTGGTGGAGAGGATCAGCTCTCTCAGTTATCTACATAGCCATCGTCTTCTTTTCATTGTACCTCTACATTAAAAGAGCCGGGAAGTTGGAGCTATGATCAAGTTTTTTGTAGCTTCGGTGTTCATTTTCTTGTACTTACCAATTTTCTACGTAATTGTTGCGTCGTTCTTCGATGTTAAAGGTTTTACTTTGAAATGGTACGAGCAGCTTTTCCAAAGCAAAGCTATCATTGTAGCTTTTTACAACAGCTTAACTTTAGCTTTGATCTCTACAGCAATCTCAGTCATCTTAGGAACTCTTGCAGCTTACTCTTTTGTGAGATACAAAATGCGATCGGAATCTCTCTTTTATACACCTATAATAATACCAGAAATAACGGAAGCTTTATCGCTCCTCCTCTTTTACAACTTACTATCTTTTCCCATGGGTTTTTATTCAGTTCTTTTAGGCCATACAGCTTTCAACGTAGCTTTTGTTTATGTAATTGTGAGAGCTAGACTGGAAGGTTTTCAAAGATCTTTAGAAGATGCATCTCTAACACTTGGAGCAAACGAAGTTCAAACTTTTCTTAAAGTTACACTTCCACTTTCGATGCCGGGAATAGTAGCTGCAGCTTTGATAGCCTTTACACTGTCTTGGGATAACTTCATAAAAACAGCCTTTACAACAGGTCCAGGTTTTCAAACACTTCCACTGATAATTTGGGCTCAAGCAGCTAGAGGTGTAGTAAGTCCATCTTTAAATGCTCTAACTTCTCTTGTACTTCTGGTCTCTCTTTTAATGGCGTACCTCTACGTTAGGTTGAGTAGAAAAACTTAATTTAATTTATTTTTATATTATTTTTTGTTAAAAGTAATACGATCGTCTTTTCTTAGAAAAAATTTTTAAAAAGATACAAAACTTTCTCTATGATTAACGAAAACAGAAGAAGGTTTCTAAAACTAGCTGCAATAGGATTGGCTGTAACTTTTACTGGTTGCGCAGCCTTTGAAAGAAGAGAAGAAAGAGAGTTGAAAATTTGTAATTGGTCTTATTATATACACGAACCCTTGTTGGATGAGTTTGCTAAGATCAGCGGAATTCCAAGAGACAAGATCGTTTACGATGAATACGACGATCCGAGTGTAGTTTTGACGAAACTCTTAGCTGGAAGGACAGGTTACGATGTGATAATTTTACCAGCTTACTGTGTAGATATCGCTGTAAGAAAACGTCTTTTGAAGGAAATAGATTGGAAAAAAGTTCCAAACATAAAAAACGTAGATGAAAAATTCAGGTATCCGTCTTACGATCCTGAGGGAAAGTACAGCGTTGTTTACATGTGGGGAAGTACGGGATTCGCTTGGAGACATGAGGTTGAAGAGGGAGTTACTACACTTAAGCAGATATTCGATCCTGATTACGGTTTTCTTCCAAAGTACAGAAAAAAGATAACAATGCTTGAAGAAGCTACAGAAGTTTTTTGTTTCGCAAAAGCTTATTTAGGAAAAGATCCTGAAGATTGGAGTGATAAAACTTTAGAAGAAGTTAGAGAAGTTCTTTTAAGACAGAAACCTTATTTAGCAACTTACGGAGGAGCTAGTATATACTTTGAAGGTTTGAAGAAAGGAAGTATATGGGTTTCTCAAGCTTACAGTGGAGATATAGCTAGACTAATGGAAGAATTTGAGGGGGTGAACTTTGGGATTCCAGAAGAGGGAGGGACTATTTGGACTGACAGTATCTGTATTCCTTTGGATGCTAAAAACATCGACGCTGCTCACGAGTTCATAAACTTCTTGTTAGATCCAAACGTTGCTTCAAGAAATTCTCTAGAAATTTACTATGCAAACCCGTTGAAAAGAGAACTAGTTGAGGAATCTCTAGCAGAACTTTTCAAAAATCCTGTAGTTTATCCACCAGAAGATCTGATCAAGAAGATGTGGTTCGAGCCTTCACTGAGTGATGAGTTGAGAGAGAAGATAAACAACATAATGATCGAAATTAGGGCTGCTTGATCTGAACGAAGTCGGTGTAAAATTTTTCAGTTTTATTCTTTTAATTTAGAAATTACTTTGAATCAAGAATTAAAATTTAAGTTATCTAGAACCTTAAAAACAATTTGCTTTCTTAATCAGAGAATAGTTAGATATACTTGGTTAAAAATTATCAGAAAAATGAATCAACAAAAAGAAACAAAATCTTTCAACTCTAGCGTGCTTTCATAGCACCTAATCCATAAACTATGAAAAATATTAGAACGGGATAAGCGATAAGTCTTTCCATTCCTCCTATACCTAACGGTGTCTCAACTCTTAATACGAAAAGGATGAGTGCGATCAGTGATATACTACCTAATACTGTACCAAATGGCTTGTAAAATTTGCCGATCTTCCTTCCTATTCCAATAGTAGCTACTGCACCAAACAAAAACGCCATGAGTGCAGAAACTATGTGAGGTAGAGGGTAGTCTTCTGGAAATAGTCCAACACCCATCGAGCCTACGGATGCAAGTATTAAAAAGATTAGACTTACTCCTATCTCTTTCTTTAACAGTATAGCAGCTACAAAGCCTAACAATCCTAGTAAAAAAACGCTTGTATTAAAGAGAAGTGCAGTTGGTGCCTTTAAAGCACCTAGATCACTTATATAATTTACAAGTGGATTGTAGTTAGGATATAGTTGTTCAGCTATCAGCATTGCAACAATGAACTGTAAAGAACCTATAGCTAAGATCATTCTCCCCAAATTTGTACGAAAATCAGCTGTAAGAACCATATCTATCCCTCCAATTCAGTTTTATTTCTTGCCGATAATTTAATTGTCTTCGTTGGAAAGTACGTACTTGTTGCAGAGACATTATCTAACTTTACCATAGTACTATTTAAATATTTGGATGATTTTAATCTTTTATTACATCTTTACAAAGCAGTACTTGTAATTTTAGAAAGTGTCATGTAACTACTATTTTAAAAGCTATTTTAGATTTAAAACTTACTTTTTGTCTCTACTTCTGAAAACTCTAAAAAATCTTCAAAATATTATTTTAGTTTGTTAGAGTCAGATTTTTATAAACTGTCAAACTTTTAATAGAATAAAAAAGATCAGACTATATAATAAAATTTTATTTATTAAATTATATTATCTTTCAGTATTAACTTTTTTATTTCTCTAAATTCTCTGTAAATTTGTAAAATTTTCAAACTTTCTGTAAAGTAAGTTCTAACATGTTAGATTTCTCTCATTTCAACTCTACAGCTTTTTAATAGTATTACAAACAACTTACATCGATTTAGAGATTTACTGTAAATCCTTAATGTCTTTTAAATCTTACAATTAAAACTGATCTGTTTTCGAACCAAAAACGTTTTATTCTGATTTGCTTGAATTAAAAAGAGTTTTCAAAGGTGATCGTATGAAGTTCGGTGAAACAATATACACACCAGAAGTATCGGCTGGACTAGCAGTCTCTAAAAAAGAAAATCATATACCAAAGATCGAGGCTCCCGATTCTGTAAGAGCTGGAGAACCGTTTGAAGTAAAGATAAAAATAGTCAACCATCCGAACACCGTTCAACACTCTTTTAGATGGATAGAACTATATTTCTATGAAGATGGTAGAGATTTCAATCCAATATTTGTTGCTAGAGCAGAGTTAGTTCCTGAAATATCTGAACAAGAAGCTACATTCAAAATGAAGATTCAAAAGAGTGGAAAAATTTACGTTTTAGCTTACTGCAATCTGCACGGTGTTTGGGAGAACAGAAAAAATATAGTAATAAAATAATTTAAGCTTTTCTAATATTTTTTAAAAATTTTAAATTATATAAATTATGTAAAGCCCGGACAACAAAGCCAAGATCGCTACGATTGTAACAAAAGAATTTACAAGTCTTTTTCTATAAACACCGAAGTTCGTGTCTAGTAGAATTGCTCTTAAGCCGTTGAAAGCATGAAAAACTACTGCTAAAAGTAACAAAATATAGAAAGCTTTGTAGACTTCAAACCTTTTTACAACTTCTTCAAATTTCAAAGCCTCTTCATGCGTATGTGTAATTAGGAAGTGGAAAGTTACTAAAAAGATCATTAGAAGTCCTGTTGAAACCTGCAAAAGCCAAGCTATTGGTTCCAAAACTTTCCTGGCACTCATAGTATCACCATATAGAGTGAAAAGATCCAAACTAAAAACGTTAAAACAACTGTAAAGATCAACATTTCCATCCTGTGTTTGTGTAGATATCCAAGTTCGTGGATTATTATTCTGAATCCGTTAACTCCATGATAGATCCCTGCCAAGAAAAGTACTGCATCTAAATATAAAAACTCTGGAGAGACTGTAATTTCAATTAAACTTTCGTAAAGTTTTGGATTACTAAGAGTTGAAAGGTAAGCTAAATGGAGACACAAGTAAAAAGCTAAAATTATTCCTGTGAGTCTTTGAAGAGAGAAAGCTAGATCATAAATACTTACGGGCTTGAACCATTTTATGATCATGGTATCAACCTCCTTATTGCCTCTAAAACAGTTTTTCTCCTCAAAAGCTGAATTGCTTTTGCAGGTTCAATTTTCTTTGGACAAACTTCACTGCAAGCCATTGCCGAATGACAGCGCCATAAACAGTGGTCATCCATTACAATTTCAAGCCTCTCTCTAGCTCCTCTATCTCTACTATCAGCTACAAATCTATAAGCTGCTACTAAAGCCGCTGGACCTAAGTATTTTTCGTTTGTAGCTGCTGCAGGACAGACAGAGTAGCAAGCACCACATTTAATGCAAAGAGAAAAATCATAGTACTTCTTAAGCTCTTCAGGTTTCTGTATAAATTCTACTGGATTTTTATAGTTTAAGTCATTTCTTATAATGTAAGGTTTGACCGCTTTGTGTTTTAAAAAGAAGTCATCAAACTCGACAACTAGATCTTTTAAAACCTTGAAGTTGTCGAGGGGTTCAATTTTTACAGGTTCTTTCAAGTTCACAACTTGAGTTTCGCATGCAAGTGCGGGTTTTCCATTTATCCTTACAGCACAACTCCCACATATACCCATCCTGCAGGACATTCTAAAAGACAAACTTGAATCTATACAGTCTCTTATGTAAAAAAGACAATCTAAAACTGTTAAACCTTTTTTAACAGGAACCTCGAAATCTTGAAAGTAAAAATTTTTTCCATCAAACCTTTTTATCTTAAAGATCATTCGACCACCTCAATACTTTCTTTCAGTAGGTGGCCATTTTGTTATTGTTACTGGTATATAATCAAATCTTGGCCCATCCTTCGTGAAGTAAGCTAAGCTATGCTTTAGCCAGTTCAAATCATCTCTTTTAGGATGATCTAATCTATAATGAGCTCCTCTGCTTTCAGTTCTGAGGAAGGCTGCAGTTGCTACAACTTCTGCAACATCTAGCATGTAACCAACTTCTAAAGCCCAAAGCAAGTCTGTATTGATCCCTTTCCTGTTATCTTTTATTTCAATATTTTTATATTTTTCTTTCAATTCTCTAATCTTTTTTACCGTCTCCCTTAACCCATTTCCTTCTCTAAATATCCAAAGGTTTTTGTCCATCGTTTCGTTCAACTCTTTTTTTATTTGATAGGGATTCTCATCTCCACTTTTTCCAAGAATATCATCAAAGATCCTTTTACTTTCAGCCTCAACTTCCTTTGTACTTATTTGTTTTAGATTTTTTGAAAGAGCATATTCAGCTGCCATCTCTCCAGCTACTTTTCCAAAAACTAAACATTCGATCGTCGAATTACTTCCAAGTCTATTTGCTCCATGTATACTTACACAAGCACATTCTCCTGCCGCAAAAAGTCCAGCTATTGGGGTTTCGGTTTTAATATTGGTATGAATTCCACCCATTGTATAATGAGCTGCGGGCTTTACAGGAATTATTTCTTCAACAGGGTCTATACCCGCAAACTTTATGGCTGCTTCTCTGATCATTGGCAACCTTTCTTCTATTTTTTCTTCTCCCAGATGTCTCAAGTCTAAGCCTATATATGGGCCGTACTCACCTTCAAAAGCTCTACCTTCAACGATCTCAGTCCACATAGCTCTAGAAACAATATCTCTTGGTGCAACTTCCATCTTCTCTGGAGCATACTTTTTCATAAACCTGTCTTCGTACTTGTTTATCAAATAGCCACCTTCACCCCTGCAAGCCTCAGTCATCAGTATTCCAGATGGAACAAGCCCAGTTGGATGGAATTGTATGAATTCCATGTCTTTAAGTGGAATTCCACAGCGATAAGCTACAGCTATACCATCTCCAGTAACTTGATGACTGTAGGTTGTAAAACCGTAAATTCTTCCAGCTCCACCCGTAGCTAAGATGACAGATTTAGCATTAAAAGCTAAAAGTTCTCCGGTTTTTAGCTCAATTGCAGCAATTCCTTTTATGGTTTTGTTTTCAATGAAAAGATTTGTCAAAAAGATCTCGGGCAAAATATCTACGTTCTCATAGATCAGCAATCTCTCATAAAGAGTGTGAACTTCGTGAAATCCAGTCCTATCTGCAGCAAAAACAGTTCTATTCACACTATGTCCTCCGAAAGCTCTTTGAGCAATCTTTCCATCTTTTGTTCTACTCCAAGGACATCCCCAATTTTCAAGTAAAAGTATTTCTTTTGGACATTCTCTAACAAAAAATTCTACAGCATCTTGATCTGCTAAAAAATCAGAACCTTTTACTGTATCCCATGCATGAAGATCGTAACTATCGTCTTCTCTCAAAACAGCAGCAGTTCCACCTTCAGCACAAACACTGTGACATCTTATTGGATAAGTTTTAGATATAACAGCTATTGATATATTTTTACTCTTTTCAGCAGCTGCTATAGCTGCCCTCATTCCAGCCAATCCTGCACCAACTACTATTACATCGTAGCTGAGCTTCACATACTGTGTTAAAATTCAAAATATAAAAGCTTATTCAAATGTATCTACAAATTTAACTGTAATTTTCTTTCCATATCAATTTGATCGCCTCTTTGATTATTTTTAAGCAAATTTCAGCATTTTTCTTAGCTTTCTCTACAATTTCTCTGTAATCAACTTCAACTCCTCTTATTCCGTGTGCATAGTTGTCCATTGTACATAAAACAGCGTACTTTATTCCAAGTTCTTTAGCTACTGTAGCTTCACTTCCAGCAGTCATTCCTACGCAGTCGGCAAAATTTTTGATCATAGATATTTCAGCCTTTGTTTCAAGCCTTGGACCACGAGTTTGGAAATAAATTCCATTTTCTATTACAGGAAAAATTGAATTTCTTTTTGCAGCTTCTATAAGCTTTTTTCTTACATAATCATCAAATCCCGGAGTTATGTGAACTAATTCCCTATCAAAAACTGTTATTCCGCTGAAAAAATCTATGTAGTCATGTGGAATAATTATAGCTGGTATCTCTATATCTTCTTTTAAACAGCCAACGGAACCCATTCCGATCGCGAACTTCACTCCTAAACTTTTTAAAGCTGTGAAGTTTGCAGCGTGGTTAATTTTGTGTGGTGGTTTATCTTTTCTCCTTCCATGTCTCCTGATCACTGCAACATCGAATCCTTCGATCTTTCCAAGATCTACTTCTGCAATACCAAAAGGTGTCTCAATTTCTAACTCTTTCAAATCTTCAATTTTTAGTTCTAATATGTGAGTACCTCCAATGATACCGATCATGTTCGATCTTTTCTACAAAAAAAGATAAGTTCTTTTGATCAAAGTGCAAAACTTCTAATGTAGTATTCTCCTCCAGGTCTGTAAATTGTCACTATACCAGGCTTTGGATTGAGGTTCATCTTTTTCTGAAAGTCCGTTTGAGCTTGCCAAGTTGACGAATTTACCATAAAAATTCCTCTATAAAATCCCAAGCCGTGCGTGTGTACGTGGCCACAGTGTATTATATCAGGTACATCCTCTATAACTAAGTAATCTTCCCTTTCTGGAGCTATTGGACATTTTTCTCCGTACTTTGGACTAAGATGTCTTCTTTTTATGAGTTCCTCTATAGCTTTTTGAGGTTCATCGTAGTTCAAACTGAGCTTTGAAACTACATCATCTAAACTTCTTCCATGGTAGATCAAAACTTTAACACCTTCTAAACTTACTAAACTTGGATTACCAACATGTAATGTATTTTTTGGGAAAAAATCTCTAAATTCTTTTGGTAATGCTGGTTGAGGCTCTGCTTGCCTTACAGCATCGTGATTACCAGTAGAAATTATTATTTTTATTTTTTTATTTATTTCATCGAAATGAGCTGCCGCTACTTCGTACTGTTCACCTATGCTTATTATAGAAAGCTCGTTTTCTTGGTTTGGATAAATTCCAACTCCATCAACTATGTCTCCAGCGACGATCAGATACTTTATCTCTTCAGTACTGTTTATCCAATCGACAAAATCTTTCCACTCCTTTTCTAAAAACTTCCTACTTCCAAAGTGTGTATCGGAAATGAAAGCGATCTTAAAATTCTTTTGAACTTTGTTGTTTTGAATTGGAACATCTGGGAAAAGTATTCTGTCAACAATCAAAGATCTATCTCTCAAATTTCCACTAACAGCGACTACTTCATCCCCTAAAAAAGTTGATGCAGTTTCTGCAGCCTTTCCTATAGCTATGCAGGTTATCGAACCAGTTGGATCTTCAATTTCAAAGATGAAACCTTTTGAAATTTCTCTAACATCGTTTACAATACCTACAACTGTAACTGAATCTTTCCTAGAGATCTTTCCTATAGGTGTTGCAGAAAGTCTTTCCGTGAAGACTTTGAAAATTTTTTCGTATCTAGATCTAAAGTACTGAAGAAAATCTTCTAGTTTCCCTTCACAAAAAGAGTTCCCAGTCACATCTTTCAAAATTTCAATTTCTTCTTTCTGCTGTTTTCCTTCATCTCTCTTCCTTTCATCCTCTCTACTTTTTTTACTGTTGATCTCTTCGATAGCTTTTAAAACGTGCTCTTTAGTTATAAGAAAATCGTTTTTAGCTATTTTACAACTTTCTTTAATAATAAGATCTATATAACTATGATCTTGATATTTTTTTATTATTTCTATCGCTTCTGGGTGAACGTTGTATCCGTAAACCGAAAACTTCTTGGCAACATCGATATTTTTAACTGTCATTCGACAACCTCCAGATATGTCTAAGTTAACTCGGACTTTAAAAGATTTGGTAAGCTCAATAGCATTAGTTATAGCTGTAGCTGCAGTAGGCATCGTTGCGACTGGAACGTGGCCGTTCTTAGTAGCTGTAGAAAGTGGAAGTATGGAACCAAACTTAAACAAAGGAGATGTAGTTTTACTAGTATCAGTAGGAAGAACTGGTGGAATAACTACTTGGATAGAAGGAAAAGAAAAAGATTACGTATCTTTTGGAAACTACGGAGACGTTATAGTTTACAGACCTGATGGCAAAGGTAAGCTCATAATACACAGAGCAATAGCTTACGTTAGGGAAGGTGATCTGATTCCGATTCTGGTCGATGGAAAGTTGATCTATACAGGAGAGAGAGCTAGGAGTAGTGGTTACATAACCCAAGGTGACAACATCTTTACGAATCCTGTACCAGATCAGATAGCTTTCAAAATAGATCCTGTAAAAGAAGAGTGGATCGTTGGAGTTGCAAAGTTCAGAGTTCCACTTGTAGGATACTTAAGACTTATAATACCGATCTAAACTTAGTAGTATGAAAGTCAGAGTTTCATCACCGTCCAGGTTACACATGGGGATCTTTGCTCCAGCTGAAGTTGAGGGCGTAAAGTTTGGTTCGCTGGGAGTTGCAGTGGATGTATATAGAACTGTAGTTTTAGCAGAAAAAAGTGAAGAAAAAGAAGTTTCTGGAATTAGAGCTGAAGATGCTGCAAGATTTGCAGAAACTTTTGCAAAAAAAGTAGGAATAACAGGGTACAAATTAAGAGTTTTGAATGCTGCTCCAGCTCATGTTGGTTTGGGCTCTTCAACGCAGCTAGCTTTATCTGTAACTTCAGCTATTTCAAAACTTTACAACTTAAATTTCGATCCAATAGATCTTTCAAGAATCCTTGGAAGAGGAAAAGTTTCTGGAGTTGGAACGTTTACACACAAGTTTGGAGGTTTCGTCGTTGAGAGAAGTTTGAACTTAATAGCTAGATTGAATTTTCCAAAAGATTGGAAGTTCATAGTTGCAATTCCAGAAGGAGCTGGACTGCATGGGAAAAAAGAAGAAGAAGCTTTTAAAAACCTGAAGCCGAAACCTAATTTAACCTACAGGGCTTGTTTTTTAGTTTTGATGAAAATTTTACCATCTTTAGCCTCAAGAGATTTCGATCTTTTTACATCATCAATTGAAGAACTGCAGAAAACAGTTGGAGAGATGTTTTCTGACGTACAAGGAGGTGTATATTCACAAAAAACTGCTGAAGCTATAGAAGTTATGAAAAGCTTAGATTTGAAAGGAGTAGGACAAAGTTCTTGGGGCCCTAGTGCTTATGGCTTAGTCTTTGAAAAGGATGCGTTGGAAAAATACGATGATGTGAGAAAAAGCTTAAAAGGAAAAGTCTTCTTGTGTTCAGCAGACAACTTCGGAGCAGTAGTTGAGGTATGTTGATCGTTAAAACTCAGAGAGGGATGGAATATATAGCAGCATCTTATATAAAAGAAAAACTTGGAGTAGAAGTAGAAGTTAGACCTAACGGTTTTCTAGGCCTTCTGATCGTTCATTCAAAAGACGAAGAAGCTTTAAAAGATGTTCCGGAAATTGAAAGCGTTGTACCAGCTCAATTCATGTGCAAAGCTGATATTGAAGAAATCTTAAGTTTGGCTGAAAAGGTTGCTGAACTTGTTAAAGGTGCAAAGACTTTTGCTGTAAGAACTAAGAGGAGAGGGAAACACAACTTCACAAGCTTGGACGTGAATTTGAAATTTGGAGAAAAAATTCGTAAGCTAAGTGATGCTGAAGTTGATCTAGATTTCCCAGAAAAAGCTGTATACGTTGAAATAATAGGAGAAAGAGCTTTTTTAGGTGTAATAGAAGGGAGTAGAGAGAGAAAAAAATATAGACCAGAAAAATTCAATTCTCTTAAACTTTTAAGCAAAATAAGCATAGTTCAACTTCCTTATTTAGAAGATGAGAAAGCTGCGTACGAGATTGGAGAGAGGATCGGTAGAGCCGCTCAAACTTTTGAAGTAAAAGAACTAATTATATCCCCATTCGGATATATAAATGCGTTTGAACTTGAAAGATTTTTGAAAGGTGTTAGAGAAGGACAAAGGGTAAGGTACGAGATACAGAGAAAAGCTTATTCTAGAGAAGTAAAACTTGTACCAGTTCTTGTCCAAGATCTCTATCAAACTGTTAGAGATAAGAGAAGAAAAAAGAACGTTTTAATAGCAACAGATCCAACAGGAAAACAGATTTTAGATGTGAAAGATCAGATTTTGAAATCAGGAACTTATGCGGATGAAATAGTTATATTTATAGGTAGTAGAGTTGGTGTTCCGAAAGGTGTTTTCAAATTCTGTGACTTTGTTTTAGACTTAGCTCCTTACGTAACCTTTGCTACAGAGCATACAATTCCAGCTACAGTAATTGCTCTCCTTACAATTTTTGAAGAGGTGGTGGAGTGAAGTTTGTATGTGTTAGGTGCAGAAGAGAAGTAGAATATGAAAAAGTTGGCAGTATTACTGGTATTTTACACAACGGTGTAGCTTGGATCTATTGCAAAGATTGTTTTAACGCCCCCGCCGGGAATCGAACCCGGGTCTGAGGCTCCGAAGGCCTCAAGAATATCCACTATCCTACGGGGGCTTGATATGATAAAAAAGAAAAAGTGATATAAGATCTGTGTTTAATTTTTTAAAAATTTTAATATAAAATTTCATTTTAAAATTATGTACTTGATCGACGAGAAAAATTAAATTTTTAATTATTAAAATATAAATATAAAATATATATTTTTTAGAATTAGACACTTTTAGTTCAATCTCCAAAACTTTTAAATTTTTAAGACAATAAACCAGTGGTGGAAATATGTTTAAAAGTACAGATTTCTATTGTATCGATGAATTACTGACAGAAGAGGAAAGATTGATAAGAAATTCAGTTAGAGAATTTCTAGAGAAA
The DNA here is from genome assembly GCA_025058735.1 of Archaeoglobaceae archaeon. Classification (GTDB taxonomy): domain Archaea; phylum Halobacteriota; class Archaeoglobi; order Archaeoglobales; family Archaeoglobaceae; genus WYZ-LMO2. The sequence goes on along the minus strand of JANXDX010000003.1, from coordinate 81,225 downwards.
GAAGTTGTACAATTAATTTCTGAAGCTTGGCATAAAGAGGAACCTTTAAATTTTAGAGAGATCGGTAAGAAATTTGGAAAAATTGGTATGCTTGGAACATTTATACCTGAGGAGTACGAATGTCCGGGAATGAATTACACCTCTTTTGGCATAATATGTCAGGAAGTGGAAAGAGTTGATAGTGCATTAAGGAGTTTTGTAGCAGTTACGAGCGGTTTAGTCATGTATCCAATATGGAAATATGGGAGTGAAGAACAAAGAAAGAAATATCTCCCAAAACTTGCTAGAGGAGAGATAATAGGTTGTTTTGGAATGACAGAACCTGACGTTGGTAGTGATCCTGCAAGTATGAGAACTTCTGCAAAGAAAAGTGGAGATGGATGGATACTGAATGGAACTAAAACTTGGATCAGTGAAGCAGACATAGCTGACATAGCAGTAGTTTGGGCTAGAGATGTTGACGACGGAAGAATAAAAGGTTTTATAGTTGAAAAAGGTATGCAAGGATTTAAACAAGCTGCAATAGTAAAAAAGGGATCGATGCGTGCAGGAGGAGTTGGAGAACTTTACTTGAGTAACTGCAGAGTTCCTGAGGAGAACAGGTTACCAGACGCTGTTGGGCTAAGAACAGCTTTAAGTTGCCTAGATCAAGCTAGGTTTGGAATCGCTTGGGGAGCTATAGGTGCAGCAATAGATTGCTATGAGACTGCATTGAATTATGCGAAAGAGAGGAGGCAATTCGGAGCTCCAATTGCTGCTTACCAACTTATTCAAGCAAAACTTGTAGATATGTTAGCTGAAATTACAAAAGGACAGTTAATAGCTTGGAGATTAGGAAGGTTGATGGATGTGGGAAAAGCTACTCCAGAACAGATTTCATTAGCTAAGAGAAACAACGTTAGAGTTGCAAGGTTCTGTGCCAGAACTGCTAGAGAAATACTTGGAGCAAATGGTATAAGTTTAGACTACTCTCCAATTAGACACATGGCGAACATTGAAAGTGTTTATACTTATGAAGGGACTGACGATATACACACTCTTATCCTAGGGAGGTACATAACTGGAATTCAAGCTTTCAGAAGAGAGTTACAGCTGTGAAACCAATAACTACTTTTTAAAGTAACAAACTGTTGCGGGCCTTACGTAGGAACTCTGCATCTTGGAGCCGAAGACTGCGATCTTGCAATAATTCATTATATATACTCTTTGGTAGTATACCTTCGCAGTTGTAACTTAGTCGAACTGGTCGTTAAACCAAATAAAAGTTAACAATCATCATTTGTAATATTGACGGTAGTGATGATTCAGTAGAGAAAAAGTCATATGTACTGCTAAGACTTTGTTATCATTATTATTTATTAAAATATTTAATAAAAAATTAAATTTTTAAATAAAATTTTATTTTATATAAAGATCGAAGTTATTCTGAAAGTACTATAAGATAAAAACCTCAAAATCTTTATAAGTTATAAATTTAACCAATTTGATAGGTGGCAATATGTTTGAGATCGGAAAGGGTGTGTTTGTTGATGAACTTAGGAATGTCAGCATAAGAATTAAAGAAATTGAAGAAGAAGAAATTTTGGAAGAAGTTGGTCCTACTCCAAAGCCTGGAATTTTAGAATTAAGAAAGTGGGACCATAAACTTCTTGAACGTTATGAACCTTTCTACGCTCCAGTGCAAGATTTTTGTAACTTGTGCACTATGGGTCCGTGTGATCTTTCTTTCAATAAGAAAGGTGCTTGTGGTATAGATCTTAGAACTGCAAAAGCAAGACTTGTAACGATAGCTTGCTGCATCGGTTCAGCATCTCACACGGCTCATGCTAGACATATAGTAGATCATCTGATCGAACAGCTTGGTGAAGATTTTCCGATCGACCTTGGAGGTGAAGTGAACATCAAAGCACCTATAATTAAAACTGTAATCGGAATCGAACCAAAAACTCTTGGAGATCTGAGGAAAGCCCTTGAATGGGTAGAGAAAGAGATAGTTAAAGTTCTGCATTCTACTCACATAGGGAACGAGGAAAGCTACATAGACTACGAGAGCAAATCTATGCACGTTAGCATGGCGGACCATGTTGGAATGGAAGTCGCTGATATAGCTCAGATCGTCGCTTTCAACTTTCCAAAAGCAGAACCAAACACTCCACTTGTTCCAACTGGTTTTGGGATAATAGATAGATCTAAACCTGTGATCGTTGTAGTTGGTCACAACGTTATGTATTCTAGGCCAATAGTTGAAGTTTTAGAAAAACAGGGAAAAATAGATGCTTTTGAAATAGCAGGCCTTTGCTGTACTGCACACGACATTGTAAGAACAAATTCAAAAGCTAAGATATTTGGACCAATAAGTTATCAGCTCAGAGTTATCAGGGCAGGAATACCTGACGTAGTTGTGAGTGATGAACAGTGTATAAGGGCAGATCTTTTAGAAGCTTGCAAGAAACTTGGCATTCCTTTGATCGCTACAAGCGATGCGGCAGCTAGAGGTTTACCAGATGCGAACGATTGGAGCGTTGAAAAGATAGTAGAAAGTTTGATCAGCGGAAAACTTCCAGGAGTTTTTCTATCTGATCCGGAGAAGGTTGGGATCGTTGCACCTATCGTAGCTGAAGCCATTTTCAACAAAAACGGTAAAAATAGAAAGTATCGCTTTTTTGCAAGTGATGATGAATTTAGAGCTGAAGTATCTAAATGTACCCAGTGCATGAACTGCGTATTTGCATGTCCACACAATTTAAGGGTTGATCTTGGAATGGCTGCTGCTAAAAGAGGAGAAATTAGAAAGCTTGCCTCTTTAGAGGAGCAATGTTTAGCCTGCGGTAAATGTGAGCAGGTTTGTCCTAAAAACATAAAGATAATAAATGCAATAATGTTTGCAAACTTTGAAAAGCTCTACAACAAAACTGGAAGAACTAGAGTTGGAAGAGGGCCTATACAAGATACTGAGATAAGAAAAGTAGGTCAACCAATAGTTTTTGGACAAATACCTGGAGTTATCGCTGCTGTAGGTTGTATAAACTTTCCGGATGAGATGAAATCTATAAGAGAGATCTTGGAAGAATTTTTGAGAAGGAAGTTCATAGTTGTCACCTCTGGCTGTCATGCGATGGAAATTGGAATGATAAAGGATGAAGAAGGATTGACACTCTACGAAAAATACCCAGGTCTTTTTGATGCTGGAGGCTTAGTCAACGTTGGAAGCTGTGTTGCAAATTCTCACATAGCTGGAGCTGCGATAAAGATTGCAAACATATTTGCTCAGAGAAAATTGAGAGGAAACTATGCTGAAATTGCCGACTACATATTGAACAGAGTTGGAGCAGTTGGATTCAGCTGGGGACCTTACAGTCACAAAGCTGCAAGTATTGCGACAGGTTTTAACAGGCTAGGAGTTCCAGTGGTAGTTGGGCCGCACGGAGTAAAGTATAGAAGAGCCTACATAGGTAAACCTTGGAAGAGGGAGAAGTGGTGGGTTTATGACATAAAGAGTAGGCAAAAAGTTTTCATTGAACCAGCTCCAGATTGTCTTCTAGTTGCAGTAGAAACTAAGGAGGAGGCGATAGTTCAGTTGGCAAGATTGTGCATAAGACCGAACGACACAGCCCAGGGAAGACAGATAAAGTTGACGCATTACATAGAATTGCACAAGAAATACTACGGAGATCTTCCAGATGATTGGCATCTATACGTCAGAACTGAAAGCGATCTGCCATTGAAGATGAGAGAAGAACTTTTAAAGGTCCTGGAAGAGGTACACGGATGGAAAATTGATTGGAATAGAAGGAAGATCTTGGAAGGACCGATTAGGAGTTACGATGCAGGGTTCAATCCTACGATAGTTGAAGAAGTTTATGAAAAGTACGTGAGGTGATCCTTGTGGCCGTGGAACATTTCCCTACAGCTAGAAGATACAGCGTAGCAGATATTCAAGTTAGTAGAGAGGCTGTTGCTGCAAAGCCAAAAGTGATAGCCAACATCATAAAGAAGGCAAAAAGACCACTTTTAATAACTGGGGGACAATTGCTGAAAGATGAGAAATTGGTAGAGATAGCTAGAAAGTTTGCAGAGAAAGGAATTCAGATAGCTGCTACTGCTGGATCTAGTAAGGTTTTGATCGAAAAAGGTGTTAAACCTGTTTGCAAAACTTACACACTACATCAGATAACTCAATTTTTGTTAGATGATGAGTTTAAAGGGTTCGATGGGAAAGGTAAATATGATGTCGTTATATTCTTAGGTTTCATACCTTACTACCTTTCAAGGATGCTATCTGCTCTAAAGCATTTTTCAGATGTAACAACGATAGCGATTGAAGAATTCTATCATCCACATGCAAACTTTAGTTTTACAAATCTTACAAAAGATAAAGAGATGTACTACTCGATGCTTGAAGAGGTTTTAAAAGAATATGGATAAAGAGACGAAAGCTTTACTAGTTCTTGGACTTTTAAACGAAGCTTTCGGTGATGTAAGGAGTATGATATACTACATTAGAGACTTTGTAGAATCTTACAGAGACTGGAAAAAAGAGCTAGAAGAGTTTGGGGTTTTTGAAGTCTTAGAGAATGCTGAAAGATTGGAGAAAATTATAATAGAAAAGATGGATCTCCTGAAAAGATTAGAAAAACCAAGAATTTAAAAAATTTAGCTTTACCTCGCGCTGGTTTATGAAATCTAAAAAACTTTTCAAATATTTTTTGTCAACCCTGTCGTCTAAGTTTGACCCTCTTCCATAATTCCAAAGCAGATCATCAAGAACATCTGCATCAATTTCTGATTTTTTTGAAAGAATTTCTAAAGCCTCAGAAGTCTTTTCTCTCAAGAAATTAGTTTCATCTAAATTTAAAATTTTACCAGAATAGATTTTTTCCGCTATTTCTCCTTTCAATTCTAAGATACCTGAACTCAACGCAACCTTGACTAAAACGTTATCTACTGGAAACTTTAGATTTCCTTTAAAATTAAAGCCACTTCTTTTGAGTATTTTTAGAAGTAGATAGCTTTTTTTCTTTAAAGGATCTTCGTAAGCTCTAAAGTTTTCTAGCCTTTTTAGAATTTCACCCACTTCAAAATTTGATCTTCTAAACAAAACTAAGATGTCTCCGGAGTACATTTCAAGTAACTTTTTAGCACAATCCCTAAGCAAAAAAGCCCTCTCTGCAGGATTTTTTATAGTTTTTCCTGAAAAAGTAAATATTTCTGAAACATCTATCTCGTTTATGTTTAAAAGATTTTTAGCTGTGAAAAAATCTGGACAAGAAATTTGTTTTCTTCTAGCTAGATAAAAAAGTAGATCAGATCCCCTGTACTTCCAATCAACATCGAATCCTGTTCTATGATCTATTGAAACTACGAAGAACACGTAGTTCGGATAGATGTAGTCGTCTACTTCAGGAAAGAGTTCTGGATTATCAAATTTTATTGGATTATATTTTAAATTTTTTATTATTTTTGCCAATTTTTCAATTCTTTCCTCGTTTATCATCTGAAAGTCTTCCCGAGAATATAAATTTAAACCAAAAAATATTTAAGCTTCTTCAAAAAAAGTTTTCATGAATTGGTGGGCTTTAAATGCTGAAGAGGTTTTTAAAATTTTGGAAACTAAACCAACCGGTTTAGATGAAAAAGAAAGAAAAAAAAGACTTGAAAAGTTTGGAGTAAACGAAATAAAAATAAAAGAAAAAAGTTTAATACAAATATTTCTATCACAAATTAAAAATCCTGTTATATTGGTTCTCCTCTTTTCAACTTTGATCTTCCTTTACATAGATCACTTAGCTGAAGCTGTAGTTGTATTGATAATAGTCCTTCTAAGCATTTTTGTTAGTTTCATGCAGGAGTGGAAAGCTGAAAACATAATGAGAGAGCTTAGGAAATTCCTGATACCCAAAGCTCTCGTTCTCATCAACAACAAGATCGTAGAAGTTGATTCAAAGCAGATAGTTCCGGGAGATGTAATAGTTGTTGAAGCTGGTATGAAAATTCCTGCAGATGCAAGACTCTTTGAATCAAAAGAACTTTACGTAGATGAATCTATTCTTACCGGAGAATCTTTTCCAGTTTACAAAACACCTGAGAAGGTTGATGAGAAGACATTAGTAGCTGATAGAACTTGCATGCTCTACGCTGGAACTGTTGTAACAACAGGATGGGGAAAAGCTGTAGTAGTTTCTACTGGAGAGAAAACTGAATTGGGTAAGATCAGTAAAAGTATTGAACAAGTTGTAGTTCAAGCTCCATTGATAGCTAAAATGAAAACTCTAGCAAAACAGCTCTCTTTTGGAATAATAGCGATCTCAACCTTAGTCCTCATTCTAGGAATTTATAGAGGATACGATTCTGTATACGTTCTTTTAGCAGCTTTGAGCTTCGCTGTAGCGGTGATCCCAGAAATATTACCAGCAGTCGTAACTCTATCTTTAGCTTTCGGAGTCAAAGAGATGGCTAGAAACAACGCTCTAGTAAAATCTCTCGCAGCTACTGAAACTTTAGGAGGTGTGACTGCGATATGTACAGATAAAACTGGGACTTTAACACAGAACAAGATGAAAGTTGTAAAGCTTGTAACTAAAAGCGGTGAATACGATTCTGATGCTGAGCTGAACGATGAATTGAGAAATCTAATTTTAGCAGGGTACATATGCAACAGAGCTACGTGTGAAGGTGGAGTTTGTATGGGCGATCCGACAGAGATAGCTCTACTGGAGATAGCAATAGCAAAAGGTATCTTTGAAGATTTTGAAATTGTAGATGAGATTCCTTTCGATTCAAAAAAGAAGTTCATGGCTGTAGCTGCAAAAACAAGTTTTGGAAATTTAGTAGTTGTTAAAGGTGCTCCGGAAGTTGTTGAAAAGATGTGCAACATCAAAATCGATTCAGAAAAATATGCTAAAATGGGGATGAGAATCTTAGCTTTTGCTTGGAAAAAAGTTGAAAAATTCGAATTTTTTAAACTAGAAGGGCTAGAATATTTAGGATTGCAATGTCTAATAGATCCTGTTAGAGAAGATGTGAAAGACAGTATTGAAAGTTGCAAAAAAGCTGGAATAAAAGTTTACATGATAACCGGTGATCATCCAGCTACAGCTTTAACGATAGCAAAGCAAGCTGGAATAGATGGAGATGTAATAGATGGCAGAAGTATCAGTAATTTAGATGAAGATGTCAAAAAATACAGAATATTTGCAAGAATTTACCCAGAACAGAAACTCGAAATTGTAAAAGCTCTACAAAAGAATGGTGAAATTGTAGCAGTTACTGGTGATGGAGTAAACGATGCTCCAGCGTTAAAACAGGCTGAAATAGGTGTAGCGATGGGAAGTGGAAGTGAAGTTGCAAAAGAAGCAGCAGATGTTATCTTATTGGACGACAGCTTCTCAACAATTGTGAAAGCTGTGGAAATTGGAAGAGATGTTTTTAGAAAAATTCAAAGATTTATAGCTTGGATACTTCCAACGAACGGTGGTCAAGGTCTAATAGTTCTCTCAGCTTTTCTTTTGGGAATATCCATGCCTATGAAACCGATACATGTACTTTGGATAAACACCGTAACTGCTGCACTCCTCGGAATGATGATAGTTTTAGAGAAAAAAGAGGATGGACTTTTAAATTTGAAGCCGACTAGGGAAGAGATCATAAACAAGAGGATATATGTGAGGATAGCTTACATATCGATTTTGACTGTAATTTTTGCATACTACTTGTTCATGAAAACTGGAAAGATGTCTTCCGCAGTAAACTCAGTAGTAGCTGTTGGAGTTTGGTACCTCTTAACACCTTACGTCGATAAAAGCTTTTTTGAGGTAGGTTTTAGGAACAAATTTGCTATTCTTGGAATATTTCTAACAATCTTAATTCAATTTACAGTTACAAACTATAGAATTTTAGATCTAGAGCCTTTAACAGTTTTCGAATGGCTTGAAGTTTTTACAATAACTTTTCTAGTCTTCTTAATCGTTGAGACTGAGAAGTTCTTCAGCAAATTCAAATCAAAGTTTTGAAAAGTCCAAACAAGAGCAAAATTTTAAAACAATTTATATATTTATTATTTTTGTCAACATCCTTCGTTGAACTTATATCGAGAAAGTTTTCCATCTATTAGATGATAGTGACTTACTCTAGAAACGTGTTTGTACCACTGACAAGAAACTGTAGAAACAGGTGTGCTTATTGTTGTTTTAGAACCGATGAACTCAATCTCATGAAGCCAGAAGAAGTTGAAAAATTGCTAAGAACTGCAAGAAATGCTAAAGAAGCTTTATTTACTTTTGGTGAGAAACCAGATTTAAGAGATGATTTCAAAAAAGAACTGAGAAAACTTGGCTATAAAAATTTTTTAGATTATATCGTAGATATGAACTTTTTGGCTATAAAAAATGGTCTCCTTCCACATACAAATGCAGGAGTCCTTAGTAAGGAAGAGCTGAAAAAACTGAAACCTTTCAACGCTAGCATGGGCCTAATGCTTGAGCAAGCTGTTGAACTTGAATGTCATGCTGAAAGTCCAGGAAAAAGACCAGAACTTAGGATAAACACTATAAGATGTGCGGGAAAATTGCAGATACCTTTTACTACAGGTATATTGATCGGAATAGGGGAGAAAACTTACGATAGAGAGTACTCGATCGAGGTTATTCTAGAAATTCACAAAAACTACGGGCACATTCAGGAAGTTATAATTCAGAACTTCATGCCGAAGAAAGGTACAAAGATGGAGAACTGGAAACCTGTAAGTGAGGAAGAGATGGTAGATGTTGTCAAATTTGCAAGAAAAATTTTGCCAAAAGACGTTGCAATACAAGTCCCACCAAACCTTGTAAAAGATTTAGAAATTTTTTTGAGAGCTGGAGCGAATGACGTTGGAGGAATTTCGGATGTTACTCCAGATTACATAAATCCAGAAGCCCCTTGGCCATCTATAGATTTGATTGTTTCAAAATTGAAAGATTTTGTTTTCATGGAAAGGTTACCAATCTATCCAAAATTCGTAAAGCTTAAATGGTACAGTGAAATTGTAGGAGGGCTGATAGAAAAATACTCAAATGCTGATGGTTATGCTAGAAGTTTATGAACTACTCAAGAACCCATTTGAAACGTTGAAAATTGCAGATGAACTGAGAAAGAAAGTTGTGGGAGATGTAGTTACTTACGTTGTAAACAGAAACATAAATTTCACAGACATATGTATAAACGACTGCAAGTTTTGCTCTTTTAGAAATAAACGCCAGTATATACTTTCATTTGAAGAAATAAAGAAGAAAGTTGAAGAGGCAGTTGAATTTGGATGTACAGAAGTTTGCATTCAAGGTGGCTTGCTTCCAAATGCTAACGTAGATCTTTACGTTTCAATACTCGAAGCTGTAAGAGAGGTTTCAAAGAGAATACATATACACGCCTTCTCTCCAATGGAAATTTACCATGCAGCGAGAAATAGTAAGATGAGTGTTGATGAAGTTTTAAAAATTTTCAAAAAAGAAGGCTTAGATTCTATTCCAGGAACTGCTGCTGAAATATTAGTAGATGATGTAAGGATGAAAACGTGCCCAAAAAAATTGAAAACGAACGAATGGGTTCAAATAGTAAAAACGGCTCACAAGCTGGGGATACCAACTACAGCTACTATGATGTACGGACACGTTGAAAGTTGGAAAGATAGAATAGAACACATCCTACTAATAAAGAAGATTCAACAAGAAACTAAAGGATTTACTGAATTTATTCCTCTTCCATTCATGTGGAGAAATAATGAACTTGGTGAAAAATTTAAGGGAAGTTCAGGTTTTGAAGACCTTTTAGTAATTGCGATCTCTAGAATTTTGCTTTATCCAGAAATAAAAAATATACAAGCTTCCTGGGTGAAGTTGGGAGTTAAACTTGCTCAAGCAGCTTTGTACACTGGAGCAAACGATCTTGGTGGAACCTTGATGGAGGAAAACATATCAAAAGCTGCTGGAGCAACAAGTGGAGAGAAATTAACTCCTGAAGAGATAAAAGAAATAATAGTGAGAGCTGGAAGAATTCCTAAGCAAAGAGATACACTTTACAACCTTTTAACCTGATTTAAAGTTTTTAACCTCCTCAAGTACCTTAAAACTTCCCTTAGATCTTCATCCCTTTCAAAGTATAGAGTTCTTATGAAGAAGTTACCTTTTATTTTTATCACCAAATTTTTCTCATCTACCGAATATTCTTTGATTTTTGCTTTAAACGGTTTGTATTTAACCGTGTTGTTTTCCAATATGTAAGTTCTTGGCCTTCCCAATGCTAATAAAATGTAGAGGAGCAAAAAAAGCGTATAAACCGTGAGTGCAATTATAGATCTGCCGAACGGATAACCTGTATATGTCTTGTAGAACGTATAGATCAAACCTAGAAAGAAAAGTACTGCAGCTACTGAGATCCACTTTCTCCTAGCTAACCTGTTGTTAACAGGTCTGTAGATCCAGGTGATCAAGTTCCAAACCTCCAGTCTGATAGATACTTTATCTGCTCTTCAGTCAACTTATCTATCTTCACTCCTAAAGTTTCAAGTTTGAGCCTTGCAACTAGTCTATCAAGATCTTCTGGCATTCTGTAAACTTTTGGTTTTAGTTCTTTGTAGTTCTTAGCTATGTACTCTACTGCCAAAGCTTGGTTTGAAAAGCTCATGTCCATAACTTCTATTGGATGACCTTCCGCAGCTACCAAGTTGACTAATCTACCATCTGCTAGCAAGTAGAGTTTCTTTTCTCCAAGATCGTATTCAACTAAATTGTTTCTCAAAGTCCTTTTACTTTTCGATATTTTTTCCAAAGTTGCGACATCTATCTCTACGTTGAAATGGCCTGCATTTGCTAAAATTGCTCCATTTTTCATCTTTTCAAAGTGTTCTTTCCTTATAACGTTTATGTTTCCAGTTGCAGTTATAAAGATGTCACCAATTTCTGCAGCATCGTCGATACTCATAACATCAAAACCATCCATTAAAGCTTCCAAAGCTCTTATCTCATCGACCTCAGTTACTACAACTCTAGCTCCCATTCCCCTTGCTCTAATAGCAATTCCCCTTCCACACCATCCATAGCCAGACACTACAACTTTTTTTCCAGCGATTAAGATGTTCGTAGCCCTCAATATTCCATCGATTGTAGACTGTCCAGTTCCATATCTGTTGTCAAAAAGGAACTTTGTAAGAGCATCGTTAACAGCTATTACTGGAAAGGTCAAAACTCCCTCTCTTTCCATAGCTCTAAGTCTATTTACACCAGTAGTAGTCTCCTCGCTTGCACCTTTCACATTTTTAGCATATTCTTTTTTTTCATGTAGCAAAAAAATTAGATCTGCTCCATCATCTACAACTATTTCTGGTTTTTTAGCAGCAACTTTCTCTAAAGCCTCGTAGTATTCTTTGACGCTCATTCCCCTCCTAGCGTAGCAATTTATCCCCATACTTCTAAGCTCATCTGCAACATCATCTTGAGTACTCAAGGGGTTGCAACTTGTTATTGCAACTTCAGCTCCAGCATCGATCAAAGTTAAAACAAGAACTGCAGTCTTTGCTTCTACGTGTAAAGCCATTCCAACTTTTAAACCATCCAAAGGTTTCTCTTTTTTAAATCTTTCTCTGATCTTTGCTAAAACTTTCATGTTTTTTTTGGCCCATTCTATTTTCATAGCCTTGCTACCTCCTCAATTCTATCTGCAAACTTAGATAGCCAGTCAATTTTTCCAGGTTTGAATTTCTCACCCTTACCCTTTATTATTTCTTCAATTACATTAGCAACCTCTTCTACGTCCATGTTCGTCACATCTATTTCATAAACTTCACTGTTCTTTTCCAAAGCTTCTACAAGTATTAAATCAAGAAGTTCTGCTTCAACGTTGTCCATAACTTTTTCAAAACTCCATCCCCTCTTTATTAACCTATCTTTTAAAACGAGTGGATCGCACCTAAGTACTACAACTTTGTCTGCTTTTAAAAAGTGAGATAGATGACCTTCAACTATTCCATCAAACCTGATTTCCGACAACTTTTCAACGTCTACAACTAATTCTCCATTCTCTTCTCCAATTACACAGTTATGTTTCAAAGCTAAATTCAAAAGCTTTTCAACTTTGTATCCTTTTTCTTTCAACTTTTCAGCTACAGAGCTTTTTCCAACTCCAGGAGTTCCAGTTATTGCAACAAGCATTCTAATACCTCCATAAATACTCTATTCTCCTCTTCTTTCCCAACTGTAACTCTGTAGTAATTTGGCAAACCAAATTGGCTGCACTCCCTGATCAATATTCCCTTCTCTGCTAAAGTTTCGTGCAAACCTTTTCCTCCTTTGAAAAGTAAGAAGTTTGCGTCAGATGGATAAGTTTTAAAGTATTTTTTAAGAAAGTTGTACATTTTTTCTCTATCTTTTTTTATTTTATCAACACAACTTTTCATCCATTCCAGGTCATTCAAAGCTGCTATTGCTGCCTTCTCTGCAGCTGTAGAAATAGGGAACGGTGTATTTGCAGACTTAAACGCTTTTAAATAAATTTGAGGGATCCTTGCATATCCAACTCTTAAATTTGCTAATCCAAAAGCTTTAGAAAAAGTTCTCACGATTATTACATTATCCATGCATGGAAATCTCTTTTCTGCAAATTCAACATATGCTTCATCTACAACAACAACTCCGTTTATCACTTCAGCTACAGCTTTAATTTCTTCAAAGTCTTCTAATTTTCCAGTTGGATTGTTTGGTGAGCAAAATATTGCAAGCTTCGTTTTTTTTGTTACAAGTTCATGACAGTTTTTCAATCTAAAGTCTTCATCTCTTCCAGCTTCAACGACTCTTGCACAACTGAGCTTTGCAAGTATTCTGTAGTAACTGAAAGTTGGAGGAGCTATCAAGACCTCATCCCCTTCACCTACAGCAAATCTAAAAATAGTCTCCAAAGCACCGTCTATTCCAGATGTAATTGCGATCTCTTCAAAGTTCCATCCAGTGTATTCAACGATCCTTTGCTTTAACTCCTCGTACCTAGGATCTGGATACTTGTGAAGATCTGAAAAGCTTCTAAAAGCCTCCAACGCTTTTGGACTTGGTCCGTATGGATTTTCGTTTGATGCTAAATTTATGAAGTTTTTTGATTTTGCAATAGCTATCCCAGGAACGTACTCCTCAAAAGAGATGCAGCTTTTCATCTTACCACTTCTATCTTTAGAATTTTCCAATCACTTTTAACTCCTTTCAACGTTGAAATCATTCCCTCTAAAGTTTTTCCTAGTATCTTCTTTACAAATTCGTTCAGTTCAATTTCATCTCCATCAATTTCTAACCTTACTTCCATCAAAGATCACTCAATATTTTTTTAAATGTTGAAATAAACTCTTTAATAACTTCCTCTGTTACGTGGGGCATGACGACCAATCTTATAGCTTTCGGTTCTCTTATTGTGGAAATTACCCAGCCCTTTTCATAAAATTTATCTCTTATCTTTTCAGCTTTATCACTTTTGAATGCTACTATGTTCATTACAGGTTCGATTACTTGTTCAAAGCCTAGGGCTTGAACTTCTTCTAGAACGATCTTCGTGTTCTTCATACACTCCTTTACAATTTTCCTCATACCGTCGAAACCTAACTGTTTCAAAACAGCGTAAGCTGAAGCTACTCCGGTAGCTGGTCTAGTTCCAGTCAAAGTAAACTGGGTTTTTGATGTCAGATAGGGTGTTTCAATTTCTAAAAATTTCAGATAACTTTCATCTCTGAAAAGTATTCCTCCTGCTGGTATAGTTGCCATACCCATCTTGTGAGGATCTACGGTTAAAGATGATACACCTCTATTTACAAAGTCGAAAGGATACGGGTTATCTAGGAATGGAATTACTAATCCACCAAAAGCTGCATCTACATGTAAATCTATTCCTTTTTCCTCAGCAAGCTTGGAAAGCTCTACGATTGGATCAATTTGACCAAGTTCAGTTGTTCCAGCAACTCCTACTAGGGCTATGGTACGATCATCTACAAGACTTTCTACTTCTCCTAAATCAACTCTATAATTCTCATCAACTCCAGCTTTTTTAACTTCGATGCAAAGAATTTCTCCAGCTTTATCGAACGAGAAGTGAGCTGTTTTTGGAACAACGATGTTAACTTTTTTACTTTTGTTTTTGTTCCTAAAAGATCTTATTGCCTGTATGTTAGCTTCAGTTCCTCCAGAACATATGTATCCAGAAGCCTTTTGATTGTGTAAAATTCTTCCAAGCATCTCTATTAGCTTTTTCTCGAGTTCAAAAGATCCTCTGAATATTCCAGGGTCTCCTAGATTTACGTTTATGAACATCTTGTGGGCTTCAACTGCTATTGGATGAGGAATCGTGCACATCGAACTCAAAACCCTAGTGTATGGAACATCCCTTTCTCGAAAAGATTTTAGTTCATCGATTACATCCATGTCGAAAGAAGGGTTGCAACAAATAAAGTATGCGGGTAGCAATACTTGCAGGAGGATATGGAAGAAGGATCGGAGTTGAAAAGGCTGAACTTGAACTTTGCGGAAAAAAACTTATAGAGATCGTTACTGAGAAATTTAGAGGTTTAGAGTTCTCTATAGTTTGTAGAGATCGTGAACAAGCAGAAAGATTATCGAAATACGGTTCTACTGTTGTAGATGAATTTAAAAACTTTGGACCAATAGCTGGAATACATGCAGCTCTCAAAAAGATTGGAGATTGCTTAGTTGTAGCAGTTGACATGCCTTTTGTAAAAAAAGAAGTTGCAGAGAGAATTTGGGAGGTTGGAAAAAATTTCAAAGCTCTAATACCTTACACAGATCGTCCAGAACCTTTGTTTGCTTTTTATTCTTTAAAAGTTTTGAAAAATCTGGAAAAGGCTATAAGAGATGGAGAGAAAAAAATTTTAAAAGCTCTAGCTTTTAATGTAACTTTTTATTCTGCAGAAAATTTGAAAGATTTAGATCCTGAACTGATAAGCTTTTTTAACATAAATACTTTGGATGATTTAAAAGTTGCAGAAAAAATGTACAGGTGTTTGAATGCTGATCGACCCTTACGGTAGAGTTCTAACAAACCTGAGAATATCTGTAACAAACAGATGTAATCTCAAGTGTATCTATTGTCATAGAGAAGGGGAAAAGAGTGGTGGAGAAATTGATGTAGAAAGGATTGCTGAGATCTCTGAAGCATTTTTAAAGCTTGGATTGAAAAAAGTGAAGATCACAGGCGGCGAACCTTTGCTGAGGAAAGATATTTTTGATATAATTTTAGCCCTTTCAGGCTTTGAAGAAATTTCTATGACAACGAATGGAACATTTTTAGCTGAAAAAGCCTACGAATTAAAAGAGTGTGGGCTGGATAGAATAAACATCAGCTTAGATACTCTTAACGCTGAGAAGTACGAATTCATAACTGGAAGCAAGTTGTTAAACAAAGTTTTAGATGGTGTTGAGGCAGCGGTAAATGCAAAACTTACGCCTATAAAGTTAAACATGGTCCTACTTAAGGTGAATTTCGATGAAGTAGATGAAATGCTTAGCTTTGCAAACTCTTTCAACAAAAAGGATGTAAAAGTGATACTGCAGGTTATCGAGCTTATTCCAAATAAAAAAACGATCGACTACTACGTTGATCTAGATCAGGTTGAAAGAAAATTTAGAGAAATGGCTTTTGATGTAAAAGTTAGAGCCATGCATCGCCGACATCAATACTGGACATCAAAAGGTGTCATCGAATTTGTAAAACCATTAGATAACAGTGAGTTTTGCAGAAATTGCAATAGGATAAGAGTAACTTCTGATGGTAAAATAAAGCTATGTATCTTCTCAGATCTAGAGATCCCAACAGATGGTTTAGGTGGAGATGAGATTATAAAAGTTATAAAGGATGCTGTGAAATTGAGAAAACCAAGGTTTGCAAGTTTGAACGATTTTAAAGAATAGTTCATAATTTGCAGGACTAAAAATTTAGATAAAGTAATATAATAAATTATTAAAATAAAAATTTATCTTCCTTCACTCTATCTTCACTTTCTCTCTCTTCGGCTCCTCTTCTACGAACTTCTCTAAATTTTTAATAGTAGTTTCTATAAAAGTTTTCAAAGCTTTTAAGTACTCGATCTTAGCTTTTATGAGATGCTTGAACGGTTCTTCAAACTCTTTCGGCAAGACTTTCATCAACGCTCTAAGAACTTCACTCATGGGCTTCACCGAAGTATATGTGCAACTCATCTTTTATAATTTTTGCCTTCTTCAAAGAGAACTTGTAAGCCACTGCAGGCAGTGGAAGAATTACTACGGATTTTCCGATAAAAGTGTTCAAATGTATAAGAAGCTCATCTCCGTATCTTTCAATTTCAAGTTCATCCCTCTTTACGTGAGGTACTTTTAAAATTATCTTCAGCCCTTCATCGCCTTGAACGATCTGCATGGGCTTTCCTTCGTAGTAAACTTTTGCAGGATCATCATCTCCAAAGATTTCGTTTGCCAATGTCTTGATGCTTTCTAAACCTTTGACTTCCTTGTTAAGTAGTTTAACTTTTTTTATTGGGATAGGATTAAATTCCAATTCGCATCTATACAAATAGTCTCTCTGGATCTTGTACCACTCGCTCAGGTAGCTTTCTGCGAGCTCTTCTGGAAGAATCTTGTTTACAATTACAAGATCTGTGTTCAATCCGTAGATACAAGCTTGGATCAAAGTTCTCTTAGCATTTTCTATGCTGAAAGAATCTGGATTCATAATTATTCTTAAGCTCGTAATCTTTGGATCTACCATGTAACTGTGTATCTTTTCCAACATTTCAAGTAGCTGAACCTCAGTCTCTATTAGTTCCTTAGATGGAAGCGGAATGTTTGCTATTGCAGGGATAGGTTTTCCAATTTCGACAAATGGTGCAAAAAGTTTCATAAATCTTCTACTGAATTTGCTGAAAATGAATGGTAGATAAAGAATCCTAAGCGCATCCCCAGACGGAACCATGTCTAAAATGTATACATCGTGGGTCTTATCTTCTAAGTATCTTAAAAGCTTTAGCAGAGCTGCAGCTCCAGTTATTCCTGGAAAGTTCGCAATTTCGTAAGCTAAAATTTCATCAATTTTTCTGGCCTTCAAAACTTTTGTAATGAAATCCATTATTTCTGAATAATGCTTAGTAACTTCATGTACAACGTCTACTTGAACAGCATCTAAATTTTTTGAAATTTTCGTCTCTTCGGCACCTATTCTGGTTTCAAAAAGATCAGAGAGTGTATGGGCAGGATCTGTAGACATTAGTAAAGTTTCATATCCAAGTTCAGCTAATTTTAAAGCAGTTGCACTTGATATCGCCGATTTTCCGACTCCTCCTTTACCAGTTATAAAGAGAACTCTCACACTGAAAGTTACTACTACTCTATTTAAACTTGCTTATTTAAAATTACAATAAAATTTTATTAAATACTAATATTAAATTAATTAATTTTTATATGTTATTTAATCGATCAATGATAAGAGTAAAACAAATAAAATGCACGTAGAATTCTTTTGTGGAAGAGTTCAAAATTTTACCCATAGGCATGATCAGATCACCGTACAAAAGTTTGAATGAAGCTCCAAGACAGGGGAGATTTTCTGAAGATGTTTGTGTTTTAGAGATCTTTGAAGAATACGAAAAAGGACTTACGATGATCGAAAATTGCAAATACATAATTGTTCTTTATTGGCTTCACTTAGCAGACAGGACAAAGCTTACAGCAGTACCTCCTCATGAAGGTGTAGAAAAAGGTGTCTTTGCAACTCGCTCACAAAACAGACCAAATCCAATTGGATTGTCTGTAGTTAAGCTTTTAAGGAGAAATGGAAGATTTTTGGAAGTAATATGGATTGATGCAATTGATGGAACTCCAGTTTTGGATATAAAACCTTATTCAAAAGAGTTGGATTGTGTAGAATAGCCGTTTAATATAAATATATTATACAAATATTTATATTATAAATTTGATCTTGTAAGACTAATTTTATCCAACAACTTTTTAAATATATCGATAAGTGATATAAGGAGGTCGATTCCTTGAAAAGATTTGCTGATGTTTTGAACTTTATCGACTTCAAAGACATTTGCTGCGGATGTAAAGCAAATTGTTGTCGTAGATTCTATGCAGTTCTACTTTCTGAGGAGGAAAGCGAATTTGAAAGTGTTTATGATGAAATCTATACACAGTTTGGACCTATAAAAACACTTGGTAACTTGAAATCTGCATGCCCATTCTTGAGCAAAGATGGTCTTTGTACTATCTATCAAAGAAGACCTTTCGATTGCAAAGTTTGGCCCATAGTTATGTACCTCGATCTAGAGACGAACGATAGAATCGTTTACTTAGACATGGATTGTGAAGCAGTTAAAGATGATCGCATACCTCGAAACCTTATAGAAAAGATAGTAGAAGTCCTCAAAAATTTACCTGTGGATGATGACTGGTTAAAAAGATACACTTCTGCTCCGTGGCCCAACAACTTCATAGAAATAGCTAGGTTTAAGACTTTCAAAAACATTGAAAAATAAATTTATTTTTATTTTTAAATATAATTTTATTTTTTATTTAGTTATCCTATTAGAAGTGCCCTGAGACTTCTGTACATGTAAGATTCATCAAAGTTCAACTTTTCAATCAAGAAAGAACAGAAATATTTTTGTACGAAAAGTATGTTTACTTTTCGAACAAATTGTTAAGGTTCAAGTAAAAGTTTGAAGAAAACTCAAGAATAATTTCTAACGATCCTTTGATCGCTGGAATGGCTTTTTAACAATTTTACGTTTAGCTAAAGATACGTAACCTTTTTATACTATAGACGACATTTCCTCTAGTACATGAAGGGGAAGGAGAAGTATAAGGAGTTCTTTGAAGAAATGAAGCCAGTCACGAATGAGGAGCTCGAAGAGCTTTTAGATCCTCCAAAACAAGAAATCAAGAGAAAAAGGAAAACTTGGAAGTACTAAAGACCTACAAGCTCTTCGAGCGCTTTTTTTTGGTCTTTAGCCTTAACTACTCCACTTGCTAATAATACACCTTCAGCACCTAGTTCCAAAGCTCTTAAGTAATCTTCTCTGCTGGAAATTCCCGCTCCACAAAGGACTTTTACCTTTGAATTAACTTTCTTAGCAACTTCAACTGCTCTAGAAACAACTTCTGGTCTGGCTTTACTTACTGATATACCAGTTCCTATTAGCTCAGGTGGCTCAACTGCGACGAAGTCTGGATCCAAAGCTGCAGCTGCAGCAGTTGTAGTTGCATTGTTTGTACAAACGATGGAAATTAAATCTAATTCCTTCATTTTACTTACAACAAACTCTATGTCTGAAAGTTTCATCCTGTTCTCTGAATGATTTATCAAACTACCCTTTGCTCCGACTTCTTTGAGCATTTCTGGACAAATTTTTCCTGTAAAGCTACCAAAGCTTATTGGATCTACATGCTGAGCAAAAACGTCTAAATTCACTTCTCTGACTATTACTGGAAGATCTAAAAAAGATACTGCTAAAGCTAACTTTTCATTACATCTTGATGCTATATCTTCAGCTATCTTCGCAAGTTTCAAAGCATTTTTGCCAAATCCTTCCTTATAGGCTTTAAAATTTATTACTATTAAGCTCATATCAAAAATCCGTCATAATTCTAAACTGATCCGTATCAGCTTTCAAAAACTGCATGAACTTCCTTGCAGCCCCTTCAACGTCTTTAGCTTTGGTTACAGCTCTACCAACGACGATTATGTCTACACCGTAGGATAATATTTCCGGAACGTCTTCAGGTCTTATTCCTCCAGCAACAGCAACTAAAACTTTGTACTTCTTTATTTCCTTTGCAATCTTCCATGGAGGTTCAGAACTTTCAACATCTATAGCTCTGTGCAGTTCAACGACGTTTGGTTTCACTCCAGCATTTAAAACTTTTTCTAGTTTTGAAACTGGATCCTCAACGTTTAACATATCTAAATAGCTCCATATTCCAGTTTTTTCAGCCTCTCTTATTCCTTTGACTATAGTTTGAATTGGAGCGAGTCCAGAGATAACTACAGCATTTGCTGTAGCATTTGCAGCTATTCTAGCCTCTAAATTTCCAACATCTAGTGTTTTCATGTCTAAAACTATGAAAGAATTTGGTTTTATTTCTCTAAGCTTCAAAACGACCTCGCTTCCGTACTTTTTTAAGAGAGGAGTTCCAACCTCAAAAGTTATGTGATCACTTTCTGGAATTTGTTTAACAACAGATATTACTTCTTCAAGATCTGGAATGTCTATAGCTATTTGCAAGTATGGAGGATCCCAGAGTCTCGTAAGTTTTCTTCCAACAAGCGGATGTACACTTCTATCTTTTTCATAAAGAACCGTGTTTACATCTGGAAAGTTGTCCATAGCTCTTTTTATTGCAAGTTTTGTAGCTCCGTAGTTGTAGTAATAGATCTTGTTCTTATCCTTTGCGAGTGGATGTATAAAGATGCTCGCTATTATCAGGTAATCTTCTGCCTTATCTTTTGGAATAATTCCGTCTTCAACTGCATCAGCTACAGCTTTTGCTACTGCAGCTTGTGCTGGTCCAAAGATCAGTTCTGCTTGCTCCATGTTTTTTATTGTAACTTTTGGAATAATAACTACTGGCGGTTTCGTTATTAGGTTTGGTCTAAGTACTGCTAAAAGAGCGGTGTGGCCAGCTGAAGGATTTGCTAAGGCGTTTGCAAAAGCTAAAGCTACTGAACTATTTTTTGTTCCTATCAACAAGTCTACATGAGCTACTTCATATCCTTCTCCGATCAAGGCTTCTCCAATTCTGAATTCCATAACATAAATACCCTTCAGATATATATCTTATACTTTGACTTATCCGATTTTAAAATTCAAAAACTTCTTAAATTCTACTTTCAGCATTTTAGTTTTTGTTGATCTTTGATCACAATTTGAAGATTGAAAAGCACTGGATAAGTAGAAAGATTTGTTACTCCAATTCCAAACATCTATGATTGATCAAAATTTTAAAGCTCGATGAAACTCCTAACAAGCGTTTACCTTCAAAAGTGTTTAGAAGAAGCTTTACTAGAGACTTAAAAACTTTTATTTTTTCTATTTTTTAATTTTTGTTCAAGTTCCTCTTCTATTTTTATTAATTCTTCACTAGATTTTTTTGATGACTTTAAAAACTCTTGTAACTTTGTTATTTAAAAACGATCTAGAGTTAAAAAAGTTTATCACTCGGGAGAGTTTCTACATGGTCTTAATATTAGACACAACGCTGAGAGACGGAGAACAAACCCCAAGTGTAGCGTTGAGTGTTGAACAGAAAGTGATGATTGCCGAAGCTTTAGATAACCTAGGTGTAGACGTAATAGAGGCGGGAACAGCAATAGCTTCAGAGGGAGAATTTAAGGCTATAAAGGAAATAAGCTCAAAAGGTTTGAAAGCAGAAATTTGTAGTTTTGCTAGGATAAGAAAAGAAGATATAGATGCTGCAGCAGATGCTGATGCAGATTCAATTTTTATGGTAGCTCCATCTTCTAACATACACATCAAAGCAAAGTTTCCTGGGAAAAGTGAAAAAGATATAATAGAAATGAGCGTTGAAGCAATCGAATACGCCAAAAGTAGAGGATTGATCGTTGAATTTGGTGCTGAAGATGCCTCCAGAGCGAATTTTGATTTTGTTTTAAAACTTTTTGATGCTGCAGTTGATGCTAAAGCTGACAGACTAACTTTTGCTGATACAGTTGGAGTTCTAATACCAGAGAAAGCTGAAAACATATTCAAAGCTCTTAAGGAAAGGTTCAAAGTTCCAGTTGCAATTCATTGCCACGACGACTTTGGATTTGCTACAGTAAATACTGTGTTTGCGGTTAAAGCTGGTGCAGACGAAGTGCACGTAACTGTAAATGGCATAGGTGAAAGAGCTGGAAATGCTGCTCTTGAAGAAGTAGTGATGGCCTTGGAGTTTCTCTATGGTATAAAGACTAAAATCAAGAAAGAAATGATATACAATGTTTCAAAACTTGTAGAAAAGCTTACAAGAGTAGTAGTTCCACCAAATAAGCCAATAGTAGGAGAAAATGCTTTTGCTCACGAAAGTGGAATACACACTTCAGCTATTTTGAAAGATTCAAATACATACGAACCGATCTCACCTGAAACAATTGGAAGAACGAGAGTAATAGTTTTAGGAAAACACGCTGGAAGGGCTAGCGTTGAAGCGATCATGAAGGAACTTGGCTACAAGGCAAATCCAAAGCAGATGAACGAAATATTAGCAAGAATTAAAGAGATAGGTGACAAAGGAAAAAGAGTAACTAATGCAGATGTTAAAGCTATAATAGAAACAGTTCTTCAGATCAAAATGGAAAAGAAGGTTAAGCTAGAAGACCTTACAGTTTTCACTGGAATGAAATCTATGCCAATGGCTAGTGTTAAATTGAAAATAAATGGAGAAGAAAGAGTTGAGGCTGCAGTAGGAGTTGGGCCTGTAGATGCTGCGATAAACGCAATAAGAAAAGCTATAAAAGACTTTGATGTCGAGCTCATAAGTTACCACGTGGAAGCTATAACAGGTGGAACTGATGCCCTCGTCGACGTGATCGTTCAGCTCAGGAAAGGTAACAAGATCGTAACAGCAAAAGGTGCTAGGACTGACATAATAATGGCTTCAGTTGAGGCCTTTATGGAAGGTCTGAACATGCTTATCTAGGTGTTTTCATGTTTTTTGATGACATAGGAAGCTTTCCACTTCCAAAAGGTATAAGTAGAGGTTGGATTGAAAGAAATCTGTATTCAAAAGAGTACGAAGAATTGGTCCAGAGAGCTTTCTTGATGAAAGCTAAGTACGTTGAAGTTCCAAACTATCCACAGTTCAGGGATATGGTATCGATGTTCATGGATCTGATAAAAAACAAGGAACTGCAAGATGATGCTTACTTGATATCAAAGAGGTATGCGAAAATAGTTGAGCTTGAGATCGTTGAAAAGATGGATGTTGAAAGTGTTAGAGTTTGCATAACTGGACCATTTGAATTGTACTATAAAGAATTTGGAGGAAAAATTTACGAAGACGTTCTTTTGAATCTAGCTGAATCTGTAAAGAGGTTTGCAAAAAATGCATCCAAATACGAAAATGTTAAATGTATAAGCATAGATGAGCCTAGCTTAGGATTAGCCCCAGATCTTCAACCGGAAAAAGAGATCTTGGAAAGAGCATTCGATTACAAAGTTGGATGTGATGTTCAAATACATCTTCATAGCCCTATATTTTACAACAAATTACTTGAAACTGGAATAGATGTAGTAGGTGTTGAAGCTGCAAAGGAACAGAAGAACTTATCTCTTCTAGATCCAGAGATGCTAAGGTCTTACGATAAGAAAGTCAGAGTTGGAGTTGCTAGAAGTGATATAGATGGGATCGTTGCAGAATTCAATGCAAAGTACAACCTGAACGCTTGGAAGAGTGAAGAGTTGATCGAGATGGCTGTTGAAGAAGTAGAACCTTTTGAAGAAATTCGTTCAAGAATTTTTAGAGCTTACGAAATTTTTGAAGATCTTATAGCTTACATTGGTCCAGATTGCGGTCTTTTCTCATTTCCAACACAAAGTTCTGCTTTAAAGTTACTTAGCAATATAAGAAAAGCTTTAGAAGAGGTTAGAAAATGGATTATTTAACTTTTTTTGTTACATGCTTTACGACGTTTTTCGTCATCGTAGATCCACCAGGAAATTTGCCGATATTTGTTGCTCTAACTGAGAAATTTAGTAAGGAAGTTAGAGAAAAGATATCGAAGAGATCTACAGTAGTTGCATTAGTACTGCTTTTATCAGTAACTATAACTGGAGGTGCAATTTTGGATTTTTTTAGAATATCTATAGACAGCTTAAGAATAGCTGGAGGAATACTTCTTTTCATCGTAGCAATGGACATCGTTTTCGGTGGAACTAGAAAGGAAGCTTATAAAAGAAGGGCTGAAAAAAGTATAGATATAGATTCTGTAGCAATTTTTCCATTAGCTCTGCCTCTTTACACAGGTCCGGGAGCTATAACAGCAGGCATAGTTCTTTACTCGCAAGCTTTAGATGTTTTTTCAAAAATTTTGGTTGTAGTTGCAGCTGTGATAGTTTTCTTTCTAGTTAGATTGAGTCACGTTTACAGCGATGCTATAATAAAGCTACTAGGAGAAAGTGGAGCTGACATAGTTGCTAGAATATTAGCGATATTTTTAACAGCTTTAGCTGTAGAATTTGTTTTCGAGGGATTAAAAGGAAAAATAAATGAATTATGACTTCTTTGGATATGGATGTATCTTTACTTTGTAGTCGCACAACTTTTTAATCGCATCAACGCTAGTTTGAGAAATTTCTGCATATCCTTTTTCTTTTAAATAATCAGCTACAATTTTCGCAGCCTCACTTCTGACTACTACTGTTGAAAAACCTTCTTCGCTTCCAACGCTTCCAACACTTACATCACTTTCAACTGCTGAAAAGTCCTGACAGACTTTGCATCCAGAAGGGACTATTTCTTCAAGTTCCTTTACTGAAAAGCTAATCTTTCTTCCATCTTTCAGAGTTACTATAAATTTTCCTTTCTTTATGTCTGTTTTCACTACATTTTTTAAATTTACACTCTTCTTTTCAATCAAAAAATCGTAAAGATCGTGTCGATAGAAGTTTTCTGTACAGAAAAGACCTATTGCAAGTTTAACTCTTTCAAATTTCTTAAAAGTTTTCTGCATCTTTCTAACCGCAGAGATCATGCAAGGCGTTCCAACAAATCCTACAGAGTTGTATCTAAGTACAGCTTCTTTTAAAGCTATTAAAACGTCTGCATAACTGTACTTTGTTCCAGTAACTTTTCTATTTTTCAGCTGCTCTGGACTCTTTATTGTAACTATCTTTGTGCTCCAATCTTCAGATCTTCCAGCAAATATCGCCGCTTCAATTAAACCCATTTCTATAGCTGATACTGTAATTTCACTGACCATAG
Source organism: Archaeoglobaceae archaeon (assembly GCA_025058735.1). Taxonomy (GTDB): domain Archaea; phylum Halobacteriota; class Archaeoglobi; order Archaeoglobales; family Archaeoglobaceae; genus WYZ-LMO2. The sequence goes on along the minus strand of JANXDX010000003.1, from coordinate 56,254 downwards.
CTCCGTCTTGTCCTACGAACCTTTTACTTCTTCCAGAGAAAATCTCTATGTAATCTCCCAAACCACTCAGAGGTTTGTAATCATACCTAGGACAAACTTTTATGCAAGCTCCACAATCTACGCATTTTTCTGTCCAATTTGGAAAATCTATTGGCTGATCACCTGAACTGATTCCATCTACTGGACACACTGCTGCACATGCAGCGCAGTGGCTGCATAGCTTTGAATCTATGACAATTTCTTTTAGAATGCCAAAATATTTCTTTTCTAACTTTTTTTCTGGTAAAAGGGATTGCCACTCAGTGATCATTTAACCACCTCCAACTTCAAAACGTTCATTGGACATTGCCTAACGCACAGTCCGCAACCTACACATTTTTCTGTTAATACTTTCAGAACATAACTGACGACTCTTTTAGCTACTTCAATTTCTTTAACCGTTATCGCTTCACGTGGACAAACGTTCGCACAAAGTCTGCAGCCTAAACAACTTTCAGGTTCAGCGCATGTGACTATCTTCTTTGGCACCTCAACTTTTATTGGAGGAATAGATAGATCATCCATTTCCTTCTTTCTCAAAAGTTTCCAATACTTGTCTTTAACGATAACATCTACGGTAAACTTCTCTTCCTTCAAAATTCTTGGCAACTTTACCATCATGTTTGCGCTAACAACCATTTCTTCCATCTTTCTAAAGGCTACATCATGTATCTTTGAGCTGTTTAAGGATCCAGTTGGACAACTTTCAATGCAGAAATGACAAAAAATGCATTTAGTATAGTCTATTGAAGGGTATGGCTTAGAATGAGCTTCCATCTGTATAGCATTTGCTGGACATATCTGAGCACACCTAAAGCAGCTTACACATTTCTCAGAGTTAAAAATTATAAAACCTCTAAAAGATAGTGGATACCTTCTCCTCTCCCTAGGATACTCGATAGTTACCCTGTCAGGTTTTATTGCTTGCTTAAAAGCCTCTCCTAAAGCCTCTACATGCCTTTTTAGGCTTTCAACTAAGTTTAACTCTACCTTCTCAACTCTTATCATACCAAAACACCTACAAACATGCCCAATATTAAAGCTGCTATAGACAAAGTTAAATAGCTTGTCCAGCCTAAGCGTATAGCCTGATCTAACCTGTACCTAGCATAAACAGACCTTACGATGACTAGTACAGATATAACTACAACTGTTTTTATGAACAAAACAAGAGGAGCGCAGAAGTCTCCTAATATTCCTACATAAAATCCTTCCCAGCCCCCTAGGAACAGTATGACAAAAAGTAAAGCCATCAAATACAGCTTCTCGTATAATAAAGTCATCACTAGGCCGAAAAGTATTCCACTGTATTCAACAAATGGTCCAAAAGCTATCTCTTGATCAGCCTCAGGAATTTCAAAGGGAAGCCTTGAAGTTGCCATGATCATGGCTATTATGTATACTATGAAAGCTAAAGGATTCAAAACAGCTCCTGGAATGTTTTGCTTTTCTACAGCTACGTAAGGATCTCCGCTCCCGTAAACGTATATCATAGCTACAACTGCAATTATGAAGGGGATCTCGTATGCAAAGTACATGAAAGCTTCTCTCAAGCTTCCTATGTAGGCAAATCTGCTGTGGGAAGCCCAACCCATTGCCACTATGAAGAGAGGTATCAAAGCTATGAAAGCCACGATCAGCTGAATACCGTAGGGAGTTTTTATTCCAACAACATTTCCTGCTGGGATGAAAAGGAGTGGAAGAAGTATTGGAATGAATGCTAGTATTGGAAGCTGGATGTAGTATATTTTATGAGCTTCCCTGTGGATTATCGCTTCCTGGAAGAAGTACCTTATACCATCCGCTAAAGCTTGTATAGCTCCTCTTATAGGCCTTGCAACCTCTATAGGGCCAACTCTCCATTGAACTCTTGCAGTAAGTTTTCTTTCCCAGTAAACGATCCAAAGAAGGTAGATCAATAAGCCAACAAGACCTGGTAAAATTATGACTGCAAAGAAAGGACGCCAGAGTATCAAGGCTACTAACAAGTTTACTAGTGGGATCTGCATCAAGTAATCTACCAGAGGTTCAATTAGTGGTATGTTCATCATGTTTGAAGTGAAAATTTTAAAAAGACCAGAAATCAAACCTTCTAGCATTTTATCACCTATCTGCTTCTGGTGGGAAATAACCAAAGCTTCCATAAATCGCTTGTAAATCAGCTAACCTTTCTCCTTTCAAAGATTCCATGAAACCTCTCAAATAAAGCCATCCAGGTGTGATCATCCTCATTCTGTAAGGAACATTCGATTCGCCATCGCTTACGATTGAATAGATCAAAGTTCCCCTAGAAGCTTCAGTTAAAGTTGTAAATTCTCCTTGAGGTAAAACTATGTCTGCAAATTCATCAAAGAACGTACCTCTAAAATCTTTCAACTTCTCCTCTGGCATGTTCTTTATGCACTGCCTTACTATTTTTAAGCTTTGAGAGATCTCGTTTACTCGAACTAAAAATCTGGAATAACTGTCTCCAGCATCAGCTACAGGTATATCCCAATCTAATTCACCATAAGCTTCATAAGGCTCTACTTTTCTAACATCATATTCTACACCACTTGCTCTCAGAAAAGGTCCTACTACTCCAAATTTAATTGCTTCCTCTTTTGTCAAGACTCCTACATCTTTAAGTCTAGCTATTACAGTTGGATTCTTTATGAAAATTCTTTCAAAGGACTTTAGCCTTTTCTCTATTGCGAAAGTTGTTTCGTAAACGAACTTTAGAGTTTGTTCATCAACATCTCTCCTAACTCCTCCAGGTATTATGAAAGAAGAGGTAAACCTTGCACCAGTTATTCTTACAAGAACTTCGCAGATCAGCTCTCTTATTCCAAACGGATACATGAATCCTGTTGTGTGTCCTAGGAAAACTGCTAAGATTGCAGCGTCGTAAAGATGGGTTCCAATTCTGCAAATTTCAGCTAGCATCGTTCTTATATATTTAGCTCTTTTTGGAACTTCTACTTCTAAAGCATCCTCTATAGCTCTCACGTAACCTAAGTTAAAGTTTAAGGCATCCATTATTGAAGGTCTCTCAACTAGAGGAATGTTTTGAATGTACAACCTATTTTCTGCAATTTTTTCAACACATCTATGAACGTAACCAGGATCTGGAATAACTTCTCTTATTATATCACCGTGAACTCTTACAATCAACCTCATGTGACCGCTACCTGGATGCTGTGGGCCTACTAAGACTAGAAAATCTTCAGACCTATAAACTTCTTCAACATATTCAGGTGGAATTGGAATAAACAAAGATTGCAATTCTGTTGGAGGCTGTACTGGAACTTTTATTTCGTACTCCATAAGATCACCTCAAATATTTTTCTTCTTCTAATTTGAAATCCTTTTTCAATGGATATTCTGGAGTATCTGGTGCTAGAAGGAATTTTCTTCCCATCCATTCATTTCCTTCAAAAACTACTCCAAAGAAGTCGTGCATTTCTCTTTCCATGTAATCTGCGCTTGGAAATATTTTTGCCAAGCTCTTCAACTTAGGTTCACTTCTTGGAAGTTCAGTGAAAAGGTTTAAAACAACTGGCATAAGTTCCCTTTTGCTGTAACTTCCCAAGTGATATTCTACTATGAACTTGTCTTCGTTTGGGACATCTATAACGTTCACATTTTTCACGTGATCAAACCCAAAGTTCTGAAGTTTTTTAGCAGCATCAACTAATTCATCTTTCTCCACTCTCAAAGCTATCCTGTTTTTACCAGTTACAGTTGTAGCCAATCCTAACTTTGAAATTTCATCTGCTAACTTTTTTGTTTCTTCATCAGCCTTTCTTGGAACATTTACTACTATAGATGGTGCTAAAGAGATCTTTTTTGGACTCTTTGGGGTTACAGGCATCATCTTTCCTTTACCAAGATCTACTTTTTCGAATTCGATCGAACTTCTAGGTTCTCCAGTTCTTATCTCATTTTGAAGTTGTCTTATCCCTCTAAGTAAAGCTTCTGGAGTAGAAGGACAGCCTGGGATAAAGTAGTTCACAGGAACTACTTCAAAAGGCTTTACTAAGTGATAACTGTTCCAAAAAACTCCACCGTTTAAACCGCAAGTTCCCATAATTATTACAAACTTTGGGTCTGGCATCTGTTCCCAAGTTATCCTTAGAACCCTCGCCATTTTTCTAGTTATAGCCCCCTCAACAATTATAAGGTTGGTTTGTCTAGCTATTCCATAGTTTAAAGCTCCAATCCTTTCTCCGTCATATCCACTAGCAAAAGCATGAGCTAGCTCAGCTCCACAGCAAGCAGTAACGAGGTGAACTGGCCATAAACTCCAGTGAGTACCCCATTTTTTAATCGGAGCTAAAATTCCACTCCTCAAAAATTTTATGTTTTCCTCCACATTTCTCACCTCAACTTCGCGATCTCTAAAGAATAATCATATCCAACGTATACTACAGGTAAAAACATCACGAGAGCTATCAGAGTTATTGCATAGACGTCGATCGTTGGAAGAGCTGCAAACAAAAGTAAAAGAACTGCCACTGGCTCCAAAGTCATAAAGAGGACCATGAAACCTATGTACTGCATTGGAAGCTTCCATTTCTGGAATCCAACTGGCACATTTCCCGCTTCAAACCTTGAAAGTTTTACGGGAGTGGGTTTGTACTTTGGAAGGATTTTTGCAAGAACAACGATTACGAGATCGATGATCAAAGTTACAGCAATTATGATCAGTACGATCAGTATGCTTTCCACCATTACCACCTCGCCATCGTTACCAGATCTACAAACCAAGTTGGTGGGATGACAGTTATAAGCATAGCTGCGGCGGAAATTAAAGCTGTAGTATTTGCGATGTTACGTCTCCATCCAGTTCCAAGGATCCTTGACAGTCTAACGTAGTAAGGAACTGAAATTGCTGAATTCAAAATCAAAATTATAGCTAGCCAGACGTAGTTTGAGAAAACTAGAGCATATATTATAAAAAACTTACTCCAGAAGCCCATAAGGGGTGGAATACCTATAAATGAAACTCCCAAGATCCAGCTGTAGAGAGATGATGTTCCTCCACCTTTTATAGATGCAAAGAAGCCAATTTTTCCAAATGAGTTTACAAAGAGTTGAAGCAAAACTCCTGCCAATGCAAAGTAAATTAACTCCTTTGACATTATAGCTGAAAATGCAGCTAATATGTATCCCATGTTAGCTACAGTTGAATAGGCCAAAATTCTACTCGGTTCGTAGCTAGTTAAAGCAGCTATGTTTCCAACAAACATTGAAATAGCTGACACTATTGCTACTACAAACAAAAGCTGAGCCGTTAAGGGATTTGCCGTCACTAAAAAGATCTTGTAAGCAACAACAAATGGAACGAACTTTGCAAGTGAAGCTATTATTGAAACTGGAACAGGATCTGCTGAAGCGAAGACGTCTGGAACCCATTCGTGAACAGGAGCTATACCAACTTCTAAGCAGAGACCAGTTAAAAGTATTAGAAATCCTGCGATGTAAAGAGGACTTCTTTCTTCATAACCGTAGTAAGTAAGAGCTGCTCCAATTATGAAGAGTATCGTTGCAAGAACCATGAAAGTTACGTACTTTATTCCTATATCGATGTTGAGTTTATCTCCGATCATCACGAGCAAATAAGTTGGCACAGATGCTGCAACGAAGAGTGTAAGTAAAAGAGCTAGATCTTTAACTACAAAAGCTAGAACTGTAACTACTAGCATGAAAGCTACCATTACGTAATCTACTCCTGCTATCTGATTGTTTTTGATAACTAGGAGGAAGATTATTCCAAGAAAAGCGACTAAAGTTAATAGAGGAGCTAGTGGAAGTATTACTGAAGCTGCAAAAATTGCCAGTAAACTTAAAGCCAAAGAAAATCTTCTGTCCCAATAACTTAGAGCTGCAGCGATCGTTAAAATTATCAAAATCGCTAACTCCAGCATTTTACCACCCCGCAGCAATTAAGACTACGATGAAAACAAAAGCTACAGCAATTTTTATATATGTATTTATATTTCCACTTTGTATCATTCTGGTTCCATTCGAATAAATTTCAAACAATTTTGGAACAGCTTTGTGGCACATGAAATCTATGAATCTGTTTCCATAATCTGACAAAGTAGACAAGACCCAACCAAACTTTGCTACTATAAGATCGTTCAGGAAAGGTAAATACATCCTGTCTCCTAAGAATTCGCCAACTTTTGACTTTATTTGTGGCTTGTAAAGTGCAAAGATGTAAGCTGCCAATACAAGGATCCCTACTGCGATTGATGATGGAAGAAAACCTTCATGATGGAATTCTTTGAAAGGCTTTTCGTAGGATGTTATGTATATTGCAAGGAGTAGGAAGAGCATCAAGAACATTGCAGTGTAGGAAATTTCCATCAACTTTCCGCCGTGTGGATGTATATGTACATGCTTTCCTTTTATAAAGTTTAAGCTTAGGAACTTCGCAAGGAACCCAGAATAAACCATCGAAGTTAAGATCAGTAGAACTAAAGGCAAGTAACCGAGTTCATGTTCTAGCGCATGCATAACTCCATCCATTCCAGACTTAACCCAGTAAGCTGTCAAAGGAGGAATTCCTGATAGGCTGAGAGTTGCTGCAACTGTAGCTATAAAAGCTAATTTTAAATGTTTTGCAACTTCAAAATCTCCAACACAAAATCTGTCGTGAGTTTCATGTATTAGATGACCCGCTACTAGAAACAGTGTAGCTTTTGCAAAAGCGTGAGTTACTAAATACCAGAAACCAACCAGTATTCCTATTTTTCCTACCCAATAACAAGTCGCCGTAGATGCGAACATTAAACCTAAACTCGACATCGTTGATGCAGCTAAAAGAACTTTTCTTTCTAAACACCCTGCAGCTACCAATGCTCCGTACAAAGCTGATGCTAAACCTAGGAACAACACCAAGATGTAAACGTACTCGTATCCATGGCCATGGAACTTCCAAGGTTCTATGTACCAACTTAACCTCATGAAGATGTAAGTTCCAGCTGCGACCATCGTAGCTGAGTGAAGCAAAGCACTAACAGTTGTAGGACCTGTCATAGCTGTCATAAGCCAATCACTGAATGGAAGCTGGGCTGATTTTGCAAAAAGCCCCATCGAAAATGCTGTTATCAAAATTACTATTCCAACTGTACCCACTTTCCCTTCAAGTCCATGCCAGTCAATTTCACTTATGTTCAAAGTACCTGTCAAGACGAAGAAAGCTGCTATTGCAAAAAACATAGGCATATCTCCGATCCTTATCGTTGAAATCGCTCTCCATCCTGCAAAGCTTGGAGTCCAAAACATGTTCAGTTTCCATATTTTTCTACCAACATTTCCAACGTAACTTAGTTCATCATCATCTCTAAACCAATGTCCTATCAATCCCCAAGAAGCAAGTCCTAATCCTTCCCAGCCTATAAAAAGTAGAAGCATGTTGTCGCTGTAAACTGTCAGCAACATTGAAGCTGTGAAAAGGTTGAAGAAGAACCAGTACCATCCAAGTCTATAATCGTTTCTCATGTATTCTAAGCCATAAACTCCTATAAGAAAAGCTATTAGAGCTGTAAGGACACCCATTATTCTGCTCAGATAATCGAATATGAAGACAAAGTTTATGTTCAACGCTGGAATCCATTCGATCGTGTATTTTATTGGTTTAGCTTCAGGTGAAAGTTCTCCCAGATAAATTAACAGGTACAGAGAAGCTAACAAAGATAGAAATAGTCCAAAAACGCTCAGATATGAAAGTTTTTCAGCCCATCTAGGTCTTGGTTCTATTCCCCAAGCGATCGCTATCGGTATACTTGAAAAGATCGGTGCTAAAAATAGGATCGCTAAAACTTCTATCATGGACGGACACCTCCGAGGACTTCTTTAATTATCTTAACAAGCTCACCGCCAAGGGCAAAATCTAATCCATTTATCAAAGCTGTTGCAAGTGGTGGGAAGATGAAGATCACACTGAAGAAAGCTATGACGTAAAGTGGAGCATCTAGGAGTCTACTGAATTTCGGTTTTTCATATTTTGCTGGCCTTCCGTAGTAGATAACTTTCATTGTGTAAAAGCTGTAGAAACCTGAGATTATGAAGACAACAACCACTGCCAAAACTACAGACAGATCGAATCCGTAAACTTTTGCAACTCCTGCTAAGATCAAAAATTCTCCAAACATTCCTATTGTAAGTATACCACTCAAAGTCATAAAACCTATCAGTGCAGCGTTGGCTATTGTTGGAATGTGTTCGTGCATTCCTCCCATCTTTTTTATATCTCTCAAGTTAAAAGTTGCTATTATTGCTCCGGCTGTCATGAAGAGTATAGATTTTCCAAATGCATGACTCATGTATTGTACAATTAATCCAGCCAGCCCTGCAGCTCCTAAGCATAAAGCTATAAGCATGTAACCCATTTGGGAAACTGTAGAGTAAGCTAAAAGTCTCTTGTAGTCTGTTTGTTTCAAAACAGAAAGCCCAGCATATATGCTAGTAGCTATACCATATGCTAGTATTAAGTTCTTGAAATCTAGAACGAAAGAACTGTCTATCATGTAAACTCTGAAAAGTATGTAACCGGCTAAACCAACCATTATGGGAGAAAGTAAAGCGCTAACTGGAGTAGGAGCTTCAGCATGGGCCCATGGAAGCCACATGTGTGCTCCAAGTCCAGGAAGTTTTACAATCATTCCAAGGAAAATTAAAAGCCATGCTACAAAGCTTACAGCTCTAAGATCTTTGATCGCTAATGTTTGACTTTCAAAAGCTAAGATCAAGAAACCTAACAAAGCTAGAACTCCTGCTATGTGGGTCCATACGAAGTACAGTATTCCAACCCATTGCCTATTTCCATAGCCGTACAAGTAGATCAGGAGAAAGCTAGTAAGCAAAGATATTTCTAGAAATATATATAGGAGCAAGAAGTTTCCTGAATAAACTAGTAAAAGCATTGATACCGCGTAAAAATTGTAAAGAAACCAGTACTTTTTGAATTCTTTCTCAGAATTTTCTATTTCTTTGTGATGCAACATCTCAACAAAGCGATGCCTCATGTATGGTAGGGAATAAGCTGCAACCATCGCAGAAACTAAGCATATCGTGAAACCAAAGGCGTTGCTTACAGGATCTACCAGTATGTAAAATTCACCGATCGGCGGGCCAAAATCAAAGAGGGACACGTTGTAACTTTGAAGTTTTAAAAGACTGTAGAGAGATAAGACCATTGGAATTAAAAAAGATGTCGTTGATAAAGCTGTAGCTGCTTTTTCTCTCAAAGCTGGTAGTAGAAAAGTTACGATGAGAGGTATAAATATAGCTAATTCAATCAAGACGTTCACCTCCTACAGAAACTGCTTCAATCGCAATACTTCTTTTTATCCTATCGAGTAGAATTATTGCTGTTATTAGTATCAAAAGCTCGCAACTGCTTGTAAAAATTGTCAAAATTGCTACCATGTAAGCTGTTGAAGGTTTAAGTGCAAAAAGAGGAACTATTGCTAAAAAAACCGATGCAAACATTAATTCCAAACTTATAAGTAATCTTATCAAATCTTTTGCAGATATAGCTGTTATGTAAGCTACAATAAGTATAGCCAAAGCGGTTAAAAACAAGATCATAACTCAACCCTCCTAGCTATCTTTACAGCTGCAATAGCTACTATTGCTATGAGAGAGAAAAGGATCACTATTGCGTTGAAGTAATCCGTCGGAACCGAAGAGAATTCTGTTGAAACATTCAATTCATCTAAAGAGAAGTAAGATAGATATGCGATCGCAAAAATTATGATTGCTGGAATCGACCAAAAGATGTTAACTTTCCTTGCTGGAGCAGTTCTGTAAGTTGCTGCAAGTGCTACAGTTACTATACTTACAGCTCCAACAAAAACTAGAACTAAAAGAACTACGACTGGCTGTAAGTTGTATAGAGCGTATATTGCTGCTACCAAAAGCATTGTTGTTGCCATGTAAAGAGCTGAGTAGAAGTTGTCCTTTGAAAGTAAAACTCCAAGTGCTGTGAGGACTGCAAATATGCTGACTGCTGACAGAATCGCTAGCTCGTAGTTCATGCAAGTGATCGAGTGAAGAAACTAATAAGCTTTACTAAAATAGCTTTTGGAGGGAGCATATATTTAATCAAAAATATTAATAATTTTTAAAAATAGTAATCAAAAACATGTCCAAATAGTCTTACTAGATCAAAACCGTTCCTGTAACTCTTTTCAAAGTCTATTTTCAAGGTTGCAAAGCTTTTTAACCCGTAAGGTTCGGCACAAGAACCTAAAGTTACAACTCTTCCATCTTGTTCTGCTTTCAAAACTTTGTAAGGTTCATGAGATCTTACAATGACTCTACATCCCACGGAATCTAAAAATACATCTGAAGCTATTTTTCCAAAGAAGTAGAAAACTCCTCTGTTGTAATTTTCTCCGCATTCATCGTATTCCCAAGGATCGTTCCACATGATTTCTAACTGCAGTTCCTTCGTAGGATTCTTTACTTCAGACAACTTTATTCCATCAATTCCTATTCTACATCTTTTTGTCGGAATTCCAGCATGTGCAAGCCAAAGATCATTTGCTATAGCTGCAACAGGCATTTTTTCCCAAAGATCTTTCAAAGATTCGTAGACAACATGATCTACCTGATAAGGAAGCTCGTGAGGAAAAACCTCTTCAGTTTCATGATTTCCTCTCATCATCGTAGCTTTTCCATCTACAAAAAGTTTCAGAACTTCGCTGTAAACTTCCAAAGGCTGATAACCCCTGTCAGCATAATCCCCTAAAAATACTATTAATCCCTCAGCCTCAGAAAGTATCCTCTTTAGAGCTTTATAATCTGCGTGAAGATCTCCGACGATCGTTATCTTTTTCTCATAAATTTCTAAAACTTTCTTGTCTTTCATCAAGCTTTTAGCCTGATCTATCAACTCCAACAGATCCATAAGATCGGTAGCATCAAGACTTAAAATCACAGTGCAAAAGATCTACGATGAGACACTTGATATCTATAGAAGATCTGAGTAGAGATGAGATCGTTAAAATTTTGAACCTAGCTGAAAAATTTGAAGATGTTGCGAGAGGTAGCAGAACTTTAAAAATTCTAGAAGGTAAAATACTTGCAAACTTGTTCTTTGAACCCTCTACCAGAACTAGGATGAGTTTCGAAGTTGCTATGAAGAGACTTGGAGGAGACGTTATAAACATGACAGCTCAGGAAGCTAGTAGTATAGCGAAAGGTGAAAATTTGGCTGATACTATAAAAGTAGTGTCGAAGTACTGTGATGCAATAGTTATAAGACATCCATTGGTTGGAGCTGCGAGGTTTGCTGCAGAGCATTCAGAAGTTCCAGTTATAAACGCAGGAGATGGAGCGGGACAGCATCCAACTCAAACCTTGTTGGATCTTTATACTATAAGAAAAGAATGTGGAAGAATTGATGTTAAGATCGCAATTCTTGGTGATTTGAAGTACTCAAGGACAGTTCATTCGTTGATAAAAGCTCTCGCAATGTTTGATGCTGATATGTATTTGATAAGCCCTCCACAGCTTTCACTTCCAGAAGAGCTTTACGATGAAATTTCTGAGAGGGCTAAAGTTGTTAAACTCGAAGATGTTTTAGAAGAGCTAGATGTGATATATGTAACAAGAATTCAGAAAGAAAGATTTCCAGATGAGGAAGAGTATAGAAAAGTAGCTGGAAGTTACAAGATAACAGTTGAAACACTGAAAAGAACAAAAAGCAATTTGATAATCCTTCATCCTCTTCCAAAAGTTGATGAGATCGATCTAGCAGTAGATAAAACGAAGCATGCAAAGTACTTCGATCAAGCTTTCTACGGAGTCCCCGTGAGGATGGCTATACTCGTCGAGGTGATGAAGAGTGAAAGATTTTGAAGTTAAAAAAAATAAAAGGGAACTAGTTATCAGTAAAATAAAAGAAGGTACTGTAATCGATCACATAAGTGCTGGAAAAGCTCTTTTAGTTTTGAAAATTCTTGGAATCGATGAGAGGACTAGAGAAACTATATCTTTAGCTATGAACGTTCCGAGCAAAAAGATGGGAAAAAAGGATATAGTAAAAGTCGAAAACAAATTTATAAACGAGGAAGAATTGAACAAGATAGCTTTAATAGCTCCAAACGCAACGATAAACTTGATAAAAGATTACGAGATTGTGAAAAAGTTCAAAGTAAAGTTACCAGAAGTTGTTGAAGGTATAATTCTATGCCCAAACAAAACCTGCATATCAAATGCAAAAAGAGAGCCAATAAAATCTCGTTTCTACATTTCAGTTAAAGATGGAGAAGTTGCGGCGAAATGTCACTACTGTGGAAAAGTTTTAAAAAACATAGCTGAACATCTACTTTAAAATTTCCATTGCTTCCTTTACATCAGCGTTTTCATGGACTATTGCAGCTATTGCTCTCGTCATCTTCTTTGGATCATCAGCCTGGAATATGTTTCTACCGATCGCTACTCCTCTAGCTCCAGCGTCCATGGCATCTCTTACCATCTTGAGTAAAGCATCAACACTGTCCATCTTTGGCCCTCCAGCAACTACTACTGGAACTTGACACCCTTCAACAACTCTCTTAAAACTTTGAACGCTTCCAGTAAAATTTGTTTTGACTATGTCAGCGCCTAGCTCCGCTCCAACTCTTGCAGCTAAAGCTACAGCATCTGGATCGTACTGATTTATTCCCTCTCCTCTAGGATACATCATAGCAAGTAATGGCATTCCCCATTCGTTGCAGATCCTTGAAATTTCTCCAAAAGCTTTTAACTGTTCAGCTTCAGTTTTACTTCCTACGTTTATGTGTATGCTTACAGCATCTGCTCCAAGTTTTATAGCCTCTTCAACTGTACAAACTAGAACTTTTTCGTTTGGATCTGGAGAGAACTTTGTTGATGCACTTAGATGTATTATCAATCCTATATCCTTTCCATATCCCCTATGACCAAAGTGGACTAATCCCTTGTGTAAAACTACAGCGTTGGCCCCTCCATCAGCTACAGCATTTACAGTTTTCTGAAGATCTATTAGACCTTGTATCGGCCCTAAAGAAACGCCGTGATCCATTGGAACTATTACAGTGTTACCGGTGTTTCTGTTGATTATCCTTTCAATCCTTATTCGTTTGCCAATTTGGCTCATACTTACATATAGCAAACTGTGAGTTTAAATCTTTTACTAAACGTTCCGATAAACTTTATTTTAGACAAAATATATAATTAATTTTTATTTTATATAAAATAAAAAAGTTTATCTACTTCGAAGGCACTTGCAGAAGTGTTTTCATCAAAGATCTACAAAAGCTGGAGAGAAATACAATTCGAAAAATTTGACAATATTTTCGAAAAGCTAAGAAAACTAGGTTTAGATTTAGGCAAATTAGTTCTTGATGCTGGCTCAGGAAATGGATTTTTGAAAGAATACTTAAAAGCTCACGATGTAGATGTTGAAGTAGTAGCTTTAGATGTAGATTTAGAAATCTTACTAGAAAATTCATCCGATTATAAAGTTTTAGGAGATGCAAACTTTACTCCTTTCAAAAGAGGTGTTTTTGATGCAATTTTTTGTATAGACGTAGCACATCTGCTGAAAAGACTTGACACTTCTCCTCTGAAAAGTTCTGGTCTCTTAGTAATTGCTGTACCTTACAGGTTTAAAGAAAGAATCAATTCTTTAAAAGTTGATGCAGAAAAAGTTTTTGAATTTGTATCAGATGGTAGAGAGAAAGAGTATGTAAAGATCTTTCAAAGATAATTCAACCCTCTTTTGCTTCTATCTAATTTTCTTAGACAAAAATTTAGTCAAAAATTGCTGTAGAGTTTCCACTTGTACAACATCCTTCTTAATCGTGTTAATTTTTGTTTCAATCCATCATAAAAAGAAAACAAATTATTTATAACTGATCAATCACGAGTGTGGCTTGAGTCGTCCATAGGATCTCTCCTAGGTATAATCGCAGGCCTTACACCTGGGATCCACAGCAACACTTTCGCAGCCTTATTAACGGTTCTAGCTTCAAGAGAAGCGGCTTTGATGATAATTGCAGCAGCTATAGCTTACACAGTAGTTAACATAATACCTACAACCTTCTTAGGGGTTCCAGATGAAGATACAGCTATAAGTGTTCTTCCAGCACATAAAATGGTTCTTGAAGGTAGAGGGTTTGATTGCATAACAATTTCAGCTGTAGCATCTTTTATAGCCATAGTTGTATCGATCCCCTTGTTCTTCACAGTATCTTTTGTTTTCAAGTACTACCAAGTTGTCAGAGCAGTTACACCGATCATCTTGATACTGATAGCTTTCTTGTTGATAATAACTGAAAGAGGAGAAGTAGGATCTGAAGAGTCTTCAAGCTGGAAAAAGAGATCTTACGCTCTTTTAATATTTACATTGAGTGGCCTTGTAGGTTGCTTTGTTTTCAACTACGGCGTTGACGATCCGTTAGCTTCCTTGATGCTTCCAATGTTGACAGGTTTCTTTGCAACACCAGTACTAATTTCTAGTGCTGGAAAAGTTAGAAAGCAGAGAAAATCTTTCAAACTTCCAGACATAGAAGCTACATTTAGAGGGACCTTGTCTGGGCTTTTTGTTTCGATCTTTCCAGGAATGAGCAGTGGTATTGCTACAATAATCGCAACAATAAATGAGAGAAATGTAGAAAGATACATAGCAGCTGTCAGTGCAGCAAATTCAGCTAACGCAATTTTAAGTCTTTTCTCTTTCCTTGCAGCAGGGAAGACTAGAAGTGGAGCAGCTGTAGCATTAAAGCAGCTAGGATACAAAAGTAATTTTATTGAAATATCTTTAGTAAGCTTTTTTGCAGCCTTACTTGCTTTTTTAGCTACAATACTTATAGCTTTCTTCTTTGCGTCAACTATAACAAAAATCGATGCTAGGAAGTTATCAATTGGAGTACTAATTTTCCTAATTATACTAATTTTCTACCTTACAAGCTTAGTTGGAATTCTAGTGTTTTTTGTATCTTCAATTGTAGGAATTCTTTGCGTTAAACTTAGAGTTAAAAGAGTGAACTGCATGGGATGCACAATGTTGCCTGTGACGATATTTTACCTCGATCTACTTTACTTCTGAATTATTCGTATCTTAAAGCTTCGATCGGTTCAAGTTTTGATGCTTTCCAAGCTGGATATAAACCGCTCAGCAAAGAAGTTGTAACTCCAATGAGTATTCCCAAAAATACGTAGAATATTGTTGAAAGCTGGAATACATAGCTGAAATCTTTGAGTAGAGCGTAATCGATCAAAATTCCTCCGAAAATGCTCAAAATTGCACCAATTGTTGAACCTATTAAACCCAGTACCATAGCTTCCATCAGAAAAATCTTCATTACAGTAGATCTCTGAGCTCCTATAGCTCTCATCACGCCTATCTCTTTGGTTCTCTCTATCGTAGATATCAGCATTACGTTCAAAATACTAACTCCAGCGACTAGTAGAGAGACAGATGCTATAGCTATCAAAAACAAGTTTATCTGATTGAAAGCTTCAGATATCCTTTCAACTATGATTTTGAGCTCAAAAACTACAACTCTCTCATCTTTTCTGTTGATCGTTTTTTCTATAGTACTTTTGACTTCCTCAACGTTTTCTAAACTTTTAACTTTAACTACTACTAAATTTATTCTAGCGTTCGAAATTTTTTCAAAATAATCTTCGGAAACAATTACTGCGAAGTTTGGATTTATGTCAAATCTAGCTCCAGTGTTTTCCAAAATCGCTGAAACTCTGCATTCATTGTTATCTAAATATATTTTTGATCCAACTTTCAAAGAAAGATGATCTGCCAAAAGTTTTCCAACTACACAGCCGTTTTTCAAGTTTATATCTCCCTTTTCGACTTTGAAATTTTTTTTCAAGAAATCATCATTTAAAGCATATACTGTAGCGTACGTTTTCTTTTCTCTGTAAACGATCAAAGAACTGTCCGATCTAATGGGTGTAACAGATTCAACTAGCTCAATCTTTTCAATTGATCTAAGATCCCTTTGTTCAATGTACGTATAGCCTTCTTGAAAGTTTGGATAAACATTCAACTGATTTACAACATCTTTAAAATTTTTCATGACTGCAGCTTTGAGACTCTCTCCAAATATTCCTATAGATCCTATGGCCATTACACCTATAAGTATTCCTACGATTGCAAGAATACTTCTAACTTTTATCCTTTCCAGATTTCTCCTTGCAAGTTCAAGTAACATCTACAATCTGTCCATCTCTCAGATAGATAACTCTATCCCCAAATACCTTAAAACTTGGATTGTGAGTTACAAGTACAACTGTTACGTTTTCCTTTTTATTCAGTTCTTTGATCTTTTGTATTATCTGTTCACCTGTTCTACTATCTAAATTTCCAGTTGGTTCGTCGCAAAGTAAAATTTTAGGATCGTTAGCTAAAGCTCTAGCTATAGCTACTCTCTGCTGCTGGCCTCCGCTCAGCTCATTTGGTCTTCTTTGAGCAGTATCTTTAATACCTAGCATTTCAAGTAGAATTGAGACTCTCTTCTTTCTCTCATCTCTTGAAACACCTTTTAAAACCATTGGAAGTTCAACGTTTTCAAAGACTGTCAAAGTTGGAATTAAATTGTATTGCTGGAATATGAAACCTATTTTATCTCTTCTCAAATTTGTAAGCTCAGAATCGCTCAACTTAGAAGTGCTTATACCATCTATTAAAACTTCGCCGCTTGTAGGTTTATCTAAGCAGCCGATCAAATGTAGAAGTGTCGACTTTCCACTTCCAGATGGGCCCATGACGATCAGAAATTCACCCTTCTCTATTTGAAGATCTATACCCCTCAAAGCGTGAATTTCGTAGTATTTTGTTTTAAAAACTTTCCAAACTTTTTTAAGTTCAACGATCACTTCTCTCATTTCCTAAAACTTCTTAAAACGATCAGAACTATGATAGCTACAGCAACAACTGTTCCAGCTATTGCTATTGGAGAAATAGAAGGTTGGACTTCTTTTCTTAAAAACTCAACTTTCTTGTAAATTTCGAACTTTTTACCTATCTCATTGTTCCAGGAAACTTTTAACAGGGATTCGTTGCAAGCTAGTGTAAATTCAAAACTTTGAAAATCAGAAGGTTCAATGTTTCCCAAAAATTTCTCTTTTCTTTCTTCACAGATCGCTTCGATAAAGACGTTGTAAGCTCTACTTCTTCCAACATTACTTATCTCTCCAGAGATAAATCCAGGAGATGCTTTTACATCACTGAAAACAAGCTGATGTTCTCCTAAAACATAGAAATCTGTACTTCTTTCTACAAAATGTTTTTTTCCAAATTCGTCTTTAAATTTAACTAGAACTGTTAAATTTCCTTTTCCAACATCTGATTGACTAAAAATGAACTTAAAAAGTCTTGTCTCTTTGCTTTCAAGCTTTACAATGGTTTTTTCTGAATCGTAATCGCATTTACAAATCAAAGAAACTTGTAAATCGTAAATCCTATCGTTTCTCAAGTTTGTAACTTCTACGAAAAGTTCTACAGCTTCTCCAAAGTAAAAAGTTTGATGACTTAAGTTTAAATTTAAAAATACACCTTTAGATGGTAGAACTGGGAGCTCAACTTTCCTAAAGATAACGTGATAACTCTTTCCATTGTAGAAAGAAATTTCAAAATCTAAGCTTTTTCTAACTTCAAAAGTTAAATAAAATTCTACAAAGTTGTCAACAACGCTAAAGACAAGTTCTTTTGGTAAAGAATCGAATAGTGGTTTAATTTTTACATTTTTAAGTTTTACTGGAGTTGAAAGTAAAAATTTTACTGTATTTATTTCGTTCTCATAAGCTGAACTTAGAACTGAAACATATGGAAAATTGTCATAAACAACTATAGGTATTGTTTGCATCAAGCTTTCGTTTTCCAGATTTATGTTTACATCTACGTAAAATATACCCACTTTTTCAGCTTTTGCCGTGAAGCTAAAAGTGTAGAAAGTTACGTTGCTACCAACGTAAAAAATACTCCTGTCAACTTCTACCCCATAACCTAAGATTGAAACGTAGTATATTTTTACAGCTTTTGGAGAAGTGATCGTGACTTTACATTCTGCAATCCCTCCAGGCAAAACGATCTCTGGTTCTACAGAATACGTTATAGATAGGGCTGAAGCTTGAGGTGTGAAAAGAATAAGTAAAACTATCAACGCAAACTTCATGCACAAAGTACTTGTCGAGTTTAAATTTCTGTTGCTACAGGTCGTAAGTTTAAAATAAAACATAAATTTGTTTAAAATTTTATTTTTACAGAGCATCAGTGACATCATCTTAGAATTTTCTTCACAACGTTCACACCGAATTCGTAGAGTTCCTCAGCCCTCTTTTTATTTCTACTTTCTGCATAAATTCTAGCTATTGGTTCGGTTCCAGATGGTCTTATTAAGATCCAACCATCTTTGAATTCTATTCTAGCCCCATCTATATGATTCGCTTCAGGAAATTCTTTTTTCAACTCTTCAAGTAGTTTTATTTTGTCTTTGCATGGAATTTTTCCTTTAACTGTGAAATATCTCGGAACTTCAGCTGCAAGTTCACTGAGTTTTTTTCCAGTTTCATCCAGAAGTTGTAGCATTTTAGCAACACTCATACCTCCATCTCTCGCAACCAGGTGTTCTGGAAAGATCAATCCACCGTTCCCTTCTCCGCCGAAGATCGAATTTTTCTCGATCATAACTTTAGCAACTACAGGAGATCCAACTGCTGTATAGATCACTTCTCCTCCAACCTCTTTCACAACATCTTCAACAACTTTCGAAGTTGAAACAGGAGTAACGACTATCCCTCCCCTATTTTTTTCTACATAGTATCTCGCCATCAAAGCCAAAACTACATCCTCGCTGACAAAGTTTCCTTTTTCATCAACAAAAACAGCTCTATCTGCATCCCCATCGTGAGCTACACCAAAGTCTGCTCTAAATTCTATAACTAATTTCTTTAATATTTCTAAATTCCGCTCAACAGGTTCAGGATCTCTCGCAGGAAATCTTCCATCAGGATTCGCATTTATCACCAAAGATTCGCATTCTAGACTTTTTAATATTTCAGGTGTTGTAAAGCTTCCAGCTCCATTTCCACAGTCTGCTACAACTCTGTACTTTTTATCAAGGTCGACGCTTTCAGCTACCGCATCTACGTAAACCTCTTTACAATCGTCTTGTATAAGTTTTCCAACTTTACTCCAGTCGACTTCCTTAAAACTTTTACTCATGTACAATCTTTCACTTTCTTCATCCATTTCCCTGAAAAATTCAACCCCGTTCTCTTGAATGAACTTTATTCCGTTGTACTCCTTAGGATTGTGACTTGCTGTAATTATAACTCCAGCTACACAATCGGTATTTTTTACATAAAATTGCAATGCAGGAGTTGGAGAGATTCCAAGATCTACAACATCGCTCCCACAGCTCATTATTCCAGCTGCCACGGCACATTTAAGCATTGAACTGGAAATCCTTGTATCGCAAGCTACAGCTATCTTTCCCTCCTTTAGAGTTGCAATCGTTCTCCCTAGGTTCAGAGCTAATTCAGCAGTTAAATCTTTGTTGGCTATACCTCTTACACCGTTTGTTCCGAACAAAGTTCCAGCACCACCTACACGCATAGTTTAAGTTCTCTTTAAGAAAAATACTTTTTGTGGAAAGTACCCCGATTAAAAACAAAAATACTATTAAATTTATTATTAAATAATATATTAAATATAAATAACAATTGAATTTTGATCATCCAAAATAAAAAAATTTATGAACTTGAATACTTAGCAAGTTCATGGTAATTATTCCGCACAGACACTGCGTAATTTGCGGTAAAGCTGTTGAACTTGACAAACATTTCTGTAGCAAAGATTGTGAAGAGACATTCAAAAAAGAAAGAAGGAGACAGAGAAATTTTACATTGTTTATGTTTCTACTACTTTTCATTTTGTTAGCATTACTTTTCATCTTCGCTCCAAGATAGTGGATACTTAGCAGTTAAACAACCCAAGCAATAACTTTTGTTTCGTCCACATCTTTTCAAAGCTTTTAATAAACCATCTAAACTTAAGTAAGAAAGACTGTCTACACCTAAGATCTTTGCGATCTCACTTACACTGTGGTTTGCTGCGATCAGCTCTTCTCTACTCTTCATATCTATACCAAAGTAGCAAGGCGAAATTATAGGTGGGCTTGCTATCCTCATGTGAACCTCTTTTGCTCCAGCTTTCTTTATCATGTCTACGATCTTCTTCGAAGTAGTCCCTCTAACTATGCTATCGTCTACTAAAACTATCCTCTTTCCTTCTATGTTTTTGTGAATCGGATTTACTTTCAATCTTACAGAAACTTCTCTTAACTCTTGTTTTGGCATTATGAAAGTTCTACCAACGTATCTGTTTTTTATTAAACATTCAGTATATGGAAGTTTTGAAGCCATTGAAAAACCTATAGCTGCAGTAACACCGCTGTCTGGAATTGCAGAAACTACGTCAGCTTCGACAGGTGACTCTCTAGCTAACTCTTCTCCCATGTTTTTTCTAGCGTCGTAGACACTGATCCCATCTATTATAGAGTCGGGTCTGGCGAAGTATATGTACTCAAATACGCAAGAGGCTTCTTCTTTACTTTCAGCAACTTTGAATTTCTCCATCTCTCCATTTTTTATTACTACAGCTTCACCTGGCTTCACATCGCACAAAAATTTTCCTTCCAAAGCATCTATCGCACAACTCTCACTAGCTACTACGTAACCATTTTCAATTTCTCCCAAACAAAGAGGTCTGAAGCCAAGTGGATCTCTGTAAGCTACCACTGTATCGTTTACAAGAATAACTAACGAATAGCTTCCAATTAGTAAATTTGTAAGAACCTCCAAAGACCCTATTACGTCTTTTCTTGAAAGTGACTTTGAAAAAATGTGAGCTATTATTTCTGAATCTGAATCTGCTACAAAAATACTTCCTTCAGCTTCAAGTGCTTTTCTCAATCGTAAATGGTTAACTAGATTTCCATTGTGGGCTACTGCTACTGTACCGACTTTTGATTTAACTACAAAAGGCTGTGCATTTTCTAAGCTAGAGGAACCTGATGTTGAATATCTTATATGTCCGATTCCGCACTTAGATTCAAAATTTTTTAAATCACTGTTCTTTATAACTTCCGAAACTAACCCTAAACCTTTCTTTGTTTTTATTGTACCATTTTTAAAAACTGAGATCCCAGCAGATTCTTGACCTCTGTGTTGTAAAGAGAAGAGAGAATAATACAAAAGAGAGGGAGTTAATTCTTCGTTTTCGCAATAAATTGCAGTTATACCACACATTACCAGCTAGATTTTTTCTTTTTTACCCAATTATAGCTTCTAATCCTTTTACTTCTTCCAAAACCACAAGCTGCACAATACCTCTTTCTCCAATGGAAAGAATTTCTTCCACATCTTCTGCAGCGGATATGTACTCTTTTCCAATTCCTTTTACCCATTGAAGCAGTCCCATCTGACATCAATCACCACCTGGTGCTGGAGAGATAAAAACCACAGTATCTCCTCTTACAAGTACACTGCCAATTTTTCTAACAACTTCTCCATTTTGAATCTCTTCCGCATCAACCAAAACGAGATTCATGTGTATATCATAACCGTCAAGTCTACCCCTAAACTCTCTTCCACCTTTCAGCCTAACAATCACAGGTGATTTCAAAGATCTGTTAAGTACATCAAGTGGACGGGTTGGCATCTTTACCCCTCAATTTTTCTCCTCAAAAAGCATATATAAGAATATCGCTTAAGTTGAAATTGTTACAGGTCGTAAAATTTTGTTCATTTTTAATTATATTAAAAATATTTAGTTACTTATATTTATATAAGGATAACTTCAATTATAAATGATCTTTCTGAACAAAAGTTTAAAAGCAAAACTCGAAAGATCTATCATGGTAAACGTTGTAGGAGAGAATATAGCTGAGATAGATGTAGAAAAGATCGAAAGATTTTGGCTTAAAGCGTACGACGATGGAGTTCCAAAAACTATAGATTACCCGTCGATCCCTGCTTATAAAATGTACGAGCAAACTGCTAAAAAATATCCAAACAAAATTGCTTTAGAATTTATTGGAACAAAATTGACTTATAAGCAACTCATCGATAGCGCGCAAAAAGTTGTATCTTTCCTATACGATTTGGAAGTGAAAAAAGATGATAGAGTAGTAGTCTGTCTACCAAATACACCTCATTACATGCAGATAACTTACGCCATTTGGAAGGTTGGCGCAACTGTAGTTCAAGCGAATCCGATCTATTCTCAAAGAGAGATGAAACACATAGTTGAGAACAGCGAAGCTGAAACGATGTTTGCAATAGACATAAGTTACAACAACTACAGACCTTTAATAGAAGAGGGTAAATTTAAGAAAGTTGTAATATGTAAGGTCGAAGATTACCTTCGGTTTCCATTGAACCTTCTTTACTCGAGAACTGTTAAAAAGAAAAAGTTTGGAGAGATCAAGATTGAAAAAACAAGTGAAGTTTGCTTTTGGAGCGATGTAATGAAATATGAGAGGAGTGAAAAAGAAGTAGAAGTTGATCCAAAGAGAGATATTGCAGTTTTCCAGTATACAGGTGGTACAACTGGATTGTCTAAAGCTGCAATGCTGACTCATTACAACATTGTAGTGAATGCACACCAAGTTAAAGCTTGGGATCCAAAATCAAGTGAAAGTGATGTTTATCTAGCTGCCTTGCCAATGTTCCATAGTTACGGTTTTACAATGTCTCATGCAGGCCTTTTAACTGGTGGAAAATTCATCATAGTTCCAGATCCTAGGAATTTCACTTTCTATCTTAAAGCTATTCATAAGCACAAGGTTTCTGTATTTCCAGGAGTTCCAACTATGTACGTAGCACTACTAAACCATCCAGACATAAAAAAGTACGATCTGAGGAGTGTAAGAACCTGTGTAAGTGGTGCAGCTCCACTTCCGGTAGAAGTTAAGAGGAGGTGGGAAGAAGTTACAGGTGGAAAGTTGGTTGAAGGCTATGGACTCAGTGAAGCATCTCCAGTTACCCACTGCAATCCAGTTTACGGATTAAACAAAGAGGGAAGTATAGGTATCCCAATACCTGATACTCTTGCTGTAATTGTCGACGATGAAGGAACTATTTTGCCACCCGGCGAGATCGGTGAACTTGCAATCTTTGGACCACAAGTTATGAAAGGTTACTGGAAGATGGAAGATGAGACTAAAAAGACGCTCATAAACGGCTGGCTTTTAACTGGTGATTTAGCAAAAGTAGATGATGATGGTTATTTCTACATAGTAGATAGAAAGAAGGATCTGATCATAGCTGGTGGTTACAACATATATCCCAGAGAGGTTGAAGAAGTTTTGTACGAACATCCAGCAGTTCTTGAGGCAGCGGTAATAGGTGTTCCAGATCCTTACAGGGGAGAAACTGTTAAAGCTTTTGTAGTTCTTAAGCCTGAGTATAAAGGAAAAATTACTGCAGAAGAGCTTGAAAAATTCTGCAAAGATAAATTGGCTCCATATAAGATTCCAAGAATTTGGGAATTTAGAGATGATCTGCCAAAGTCGATGGTAGGTAAAGTTTTGAGGAGAGTACTTAGAGACGAAGAATTAAGAAAACTTAAGAAGTAAAATTATGTACGATTTAATAATTTACGGTGGAAAGTGCTGGTTAGATGGCAAGTTTGAAGATTGTAACATTGGTATAAAAGAAAAAAACATTTCTTACATTGGAAAAAAAGAAGAAAAAGCTGAAATAGAAATAAATGCTTCAAATTGTTTGATTTTTCCAGCTTTTTTCAATTCCCATACTCATTCCGCTATGACAATTCTTAGGAACTTAGTAGAAGGCAACTTGACAGAATGGTTGAAAAAAGTTCAAGAGATCGAAAGAAGAATGAGTGAAAAAGATGTTTACTGGGGTACAATGTTGGCTTGTGTTGAAATGTTGAAAAGTGGAACTGCTGGCTTTGCAGACATGTATATACACATGGACAGTGTAGCAAAAGCTGTGTGCGAAGCTGGAATGAGAGCTTCACTTGGCTATGGAATGGCAGATAGAGGTGATCCGGAAAGAGCTAAAAAAGAGCTTGAGGAGGGATTAAGGTTTGCCAATAAATGGGATGGGGCTTTTGGAAGGATCAAATGTCATCTAGCTCCTCATTCTCTTTACACATGTTCTCTAGATTTTTTGAAGAAAGTTTCTGAGCTTGGATATCTAAAGCACATACACTTGGCAGAAACTCTCTGGGAAGTGAAAGAATTAAAGAAGAAGTATGGAGTTACACCAGTAAAATTGCTAGATAGAATAGGTTTTCTTGATGATAAAACTGTTGCAGCTCATGCAGTATGGTTAAGCGATGAAGAGATAGAAATACTTGCTAAAAGAAAAGTAAATGTAGCTCATTGTCCGGCAAGTAACATGCGTCTAGGTTCTGGGATAGCAAAAGTTAGAGAAATGTTAAACGCTGGAATAAACGTTTGTTTAGCTACAGACGGTGCAGCTAGCAACGATACTCTTAACATGCTGCAAGAAATTAGAATTTCTGCACTTCTTCAGCAGCTCAGAAGAAAACCAATAAAGTTTTTTGAAATAATAAAGATTGCAAGTGAAAACGGTTACAAAGCTTACAACTTCAACGGTGGAAAGATAGAAGTTGGAAAACTTGCCGATCTGATAATAATAGATAAAAAACTGATTTTTGGACCGAGGTATGAGAATTTTACTTACAGCCCTCCGCAGAAAGTTTCTACGGTAATAATTGATGGAAAGATAGTAGTAGAGGATGGGACAATTTTAACTTTCGATGAAGAAAAAGTTTTTTCAAAAGTTGAAAAAATAGCGGAAGACCTAATAAATGTATTATTATAATATATTTTATATTATTTATTAATATTTATTTTATCCTTTTAGTAAATAAACTTTTTAACTTAGAACAAGTTTCTAAGTGTTCGAAAGAAAAGCTAGAAAAATGATAAACGTTGACCCATTACAAACTGGAGGAAAATTGACTGAAGATGCTAGAAAAGCTTTAATTGAATGGGGGGATGGATACAGCGTTTGTGATTATTGCTTAACTGGAAGAATTGAAGAAATAAAAAATCCTCCAGTTTACGAGTTTGTTCACGAAAAGCTACCAAAATTTATAGGATGCGATGTTGTAAGGTTGACAACTGGAGCAAGGGAGGGGATTTTTGCTGTGATGAATTCTTTAGCGAAAAAAGATGCTCTTGTAGTCTTAGATTCTAATGCACATTATTCAAGCTACTTAGCTGCTGAAAGGGCTAAATTGAAAATTGTTGAAGTTCCAAAAACAGATTATCCAGAATATAAGATATTGAGTGAGAAGTACGCAGAAGTAATTGAAAACGTTAAAAGTGAAATCGTTTTAGCTTTAGTAACTTATCCAGATGGCAACTATGGAAATTTACCAGACGTTAAAAGAATTGCAAAGATCTGTAAAAATTACAATATTCCACTCTTAGTGAATGCAGCATATTCTATCGGTAGAAT
Source organism: Archaeoglobaceae archaeon (assembly GCA_025058735.1). Classification (GTDB taxonomy): domain Archaea; phylum Halobacteriota; class Archaeoglobi; order Archaeoglobales; family Archaeoglobaceae; genus WYZ-LMO2. The sequence goes on along the minus strand of JANXDX010000003.1, from coordinate 30,706 downwards.
GCCAGTAAGTCTTAAAGAAATTGGAGCAGACTTCATAGTTGGAAGTGGTCACAAATCTATGGCTTCTTGTGGCCCAATTGGAGTTTTAGGAATGAGTAGTGAATGGGAAAACATTGTTTTAAGGAGATCTGAAAAGTTCAAAAATAAAGAAGTAGAGATGCTTGGCTGTGCAGCTAGAGGAGCACCTCTTGTAACTTTGATCGCATCCTTTCCGCACGTAGTTGAAAGGGTCAAGAGGTGGGACGAAGAGGTTGCAAAAGCTAGAGAATTTTCAAGAAGAATGGAAGAAATTGGTTTTGTTCAGCTAGGAGAGAAACCTCACAACCATGATCTGATGGCTTTTCATGCTGAGAAGCTTTACGAAATGTCAAAAAAAGCTAAAAAAGGAAGATTTTTCTTGTATCAAGAGCTTTCAAAGAGAGGAATACATGGTATAAAACCTGGTTTGACAAGGTTTTTTAAAGTTTCAACGTACGGTTTAACTTGGGATGAAGTGTATTATGTCGCCGGAGCATTCTCAGAGATCGTCGGAAATGGAATTAACTGAACATCTAGCCGAGCTTAGAATTAGAATTATGAGAGTACTTTTTACTCTGATCCCAGTTTTTATTTTAGTTTTTTTATTTTCAAAAGATTTTATAAAATTCTTTTGGTTCTTCAACTTTCCTCCGTACGTTTTTTCTCCGTTGGAGTGGCTCATTTTGCAGCTTAGCTTATCTTTAACAATCTCAATGATAATAATATATCCATACCTTTTTTTTGAACTTTATCAATTTGCTAAGCCAGGACTTTATGAAAACGAAAGGAAATTCTTGAAAATTCTAGTAATTCCAAGTTATTTGCTTTTCCTTTTTGGTTTCATCTTTTCCATGAAGTTTCTTGTTCCATTAATATATTCTATAACTTTACAATATCCGTACGATCCATACCTCTCAGCTTCACAGACTTTAGGGAATGCTGTGAAGCTAAGCGTAGCTGTAGGACTTTTCACTCAAATTCCGTTGGCTATTCTTTTGTTAGTAAAATTCAAATTAGTTAGCTACAAGACGCTAAAAAATCTTAGAATTATAATTTACTTTGTAGCTTTTATGTCTTTCCTAAATTTAACGTCTGATTTTGGTTCTCTATCAATATTTGCAGCTTTTATATTTTTTATTTTAATGTTTGAATTGGGTCTTTTTATAGTAAAGATCGCAAGTAGTTTAAACATTCTGAAGAACTAGTTTCGTGCGGATAGTTATAGCTGGGTTCGGAGAAGTCGGTTACAGGTTGGCTGAAAAATTAATGAAAGATCATGAAGTTTTAATAGTTGAAAAAGATCTTGAGAAGATCAGGAAAGCTTCTCAACTAGATGTTGCAGTAGTTAGAGGTAATGCTGCAAACCTGCTGACACTGAAAAAAGTAGAAGTTTCAAAGGCAGACATATTCTTAGCTGTAACTGGAAACGATGAAGTGAACATGCTATCAGGTTTAATTGCAAAGAGACTTGGAGTTCCAAAAGTTATTGTTAGAGTAGAAAATCCTGAATATGTCGACAAGCCATTAGTGAAAAATCATCCCTTTGGCTACGATGCAATGATCTGTCCCCAACTTGCCTTGGCAAGTGAAATTGCAAAGATTCTTAGCACACCTGGAGCAGTGGATGTTGTAACTTTGAGCGGCGGAAAAGTTGACATGGTTGAGTTGATAGTGATGCAATCGTCTGATGCAGATGGAAAGAGGATCGAAGAGATGAACTTGCCAAAGAACGTCATTATAACTACTGTTTACAGAAATGGAGAAGTCATAATTCCCAAAGGGGATTTCGTTCTAAGATCTGGAGATAAAATAGTACTTGTTGGAAAAAGTGAGGAAATAGAAAATCTTACGAGTATTTTTGGTGCAGCAGTTGTAAAAAAAGTTGCAATATTTGGTGCTGGAACAGTTGGAAGTTACGTTGCTAAAATCTTAAGCAAGGGGCCTATGAAGATCAAGTTGTTCGATCTGGATCCAGAGAGATGTAGTTTGATGAGTGAAGAGTTGAGAAATGTGAAGATAGTATGTGGAGACTTCACAGAAGTTAAGTTGTTAAAAGATGAAGAGATAGGAAGTAGTGATGCAATTGTAGCTGCAACTGAGAGCGATGAAATAAACTTGGCAACTTGCTTAGTCTCAAAAAGTTTAGGTGCTAAAAAGGCGATTGCAAAAGTAGAAAAAACGGAGTACGTAGATCTTTTTGAAACAGTCGGTATAGATGCGTTCTGTCCTAAAACTGTTATGTTCAACGAGACTTTGAAACTTTTAAAACTAGAAGGAGTAGAAACTTTAGTAGAATTTGGAAAAGTTGTAGTTATAGAAGTGAAGAACCAAACGTTGAAAAAGAAGATCGAAGATCTAAAGCTTCCAAAGAATGTAATGATAGGAGCTGTGATAAGAGGAGAAGAATGTCTGATTCCAAGAGGAGATACAGAAATTTTACCTGGAGACAGTTTGATAGTTCTTACAGAATGGAGCGAAGTTGAGGAAGTTGAAAAGGTATTCAAATGATCGTACTCTTCAGTAGATTTTTACTATTTTTTTCACCGACTTTTTTGATCCCTGCAATTTATGCTTATTATGTTGGAGAAGAATACAGTATCTATTTTTTATCGTTCGCAATAACTTTTGCTTTAGGTTTATCTTTAGCATTTTTTAAATTTAAAGAAATAAAAACTAAGGATGCTTTTACTTTTGTAGCTCTTTCTTGGATTTTAGTCTCAGCTTTTGGTGCACTTCCATACATTTTTTTTGGAATAAATCCTATAAACTCTTTTTTTGAATCAATTTCTGGATTTACGACAACTGGAGCTTCTATTTTGAATCCAGAAGAGTTGCCAAAATCTCTACTTCTATGGAGAGGATTAACTCAATGGTTTGGAGGTATAGGAATAGTTGTTCTGTTTTTAGCAGTTTTTCCTAGTCTTGGAAAATTTGCTCCAGCAGTTTTTTATGCTGAATTCCCAACAGTAACTTTGGAAAAAGTAAAACCTAGGATCAAAGATAGTGCAATAGTGCTGTGTGAAGTTTATATTTTGTTAACATCTATACTGTTTTTTTTACTTCTACTTTTAGGTTTGGACACGTTTGATGCTCTGATACATGCACTAACGACTGTTTCTACGGGTGGTTTTTCAACTCATTCTGAAAGTATAGCTGCCTTCAAAGATTGGAGAGTTGAGTTGGTAATAGCTGTATTCATGTTCCTCGGAGGAACAAACTTTGCTCTGCTCTATTTAGCTCTTTCAGGTAAAATGAACCCACTAAGAAACTTGGAGTTCAGAATATATTTAGCTGCAACAATTTTTGCTATAGTAGCACTAACTTTCTTGAACTTGAAAGATGATATCGTTAGCTCTTTTAGAGTTTCAGCTTTTCAGGCCATCTCAGCTATAACTTGCACTGGCTATACAACTTACAACTTCAACGAATGGAACGATGCTTCGAAACTTTTCATGATAATGTTGATGTTTCTTGGAGGATGCGCGGGCTCGACTGCTGGCGGTTTAAAAATAATAAGAATATATATACTAATAAAATATTCTATTCAAAAAATTTTGAAATCTGTAGAACCTAGAGCGATCAAGATTTTGATGATCGACGACAAGATCGTAGATCAAGAGTTGTTGGAAAAAGTTATGACGATCTTCGTACTTCACATCTTCATATACATAATTTCTGCATTTCTTATAGCAGTTTCAGGCTACGATCTGCTAACAGCACTTTCAACTTCAGCTGCAACTCTCAACATCTTCGGCCCTGGGATGGGGGCTGCAGCTGAATGCTACGCTGATCTAAAGGATCATGTGAAGATACTTCTATGCTTCAACATGTGGCTAGGAAGACTTGAAATATTTTCAGTGCTCATACTTTTTGCATCACTTTACAAAAAGGGCTGGTGATAGATCAGATATCTTAACACCAAACTGTTCTCCACTCCTCAAATTCTTGATAAGAACTTCTCCAGCTTCAAGTTCTCTTCCACCAACTATCAAAGCAAAGTCAGCTGAGATATCGTTTGCAAAACTCAGTTGTTTTTTAACACTTCTATCCATGACATCTATTATTACAATTAAATCTTTTTCTCTTAGCTTTTTTGCAATTTCTATCGCTTTACTGTAAGTTTCTTTAAAAGAAACGACAACAACTTTTACTCTCTTTTCCAAATCTACTTCACAGATCTCGCAAACTCTATCAAATCCAATTGCAAACCCAGTTGCAGGTGTCTCTTTTCCACCAAAAAGAGAGGCTAATTCGTAACTTCCGCCACCGCATATCTGCTTTTGCGCTCCAAGTTTTTCGGAGTAAAATTCAAAAACTACTCCTGTGTAATAATCAAGACCCCTAACTATGCCTAGATCAAGTTTGTACTTTACCTTGTAATCCTCGAGTACTTCAGCTAGTTTCTTCAACCTATCTGCTTCTTCAATTTTCACATCTTCAAGGATCGAAAGATCACCTTTCAGATCCATCAACATCAGAACTTTTTCTCTAACATCTTTAGGAACTTCAAGCCTTTCCATCTCACTCAAAAGATTTTCTACATCTTTTTTATCTATTAGATGCATTATTTTTTCGGAATTTTCAATTCCAGACAAAACTTTTCTCATTATTCCTACATGGCCAATTTTCAATTCAAATTCAACCTTTAAAGCTTTTAAAATTTCATAAGCTAGTGAAATAACTTCTGCTTCAGCTAAACATGAGTTTGAACCTATCAGCTCTGCTCCAAACTGCCAAAATTCTCTAAACCTACCCCTTTGTGGTCTTTCGTATCTGAAGCAGTTTGAAAAGTAGTAAAATCTCAAAGGTTTTGGAAGAACTTCACAACAGTCTAAAAACATCCTTACAACTGGTGCCGTCAATTCTGGTCTTAAAGCCATTTCTCTACCACCTTTATCTAGAAAAACGTACATCTCTTTAACTATCTCCTCTCCAGATTTGATCTTGAATAGCTCGGAATGTTCAAAAGTCGGTGTCATTACCTCTCTATATCCATAACTTTCTGCTATCCTCCTCATGACTTTTTCTACAGCTCTTCTTTTCTCCATCTCCTCTGGTAAGAAGTCCCTAGTTCCTCTAGGTCTTTCAATTTTCACGCAGCTAAGTTCTTAGATTGACTTAAAACTTTAACTGTAAAGTTTAAATTAACAAAAAAATAAATAATAAAATAATAAAAATAATTTGAAGTTTTTAATCTATCATTAAACTTTTAACTCTAAATGCAACTCAGAAGTTATGAAGCTGCTATTGATCCACGCTGATTACATGGAGTATGAAGTAAAAGAGCCTACAGAAATAGCTGAAGAAACAGAAAAAAAAGATGAAAAAATCGAAGAAGTTCTCATAGCCTTTACTAGCGTAGAAAAGGGGGACAGTGAAGAGACTGCAAGAAAAGCTGCAGAAGAGATAAGAGATGTTGCAAAAAAAGTTGGAGCACAAAGAATTTTGATATATCCATACGCGCATCTCTCCTCAAACTTGGCAGATTCTCAAACAGCTTTGGATGTTTTAAAATCAATGGAAAAAAATCTTACAGACTTTGAAGTTCATAGAGCACCTTTTGGATGGTACAAAGCTTTTAGAGTTTCTTGTAAAGGTCACCCGTTGAGTGAGTTGTCTAGAGAGATAAGAGATGAGGCAGAAGTTACAACAGCTTTGAAGGATGAGGAGAAAGTTGTAAGCTACTGGTACATTTTGACTCCAGAAAGGGAACTTGTTGAAGTAGAAAAATTCGATTTTTCTAGATATGAAAAGTTGAAAAAGTTTGTAAACTATGAAATGGCTAAAAAAAGAGCTGTAGACAGAGTGCCTCCGCATGTAGAATTTATGAGAAAACTTGAAATAGCAGATTATGAATTTGCCAGCGATTCTGGGAACATGAGATACTATCCAAAGGGAAGGTTAGTAAAATCCTTGCTTGAAAGGTTCATAACACAGAAGTGCATAGATTACGGAGCAATGGAGGTTGAGACACCTATAATGTACGACAGAGCCCATCCAACTTTAAGGAGGTACCTTGAAAGGTTTCCTGCAAGGCAGTACATATTAACTGGTGATAAAAGAGAATTCTTTTTGCGATTTGCAGCTTGTTTTGGACAATTTCTTATGCTTAGTGATGCAGTTATAACTTACAAGAGTTTACCCCTAAAGATCTACGAGCTTACTAGGTATTCTTTTAGAAAAGAGCAAAGAGGAGAACTTGTTGGATTAAGGAGGTTGAGAGCTTTTACTATGCCAGATATGCACACATTAGTTAGAGATGTTGAAGAGGCTAAAAAAGAATTTTTTGAGCAGTACAAGTTGTCTGTAGAAGTTTTAAAAGAAGTTGGACTAGAACCTCATGATTACGAAGTTGCTGTAAGAGTTACAAAAGACTTTTACGAAAAAAACAAGGAGTTTGTACATAGCTTAGTAGATGTTTTGAAAAAACCGATATTGGTGGAAATGTGGGACCAAAGGTTTTTCTACTTTGTTCTCAAGTTCGAGTTCAACTTTGTAGATTCACTTGATAAAGCTTCAGCTCTTTCTACAGTTCAGATAGATGTAGAAAACGCTGAAAGGTATGGAATTTACTTCGTAGATTCGGATGGAAGCAAGAAACATCCTTTAATTTTACATTGTTCAGTAAGTGGAGCTATAGAAAGAGTCATCTACGCTTTGCTTGAGAAAGCTTACATGGAGATAGATAAAAAATTACCAATGCTTCCAGTCTGGCTTTCGCCTGCACAAGTCAGAATAATCCCAGTAAGTGAGAAGTACTTAGATTACTCCTTGAAAGTTGCAGAATTTTTAGAATCAAAAGAGATCAGAGTAGATGTAGATGACAGAGATGAAACTTTGAGTAAAAAAGTGAGAGATGCATCAACCGAATGGATCCCATACATAGCAGTTGTCGGTGAAAGGGAAGTTCTGAGTGGAAAGCTTACAGTTACCGTTAGAAGTGAATCAAACTTGAAAGAACAGGTGAAAGTTGAGATGACTGCAGAAGAACTTGCAGAAAGAATAAATAGAGAATGCTTTGGAAAACCAAAAGCTAAACTTTTGTTACCAAAAGTTTTATCAAAAAGGTTTTCTCTGAGGTGATAAAATGTACAAAGTCTTAATTCCACTTTTTTTAGGTATAATTGCTGGTCTTCTATCATACATTATAACATTCGGTGTTAGAGGTAGAGATCCGCTGGGAATAATTGTACTTGTACTGTTTATATATATTCAAAAATTTATATTAAGAAGGTTTGAAAAAATTGAGGCAAAAGATTGGATCAGCATATCTTTCATGACCTTTGCAGGCTGGTACATCTTCTGGGTCTTCTTGCTCAACCTTTAACGAGATCGAGCGCTATTTTTTTAACTTTTTCAACAACTTCTTCTTCACCTTCAAAGTAACCATTTTCTACAACTATCTTCCCATCAACTATCACAGTCTCAACACAGCTCGAGTTCGCTGAGTAAACTAGGTCTGATATCAAGTTGTGTCCAGGAACCAGGTTCAAATTATCTAGATTTACCAAAACTATGTCTGCAAGTTTTCCTTCAGCTATTTCTCCTGCGTTCAATCTAAAAGCTTTTGCAGCATTCTTTGTGGCTGTATCGAATACTTCTTCAGCTTTCATAAGAGTTGGATCGTTGTAGTAAAATTTTTGAAGTAGAGCTGCAAACCTCATCTCTTCAAACATGTCTAAATTGTTGTTACTTGCTGCACTGTCTGTTCCTATGCAGAAGTTAACACCAAACTCTCTCATACTTCTGTAGTCTATAGCTTTTCCAACGCACAACTTCATATTGCTTGTAGGACAGTGAGCTACGTTTACTTTTCTTTTTGCAAGAATCTCTATTTCATTTTTTTCGAGCCAGACTGAGTGTGCTGCAACTAAGCGTTCACTTAAGAAACCTATATTGTCCAAAGTTTTAACTATACCTTCTCCATGCTTTCTTTTGAAATCAACTACTTCTTTTTCGGTTTCAGCTAAATGGAAATGAATTAGGGCATCATACTTTTCAGCTATTTCAGCAGATCTTTTCAAACCTTCCAAACTAACCGTATAAACAGCATGTGGCCCAACAGCTGGTAAGATCAGTGGATTTTTCTTGATCTCTTTTACTTCTTTTTCAACTCTTTTAATGTTCTCTTCAAGTAGGTCTTTGTTGAAGAAGTCAAAGAAGGCTGAAGCTATACAAGCTCTTATACCACATTCACTTGCAGCTCTTGCAACCTCTTCAGAAAAGAAGTACATATCGTTGAAAAAAGTCGTTCCACCTTTCAACATTTCGATGCAGGCTAGCTTTGTTCCCCAGTAAACAGCTTTGGCGTTTAGTTTAGCCTCTGCTGGCCATATTTTTTTCTGAAGCCACTCATGTAACTTCATGTCATCTGCATAACCTCTGAACAAGACCATTGCAGCGTGTGTATGTGAGTTGAAAAGACCTGGTATTGCAGCTAAGTTTTCAGCATCTATCACTACATCGCTCTTATCTACAATGTCTCCAACTGCAACGATTTTGTTATCCTCTACCAATATGTTTCCCTTTTCCTTTCCCAATATTCTTGCATTTCTAATTAAAATCATATCGTACAGTTTGCACTAAGTTTAAATATTTTGAACAATTTTTTAATTTTTATTTAATATATTTTAAATCCAATTTTAATTAGACAAATGTTTTATGCATATGCAAGTACAGGACTAGATGAAAAGAGTAGTTGCAACGGGAACTTTTGACATAATCCATCCTGGTCATATAAAATTCCTAGAGGAGGCTAAAAAGCTAGGAGATGAATTAATAGTTATAGTAGCTAGGGAGAAGAACGTCAAACATAAACCAAAACCTGTAATACCTGAAGAGCAGAGGAGGAAAGTTGTTGAAGCTATAAAATTTGTAGATAAAGCAATACTTGGAGATAAAGAAGACATTTTCAAGCCTATTATGGAATTAAAGCCAGATATAATAGTTTTAGGCTACGATCAGCACTTCAGTGAGGAGTGGTTGAGGGAGGAGTTGAAAAAAAGGGGTTTGAACTGTGAAGTTGTAAGGATAAAAGTTAAAGAAGAGTGTGAACTCTGTAGTTCTCATAAGATAATTGAGAGGATAGTTGAGAGGTATGGGGTGAAATGATGTTGCTGATGATCCCAGGCCCAGTTCAGCTGCACGAAAGGATCATCAAAGCTATGTGCAGACAAATGATCTACCACAGAGGGGAAGAGTTTGCTGAAATTATGAAGTACTGTGTAAGAGCTTTGAAGCCTATCTTTGGACTCAAAGATGGAACGATAAGCATAATATCTGGCTCAGGAACTGCTGGTGTTGAAGCTGCTATAGCATCTTTCGGTAAAATAAGAAAAATCCTTACAATTGAAAATGGAAAGTTTGGAGAGAGGATTAGAGAAATTGCAGAAAAGTACTATGAAACTGAAAAACTTAAATTTGAATGGGGAAAATCAATAGACCTTGGTGAAGTCGAAAAGAAGATGAAAGGTTGCGATGCTGTAGCTTTTGTTCACAACGAAACTTCTACAGGAATTCTAAATCCTGCAAAGGAGATCGCTAAAATTGCAAAAGAGCATGATGCTTTAGTAATAGTAGATGCCATAACTTCTGCTGGAGGAGATTATTTGAAAATGGATGATTGGGGAATAGATGTAGCTATTACTGGAACTCAAAAATGCTTAGGAGCTCCTCCTGGATTGGCAATAGTAGCTGTCAAAGATGATGCTTGGAAGTACTACAACGCAAGAAATTACTACCTAGATCTAGGTTCCTATAGAAAAAAGCTTTCTGAGCTACAAACACCTTTTACTCCAGCCATTCCTTTATTCTTAGCTTTAGCTGAAGCTTTAAAGATAATAGAAGAGGAGGGATTAGAAAATAGAATTAAAAGACACAGAACTTTGAATTTAGCTGTAAGAAAATGGGCCGTTGAAGCAGGACTAGAGCTTTTCCCAGAAATAGATGAATATTCTAGCTATTCAAATACTTTGACAGCTATAAAGATACCAAATGGGATAACCGATTCTCAGCTAAGAAACACTTTGAAGAAAGAGTACGGAATAATGATAAGTGGAGGACAGGATAGAGTGAAGGGAAAGATATTCAGGATCGCTGCAATGGGAAACGTTGGAAAGTTTGAAGTACTATCAACTCTAGTCGCAGTTGAAGATGTTATGAGAAGGTTTGTAAAGATAAAAAGTTCTATAGAAATTGCAGCAGAAACTTTGAGAGCGTTATGAAGATCGGAATAGTAGATACAACTTTTTCTAGAATCGACATGGGGAAAATAGCTATAGATGAGCTCAGAAAAATTAGTACTATCCCGTACGAAAGGTACACGGTACCCGGGATAAAAGATCTGCCAGTTGCAGCTAAAAAGTTGATAGAAGAGAAGGGCTGCGATCTAGTAATTACCTTGGGTTGGGTTGGAAAGACCCAGAAAGATTTGATAAGTTATGCTACACTAAGTTTAGCGCTGATGATCGTTCAAATTTTGACGAACAAACATATAATCGATGTGACAGTTCATGAAGATGAGGCTGAAAACGAAATTGAACTTTTTAAAGTAGCTGAAAGTAGAGTTAGAGAACATGTAAGAAATGCAGTTGATCTGCTGGTAAATCCAAAGAAGTTGCAAAAACTTGCAGGAACTGGACAAAGACAAGGTTTTCCAGACGTCGGTCCTATAATGAGATGAAAGCGGTAGTAGTTGAGAACTTAGTTAAAGATTTTGGAAACTTTAGAGCTATCGATTGTGTAAGTTTTGAAGTTGAAGAAGGAGAAGTGTTTGGAATATTAGGACCAAACGGAGCAGGTAAAACTACTACGATAAAGATACTGATAACTTTGTTGAAACCTACTAAAGGAAGAGCATTTGTTGCCGGATACGATGTTCTAAAGAGTGCAAGTGATGTGAGGAAAAATATAGGAGTTGTTTTCCAAGAAACTACCCTAGAACTAGAATTTACTGCAAGGGAAAACTTGGATTTTCATGCAAGACTTTACGGAATGAGCAAAGCTGAAAGAGAAAAAAGAATCGAAGAAATGTTGAACTTAGTTGAGCTTGAAAGCTTTTCTGATAAACTTGTAAAAACTTTTAGCGGAGGTATGAAAAGAAGGTTGGAAATAGCTAGAGGATTTTTACACAATCCAAAAATTCTTTTTTTAGACGAGCCAACTTTAGGATTAGATGCAAAAACAAGGAGAAAGATTTGGAAGTACATAGAGGAGTTGAAGGGTAGTTCTACGATCGTTTTAACAACTCACTACATTGAAGAGGCTGAGAAGTTGTGCGACAGGATCGTTGTAATGAACAAGGGAAAGATAGTAGCTATGGATTCACCTAAAAATCTGAAAGCTGAAGATAGAGTTGTGATCTATTCATCAAAAGAAGACTTAGATTTGATAAAGAAAAACTTCGGAAGCTTGATAGTTTCGGAAGATGATGGAAAAGTTGAGTTGCTCGTTAAAGATGTTGAAAGTTTTATTCCAAAACTCTTCGAAGTTGCAAAAGTGAAGGAGATGTCGATCAAGAGATCAACGCTGGAAGATGCTTACATAAAGATGGTAGAATGAGAGGTCTGTACGTCATATGGCTGAGAGATGTAAAGAGATTCGTTAGAGCTAGAAGTAGACTGATCGGTTCCCTGGGAATGCCAATATTTTTCATGATATTTTTCAGCCTCGGATTCAGGAGAGCTAACATTCCATCTTTAGAAAGTTTAAATTACATAGATTTCCTTATACCAGGTATAGTTTCCATGGTTGTCCTTTTTACGGGAACATTTTCTGGAGTTTCAGTTGTCTGGGATCGGCAGTTTGGTTTTTTAAGAGAAATAATGGTCTCTCCAGTAAGTAGAACAACTATTGCACTTGGTAGAATTTTCAGTGGAGCAACTACTGCTATTTTCCAAGCTACAGTGATGTTTTTATTGGGAATAGCCTTAGGATTCAACTTTAGAATCCAAATGCTTCCATTCTTTTTCCTATCTTTGTTTTTAACTGCCTTGGTTTTTACAGGGATAGGAATTGCCATTTCGACGAAGATGAAAGACATACATGGGTTTCAGATAGTTGTCAACTTTTTTGTATTTCCAGTTTTCCTACTCTCCGGAGCTCTCTTTCCGATCTCTGAATTACCAGAAATTTTAAGATCAATTTCAAAGCTCAATCCTCTAACTTATGGAGTAGATGCAGCTAGATGGGCATCTATAGGATTTTGTGAAATAGATCCTTTGGTAGATTTCTCAGTTTTAATTCTCTGCTCCGTACTTACTACTTTTCTAGCCTCTTACTTGTTCAACAAAACAGAGGTAGAGTAAAATGAGAAAACCAAATAAAAGGGAAAGAAAAGTTATAAATTCAGCTTTAAACTTCTTTGGTAGTTCTGAAAACGATCTAGTTCTATTTTTAAAAGATAAAGAACTTTACGCTTTTTCCAAAGATCTCGCAGAGTTTTTGGAAAAGAGAAAACTTCCATGTATAGCTGGAATAAAAGTTGGAGAAGTTGGAAGTAGAAGACTTAGATTGACTTTAGAGGGAACTTATTGGCTCGTTAAAAATGAGAAAAAGAGAGTTTTTGTAAACGAGAAGGGAGAGATGCTTTTTCTTTATGGAAGAGATATATTTGCAGGTTCTGTAGAAAAATGCAGTGAATTTGACGAAAACGAAATAGTCTTCGTCTGCAACAGGTTTGGAGACATAATTGGGTTGGGAAAGAGTAGATATCCTTCAAGAAAACTCTCAGAAATAGAAAAAGATAAAGTTTTTGTTGAGAACTTGGTCGATAGGGGAGAATACATCAGAAGAAAAAAGCTTTACAACTCGTACTAAATCAGAGCATGGAGTGGTTTGTAGAAAAGTACGATGGTAGTGGAATAATGATAAAGGTGAAGAAGAAGATCGTTGAAGTCCAATCTTTACAAAAAATAGAGATCTATGAAACTGAAAACTTTGGAAAAATGTTAGTTATAGATGGAAAAGTTCAACTGACAGAGTTTGACGAATTCATCTATCATGAAATGCTCGTCCACGTCCCAATGATGATACACAGAGATCCCAGAGAAGTTCTAATAATAGGTGGTGGAGATGGAGGAACTTTGAGGGAAGTTCTTAAGCACGATGTAGAGAAAGTTGTTTTGGTTGAAATCGATGAAAAAGTTGTTGAATTGTCGAAGAAATATCTAAAGATCGATCACGGAGCATTTGAGGATAAAAGATTAGAAATTGTCGTAGAAGATGGAAGAGATTACGTAAACTACTGTAAAAAGTTTGATCTAATACTGGTCGACAGTACAGATCCAGTTGGGGTTAGCGATCCTCTTTTTGGAAAAGACTTCTTCGAGGTAGCTAAAGATAAGTGCGACATACTTTGTACTCAAGCTCAATCACCACTCATTCAAAGAGATCTTTTCTTAAAAATTTGGAAATTTTCAAAAGTCTTTGGTAAAAGAAAAGTCTACCTTTCAACGATCCCTACATATCCCTTTGCTTTGTGGGCCTTTGTTTTAGCTGGGGACGTCGACAATTTTTACCCAGAGAGGTTTGAAAAGATCAGAAAAAAAGTTAGACATTACAACTTAGATGTTCACAGATCAGCTTTCAGTCTTCCAGGGTGGTTAAGAGATGTACTTGAGCAAAGATGAGGAGGAAATGCTTGAAAGAGGTGACGACGTAGCAAAGGCTATGCAGATACTTGTTACGATTGGAAAGATGTTTGAGGCAGAGAGGTTGATAAAGATAAGGTCTGCTCACGTTTCAGGGATAAGTTACGATAACATAGGAGATGCTGGCTTGGAATTTCTCGAATCTTTAAAAGCTAAGTTCTCGGTACCAACTACTATAAATCCAGCTGGTTTCGATCTACTTAGATGGAAAGAAATGAGAATAGACGATGAATTTTACAATAAACAGATCAGAATATTGAAAGCTTTAAAAGATCTTGGTGCAAATTTAACTTTAACTTGTACACCTTACTATGTGAACAGACCGAATTTCGGAGATCACTTGGCTTGGGCGGAAAGCTCTGCAGTAGTCTATGCTAACTCTTTGATAGGAGCTAGAACGAATAGAGAAGCAGGAATAACTTCTATAGCAGCAGCTATAACTGGAAGAACTGCTTACTTTGGTTTACATATAAAAGAAAACAGAGCTCCAACTGTTAAGGTAAAAGTTAGTGGAAACTTAGCTTTAGCAGGTTACATACTTGGTAAAGAGCTGAAAGGAAATGAAATACCTTATGTAATTTTTGAAAAAAAACCTTTAGAATTTGAATTAAAACTTTTCTCAGCATCTCTTGCAACTTCTAGTGGAATTGCTATGTTTCATTCACCAGAAATAACTCCAGAAGCTGAAGATTTTGAAGTGCCTAGAGAGAAAATTGAAGTTGAGGGGAAAGGTGAGAAAAGTTGTGATGCAGATCTAATTGCAATAGGTTGTCCGCATACATCTAGAGAAGAGCTGAAAACAATACTGGAACTGCTAAATGGAGAAAAAGTAAAGAAAAATTTTTGGATATTCACTTCTAGAAAGATCTTTGAGGAAAGTAAAGATCTAGTAGAGAAGTTAGAAAAACTTGGAGTAAAAGTTTTTTGCGATACTTGCATGGTAGTCTCTCCAGCAACAGACAAATTCAACTGTTTAATGGTTAATTCAGCAAAAGCTTTACACTACATACCTTTAAGAAGGAAGTGTCACGTATCTTTTTCTTCACTAGAAGATTGCGTTAGATATGCAAAAAGTCCTTGAGCCAATCGAAAACTCTTTCATCGAACTTCCCTCTTTTCATCAAAAAATAGCTGCAAGCCTCAACTCTCTTCATAGCTAAAGATCTATAAAATTCAGCGTACCTAACTTCATCGAATCCACCGTAGGAAATTACCATGGCCAACTTTCTAGCTTTCAACCTTTTCAAAAAGTAAGTTACTGGAGGACAGTTGAAAGTCCACTTTGGGAAGCACAGTATTAGATCTTCTTCTTCAACTTCTTTAAAAGAAGATTTAACTTCAAAGGGTGTAAAAGATAAGATTAGCCAGGCTAAATATGGAAGCTTTGGAGCTTTTATTTGACTTATTTTCAACGAAAACCTAGATGCTATTTTTTCAGCTATCATCTTCGAATTGCCTGTGAATGTGAAGTAGTAAACTTCAGATCCCATGCAACAACGAAAGCTATATAATTATAAAACTAATTACTTAAGGATGCAGCTGCTACTACTTGAATCGATCTCGAGGATACTGAGAAAAGCGGACTTCGATTTTGTAATGTTAACTGAAACTAAGTCGAGATGCTTCGATTTAGTAGCAAGAAAGAAAGATGAGCTCTATTTAATAAAAGTTCTTTACAATGTTGACTCCTTGAAACCAGATGTTGCTGATGAACTTAAAAAACTAGCAAATCTACTAAAAGCAGTCCCATTAGTAGTTGGAGAAAAATTCAAGACAGACTTCTTGGAAAGAGGAGTAGTTTACACAAGGTACGGCGTACCTGTAGTAAGTGTAGCAACTTTTTACGATTACGTGGTTGAAAAGATACCCATATTTATATACTCAGCTCCAGGAGGTTACTACGTTAAATTAGACGGAGAAAAGATAAGAGAAGCTAGAGAAAGGCTCGGAATGAGTATAGGTGAAGTTTCAAAGTGTTTAGGTGTATCTAGAAGAACGATAAAGAAGTATGAAGAAGGAATAGATACGAACTTAGAAACTGCAGTAAAAATGGAAGAACTATTTGGAATAGAAGTCATAAAAAGCTTAGATTTCAAAAGTTTTGTTAACTACGAATTTAAAGCTGCTGAAGAAGAGGAGATAAAAGATCGTACACTTGTAAAGTTGAAAGAGATAGGGCTCGACGTTTACCCTGTAAAGCAAGCCCCGTTCGATGCAATATCTGATGCAGCTGGGAATACGATCATAACCGGAGTAAGAGAAGTTAGAGAGCTTAGAAGAAGGGTAATTCTAATTGGAGAAATTTCAAGAGTAACTGAAAAGATTGCAGCTTACATCACCGAAAAACAACCAAAGCTTGATATTAAATCTGTTGTCTTTATATTGAAAGATGAATTGGACTGTGTTAATTCTGCAAAAGATTTCGTTTACCTTATAGAGGAGAAGAGTAAGGGATCTCTATGTTAGAATACCTTTATCCTTTTAGAACTTACCTCATAGTTTCTGGAGTAGAAAAGCCAAACGTAATGACTGCAGACTGGGTAGTACCCCTTTCTTTGAATCCACAAATGCTTGGAGTAGCGATAGGACATAAAAGGCATACGCATTTCCTTATAAAGAAATATGGAGAATTTGTCGTTGCAGTCCCAACTTTAGAACTTTTGAAAGATGTCTGGACAGCTGGAACTGTCAGTGGTGCGAAAGAGGATAAGTTGGCTAAGATGAGTTTGACTTTGATAAGATCGAGGAAAGTTAAAGTTCCATCGATCAAAGAATGTCAAGCAAACATAGAATGCAAAGTTGTAAAAGATGTAGAAACTGGAGACCATACGTTTTTTATAGCAGAGATCGTTGATGCAACCTTTGGCGATGCTTTTGCCAAAGGAAAACCAGATTTGAATTACAAATTTTTACTACATGCATCGTTTGGAAAGAGGTTTACAACGAATTCGAAAGACGTTTTTGAACCTTAATTTTTTAAATATTATTAAAAATAAATTATTATTCTAATTTTTTATTTCTAATCGTGCGCACGAAATTTTTGATTGGTATGTAAAATTAGAGAAGGATCTCGTAAACTATTTATCATTTTACGAAAAATAAATATCATGATGGATGGAAAAGAGTATATCGAAAGTTTGAGAAAGATCAAGCCGGTAGTTTACTACATGGGCCGTAGAATTGAGAATGTTGCAGACGATCCAGCTACAGCTCCTCACGTGAACGCTGCAGCTCTTACTTATGAGTTAGCTCACGATCATAGATACGAAGAAATCATGACTGCAAGATCACACCTCACTGGGGAGAAGATCAACAGGTTTACACACATCCATCAAAGTACCGATGATCTAGTTAAAAAAGTTAGAATGATGAGACTACTTGGACAAAGAACTGGAAGCTGTTTTCAGAGATGCGTAGGTTTTGATGCGATGAACGCTCTGTACATCGTAACGTACAACGTTGATAAGAAGTACAAAACAGACTACCATGAGAGAGTTAAGGATTTTGTAAAGTACGTTCAGAAAAAAGATCTCATGTGTGCAGGAGCTATGACAGATGTAAAAGGTGATCGAAGCCTAAAACCCCACCAGCAGGCAGATCCAGATCTTTACGTTAGAGTTGTTAGAAAAGAAGAAGGGGGAATAGTAGTGAGAGGTGCAAAGGCTCACATAACTGGAGCTGTAAATTCGCATGAAATAATCGTACTACCTACAAGGGCTTTAACAGAGAAAGATTCGAGTTATGCTGTAGCTTTTGCAGTTCCAGTTGATGCTGAAGGTGTAAAGATGATCTTCGGTAGACAAACAAACGATTCAAGACGTTTTGAAGGTGAAATTGACTGTGGAAATCCAAAATACGCTACAGTAGGAGGAGAGGCTTTAATCATTTTTGAAGACGTCTTTTTGCCTTGGGAAAGAGTTTTCATGTGTGGAGAGTACGAGTTTGCAGCTGATCTAGTAGAAGTCTTTGCAACTTTCCACAGACAAAACTACGGTGGCTGCAAAGTTGGAGTTGCAGACGCTTTGATAGGTGCTGCAGCTTGTGTAGCAGAGTACAACGGTGTTGCAAACGCTCCACACATAATTGATAAGATAACTGAGATGATACACCTAGCTGAAACTTGCTGGAGCTGTTCTTTAGCTTGTTCTTATGAAGGAATAAAAACTCCTTCAGGAGCTTACATGCCAAACCCTCTACTTGCAAACGTCACAAAGTTGAACATTACAAGATTTCCATACGAATGGTCTAGACTAGCTCACGACATCGCTGGAGGTATAATAGCTACGATGCCATCGGAAAAAGATTACAAGAATCCAGAAACGAGAGAATTGATAGAGAAATATTTGAAAGGGTATGCGGAAATTCCAACTGAACATAGAATAAGGATGCTCAGACTACTTGAAAATCTGTCCATGGGATCTGGTTTGATCGAATCTATGCACGGCGCAGGATCGCCGCAGGCTCAAAAGATAATGATGTTGAGAAGGAGTGATCTTGACAAAAAGAAGGAGATAGCTAGAGTTCTTTCAGGTATAGTGGAAGATGAGCTCCATAAAAAAATAAGACCTTCAAACTGATATTTTAAATTTTTCTTGAGCGACCTTCATCAAAACCTTTTCATGCCACCTTAGGCCTTTACCGATAGCTTTTGGATACTTCTTAAGTTCATCTCCGTAAACAAAGTTTTTAAAGTTCCCCTCTTTTAACTCCTTCAAAGTTATTCTGATTGCACAGTCTAAGTAGTGCATTCCGCAGCAATTCTTTGTGTTTAGGTCAAAAAATGGTTCCTTACATACAGAAAAATCCAAACCTACTTTTTCGGCTTTTCTTTTAACTTCTTCATAAATTTTTAGCCTAAATTCAGCCTTTGGTCTTAAAACTTTTCCAACTTCAACAGATGGGTTATATACTTCAAGTTCTGGAAAATCTTTTGAAATTCTTCGATAAATTTGCATGTTCTTTTCATCATCTCTCAAAACTTCTGCAATTACATGCCTAAATCCTGCTGCCTTAGCTTGTTCAACTATCTCTTCGATCTCACTGACTCCTGGGATCAGAGGTTGAAGTCTTAAGATCTTTGGTGCTTCAATTTTTTCAGCATAATCTAACCTTTCAATAGGTTTTGGAGCATTTGGTTCTAGTAAAGAAGACAATTTCTCTCCGATCACACTTAAAGAAACCTGTAAAACTGCAAGTTCTTTTGAAGCTAAATTTTCCAAAAGATCTTTGTCGTAACCAACGGCTTTTGTATTGATTATTAGTGGAACTTTGTAATTCAAAGCTATTTTCATGACTTTCCTTGAAAGTTTAAAAGAATGTTCAATCGGTTGGAACGGATCTACGAAGCTTGAAAGTCTAAAGGCAAAAGGCTTAAGATCTTTGATCCTCATCTGCTTCGAAACTTTTTCAAAGAGGTCTATAACTTCTCTCTGCTGCTGCAGAACTTCTCCTCTATACCATCTGGCAAAGCAGTAAGTACATTTGAAACTGCAACTTGAATAAGGTTCAACGTGAAGCAACGAGTAGCAATATGGGCTGACGTTTGGACTAGGATTTATCACCAACACGAACAAATAGTTTTTAAATTTTAAAAAATTTATCCTACATGCGCTCAATATTCTGGGAGAGCTGTTCTGTGAAGTTGATAGATCAGACGAAGCTTCCAGAAAAGCTGGAAGTAGTTGAGTGTAGAGGAGTTGATCAGCTAATAGATGCAATAAAAAAGTTGTCTATAAGAGGGGCTCCAGCTTTGGAAGCTGCTGGAGCTTACGGTGTAGCTCTGTCTGCTTTTGAAAAAGAATTTTCCAACGTTGAAGAGATGAAAAGGTATCTGATTGAAAAGGCTGAAAAACTAAAAAACGCTAGACCCACTGCTGTAAATTTATCTGTTGGAGTAAAAAGAGTTTTGGATTCTGCTTTAAAAGGTAGAAGTGTTGATGAGATAAGAAAAATTGCTCTGACTGAAGCTGAAAAAGTTGCGGAAGAAGATGTGAAGAGAAACAAGATGATAGGAAAAATTGGAGCTGAGTTGTTGGAAGATGATGATGTAATTTTAACTTACTGCAACACCGGAAAACTTGCAACGGTTGACTGGGGTACAGCTTTAGGTATTGTTAGAAGTGCAGTTGAAGTAGGTAAAAAGATAAAAGTATTTGCCTGCGAAACTAGACCTCTAAACCAAGGTTCTAGATTAACTTGCTGGGAACTTATGCAGGATGGAATAGATGTAACTCTGATCGCTGACAACATGGTTGGTACTGTGATGAAAAAGAAAATGGTAAAAAAAGTAATTGTAGGAGCTGACAGAATAGTTAGAGATGCAGTTTTTAACAAAATTGGAACTTATACAATAGCAATAGTTGCAAAAGAGCACAAAATACCTTTCTATGTTGCAGCTCCAACGACTACGTTTGATTGGGATAAATGTTCCGATGAAGTTGTTGTAGAAGAAAGGGATCCCAATGAACTGATATACTGTGGAGAAAAGGTTCTAGCTCCGAAGAATGTAAAAGTTTACAACCCCGCTTTCGATGCAACACCTCTGAGTTATGTTACGGCAATAGTTACAGAGCTAGGTATAGTTTGGCCGCCGTACGAGTTGAATGTTCCAAATATCTTAAAAAATAAATAATTAAATTCATCGTAACATGATTACAAATAGTAATTTTCTTTCAACAATAAGATTCCAAACATTTATATAGTTAAGAAAACTCTGCCGCATATGGAAAAAACGATAAATGAAATAAACGAAAAAATAAA
This sequence comes from Archaeoglobaceae archaeon, assembly GCA_025058735.1. Classification (GTDB taxonomy): domain Archaea; phylum Halobacteriota; class Archaeoglobi; order Archaeoglobales; family Archaeoglobaceae; genus WYZ-LMO2. The sequence continues at coordinate 10,280 of JANXDX010000003.1, read as the reverse complement.
AGAAGGAAACGTCTCTGTAGCTACTGCAAAAGAAATAAAAGAAATTATAGCGGAAATTGGAGTAAAAAAAGCTGTAAAAGAAGTAGACGTTGTAACAACTGGGACTTTTGGAGCAATGTGCTCAAGTGGTGTCTTTTTAAATTTTGGACATTCAGATCCTCCAATAAGAATGAGAAGAGTCTGGCTAAACGATGTTGAGGCTTACAAAGGTATAGCAGCTGTAGATGCTTACCTTGGAGTTACTCAGCTTTCAGAAACTAGAGAAAACTATGGTGGAGGTCATGTAATAGAAGAGTTGGTCAAGGGGAAAGAGGTTGAACTTAGAGCTATAGGATACGGAACAGACTGCTATCCTAGAAAAGAAATTGAAACTGAAATTTCTTTGGAAGACATAAATCAAGCTATAATGGTGAATCCAAGAAACGCTTATCAGCGTTACAGAGCTGCAACGAATTCCAGCGATAGAGTTCTGAGAACATACATGGGAACACTTCTACCAAACTACGGAAACATAACTTTTGCAGGATGTGGAGAGATCTCTCCTTTGAACAACGATCCTCTTTACAGAACAATAGGGGTTGGAACTAGGATCTTTCTTTGCGGAGCTAAAGGCTACGTGATCGGTGAAGGTACTCAGCATTCACCACCGTTCGGAACTCTGATGGTTTCTGGAAATTTGAAAGAGATGAAACCAGATTTCATGAAAGCTTGCTATTTTCCAGGCTATGGAGCATCTCTTTTCGTCGGAATAGGAATTCCAATACCTATACTGGATGAAGAGATCGCAAGCTTTACAGCTGTAAGAAACTCTGAAATTGAAACAGAGATAATAGACTTTGGAGTAGCTAGAAGAAATAGACCGGTAGTTAAAAAAGTTAGTTATGCTGAACTTTTAAGTGGAAAAGTTGAAATAAAAGGTCAAGAAGTTAGAGTTTCGTCTCTTTCAAGTTTTTACATGGCAGAAAAGATAATGAAAGAGTTGAAGAAGATGATAGAGAAGGGGGACTTTTTCCTAACTGAGCCGGTAGATAGTATTCCCAGAAGTAGAGTTTTAAAGCCTATGAGACAGAAGGTTATGTTCGTAAGAAAAGTTATGAGAGGGGCGATCGTTTTGAAAGAAGACGTCAGCTTGGAGGAGGCTGCTAAAGTTATGATCGAAAAAAGCATAAACCACATACCGATAGTAGATGATGAGGGAAAGCTTGTTGGCATAATTACCTCCTGGGACATAGCAAAAGCAGTTGCGATAGGTTACAAAGGTAAAATAAATGGGATCATGACAAAAAAAGTTGTAACTGCAAATCCAGATGAACCAATAGAACTTGCAGCATCTAAAATGGAAAAACACGATATATCAGCACTTCCAGTTGTTGATGTGAACTTGAAAGTTTTGGGAATAGTTACGAGTGAAGATCTGAGTAAACTCCTTGCAAGGTGATGAAATGAGGTTGCTTTTAAAGTACGATTCAAAAACAGTTAAAAGGCCTCTGCTTTCAAGTGCTGCATTAAAAACAGGTGCCTTGATAAACATCCTTAGAGCATTTGTTGAATCTAGAAAAGGCGAAATACTGATAGAGGTTCCAGATGAAAAAGCTAAGGAAGTTGAAGATTTTCTGATCTCTGAAGGAGTCTCAGTTTTGGAATTAAAGAGAGGAGTGACTGTAGATGAGAATTGTGTTCACTGCGGTCTTTGTATAAGTGTTTGTCCAACTGAAGCTATAAACTTCGATGAAGAAAGAAAAATTTTGGTTTTTGAAGAAAGATGTATCCACTGTGAGATATGTGTAAAAGTATGTCCAGTTTCAGCTCTAAAGCTACCTGAAGTTTAGTTCATTTATCTGGTATTTTTATTTTTCCCTCTTCCAGATCTTTCAAAAAATCCCTTGGATTTTTTCCATCTATCTTTACTCCCATCGATATGCAAACTCCAACAACTTCTTTAACAGTTCCGAGCAAGTTGTAAGAGATCGATTGCTCTTTCTTCATTCTTGCAATCTTTAAAAGTTGTTCAAGTGTTAAGTTTCCGACAAAATCTTTGTTTGGATTGCTTGAACCCTTTTCAATTTTCAACTCCCTCTTTATCAATGCTGAAACAGGAGGAACTCCGACTTTTATTTCAAAACTTTTGTCATCGTGCACAACAATTTTAACTGGAACGTTCAGCCCCTCCCATTCTTTCGTCAAAGCGTTTATCTTATCTACTACCTGCTTAACATTTAAGCCAAGTGGACCTATGGCAGGACCTAAAGGTGGCCCAGGAGTAGCTTTCCCTCCAGGAACAAGAACAGTTACTTCCCTTGGCATTTAATCACCTCCTTTCAACTTTTCTAGCGTGATCAGCTTTTACAGTTACAGGTATTGGAACGACTGCGTTTATCAACTCGATCGTTATTTCGTTCTTAACTTCATCAACCTTCCTAACTATAGCACTCTCCCCCTTGAATGGGCCATATACAATTTCAACCATATCTCCTTCCTTTATCTTCTCAACAATCTTCTTCGGTGCTAGGAAGTGGTCTATTTCTTTTGTAGATATCTCCCTCTTAACAACACCTTTAACTTTAGACAAGCCCTTGACAGTTTTTACAACATCTTCGTAGCTTTCAGCTTCAACGATCACGTAACCTTTCAGCTCTTTAGGCTCAAGTATCGAGTAAACGTTTGTTCTATTTTTCCTCGCATACATTTCAAGCAAATTCGCTACGATCCTTTCCTGATTCGCTGTAGTTTTTACAGCATAGAACTTGCTCATTTGAAGACACCTGGAAGAATTTCTAGTAAAAGGTAAATTATAAAACCTACGAGTCCAACTATGAGCATTATAACTACTGCAACTCTGGCTATTAAGTTGAACTCTTCCCAGTCTGGCTTCCTCGCCATCTTAAGTACGTTGTAGTATTCCTTCAGAACTTCCCTGATCTGCATACTACCTGACAAAATCTATTCCATACTTTCTCGTAGTCGGATAGCCTTTCTTTCCAAGTATCTGAGGACTTTTAACTCCAGTTACTATTATGAGGGTTCTCATCGTATTCTCAAGCTCAGGATCTATCATAGCGCCCCAGATTATTCTAGCATCAGGATCTAGCTTGCTGTATATCTCTTCCAAAACTCCCTCTGCCTCCTCAATTGTCATGTCTGGCCCGCCTGTTACGTTTACTAAAGCTGCTTTTGCTCCCGAGATATCGACATCTAACAAAGGACTCTTTAACGCTTTTCTGACACTTTCAGCTGCTTTATCTTCTCCACTTGCTTCTCCCAAACCTATCATTGCAACTCCTCCTTTCTCCATTATCGTCCTCACATCTGCAAAGTCCAAGTTCACAAGCCCTGGCTTTGTTATGAGTTCAGTGATACCTTTCACAGCTCTCATAAGTATCTCATCGGCGACTTTGAAAGCTATCTGTATAGGATAGTTTGGAACTACTTCAAGTAACTTGTCGTTCGGAATAACTATAACAGTGTCTGAAACTTCTCTAAGCCTCTCCAAACCAGCTTCTGCATTGCTTCTCCTAACAGCACCTTCAGATGTAAATGGAAAAGTTACTACTGCAATTGTTAAAGCTCCAGCTTCCTGAGCAGCTTCAGCAACGATAGGTGCAGCTCCAGTTCCTGTCCCCCCACCTAGGCCACAAGTAACAAAAACCATATCTGTTCCTTCTACAGCTTTCTTTATATCTTCCTCACTCTCTCTAGCAGCCTCTTCACCGACTTGAGGTAAACTTCCAGCTCCCAATCCTCTCGTCCTTCTTTTTCCAATCAGAATTCTTTTGTGAGCTTTTGTGTGGAGTAGGTGTTGAGCATCTGTATTTATAGCTATTAGTTCAGCACCCTCTATTCCCTCCTCGTATATTCTCGTAACAGTGTTGCAACCACTTCCTCCAACTCCTATTACTTTGATTACAGTTTTCAATTCACGAAGAATTTGTAGAATATCTTCTTCAACCCCTTCAGCTGGTTTGCTTTCAAATTTTTCCTTCTTCTCTTTTTCAGCTCTAGCCAAAGCTTCTTCAATTATGGATTTCATACAAATCCCCTCAAGTTTTAATTATGTAAAATATTTAAATTTTGTTCACACGTCAACTTCTCTCATAAGCATCTTCATCCTCTCCTTTGCACTGTAACCGGTAAATTCTTCCAAGAAATTGTTGTAAGTTTTTAAAGTTTTGATCGAACTCTCATTGTCAACTATCTTCGTCCTTGATTCTACAAAAAGCTTTCTTTTTTCAACTTTCATTCTAAGCTCTTCAATAGCACCAAAATTTTTGACTACATAGTATTCACCGTCGAATTCGAAGCTTCCAAAGTATTTTTTCAAAACCTCTTCAAGTTCCTCTTTTGTGGCTGCTTTTTTAAGTTTATATTCTCTCATGCTATGGAATAATCTCCGTCGTGTTTAAAAACTTTGGATATGTAACATCTGGTATCTCGTTGATCTTACTTTTTAAAGCTTTCACCAAATTTTTTACTGTATAACAGACTTTTTCAAATCCGTCTTCACCCCAAAGTCTTTCCCTATTGAAAAACAAACATCTTCCTCCACAAAAGCTGAAAAATTCACATCTTGGACAGGGATCAAGTATTTCAACACCAACTCTAAATCCCTTCCATAAATCTCCTAGAACATTCCATTCTAGATCTGGACAGATCGGACATGCCAAAACTTTTCCATCCGTTGTTATTGCAAAAGATTCAAAACCAGAAGAACAAGGTGGATAAGTGAAGGGTTTTTTGAAAGCTGTAGCTATACCAATGAACGGTACTATGTTGTAGATCCTTCCTTTTCCAATTTCATCTATCCAAAAATTGAACAACCTCAAAACATCTCTGTTGTACTTTTCAACCCAAACATCGAAACCATCTCTACTACACCATACAGCATCTATCTGCCAGTGAACGTGAGTAAAACAGTTCAAAGAAATTACGTGCCTAACATCTTCATATATATCTGTTCTTCTGCTTGCAACCATTCTAGCTATTAACTCTCCATCGAAAAACTTACCAATCTCCTTGACATTTTTTAGAACTTTGTCGTAATTCCCTCTGTAGTAGTTGTGAACTTCTCTTCTTCCGTCGAATGAAATTAAAATAGTAGAAAACTCTCTAACATAATCTTTTGGCAATCTATGCAGCAAGAGACCGTTCGTTTGCAGAATGTAATGTTCAGCGTAAACTTTGTCTATGATATCTATCATCACGTCAAGTTTCAGCAAGGGCTCTCCACCGTAAAATGCTATCGAAGGTTTATCATCGTTAGATAAAAAATTTTTTAGATCTTCTATCGTGAACTTCAGCTCTTTAGGCATTAAACCCTCTTCAAATCCTCCGCAGTAAATGCAACTGCCGTTGCACTCTGGTGTTAAAATTAGAATGTAGAGCATGGAAAAAGTTTTTTTGAGTAAAAAAGTTTTAATCTAACAAACAATTTATTTCTATGCAGATCAGAGTTGAAACGGAAAAGAGGTGGATGGAAGAATACAACTACATCTACACGATCGAAGGAATTCAAGGTGATGCAGAGATAGTGAAAACTGTACTAGCTTTGAAAGATGTTGAGTTAAGTGATGTTGAAGCTGTAGAGTTTCAAGTTACGCAAAAAAAGACCATAACAATAAAAACTCGTTCTGGATCGAGGAAAAAGAGTAGCAGTAGAATAATAGCTTACAAATCTTTTTATGAAATGATCGCTTCATCTCTCTACATATGTTCAAACAGAGAACTGAATAGAGATGAAATTGAAAAAATAAGAAAGACTATTGAAGAAAAAATTAAGAAGCCAATAAACTTGCTCCTGATCAAACCAAGTCAAACTTAAGATCTTTTAAGGAAAAGTTTTTAAGAACGGACTTTATAAATCACTTGAGCCGGGGTTGCCGAGTGGTAAGGCGACGGCCTGCTAAGCCGTTGGGCTTTGCCCGCGTGGGTTCGAATCCCACCCCCGGCGCTTTTCAGATAAGGTTAAGCTAAAAATTAAAAAAGAATTAAGTTCTTCTCCTCAGCAGGTAAGCGATTGAAAGTTGTGAAAGAAGATCTCAAAGCCAGGAATGATTGGACTCTCAACAGAAGTCTTTATCGGTGTTTGTACAAGAGTTGGTGTAGGTGTCAACTTAACTTCTGTTTTGAGAGCTACAACGAAATAACATTCAGTACTGGCTTCGTAGTAGTTGAACTATCGCTTTCAACAATTTTGCCGATAAATCTATCCATCTTTTTCCATCCCATTTCAGTAAAAGCAAGATGACAACGTTTGGATCGAACTCCTTTTCTCTAATCACGTCTATTTCAATCCTGAACTTTTCTTTCCTCTAACATCTGCTTTTTACTCAAAATTGGTTCAATTATATCGGAATAGCAGTGGGCCTTGAAACTTCTGGCAATAAATATTTCAACTTTTTATCTACTTTGATTTTAGATCCTCTGTTGAAACTACAGTTATCGAAATTGTTTTTGTATCGTCTACAGTCTTTGACGGCGTTCTTATTTCATTTTCTTCGTTTGCTTTCAAAATCTAGATTGGACTTATACATAAGCCCCGAAACTACTCCTTCACCTCCTAGACAAGGCTGAGTTGAGTTGATGTATGTGTTGACGTTGGAGTATTAGTTGTAGGTGTAGCCTCTTTTACATTGATGCATTTAATTTTGTTCGCACTAAAGATTTCAAAATTGCCTACTTTGTCGCAAGCGATGCTGTAGAAGCAAAACTTCCGAGTTTCTTCAAAAGTAGCTGAGTTGCTTATAACTTGTGAAAGCTATACGACAAACAGACTATCTGAACAAGATCGTGTAAGTTCCAACTAGAACTGTTATCATTGCCATGCCAAGAGACTGTGGAAGTTCTTCTCAGTAGTTTCAGATTTCGGTGCTACTGCTTAGGTTGCTCGCATCTATGACGTTGAACCAAGCTGATGTATTCAAAGATCATCGAAGTAAATGGTTGCATTGTTCATCACATTCGTACAATCTGTGGTATTTGAAAGCTTTATTCTGTTTGATCAATCCTTCTCCTTTTTCTGCAAGTCCTAGGGATTCGTTGTCCGGTGGAAAGAATTCTACCCAGTTATCTATGTGTGAAGAGTTTATTTCTTCTCCAGTTGTTGCGTTCAGTGTTCTAAAGATCCAAAGAACAGTCCTATTTTCAGTATAGATCTGCATCGTGACATTTACCTTGGATCTTCGTCAAAACTTATCTCATCTACTAGCTTGTATATATTGCCAGCTATATAGCTTCAAAGAGCTAAGATTGGGTTTTTCATTGATCGGATTTTTGACTACAACTGTCTGAACTTGAGCTGTTACTCCTTATTCTCCTTTGGTGTTTATTTCCATGCAACTCGTAACTGTATTCTGAGCACTAACTGAACCAACTATAGCTAAGAATGCTAAAACTGTTAACAACACTTCAACTGATCTATATATTCAACTTACCATCTAACTCTTCATTATATATTACTGTTGTGTGAGATAACTTGCGAAAACAGTTAAACAAACTTTTGGTTTGAAAATCGAGCAATTAAAACTTGTAATGAAATTTCACCGACTAAAATTTTTCGTTTTCAGATAAATACTTTTCTACCTTTTTACTGTAACTTCTATTCGTTCAGATAACTGCATGACCTTCTGCTTTGCAGTTAAAATAATCTATCAAGAAATAAATTAATTAGATTTATTAAATTTAAAAATATTATAGTTGATATGAAAAAATTTATAAAAGGTATATAAACTTTGTACATGGAAAATTACAAGATAAGGATAGAGAATGTTGTAGCTTCTACACAGATAGGTGAAAACATCGACCTGAACAAAATAGCAAGAGAAATAAAAGATTCTGAGTACAAGCCAAAACAATTTCCTGGACTAGTTTTAAGAACAAAGGAGCCAAAAGCCGCAGCTTTAATATTCAGAAGTGGAAAAGTTGTCTGTACAGGATCGAAGAGTGTAGACGATGCTAGAATGGCTGTAAAGGAGATAATAAAGATGTTGAAAGAGATCGGTATAGAGGTAATAGATGAACCAGACGTCAGAGTACAGAACATAGTTGCTTCAGCAGATCTTGGTGTAGATTTGAACTTAAATGCTATAGCAGTAGGGCTTGGATTGGAAAACATAGAATACGAACCAGAACAGTTTCCTGGACTAGTTTATAGACTTACAAATCCAAAAGTCGTAGTTCTAATATTTGGCTCAGGAAAAATGGTAGTTACTGGAGGAAAAAACCCTGAAGATGCAAAAAAAGCCGTTGAAAAGATTGCGCATGAGCTGAAAACTCTAGGTTTGATGTGATTGCTATGCAAAATATACGGAATGTCCATTTTGTTTCAAAATTTGAAAAGATTGAAAATTGAGAGCCTAGGATGTTAGTGACGTCAAATCGCAGAGTTCAGAAAAGCTAATTTAAAGAAGTTGCTTGAAGTAGTAAGCATAAATCTGCAGTGCACTGAAAGCAAGGATGTCTACAAATGGTAATGTACTATTTAAATATCTACAAAAGCTAGCCTTGAATGTTGTAAAACACTTCTAGAATTTCAAGACGTTTGTTAATAGAAAAAATTTTTATATAATTATTGCAGTCGTTACTGTCCTATTCTTTCAGCTGAACACTAGATCTCTAAAACTTCGCCAGTTCTCTTGTAAGTTTTTAAACCTTCTATCTTCTCAAGTTCTCTAGCAAATTCATCGCTGCGAAGAGTTTCTATGAAAAATTTAACGATCTCTTTTTCCATTTTATTTTTTGGGATCAGAAAATCGTATTCTTCACTTCTCAAAGGTATGAAGTCTAAGTTGTATTTGATCGCTGCACTCTTCAAAGCAACACCTGCATCAGCTTTTCCAGTAGCAACTGCTACAGCTACAGACGTGTGAGTTCTAGCTTCAACTTCGTAACCTTTCACCTTAGACACAACTTCTTCAAAACTTAAACCGAGTTTTTCAGCGACCTTGCTAAAGTTCATATCGATAAGAGATCTAGTTCCAGAGCCCTTGTTTCTGTTTATGAAAACAACTTCTTCCCTCAGAAGATCTTTAAAACTACTTATCCTCTTCGGATTTCCCTTTGCAACAACTATTCCCTGCTCTCTAATGTATCCCTTAACCAAGTAACCTTTGAAACCGTACTTCTTTGCTATTCCAACGTTGTACTCTCCGTTCTCATCCAATAAATGGGCTCCTGCTATGTCAGCTTCACCTTTCTTTGCAGCCAATATTCCAGCAGTTGAGCCAACGTTTACAACCTTAGCAAGAAATCCTCTATTCTTCCTCATGATCGACAACAAAACTTCTAATCCTATGCAGTTGCTTCCAATTATAACTAAATCCACAGGATTTAGAGAACTGTAGAGTTTGACTTCAACTTCTTCACCTTCATCTATCGAAATAGTATCCTCATCTATCTCTAAAAATCCATCTGAAAAAGCAAAAGCTGAAACTGCTCCGCTGTAATGACCTAGAACTGGATAAGCGTAAAAGTGATCTAAGCTACTTACCAGATGAACTGGTAAAAATTCTCTCCTTCCTTTTTCAGAGAAAATCTTAAAAGCTGTTTTAGCTTTTATAGTCCTTCTATTCTCTCTCAAACCTGAGAGTTTTCTTATCAAAGGTGCGACGAGAACTTCAAAAACAGTTATGCAAGAAGTTGGATATCCTGGAAGACCAAAAATTGGTTTTCCATTGCTAAAAGCTATTGCAGTAGGCTTTCCAGGTTTTACAGCTATTCCATGGACTAGTAATTTTCCAACTCTTTCAAAGACTTTGTAGATCAAATCCCCAGAGCCTATAGATGTACTTCCACTTGTTAAAACTATTTCACACTTCTCCAATCCATCTTTTATCTTTGAAAATATTTCCTCCTCGCAATCCCTTGCTATTCCAAGTATAAAAGCCTCTCCTCCATTTTCTTCAACTGCTGCAGCTAGGACTGTAGAGTTCACATCGTAGATCTTTCCATGTTCAAGCTCTTCACCTAAAGGTAATAGCTCATTTCCCGTAGATATGATCGCAACTCTTGGCCTTCTGTAAACTTTAACAGTTTTTATTCCACAAGAAGCAAGCAATCCGATCTCTCTATGAGTAATTAGAGTTCCTTCACGGACAAGTAGTTCACCGGCCATCAGATCACTACCTGCAAAGACAACGTTCTCTCCTGGAGTTACAGCTTTTAAAACTTCTAAATTTTCGTCAAACCTTCTTGTGTATTCTAACATAACTACTGCATTTGCTCCCTTTGGCATTGCAGCTCCTGTAGATATTTCAACAGCTTCTCCCTTTTTTATTTCAATCTTAGGT
>JANXDX010000022.1 GCA_025058735.1 Archaeoglobaceae archaeon | reverse complement strand
TTTCCGTTCTCTATTGATGAGATTCTAACTGGTTAAGTTGTACAAGTGCCCAAGCTCAAGCTGCAAAGTTTCCGTTCTCTATTGATGAGATTCTAACTCTGCGAAGCCAAGGGACTTCAACTGGACGACAAGTCCCTGTTTCCGTTCTCTATTGATGAGATTCTAACCTTATGTGTTTCTTACTCCTTTTGTCATATAAAGCTTTCTAAAAGCTTCTTTTGTTTATATATAGTCGCGAACCTCTAATGATTCATACATTTATAAAGATTGACGACTTTTATCTCGAACTTATTTTTTCAAAACATCCAATTTTAAAGATTTAAATTTAGTTTAGAGGATTTTTATCGAGATACAGAAGAAAAATAAAAATCATTAGTCTCTATTTGAAAAGAGAAGTAACCATCATAAATTATAATTTTAAAATAAAAAAATCGAATAAAATCATTCACGATCTGTTATTTTTTTCTTTAAAATCAATTCTCGTCTTTTCTCTCTTTATTTATTCATTTAAAGTAATTTTGTTGAGTATAGAAATACAGAAACTTGCAAAATATAATATTAATTGAAAGTATAAAATAAATAAATTTACAATATTTATATTTATTTATTATTGAATGATTACAACAGTTTTTTAACGCTTACAATTAAAGAAAAATTGAATTTTTTATAGTTTTGCAAAAGTCTTAACGTTCTATTCAGATAAATTGAAAAAATATCATAACGTTAACTTTTTCCTTCAGGCTTCAGAAAATAGAGTATGCCTAGAAATGATTAATAAAGTAGTAATTCGAAAAAGAAAGCTAAAGAAGGCTATAAATATTCAATTTTAACCCTTACTATAGAATTTCTCGATTTAGTGGGATGTGAAGCAGAGATCTATCGAGTTCAAGACGGCTTTTTTGTGACTCCACAAGTTGGCAACGCTAAGGTAAAGGTTGGCAACTCTAAAATCTACAATGAAAATAAAATTTTTACAGCTTTAAACAAAAATCAAACAATTCTGAGCAGATAGAATTCAAAAATTATCTTTTAAATTCTTTAAATTTTTTAAATTCTCGTAAAAACTGGGCTCGCCCGGATTCGAACCGGGGACCTTCGCCTCGTCAAGGCGACGTCATAACCGCTAGACTACGAGCCCTTAAGAAAAAATCTACTTCAAGTTTATGAAATTTTTGGTTAAATCGATTCATAAATCAAATTAAAGTTACAAATAATTAAAAATAATTAAATTAATTTTAAATAATTTTATATAAAAATAGAATGTCAATGTTTAAAACAATTTAAAAGTCTAGCTAAAAAGCAATTCCATGTACGTTGAAAGCCCTGAAATTAAAGAAAATATTAAAATATCTGATCTAATCGATCAACTCTCACTAACAGCTTTTAATGCTAGAAAACTCGGAGAAGTAGCTAAAATTTGTTACAAAATGGTCAAAGATAAAGCTACGGTCTTTTTAACTTTAGCTGGAGCGATGGTTCCCGCTGGAATGAGAAATATAATAAACACTTTTATAGAAAGAAAAATTGTATCTGTTTTAATTTCAACTGGAGCAAACGTAGTTCATGAGCTAGCAGAAGCTTTAGGTTTTCGTCACAAGATCATTTCCTCTAGCGATTTTAATCTAGATAACAGCAATTTAAACAGAGTTTACGATGTTTTGATCGAAACTTCAGCATTTGAAGCTATAGAAAACTTCATAGAAAAACTTTTAAATGATCTGAATAAAAATGGTGTAAAAGAAAAAATCAGCAGTTACGAGTTGATCTGGGAAATAGGAAAAAGGATAAACGGTAAATCTTTTCTAAAATCAGCTTATGAAAAAAGTATTCCAATAGTTAGCCCAACTCTTCATGATTCAATAATAGGTCTTCAGCTCAGCGTACTCTCGAATCTGTGTATAGATTATACGAAAGACATAAAATTGCTCTTGGATTTATGTTTTAAAGCTAAAAAGAGTGGAATAATAATAATTGGAGGTGGAGTTCCAAAAAATTTTGCTCTTCAGTCTATGCTTTTGGCAGAAGGTTTTGATTACGCTGTTCAGATAACTACTGATTCTCCCCATTTTGGTGGATTGAGCGGAGCAACCCTTGAAGAGGCTAAGAGTTGGTGTAAGCTGAAGAAAAATGCTGAAACAGCAACAGTTTACTGTGATGCAACGATAGTACTTCCTTTGATCGCTGTTTACATTTTAGAAAAGCTCAAAACCGATTAATCATAATTATTTCGCAATGATTAGCTTTGCTTTTCAGCAAAAACCTTAAAATCTTAAAGATCCAAGAAGACAACCTAATGAAAGCTGTAATAGTTATGGGATCGAAAGCTGATTTTGATTACGCTAAAAGTATAGGAGAAAAGTTATCAGAGTTTGGATTGAAAGCAGAGTTCAGAGTTGCTTCAGCACATAAAACTCCTTTAAAAGTTCTTGAAATTATAAAAGAATTTGAAAAAGACGATGTAATCTTTGTAACAATAGCTGGAAGGAGTAATGCTTTGAGTGGTTTTGTGGATGCAAACACATCGAAACCTGTAATAGCTGCTCCACCTTTTAGCGATAAAAACTGGTTTGATATATTTTCAAGCATAAGGATGCCATCGGGTGTAGCTCCAATGCTAGTTCTTGAAGCAGAGAACGTTGCTTTAGCAGTTGCAAAGATCGCTGCTATGAAAGATGATGAAGTGAAAAGGAGAGTTGTAGAGTATTTAAATAAGAAAAAGAGGGAGATAGAGAAATCGGATGATGAGGTGAAAGGATGGGCTCCGTAAAAGATGTTGTAGTTATAAGGCAGCCGAAAGGTAATAGAACTGGTCTCGGAGATTTCTTTTTTTCAGATAGGTATTCAGTTTTCGACTATGGAATAATGCCCGATCTGATAGATCTGAAGGGAAAGTCTCTCTGCATGATCTCAGCCTACTTCTTTGAAAAAATCGAGGATGAAGGAATAAAAACTCACTACTTAGGATTGGTTTCTAAGGGAAAAGTTTTGAGGTTCGATGAAGTAGATGAGCCAACGAACGTATTTAGAGTTAAACTTGTAAGAGTTTTAAATTATGAGCAAATTAAGAAGGAAAAAGGAAACTTCCTAATACCTTTAGAGGTTATATATAGGAACAGCATACCTGCAGGCTCATCTCTATTAAAAAGATTTCAGGAAGGGAAAATAAAACCAGAAGATTTTGGATTAAAGGAAATAAAAGCTGGAATGAAGCTTGAAAATCCAATAATAGATTTCAGTACAAAGATAGAAGATGTTGATCGCTATCTAACTTATTCGGAAGCTAAGGAGATATCTGGATTGAAAGATGATGAGTTCGATGAATTGAAAAGAGTTGCTTTAAAAATAAACAAAATGATAACTACTGAAGTTTCAAAAGCTGGAATAGAGAATGAAGATGGAAAACTTGAGTTTGCTTTTGATGGAAGAAGGAATTTGATGGTAGTAGATGCTGTAGGAACTCCTGATGAATGTAGATTCAATTTTGAAGGATTTGAAGTCAGTAAAGAGATACTTAGAGCTTACTACAGAAAGACAGATTGGTACGAAAAGTTGAAAGTTTTAAAGGGAAAAGAAAATTGGAGAGAACTAGTAGGTACTCCTCCGAAGTTGAATGAGAGAGTTAAATCGTTATCTTCAAAGATCTACGCTGCGCTTTGCAACGAAATAACTGGAAAGAAGTTTTTCGATGTACCAAGCTTGAAAGAAGTAGTTAAAGAAGTTAGGGAAGTTTTATGAAAGCCACTTTAGCTCTTGAAGATGGTACTTGTGTAGAAGGAAAAGCTTTTGGAGCTGAAAGAGATTCTTTGGGAGAAATAGTTTTTTGTACTTCGATGACAGGTTACGTTGAAGCCTTAACAGATCCAAGCTACAAAGGTCAAATACTAATGCTAACTTATCCGTTGATAGGTAATTATGGTGTTTGCAGGCAAGACTTTGAAAGCGACGGAGTAAAAGTTGAAGGTTTTGTTGTTAGAGAACTTTGCAGAAATCCTAGCAATTGGAGAAGCGAAATGACACTAGATGAGTTGCTAAAAGAGTACAACGTTCCAGGAGTAGAGGGTGTTGATACGAGGATGTTAACTAAGAAGATCAGAATATACGGAGCTATGAAAGCTGCAATTGGAATTGGAGATGTAGAAAAAGAAGAATTAATAAAGAAAGCAAGATCTCAGCCATCTATAAGTGAAATAAATTTAGTTGACAAAGTCTGCGTAAAAGAACCGAAAAGAATCGATGTAGGAGGAAAATACGAAGTTTTTCTGATAGACTGTGGAGTGAAGAATAGCATAGCAAGACAACTGTTGAAGAGAGAAATAAATCTCACAGTAGTTCCCTTCAATTACGAAGCTGAGAAAATAATTGAAGCAGATCCAGATGGAGTATTCATATCTAACGGTCCAGGAGATCCTGCAAGAGTTTTAGAAACTATAAATTTGATAAAAAAACTTTTTGGAAAAATTCCAGTTGCAGGAATATGTTTAGGACATCAGTTATCAGCTTTAGCTTTAGGGGCAAAAACTTTTAAGCTAAAATTTGGTCACCATGGAAGCAATCAGCCTGTAAAGGATTTTGAAACTGGAAGAGTTTTCATTTCAAGTCAAAATCACAACTTCGCCGTTGATGAGAAAACTTTGCCAAAGGGATTGAAAGTTACTCAGATAAATTTGAACGATAGAACAGTTGAAGGTTTAAAACATGAAGATTTTCCACTGATAACAGTTCAATACCATCCAGAAGCTGGCCCAGGACCGCACGATACTTACTTCTTTTTTGATGATTTTTTGAAAATTCTGAGGGAGTTCTGATGCCGAAGAGGGAAGATATAAAGAAAATCATGGTTATAGGTAGTGGACCAATAATAATAGGACAGGCTGCAGAATTTGATTACTCTGGAAGTCAGGCTTGTAAAGCTTTGAAAGAGGAAGGTTTTGAAGTAGTTTTAGTTAATTCAAATCCAGCTACGATAATGACAGATCCAGAGATGGCCGACAGGATATACATAGAACCTCTAACTTTAGATTTTGTCTCTAAAATAATAGAAAGAGAAAGACCTGATGCTTTACTTCCAACTTTGGGAGGTCAAACTGCTCTAAATCTAGCAGTAGAACTTTACGAATCAGGAATTCTTGAAAAGTACGACGTTGAGCTCATAGGTGCAAAGGTTGATGCAATAAAGAAAGCTGAAGATAGAGAACTTTTCAAGGAGTGCATGCTTAAAATAGGTTTAGAAGTTCCAAGGAGTGAAGTAGCTTACAGTGTTGAAGAAGCAGTTGAAATAGCTAAAGAAATAGGTTATCCTGCTATTGTAAGGCCAGCTTTTACCTTGGGCGGAACTGGTGGTGGAATAGCTTACAACAAGGAAGAGTTGAAGAGGATAGTTTCAAAAGGTCTAAAGCTTTCTCTGATAGGTCAAGTTTTGATCGAAGAAAGTGTCATAGGATGGAAGGAGTTTGAATTGGAAGTTATGAGAGATTTAGCAGACAACGTAGTCATAATTTGTCCAATAGAAAATTTCGATCCAATGGGTATACACACTGGAGATAGCATAACTGTTGCTCCAGCACAAACTTTGACAGATTACGAGTATCAACAGTTGAGAGATGCTGCAATAAAAATTATGAGAGAGATCGGAGTTGAAACCGGTGGAAGTAATATACAGTTTGCTGTGAATCCAGAAGATGGAAGAATTTTAGCTATAGAAATGAATCCAAGAGTTAGTAGATCATCAGCATTAGCTTCAAAAGCAACCGGCTTTCCAATAGCGAAGATAGCTGCAAAGTTAGCTGTTGGCTATACTTTGGATGAAATTCCAAACGATATAACGAAAGAAACGATGGCAAGCTTTGAACCTACTATAGATTACGTAGTAGTAAAGATTCCAAGGTTTGCTTTTGAAAAGTTTCCAACCGCAGATAAAACCTTAGGAACTCAGATGAAGAGTGTTGGAGAAGTTATGGCAATAGGAAGAACCTTTGAAGAAGCGCTGCAAAAAGCTATAAGAAGTCTAGAAATTGGAAGGTATGGATTGGGATGCGATGGAAAAGATAGAAAAGAAGTAAGCAGGGAAGAAATAGTTGAAAAATTGAGAATTCCAAACCATGAAAGAATATTTTATATAAGATACGCTTTCCTGAATGGATTCAGTGTTGAAGAAGTTTACGGGCTTACAAAGATAGACAAGTGGTTCTTGCAGAAGATCAAGAACATAGTTGAGTTTGAAGCTAAACTAAAGAGCTTGGCAGAAAAGTTTAAAATCGAAGAAGTTCCAGGAGAAATACTGAGGGAAGCTAAAAGACTTGGTTTCAGTGATAGACAACTTGCAACAATATTTAGATGTACAGAGAAAGATGTTAGAGATGTTAGAAAGAGGAAGAAAGTTTTGGCAGTTTATAAGATGGTAGATACTTGTGCCGCAGAGTTTGAAGCTAAAACACCGTACTACTATTCAACTTACGAAGAAGATAATGAAGCTATTCCTACAAGTAAGAGAAAAATAATGATATTGGGAAGTGGACCAAACAGAATTGGACAAGGTATAGAGTTTGATTACTGCTGTGTACATGCTGTTAAAAGTCTAAAAGAAGAAGGTTATGAAACAATAATGGTGAACTGCAATCCAGAAACTGTTTCTACAGATTACGACACTTCCGATAGACTCTACTTTGAGCCAATAACTCATGAAGATGTTATGAATGTCTATGAAAACGAGAGAGCAGAAGGAGTTCTTGTTCAATTTGGCGGTCAAACACCTCTCAACATATGTAAAAGTTTGGAAGAAAGTGGTGCAAAGATACTTGGAACGAGTACTGAATCGATAGATATAGCTGAAGATAGAGAAAGATTTTCTAAATTGTTGAAAGAATTAAAAATACCACAGCCAGAAAATGGAATAGCTAGAAGTATTGAAGAGGCAAAGAAAGTTGCAAAGAAAATAGGTTATCCAGTTCTAGTTAGACCTAGCTACGTTTTAGGTGGAAGAGGGATGAAGATCATTTACGATGAAGAAGACCTTGTCAAATACGTGACCGAAGCTTTGGAGGTAAGCGAAGAAAAACCAGTTCTAATAGATAAGTTCCTGGAAGATGCTGTGGAAGTTGAGGTCGATGCTCTTTGTGATGGTGAAGAAGTTTTCATAGGAGGTATAATGGAGCATATAGAAGAGGCTGGAATTCACAGCGGTGACTCAGCTTGTGTTCTTCCTCCAATATCTTTGTCTGAAGATGTAATAAATACTATAATAGATTATACGAAAAAAATTTCACTAGCTTTAAAAGTCGTTGGATTGATAAACATCCAGTTTGCCGTTAAGGATGGAATTGTCTATGTTTTAGAAGCAAATCCAAGAGCTAGTAGGACAGTTCCATTTGTAAGTAAAGCTACTGGGATTCCTTTAGCAAAAATTGCAGCAAAACTGACTGTTGGAGAGAAGTTAAAGAATTTAGGATTGAAAGAGAAGATAAAGTTAGACCATATAGCAGTAAAAGAATCTGTTTTTCCTTTTATAAAGCTTCCAGGCGTAGATCCTGTTTTGGGCCCTGAGATGAAGTCTACTGGAGAAGTTATGGGTATAGATTACGATTTTGGCTTAGCTTACTACAAAGCTGAACTGGCGGCTGGTATGAGGTTACCAACTGAAGGAAAGATACTTATAAGTTTGAAAGACAAAGACAAGAATCAGAAAGCAGTTCAAATTGCAAAAAGGTTTGAAGAGTTGGGATTCAAAATATTAGCTACAAGAGGAACTGCACAGTTCTTGAAAGCTAACGGAGTTAAGGTTGAGGTTGTTTTGAAGGTCAGCGAAGGTAGACCGAACGTTGTAGATGCGATAATAAACGGAGAAATTAACTTGATAATAAATACTCCAAGCGGTAAAAAGGGAAAGACCGATGGCTACGAAATTAGAAGGGCTGCAGTGGATTATCAGGTACCTTACATCACAACCCTAGCCGGAGCTCTCGCAGCTTTGAAGGCGATAGAGTCTATAAAGAAGAAAACTGTAACTGTAAAAACGATTCAGGAGTATCATGCAGAATGTTAATCCAGACTTAAACAGGTTTGAGAGGATAGGAAAGCCTGAAGCTATATACGCTGAAGGCAAAAGCTTAGAAGAACTTAGAGAAATAGTAGAAATTTACTTGAAAGCAGAAAAACCTGTGATAGTAACCAGGTTGAACAAAGAACAAGCTGAGTTGATGAAAAAGATGGGGTTGAAAGTGAATGAGAAGGGAAGAATAGCTGTAAAGGGAAAACTTGTAGAGAATTCTGGAACAGTTGTAATAATAACTGCTGGAACTTCAGATGTTTCAGTTGCAGAAGAAGCAGCAGAAACGGCTGAATTTTTAGGGTTAAAAGTTTACAAGTTTTACGATGTAGGAATTGCTGGAATCCATAGAGTTGGAAAAGCTGTAGAGTTCATAAAGAGTAACGAAGTTGATAGCGCAATAGTGATAGCTGGAATGGAAGGGGCTTTGCCATCAGTAGTTGCAGCTTTGATAGATCTACCTGTTATAGCGGTTCCAACTTCTGTAGGATACGGAGTAAATCTAGGCGGTCTAACAACTTTGTTTTCGATGCTTCAAAGTTGTCCAGCTGGAGTTGCGGTGATGAACATAGACAACGGTTTTGGTGCTGCAGTTTTCGCTTATCTTATCTCAAGAGTTAAAAGTAAAAGAGATAAAAATCATTGCTGAACTTTTCTTTTTATGTAACTGAGTGTTTTTCTGAAAATTCCATCTAAGGTTAAAACTTCCTCTTTCCTAAGTTTAGATCTTCCTAAAATTCTTCTAAAAACTATCAAAGTTCTTCTAATTCTATGCTCAGGAAATTCCACTGCTTTAAGTAAGTCTTCCAAGTTCTTTACAGCTACTTCTATATCTAATCCAGTTGCAAAAATTTCTTGTTTTGCAATCTTTTTTTCCTTTTCTTTTTTGCTTAAAAAATACAGTACAACTGCTGCAGCATGGCTGACATTCATTATTGGATACTCTTCACTAGTTGGAACTTTCACTATTGCATGACAAGCTTCCAACTCCTCGGTTAAAAGACCAAAGTCTTCCCTTCCAAAGAGTACGGCAACTTCTTGTCCCTCTTTTATAAACTTCAAAACTTTTTCTGGTGTGAATATCGGTTTTCTTAGAAACCTGTACTGTGCCCCTTCAACACCAGTTGTTCCAATTACGAAGTTCATGGAGGATAATATAGAAAACAGATCGTCTATCCTTTTAGCTTCATCTAAGACATCTTTTGCATGCGCTGCAGTGTAGTAGCTTTCTTGAGTAACGTTGCATCTGTAAAGCCAAAGGTTTTTGATCCCGAAGTTCTTCATAAGTCTAGCTATGAATCCTATATTTTCAGGAACCTTTAGCTCTACTAAAACGACGTGTATCATACAGATCGCAAGTCATTTCGTAAACATTCTCCAACATCATTTAAGCTTTGTTTATTCTTTTTGTTTGTACGTTAAATTTTTAAAACTAAAAAATGTATAGATCTTCTAACAAGAGAAACTCTAATCGAGGATACTTTGTCTCTGTCGGTTGGGAAAAACTATCGTTGTTGCAAAAGGAGTGTATCTATCTATTGCAATTCGTTTTCATTTAAAAATTTTTCAATTTAATTAATAGTTTATATTGTTCTTTAAAAATTTTCCTATTGAGAGAAAAACAAAGTAAAGCCGACACTTTATTTTCTAAAGAGTAAAGAAAATCTAAACAACTTGATGTCAGCTGAAAACTAGTTGATAAATTCTGTATAATTTTTTATTCATTCCTCATCTTTTTCTTTTACCTTCTTTTTTTTGTTTTCTTCAACATCTTCTATTCCTTTTTCAGTTATCTTGAAGAGAACTTCTACTTCTGGTAAATGTGGAGCATCTACGAGTCTTGCAATTCTAACTTCACCTTTGGCCTTCTTTAAATAGACTCTGTAAGTTGCAATGTGTGCAACTATGTGTCCTCCAACTGGTCTTGTTGGATCGCCGAACATTACATCAGGCCTTGCCATTACTTGGTTTGTTACGACGACTGCTGCATTGTAGACTTCTCCAAACCTCATCAGATCGTGGAGATGTCTGTTCAGCTTTTGCTGTCTATCTGCCAAAGTACCTCTTCCAACATACTCTGCTCTGAAATGTGATGTTAAAGAATCAACTACTAGTAATCTAACGGGTTTTCCTTCTCTTCTAAGCTTTTCTGCAAGTTCTTTAGCATTATCAACTAAAAGCATTTGATGGTTTGAATTGTAAGCTTGTGCAACGTATATGTTTTTCAAAACATCGTTTGCATCTAATCCTTTAGCTTCAGCCATCTGTAATATTCTCTCTGGCCTGAAAGTATTTTCTGTGTCGATCATTATTGCAGATCCATCAAGTCCCCCCTCTTTTTCAGGTAACTGTACATTTACTGCTAGTTGATGACAAATTTGGGTTTTTCCACTTCCAAACTCTCCAAACAATTCAGTTATAGCTTGTGTTTCAATCCCTCCGCCAAGTAGTGAATCTAAAGATAAACTACCTGTTTTTATCTTCTTTATGTTTTTCTTTCTCTCAAAAACTTTATCTCCACTCTCGAATCCGCCTATGTTTACTAGTTTTCTTGCATGTTGGATTATTTCAAAAGCTTTTCCTTCACTGATCCCACTTATTGAACACAACTCTGCTGGAGAGGCTATAGCTATCTCTTCTACAGAATAAAAACCAGCCTCTCTAAGCTTTCTAGCAGTTTCCGGCCCTACTCCTGAAATGTCCTCTAGATCAAGTATTTTGTTGGTCATTGAAAGAGGTTACTTTAAAAAATTAAAAATCTTTTGTGAAAAGTTTATAAGACTATATCTATATCTAACCTTTCAGCTAGTTCTTTGTACCTGTTTCTTATCGTAACCTCTGTTATTCCTGCAACTTCTGCAACCTCTCTTTGCGTTCTTCTCTCTCCTAAGAGGATCGCTGCAACATATATAGCAGCTGCAGCAACTCCTGTTGGCCCTCTACCACTTGTAAGCTCTCTCTCCTCAGCTTTCTTTATGATCTCTACTGCTTTCTTTTGAACTTCTCCACTTAAACCCAGTGCTGCACAGAACCTTGGCACGTAATCTGCTGGACTTGTTGGCATTAACTTCAATCCAAGTTCTCTAGCTATAAATCTGTAAGTTCTTCCTATCTCTTTCCTATCGACTCTTGAATACTGAGATATCTCATCTAAAGTCCTTGGAACTCCTGCTTGTCTGCATGCTGCATACAAAGCTGCAGCTACAACAGCTTCTATACTTCTACCCCTTATCAGATTACTTTCTATGGCTTTTCTGTAGATTACTGCAGCGTTCTCTCTAACACTCTTCGGTAATCCTAATGCAGAAGCCATTCTATCTAATTCACTTAAAGCAAATGCGAGATTTCTCTCAGTAGCGTTGCTTATTCTTATTCTTCTTTGCCATTTTCTAAGTCTAAAAAGCTGTGCTCTATTTCTAACTGAAATAGCTTTTCCGTAGTAGTCTTTGTTGCTCCAATCTATGATCGTTGAAAGACCTTTGTCGTGGATCGTATAAGTAACTGGTGCTCCAACTCTACTTCTTCTATCCCTCTGCTCACTATCAAAGGCTCTCCACTCTGGTCCACTGTCTATGTAGCGATCTTCTATAACTAAACCACAGTCCTGGCAAATAAGCTCTCCTCTTCTATAATCACGTACAAGCCTTGGACTTCCACATTCTGGGCAAACTTCAAAGTCTTCTTCCCTTTCTATCTCTTTCTTTTCTACCTCTTTCTCTTTTTCTACCTCCTTCACTTTCTCCTTTTCCAACTCTACCATAATCTTTCACCACAAACAACAAATCATAATTACCAGCCTTCTTTTCAGGTTTGATTAAAGCATAAGGAGATGAAACTGGACCGATTATATCCTGAATTACGCCAACAGGTTCCATTTTTTTTGTAACTACTTTATCTCCTATCTTAGGAACGCTTGATGGCTTCAACTGTACCACTATCATGCCAGATTTCGATATATGTTGAACTTTTCCAAGTTCTATCAGTTTCATCAAACTTTTTACTTGTACCAAAGGGTTTAAATATTTTACTACTCTTCGATATATAAGCTTTTCGATCATTGAAGCTTTTCAAATTTCAGTTGACTTAAAACGTCTGCTAGGTAATCTATTTAAAATTTGCAAAAATAATTTTCAAATTTTATATAAAATTTATTTATCTAATTTCTAACTGCATAAAGTCTTCAGCTATTAAAACGTTTTCAAAAACATTTTTTGCCTCCAGGAGAAGGGGGCTAGGATCTTTTGAAAACCTTGCACTTATGTGGATCAACACAAGTTTCTTTACTTCTGCTATTTTTGCAACTTCTGCAGCCTCTTTAGCTGTTGAATGACCACTCTCTATTGCCCAATCTTTAAGATCTTCTGTAAATGCAGCATCATGGATTAAGATATCTGCATTTCTTGCAACTTCTATAGTTCTTGCGCAAGGTCTTGTATCTCCAGTGTAAACTAATTTTCTTCCTTTTTTTATCTCTCCCAATATATCTTCAGGTTTTATGATTTTCTCATTCAGTACTATACTTTCTCCAGCTACGAGTTTAGCGTAAAGAGGTCCAGGAGGAATTCCCAATTTTTCAGCTTTCTCTCTATCGAATTTTCTCCTATCTTTTTCAACTATTGCGTAACCAAAGCTAGGAACTATGTGTTCTGTTTTAAACGCTAAGATCTTAAAATCTTTAAAATCAATTTCGAATCCATCGTAAACTTCTTCAACTTTTACCTCATAGCTAAGCCCATCGTATCCAAAAGTTTCAAAAACTTTTTTCAAAATTTTAGCTTGAGGACAGTAAACTTTCAGTTCTTCAGTTCTGTTGTTCAGAGACATCGTTTCTAGTAAACCAAAAAGACCTGCAAAGTGATCTGTGTGCAGATGTGTTATAAATATGTGATTTAAATTCCTTAACCCAGTCTTTGCAATCATCATTTGTCTTTGTGTCCCCTCACCACAGTCGAGTAAAAATCTGTAAGCTCCAAACTGAACAAATATAGAAGAGACGTTTCTCTCAACACTCGGAACGCTTCCAGCAGTTCCTAAAAAAGTTACCTTGAAGATCATTTCACTACACTTAACATGTGCTTCAGAACTCTTAAAGCTCTTTCAGGAGTTGGATATACGGGAAAACCCATCTGCTCGATCAGCTTTTTCGCACTCATCAGTTCTTCTATCTCAGTTTTCAAAGTGAAAAGGATCGGTTTCTCAAAACCTTTGACCCAACTCAGATCGAATCGTACCCTCACTAAGCTTGGTATGAAGATACCAGATACAATAGCATCTATGTTCTCATCTTCGAGGAATATTCTCAGTATTTCAAAGAACACTTCGTCCCCATTTTTTTCTACGAATGGATAAAGATCTAGTGGATTGTTTACACTGTGCCATTCTGGAGCTATTTTGTAAAGTTTAGCTAAGCTTTTTTCAGAATACTTTGCAAGTTTTAACCCCTCTTCTTCTACAGCATCTGCAGCCATCACACATTCAGCTCCAGACGGCTCTATTACTCCTACTCTATTTCCTTTAGGTAATGGTTGAAGAGCTAGAGCTTTTAAAGTGTCGATAAATTCATCAAAATCTCTAGTCTTTGCAACTCTAGCTTGCTTGCACGCAGTTTCAAAGATCTCTTCGCTTGTAGAAATTGATGCAGTATGACTTAGCGCACTTCTTTTTCCAGCTTCAGTTCTTCCAGCTTTTAAGATTACTACTGGTTTTTTACAATTTTTCAACACTTCATAAAAAACTCTTCCATTCTTGAAACCTTCTAAATATAGTCCAATAGCTTTTGTTTTTGGATCACTTGCCAAGAAATTTGTAGCATCTATTTCATTTACGTCGCAGGTATTTCCTAGGGCTATTACTTTACTGATACCTATGTGGTGTAAATATAAAAGACTGAAGTTCGCTACCGCTCCACTTTGAGCTACAATACCTATGTTTCCTTTACCAACTTTCAGCAGGTAAGAGAAGAAAGATGTAAAGTTACTATCTGTATCTAAGATACCCATCGTGTTTGGACCTATAATTTTAACATCTTTTTTCTTAGCAATCTCTAAGATTTTCTTCTCTATTTCTACTCCATAGTTCCAACCTTCAGAAAAGCCACCACTCAAAATTATTATACCTTTTACACCTTTTTCTACACACTCCTTGACAGCATCTACTACAAACTTTGAAGGAATCGCTATAATTGCTATGTCAACATCTTCTGCAACATCTTTGATCGAGGAGTAAGCTTTAAGATCGTAGATAGTTCCAGCTTTTGGATTTACAGGGTAGATCTTTCCATTGAAACCTATTTTCAGCAAATTAAAAATAACTTGGTTTCCAGGTTTTCCAACTTCTCTTGAAGCCCCTATCACAGCTACACTTTTCGGATTGAAGAAGACATCTATATTTTTTGGTTCATAATTGAATTTTTTTCTTTCTCCAATAACAATTCTCGCATCTGCTACACAATAACCTTTTTCGTAGACGAATATAGGATTCAAATCCATCTCTAAAATGTTCTCATTTTCAACTACTTCGTTGATTTTTACAAGCAGCTTTACTAAAGAACTTACATCTCCTTTTTTTCCTCTATAACCTTCTAATATTCTGTATCCTTTGATCTCTTTCACCATCTCTTCAGCATCCTTTCTACTTACTGGTAGAAGTCTAAAAGAAACATCTTTAACAACTTCTGCAAAAATACCTCCGAGCCCGAACATTACAAAACTTCCGAACTGATCGTTTTCAGCAACTCCTACTATGACTTCTATTCCTGGACTTAGCATTGGCTGAACGTTTACTCCTTCAGCTTTTTCTATCTTCATCAATTCATCAAAAGCTTTCTTAACATCTTCTTCACTGTTTAGGTTCAGCTTCACTCCACCGACATCGCTTTTATGAATTATCTCCCTCGAGGCAACCTTCATAACTACTGGGAAACCAATCTTTTTAGCTGCAGTTAAAGCTTCATATTCATTTTCACAGAAATAACATTTTGCTGTAGGTATTTCGTATTTTTCAAGCAAATCTTTTGCTTCATGTTCCATAAGTATTTTCATATTGAAAGTTTAACTTTGAATAAAAGTTTTGTCGAAGTTTTTCAATAATTTTATTTTAAAAATTTTTTAAATTTATTATTTTTAAATTCATTTAAAAATCTAACTATCTTCGATGAAATCTGAAACTTATCAACTAAATTTTACAACCAATCCATAAATATCTTAACTTTGACTTTTCATGCAATCGTAGAAAGTTTATAGTAAAATTTTTCTAACTAGAAAAGCGATCGAAAATATGAGACTAGACAACATCTACTGCGCTAGATGTGGTTCGGAGTTCGACTTGGAAATTAAAAGGCTTACTAGCTATTCGGGACCGTTACATTTACCAAATTTGCACTGTCCCTTTTGTGGTAGTAGGAGGTTGATGAAAAAGCAAGGGATCTTTTTCCTACGCTAGACCCTTTACATGACTTAAAATGTGTTTCAGAGAACTTTGAATTATTTTTATTCCAAGTTTTACAGCTTTCGATGAACCAGGTAAGCAGAAAATTACTTTATCTCCTACAACTCCAGCAGTAGCTCTACTAAGTATTGCGTCGAATCCTATTTCTTGGTAACTCAGCATTCTAAAAATTTCACCAAAACCATCAATTTTTTTCGTAAAAAATTTTTCCAAAGCTTCAATCGTCACATCTTTTGGTGAAAGTCCAGTTCCTCCAGTTAAAATACAGACATCAACATCTTTCAGCAGATCTAAAACTGTTTTTCTTATTTCTTCAATTTCGTCAGGAATTAGAATATATTCGACAACGTTTGGTATGTTTTGAACCAAGATCTTTCCAGATTCATCATCTTCCGGAATTTTATCTAATCCTTTCATCTTCCCATACTTTTTGAATCTGGAAGTTGAGACTGTAACTACTGCTGTTTTGAATTCAAAATCTTTCACATGACTCAACCAAACCACCTTTCTAAAGTAGATTGAGATGATTTTAAAAATTTCAATTTTTCTAAAGCTTTCTCTACTCTATCTCTACTGAAATCGTGTTCTTCGCATAAAAGATCGATTATTCCATCAAAATCTGGTTCTTCAAACTTAATCTTATAGTCATCAGTTACAGGTGGATTTAGGAAGAATTTTCTAATCTCTTCAACATTTTCTACGTTAGCTCTTAAAGCTTTTAGAGCTCTAAAAATATCTCCGTAACTTTTTATATATCTTAAAGCTTTTGCTGGGCCGATACCTTTTACACCTTCGTTGTAGTCTGTACCGACCAAAATTGCGATATCTACAAGTTGTTCCCTGCTAACTCCCAACTTTTTCAAATTCTTCTCAAGATCTAGAATTTCAGGTTTCACTTCGACATAAACGTTTTTTCCAGGAAGTTTCCTTTTCCCAGTTATTGCTAAGTTTCTTACTAATTTTGGACTTCCAAAAAGTAGCGAATCGTAATCTTGACTTGCAGTAAAACTTGCCTCACCTTTTTTAACTATGTAGGCTGCTTGTGCCTCCCCCTCACTTGGAGCTTGAACAAAAGGTATTCCCATAAGTTTTAGGAGTTTTTTCGATGAATCTAGAACAAAATCGTCAACTCTAGCTGTAGCTTGTGCATATTTTTTGGCATACTCTTCTCCAGATTCTAAAGCCTCAATCCATTTTTCTTCAGCCTCTTTTTTCCTTTTTTGTCTTTCTTCTATTTCAACTTTTTTGAACTCTGGTGGCTTTCCGTCGAAAACAAATATTGGTCTTATTCCTATTTCAACCATGTTTGAAACTCTGTAAAGTAATCCTGAAAGATGAGAAGTAATTCTACCTTTTGAATCTTTTAAAGGAGTCCCATCTGGTTGACGAATTGTTGCAAGGAATTGGTAAAGTATGTTGTAAGCATCTATAGCAATTTTTCTCCCTGAAAAAGATTCTATTTCAGCTTCTTCTTTTTCTAAGATTTCACTTAAATTTACTCCCATAACTAAAGTTTGCGAGAAACTAAAAATCTTTTTGCGAAAATAATAACTGCAATGAATTGCATAAAAATAGAATATAAAATTAAATATTCTTTAAAATTGTCGTATATGTATCCAAAAGATATAGAACCAAAAAATGTTCCAAATCCTACAATTGAATTGAAAGCTCCATATGCTCTAGCTCTTTTACTGGAAAATTCTGAAACTGCTGCACGCATAGCAGACTCTTGTGCTCCTAAGACAATTCCTATTGCTAGAGCACTTAAAACAGGGTTGATAATAAAAATAGAAGTTAGAGGAGTTAAAATTGGAATTATAAGTAGAATTTTTACTCCATGTTTATCGTAAACTTTTCCGATGAAAATAGCTGCGAGAGCATCGGAAAGCATAGCAATTGCATATAAAAGAGGTATCAAATAAGGCTGAAAAGATATCGATTCTAGATGATAAGCTACAAGTTGAAAGCTCACTAAACCTGCTGAAGAGAAGAAAGAAAAAGCTAAAAAGTATGAAAAACCTTCTCTTGTTTTTTTCATTTCTAATTCAAAGACTCCTTGGGCTGAAAACCTTTTTGCATACACTAAAAATGAAACCATCAGAACAGCTGGAATAAAGAGGAACAGAAAACATTCTCTATAGTTGAACCAGATCAAAAGGATTGAGATCGTTAATGGCCCCAAAACAGCTCCTACTTGATCTATCGCTTCGTGTAATCCAAATCCAAACCCCTTTTTAACTTTAGCAAACGATATAATTGCATCTCTTGCAGGTGATCTTACAGCTTTTCCGAACCTCTCTAAGATCAAAAGAAACGCTACAATTTGCCAAGAATCTGTTAAAGCTATTAAGGGAATGGAAAAAATAAGAAAATAACCTAAAAAAATAAAAAACCAGTATTTTTTTGATCTTTCAGCTATTTCACCGAAAATTATTCTTGCAGAATAATTCAAAAGCTCTCCAAATCCAAAAATTATACCTAAGGTTAAAGCTTTAATACCAAAGTTTTCTAGATAAGCACCGCTTATACTTCTAGCTCCCTCATATGTGAAGTCTGCAAAAAGACTGACCAGACCCATCAAAAAAATGAAACTTACAGCTCTATCCACTCTTTTTCTTGTTTTTTTAGAAATTTAAACTTATTGCTTTTTTATTAATTGAGGAAAGATACAAAAAATTAATTTAGTACACGCATACTGTTTTCGATGGACGTGCTTAGAGTTGTTAACTTGGGAGTAGAAGTGCAGGGAAGAAGAATTTTAGAAAATGTAAATCTTTACATAAGATCTGGAGAAACTTATGCTCTTTTTGGCCCAAATGGGAGTGGTAAATCCACATTACTGAATGCAATAGTTGGAAATCCTGTTTACAAGATAACGAGTGGAAGGATAATATTCAAAAGAAAAGATGTAACAGATCTACCTACAGATGAAAGAATAAAAATGGGTATGGGGATAGCTTTTCAAGTACCGCCGAAGATAGAGGGTGTGAAATTGATAGATGTTTTGAGGTACTGTGCAAAAATTGGAGGTTACAAAGAGAAAGATATTTTTGAACTTGCAAAAAGGCTAAAAATGTTAGACCATCTCTACAGACCTGTAAACAAGGGTTTTTCTGGAGGAGAAATTAAGAGGTCTGAGCTCCTTCAAATAATGCTCATGAAGCCAGATTTCGTTATGCTGGATGAACCAGATAGCGGTGTTGATCTTGAAAACATATCTTTGATCGGAGAAGTTATGAGAGAACTTCTGCAGAGAGATGTTCCAAAGAAAGACAGAAAGAGCTCTGGAATAGTAATAACTCATCAGGGACACATACTTGACTATGTTGACGCTGATTATGGAATGGTTTTGCACAAAGGTAAAATTGCTTGTATTGGCGACTCTAAAGATATTTTGAGACAGATAAGAAAGTTTGGTTACGAGGGGTGTGTTGAAAGATGTCTGAGAGAGATTTAGCTAGCAAAGAAGAAATAGAGAAATTCAGAGAAGTTGGAATAGAGTTAGATCTATCAAAGAGATCAGCTACTTTTTTGCAGGAAGATCAGTTCGTTAAAACTTATACATCAATCTTTGAAGGGCTTGAAATGATGAGTGTAAAAGATGCTTTGAAGAAGTACGATTGGTTAAAGGACTACCTTTGGAAAGTCTTGAGAAAAGATCAGGATGATTACACTAAAGAAGTTGCAACGTCTGAAGATTTCAACGGCTACTTTATAAGGGCTTTACCTGGAGAAAAGATAGACATACCTGTTGAAGCTTGTCTTTACTTAAAAAGAGCTTTGAAACAAAAAGTCCACAACATAATAATTGCTGAAGAAGGGTCTGAGTTGAACATAATATCTGGCTGTACAGCTCACCCATCTGCAGTTGGAATGCACATAGGAGTAAGTGAATTTTTTGTAAAGAAGAATGCAAAGTTAACTTTTACAATGATCCATGGATGGAACAGAAAAATAGAAGTTCGTCCAAGGAGTGCTGCATTGGTTGAAGAAGGGGGGACTTTCATAAGTAACTACGTTCTTTTGAGCCCTGTAATGTCAGTTCAAATGTATCCCACTGCTTACGTTGAAAAGGAAGGAAAAGCTATTTTTAGTAGTGTAATAGTAGCTTTAGAAGGATGCAAAGTAGATTCTGGATCAAGAGCAGTTTTAAGAGGAGAAAAAGCTAGTGCAGAAATAATTTCAAGGACAGTAAGTAAAGGAGGTGAAGTAATAGCTAGAGGACACATAGTTGGAGAAGCTCCAGCTGTTAAAGGGCACCTCGAATGTAAAGGATTGATACTGTCCGAAAAAGGTTTAATTCATGCAATTCCAGAACTTGAAGCTAAACATCCTAACGTTGAATTGAGTCACGAAGCAGCAGTAGGAAAAATAGCTGAGGAAGAAATATTTTACTTGATGACAAGAGGTATTTCTAGAGATGAGGCAATTTCAGCAATAGTTAGAGGTTTTTTAGAAATTGAAATAAAGGGATTGCCTGAAGTCCTCAAACAAGCCATAGATCAAGCTATATCTTCAGTTGAGAAACAGTTATTCTGATATCAGCAGAATTGCACTTCATAGATTTTAAAACTTAAATAATAATATAAGTATAATATACAGACAAATGAAGAAAACTTAAAAATCCTTTACAGATTTTTTTCTATGCTCAAAGTAGCTACTTACAACGTTAATTCTATAAGGCAAAGGCTTCACATTCTAATTCCATGGATAAAAGAAAATAAGCCCGACATCGTTTGTCTTCAGGAAACAAAAGTTGAAAACAGAAAGTTTCCTGAAGCAGATTTTCATAGAATAGGATACAATGTTGTTTTCTATGGAAAAGGAGGAATGAACGGGGTTGCAATCGTTTCAAAGGAGGAACCAAAAAACGTCAAGTTTGGATTTTACGACGAGCCTAGAGATGAGGATAGGTTAATGTTAGCTGAAGTAGCAGGTATCAAAGTTGTGAACACCTACGTTCCACAAGGCTTCAGCATAGATAGTGAAAAATACGTTTATAAGCTAAAATGGTTAGAAAGACTTAGAAAATTCTTTGAAAAGTTCAATTTAAAAGATTATATAGCTTGGTGTGGAGATATGAATGTAGCCCCTGAACCAATAGACGTTCATAGTCCAGATAAACTTAAAGATCATGTCTGTTTCCACGAAGATGCTAGAAATGCTTACAAAAAAATTCTAGCTTTAGGTTTTCTAGATCTTTTGAGAAAACATCATCCGAATGAAAAAATTTACACTTTTTACGACTATAGAGTCAAAGGAGCGATAGAAAGAGGATTAGGATGGAGAGTAGATTCTATAAATGCTACAGAACCTTTAGCTGAAAAATCTATAGATTGTTACGTCGACATGAAGCCAAGACTTTTGGAGAAATCCTCAGACCATACGATACTTGTAGCAGAATTTAATATTTAAAATTTTAAAATTTATAATTTTTAGCAAAGCCCTCTTATATTCCATTTAAATACAGCTCAGCATGGAAAAGGTCAAAGTTGTACTTGGAGATGTAGCTAGGATAGTACTGAATAGACCTGAGAAAAAGAATGCATTAGACTTACAAATGTTGTCTGAACTTAGAAAAGCAGTCGATCTTGTAAAAAGATCTGGATCGAAAATTCTTGTTTTGAGTGGAGAAGGGGACACTTTTTGTTCTGGTCTAGATAGAAACTTGCTTTTAAGTTTGATTCAAAGAGAAGTTGATGAAGAGATCGAAAAAGCCATCGATTTTGTTCAGAAGATAGTCTACGATCTAAGAAACATCGAAATTCCAACTATTGCAGCTGTAAAAAGATACGCTATAGGTGCAGGTTTTCAGTTGGCTTTAGCAGCAGATCTTCGCTTATCTACACCAGGTACTATTTTCTGCATAAAAGAGCCTGAATTTGGAATAATACCAGACATGGGAGCTCTCTACTTACTTCCTAGGATAGTTGGAGATGGAGTTGCAAAAGATCTAGTGTTTAGCAGGAAAGAGTTGAAAGCTGAAGAGGCAAAAAATTTTGGTTTAGTAAATGAAGTGTGTGAAGATTTAGAAAGAAGCGTAGAAGATTATACAAAGAAATTACTTTCTGTCCCCATTCATACTTTAAAGGAAGCTAAAAAATTGATTGAAAAAAGTTGGAATCAAAATTTTCTAAAAAATCTAAAAGAGACAAAAAGAAGCCAGATTAGATGTTTGATCAAGATGAGAAGGATACAAAAAATTTAAAGTAAAATATTTATAGTTTTTATTAAATATTTTAATTTTTTTAGTTTCGAAAATCTTATATACAATAAATTTGATCAGAGTTCGGTGAATTTGATGCATATAGCAGAAGGCTTTCTACCACCAGAATGGTGTCTCTTCTGGTACGCATTCTCTTTACCTTTTATAATTTACGGAGCTTGGAAAGTTAAAAAAGAAGTTGAAAAAAATCCAAAATCAAAATCTTTACTAGCTATTTCTGCTGGCTTTATTTTTGTCCTTTCTGCACTAAAAATACCTTCAGTAACAGGAAGTTGTTCACATCCAACAGGAACTGGTATCGCGGTCATCCTTTTTGGACCTGTTATTACAGCATTTCTGTCTTTCATAGTACTACTTTACCAAGCCCTACTACTTGCCCACGGTGGCATTACAACTCTTGGTGCAAATACAGCTGCTATGGGTATAATAGCTCCGTTCTTTAGCTTTTTTGTTTACAAGATCGTTAAAAAGTATAGTGTTGCAGCATCTTTCTTTGCAGCAGCAGCTACTGCAGATCTAACAACGTACATCGTTACATCTTTCCAATTAGCTTTGGCTTTTCCATCTACAGCAGGTTTTGAGGGAGTAATTTCATCTATGTACGTGTTCGTTGCGATCTTTGCAGTAACCCAGATACCTATAGCTGTAATAGAAGCTTTCTTAGCTTTAGCTTTATTAAAGAACGTTGTAAGGTACGAGGTGGTTACAGCATGATCCCGTTTATACTTCTTTTCAAAGGAGTAGATGAGCTTTTTGAGGAGAAAATAGCTGAAATTTCTCCGGAATATGAACCTTGGTTTTCTCCAATCTTTGAACCAATTGGTGAACTAGAAACTTTCTTTTTTAGTCTTCAAGCTGCGATAGGTGCTTTTCTAATAGGTTACTACTTAGGAAAATGGAGTTTGAAAAGATCCAAGTAAGTTCAAAGAAGGTCGTAGATGGACCTGTAAAAATTTGGCTAGTAATTTATACTTTAATTTTAGTTCTATTGGATTTTCATGTACAGATCTTTGCTTTGATAATATTTTCAATCCTTTGTTTTCACGCTACTAGATCTTTTTATCTTCTTTTTGTTTCAGTTCCATTACTCTTTTTGCTTCCAGCAACTTTAGTTATACTACTCACTTTGGAAGGAGAACCAATTTTAAAAATTAATTTTCTTAAAATTACAGATAAGAGTTTAGAAACTGCTGCAAATACTATACTTAGATCTTTTTCAGCAATAACAGTTATGAGCTATTTAGTTTTAACTACTACTCTTCCAGAATTTTTATCAGCTTTAAAACTTCCAAACTTTTTGAGAGAATTCATGGCTACAACTTACAGAGCTATTCAGATCCTTTTCAATGAAGCAGAGAAGCTTAAGAAAGCCTCAGATTCTCGCTTGGGATTTCTTGGATTGAAAAGACAGTTTAGAAGTGTTAAAATCGTAAGTATTATGATCTTTCTGAAATCAATGGAAAAAGTTGAGAAGTTCGAGATGGCAAAGGAAGCTAGATGTTACTCTGGAAAATTTCCAAGTTTTAGCAACGAGAACAAAGGTTTGCCTTTGGCAATTCTGATTGCTCTCCTTTTAACTTTAGGTGTCTTCATATGATCGAAGCTTTGGATGTTTGGTTTTCTTACTATGATAAAGACGTTCTTAAGGGAGTAAATTTGAAAGTAAAACGAGGGGAAGTTGTAGTTTTAATGGGTAGAAATGGTGCTGGGAAGACTACTTTACTTCTGCATTTAAACGGTCTGTTGAAACCGAAGAAGGGAGAAGTCAGGTTTGATGGATCTAAAATAAAGTACGACAAAAGATCTCTATTTGAACTAAGGAAAAAAGTAACTCTGGTTTTTCAAAATCCAGAAGATCAAATACTTGCTCCAACTGTTTGGCAGGAAGTAGTTTTTGGTCCTTTAAATGCTGGAATTGAAGAAGATTCTGCAAAGGAAGCTTTAAAACTTGTAGGATTAGAAGGTTTTGAAAGAAGACTTTGCAGTCAGTTGAGTTTAGGTGAGAAAAAGAGACTTTCAATAGCTTCAGCGATCGCTATGAGACCGGAGTTCATACTACTCGACGAACCAACTGCAGGATTGGACTCCTTTGGTTTTAAGTCAGTTGTAAAAATAGTTGAAAGTCTGAAAGGAGATGGAAAAGGGATAGCAATAGCAACTCACGACTTTGATTTGGCCTGCAAAGTTGGTGATCGCTTTTATTACATGGAAGATGGGAAGATAATATATGAAGGAGATGAAATTGATTTAGAACTTGCAGAAAAGATCGGTGTAAGGATCTTTTATGAAAGCTACAAAGCTAGAAGTAATAGGAGTAGTTTTTGCAAAAATAATGCCTAGAAAAGATGACACTTTCGCTGACATAGGTTGTGGAAGTGGAGCAGTTTCAGAGTTTTTTGCTCCTTATGTTAAA
The DNA here is from genome assembly GCA_025058735.1 of Archaeoglobaceae archaeon. Taxonomy (GTDB): domain Archaea; phylum Halobacteriota; class Archaeoglobi; order Archaeoglobales; family Archaeoglobaceae; genus WYZ-LMO2. The sequence continues at coordinate 6,291 of JANXDX010000022.1, read as the reverse complement.
AAGGTTTATGCTGTAGATATAGATGAAAAAGCTGTTTTTGAGACTAAGAAAAAACTAGAAAATTACAACGCTGAAGTTTTTCTAATGGATGGTTTAGAATTTTTAAAAAATTACGATTACAGTATAGTTTTCTTTGGAGGGACAAAGAAGATAGAAGATATGCTTGAAGTTGCAGTAAAAAAGGCTAGAAAGATTGTAGCAAATGCTGCAAGGATTGAAGTAGCAGTTAAGATTTTCAACAAGATGAAAAGTTCTGGATTGAAAAGTGAGATCTTGGTTGTTAACATTTGGAAAAGTTATGAACTAGCTGGTGGAACAGCTTTTAAACCTCTCAACCCAGTATTCGTGGTGGTTGGATGCTCATCGGAGTAAGTTTAGGTCCAGGAGATCCTGAGCTTTTAACTTTAAAAGCGATAAAAATTATAAAAGATGCAGACGAAGTCATAGTTCCAGGAGAAATGGCTGCAAAAATCGTAAGAATTTATAGAGAACCTAGGATCGTTGAATTTCCTATGAAAGATGGAAAGAAAGTTGCAAAAGAGCTAGCAAAAGAAATATCACAAAGAGAAAAGGATTTAATAGCTTTTTGTTGTCTTGGCGATGTTTCCCTTTACTCTACATTTTCACTTTTAACTGAAGAAGTTTTAAAAATTAATCCAAAAATTGAAATCAAAGTAATTCCTGGAGTTAGCAGTGTTTCCGCAGCTTTAGCTGCTACAAAAATTTTTATCAAAAAATCTTTACTTATAACAACAAACTTTGAAGAAGAAGTTGTAGCTGTTATGAAAGCTAAGAAAAGTGCAGAAGTTGCAGAAAAATTAAGGACCATCGGTTACAGTAAAATTTTACTTGTTGAAAGATTGTTTATGAACGGTGAAAGAATTTGCAGTGAAATTCCTGAAGAGGCAGACTATTTCTCTATAATTTTGGGTGTAAAAGAATGAAAGTTTACTTTGTAGGTTTTGGTCCTGGGGATCCTGAACTTCTTACAGTTAAAGGTTACAAGATCTTGAGCGAAGCAGAAGTAATATTCTATCCAGGTTCTATAATTCCAGAAGAAAGTCTTTCCGAATTTAAAGCTTTAAAAATAAACACTCATGGAATGAAGTTGGAGAAAATTGTGAGTGAAATAGAAAAATTTGTTAAGGAAGGTAAAAAAGTTGTAAGAGTTCAGAGCGGTGATCCTAGCATCTATAGCGCTTTAAAAGAGCAGATTGAGGAGTTAGAAAAAAGAGGAATTGAGTGTGAAGTGATCCCGGGAGTTAGTAGTGTTTTTGCTGCAGCAGCTAAGTTAAAGGCTGAACTAGCAACTTCTGACGTTCCAACTTTGATAGTAACAAGAGCAGCCGGAAGAACTTTGGAAAAAGATGAAATAGAGAAGTTAGCAGAAACAAATTCTACACTTGTTTTTTTACTGAGTGCTGCAAAAATAGAAGATATATCTAAGAGATTGCTGAAAGTTCTGGGTGACGTTCCAGCAGCTGTTGCTTATAAAGTTACTCAGAAAGAAGAAAAGATAATAGAAGGAAATTTATCTGAAATAGCTGAGAAAGCAAAAGGTATTGAAAGGATGGCTGTATTTATAGTTGGAAAGGCTTTGAAGTCCTCAAGGAGGTCTTACCTATACGCATAGCTTTAGTATGTTTTGAAAAAGATCTTGAAAGAGTTAAAAAAATCGCAGAGTTTCTAAAAGCTGAACTTCTTCTTTTTGGAAAAGAAAGCTTAAACTACGATGTCTTAGTTTACAGAGCACCAATCAGTGTAGTTTTTAGAAAATTGAGTAAAATTGTTAAAAATAAGTTTGATGATCCTGCAGTTGTAGTTTTAGATCCAACTTTAAGCTACGCAATTCCAGTACTTTGTTGCCACGAAGGAGCGAACGAAGTTGCCTTAAAACTTGAGAAGATAGGGATAAAAGCAATAATAACTACTTCTGCTGAATTTGAAGAAAGTTATTCGATTGGAGTAGGATTTAGAAAAGATACTAAATGTTTAGAAATAGTTGATGCAGTTTTGATGGCTTTAATTGAATCTAAAATTTGTATAACAGAAGTAAAAATTTTATCTACTGCAATAATAAAAAAAAGTAGTTTAGCTTTTAGAGAAGCTTCGAAGTTCTTGGGGATACCAATTGGATTTGTTTCAAGCGATGCTATAAATTCGATGGATGTAAAGACAAGTTCTGCATCAAAGATCGGATTAAAAAGTGTTGCAGAAGCTTGTGCACTCTTTTATTCTAAGAACTTTGAAATAGTTTTTCCAAAAAAAGTTTATGGAGGTGTTACAGTTGCAATCGCAAGGTAAGCTCTATGTAGTTGGTATAGGGCCAGGTAAAAAAGATCTCTTAACTTTGAAAGCTTATGAAGTTTTGAAGAATGCAGATGTAGTTTTGGGGCATAAAAGATATATAGAATTCATAAAAGATATTGTAAGGGGAGAAATTTTAGAAAGTTCTATGGGTAAAGAGCTTGAAAGAGTAAAAATTGCTGTTGAACTTGCGAAAGATAAAAAAGTTTGTCTTGTAAGCGGTGGAGATCCTTGCATCTATGGGATAGCAGCCCTTTTAGAAGAGTATATAGAAATGAATAATATAAAAATAAACTACGAAATAGTACCTGGAATTTCAGCTCTAAATGCAGCGAACTCTCTTCTAGGCTGTTCAGTAAGTGGAGATCATGTTGTGATAAGTTTAAGCGACAATTTGATCGATTGGGAAAAAATAGAATATAGACTAAGGCTTATGCTCAGATGTGATGTGCCTTTAGTTGTTTACAACCCTTCAAGTACGAAAAGGAAGAACAATCTAAAAAAAGCTTTAGAAATTGTTTTAGAGGAAAGAGGAGATGTTGAAGTAGCTGTAGTAAAAAATGCTTACAGAGAAGGAGAAAAGATCGAAATAAAGAAAGTTAGTGATGTTGACGTTGAAGAGGTTGATATGAGCACATTGCTGATAATCTCTAGCTCTGAAAGGATTGTGAAAGAGAAAAAACTAGTTACTCCTAGGGGGTATAGTTTGAAGTACGAAGTTGGAGCAAAAACTAAAAAAGCTAAAGAAATAGCTGAAAAAAGCGCAGAGTTTCTTAGAAAGTTGGTTCCAGGTGACGATCTTAGAAGTGAAATAGTTAGGAGAGCTATAATGGCTTCAGGAGATCTAGGTTACAGGGACATAATATTCTTCAAAGGTGATCCAAAAGTTTGCGTCGAAGCTTTGAAAAGTGGGGCAAAGATAATAGTAGATGTTGAGATGGTTAGAATTGGTTTAAGAAAAGATGCTATAGCTGCGATAAACTTTGCAAAAAATTCTGAAGATACAAGGGCTGCAGATGGAATAAGAAATCTAGGTAAGGAAATAAATGGTGCTGTAGTTGGGATTGGAAATTCTCCGAGTGCAGCGATTGCTTTATGTGAAATTCCTTACAAACCTGCTTTCATAGTAGCAACTCCTGTAGGATTTGTAAATGCTGCAGAAGCTAAAGAGATGATCAGAAACCTTGAAGTTCCATCGATCACAACGTTTGGAACGAAAGGAGGAAGTGGAGTTTGTGCAGCAATACTCAACTGTCTGATAGAATATGCAAGATCCGATTGAACTCTACAGTTATCCAAAAGATTGGATAATGGAGAGAAAGAGAAGAGGAGAAAAGAGGATCGAGGAAAAAATATACAGTGGTCTTTACATTTTAACACCAGAAGGCTGGCTTAGGAGGGGGATAACTACAGCTACAGCTGCAAGTGCAGCGATGATAGCTGCAATGGCTGATGAAGAGTTAGATTTCGTTAAAGTAAAAACTCCTGTAGGAATTGAAATCAAAGTTCCAACGATGAAAAGAAAAAACTCAGGAATTGCAATGAAGTTTTCAGGTGATCATGGGTTCGATGCTACGAGTTCAACCATCTTTGTAGCGATAAAAAAAGAAATTAAAAATAATATAAATTTAATTAATATTAATAATAAAATCTTTTTCGGCAAAAACGTATCTTACGTGAGTGATGCTGCAAAAAAACAGTTGATGGAAAATTACAAAATTGCATGTGAAAAGTACGATTGTGAAGAAAGTATATTTTTAGATGCAATTTTTAGAGGTAAAAGTGAAAAAATTGAAGGTTTAGCAATTTTAGGAACTACGGGATTTGTTGAACCTTGGTGTGATGAACTTGTTAAAGCTAAAATTTTAATAGCAAAACAATACGATAAAATAGCAGTTACGACTGGAAGAGAGAGTTGGAAATTGGCAAGAGAAATTTATAAAGATTATCAACCTTTTGTCTTCGGAGTTCATTTAAAAGAAATAATTTCTTCCCACGATGGAGAGATCGTGATCGTTGGAAAGCCTGGGCTTTTGAAAAAAGTTTTTGGTTTTTATGATAAAGATAAAATTTTAAAAGAGGCTAGAAACGTTTCGGAGGTGTTCATTTGTTAAAAATTGTTGGAGTAGGTATTTGTGATGGACAAATTACAGAAAGAGCTGCAAAAATAATAAGTGAAGCAGAAGTAGTTTTTGGAAGTAAAAGAGCTATAAGTTTAGCATCAAAGTACATTAGAGGGAAAATTTTTGAGATAAAAAAGTTCGAAAAAGAAGTTTATTCAGAAATAGAAAAGATCGGTGCTGAAAAAAATGTTGTTGTACTGTCAACTGGCGATCCAATGGTTGCAGGGCTTGGAAGTAAAATTAGAGGAACTGTTGAGCCTGGAATATCTAGTGTTCAGATGGCTCTTGCAAAAGTTAAAGAGGATCTTTGCAACGTAGTAGTGATCGATGCACATGCAAAGAGCGCTGAAAACGAGTTCGATTTGATAGATAGAAAAAATCTGTTAATATTAGCAGATAAAAATTTTGATCCATCTGTTTTTGGAAAAAAGAGAGCAGCTTTAATTGAAAATATATGTGGAAATGAGAGGTTCGTTTTAGGAAGAGCAGAAGATCTTGAGATAAGATCTGACTACGTAATAGTTTTTGTTTGGAGGTGAAATTGTGAAAGGTTTGCTTATAGTAGGTCATGGTAGCGAACTGCCGCACTACAGTGAAGTTATGGAGAAACACAGAAAAAGGTTGGAAGAATCTGGAATATTTGATGAAGTAAAGATAGCTTATGCAGCTAGAAAAAGAAAACCTATGCCAGATGAAGTTATAAGAAGTATGAGATCAAATGTTATATACGTTGTTCCATTGTTTATTTCAGCAGGTATTCACGTAACTCAAGAACTTCCAGAGATACTTGGGTTTAAAAAAGGGGAAAAAGAGGGGACTTTCGATGGTAAAAAAATAGTGATCTGCGATCCTATAGGTGAAGATATTTTTGTAACTCTTGCAATAATAAATTCTGTTTTTAAAGTTGTCAAAGTTTGAAAGCTATTCCAGCATAACCAACGACGTAGCTTTTATCTGCAACATCTCCACTAGTTGAGTAGTGAACTAGTTCGGCGTATCCATTCTTTTCTTTTGCGTAGTTCATAGCTACAGCTATACATCCGTAACCACAAACACTAGCTTGCAACTCGTAGATCTTTTTGTAGTAGTACTTAACGTCCATCGAGAGGATCGCATCGATAACGATTTTATCAAGCCTTCTGCATTCGTCGTCTGGTAAATAGTGGTGCATGTCTGAAGATGCTAAAACTACTACTCTTTTTCCAGTACTTGCTTCTGCTTCAAGTATTTCTTCGGTAACTTCTTTTGCAGTCTCTTCGTCTTGCATTCCTAGACATATTGGAACTATTTTAAATTTTTCATGTAAATACTGTAGAAATGGGACTTGAACTTCCAAGCTGTGCTCGTAGCGATGTGCAAGTTCATCCGGAACTATTATTCTTTTAGGTAAAGCATCTACAAATTCTTTGTCTATTTTAACTACTCCAAGAGGAGTTTGCCAGTCTTCTTTTGAAACTGCAACTGGTAAACCGTAACCTGTATGGTTTGGACCTATGATTACAAAGGTTTCTGCATCTGGAAGTAAAGAATGTATTTTTCCTGCTGTCTTTCCTGAATAAATGTAACCAGCATGAGGACTTACGCAAGCTATAACTCGATCATCTTTCATTGGATTACAAAATTCTCTAAGCATTGCTAGAAGCTTTTCTTTGTTTGATGGATAGAAACTCCCTGCTACAGTTGGGCGTCTCATAATTGATCTTGGTCAAAATTAAAAGATTTTTAACTTTTCAGATAAAAAATATAAATTATTTATTTTAATTTAAAATAATATTTATTTAAAATTTAGCATTTCTACTGAAAGTTTTTGTTCGTTTACAAAAACAATATTGTTACAAATTATATTTTTAGTTTTTATTGT
>JANXDX010000021.1 GCA_025058735.1 Archaeoglobaceae archaeon | reverse complement strand
CACTACTGGAGACTTATGCCAATAGCTCCAAATGCCGATGGAGATGGAAGCTACGAGGACTGGGGAGAGATTAGAGATAACAAGACAGTAGTTATCTTCTACCAAATCTACGGCTACGGAGACTTCAAAGTACTCGACGTGTTCATCGTAGGTATAGACCCAATGTACTCGATGAACGAGCAAACATCGCCGAAGATTATGCTTGTAAGCGGATCGAAGGGTACGAACTACGAAACTACTCTCGCAACGATCACACTGGTTACGGCGTTGATCTTTGCGATCGGAAGGAGAAAGTAACCCTTTTTCTTTTATTTTTTATGAATTTTTTTAAACTAACATCTGTTGTAATCATAGTATCTTTCTCACTCCTAGGACTGATCGATGTTGGCGTCAAAGCTGTCAAAGCTGAAAATTTTGTAGTAAATTCAACAAAAGAGATAAAGATCAGAGATCTCTACTTCCCCGGAGAAAAAGTTTTAATAGAAGCTAACTTCAATCCAAAAAAAGCCTACATACTTTCTCCCTCTGGAGAAAAAATCGATATAAGTTTTAAAAAGTCCGACGAATTTTTCATCGCAGAGTTCGAACTGAAGAAGAACGTAGTTTTAGGCAAGTACAAAGTTTTTGTAGATGAAATTGAAAGGAGCTTTCTAGTTGATTTCTGCGATTTAAAAGCTGAATATTACGATGGAATTCTAAAAATTGAGGCAAAAACATACTTCGTTGAACCAAAAATAGAATTTCTTGTAAACTCGGAGAAGGGAGAGGGAATTGGTAAAAAGCTAATAAAACTTCAAAAAGGATCGAACAAATTCTTTGCAAAGTGTGGAAACAGTTTTATTCAAGATGAGATCTTTGTTAACTTCTCCTTAGATTACGATGGTAAAATTTTTGCAAAACTAGACGGAAAATTTGTGAATGCAAAGTTCAAAGTTTTTGCAGACAAGGAGTACGAGTTCTACGGATCTTTCAACCCCCTAGATCTTAACTTCACGAAGTTCACAGTATACGCTGAATATGAACATCTAAACTTGACAGATAGCTTTGATCTTGGAAGAGAAGTTTATTTCCCAGGTGAGAAGATCGTTCTGAAGACTTTTACGAAGAACGTCAAGGTGATAGATCCGATCAACAGAGTACATGAGCCAACGTTTAAAGATGGGATCGCAGAATTCAGCTTGAGCAAAGAAGTTGTACTTGGGGAGTACAGGTTGTTGATCGAAAATTTCGAAAGGAAGTTCTTTGTAGATAGTTATAGAATAGAAGCATTTTTTGAAAACAGAACAGTAAAGGGGAAAGTTTTCTGGTACTTCTTTGAGCCTAAATTTTTAGAAGTAATAGTTGGGAAAGACAGATTCGAATTTGAACTAAAGAACGGTAGTTTTGAATTCGAATCTCCAAAAAGAAAAGTTTTAATTAGATGTGGAAATGCAGAAGCTTTTCTTGAAGCTGAAATGAAAATTGAAGTTAAAGATTACTATTTTGTTGGAGAAGAAGTTAAAATATTTTCAAACTTCAAGCCAGACTTAGCAATTTTAAATTATAAAGGTGTAGAAGTTGAAATTGAGTTTGAAGAGTTTGAAAACGGCTACCTTGCAAAATTTACTGCAGCTGAGCCTGGAATTTATGAGTTGGAAGTTGATGGGTTGAAGAGAAAAATAATCCTAGATCTGTGCGAAATAGATGTAGAGATCGGTGAGAAAACAGTTGGCTTTGTTTCTTGCCTTTATAGGAAAGCTGAGTTTGTAGAAGTTGTGAGGGAGTATGGAACTGAGAAACTTGCACTGGAAGATGGAAAGTTCGTATTAGATGGAGCAGTTTTAAAGTTGAAGTATGGAAATGCGGAGGTTTTTGTAAGAAATATAGAAGTCAAAGATCTCTACCTAGTCGGAGACATTGTCGAAGTGAAGATCGACTTTTTACCGAAGAAAGCTTTTCTAATCTCTCCATACGGCAAATTCCCGCTTGAATTTGAAGATGGAGTTGCGAAGTTTAAAGTAGATCAGAGTGGTATCTACGAAGTTTTTTTAGACGGTTTAAGAAAGAAATTTTTCGTAGACAGCTGTAAAGTAGAAGTTGACTTTGAGGAAAACGTTGTTAAAGGAAAAGTTGTCTGGAAATTCAAAAAACCAAGTTTTATCTACTTTAAAACTAAAGATGCAGAAGGGAAAGCTGAAGTTGACACTTTTGGAAATTTTACTATCTATCTAGATAACTTGGAGTTTTTGGAGATTAAATGTGGAAACGAGTTGAAGATCTTTGAGAGAAAGGTAAATTTGAACAGAACGTTTTTCATCGGAGAAAAAGTAGAAATACTTGCAAATTTCAAGCCAAAGAAAAGTTTTCTTGTCTTTGAAAATAAAGAGATTCCTTTTGATTTTATTGAAAAGAATGGAAGCTGGGTATATGAGTTTGTTGCTGAAAATGTT
>JANXDX010000012.1 GCA_025058735.1 Archaeoglobaceae archaeon | reverse complement strand
TAATGTTTGTTGTTTTAACAGCAGTAGTTGTGTTCGCTTGTTGTCAAATGCCAACACCAACTCCAACACCTACTCCAACGCCTACTCCACGCATGGATCCGATAAAAGTTTGTGCTCTCTTTGATACAAGGATCCCCATATTTAAAGCGAACGTTGAAGCTATAAAAATAGCTGTTGAAGAGATAAACGCTGCTGGAGGGATATTAGGTAGAAAAGTTGAATTTTACCATGAAGATACACAAAGAAAAGTAGACATAGCAGTTGCAGCTTATAGAAAAGCAGTACTAGAAATTGGATGTTCAGTAGTGTTCGTTGAAGGAGTTTCTGAAGAAGCTTTAGCAATAATAGATGAAGGAGCTAGAGTTTATCCCACTAAGCCACACATAGTAATGTCTTCTCAAGCTGCAATGGGGACTACGCTGAAAGTTATGCTAGAATATGATAAATACAAGTTCTACTTCAGAAATCTACCGCCAGATCCAAACTTAAACTACGAAATAGCTAAGTGGTTCTTTGACATAGCAAAGAATGTAGTTAAAGCTAAGAAAGTAGCTTTACTGCTTGAAGATGCAGCTTGGACAGAATGTGCAAGAAAAGGTTGCAGCTACGATACACCGAGAGGTAAAATTGAAATTAAAGCGATGAAAGACTGGGTTAAAGAGGAGTTTGGCTTAGATGTTGTGTACGTAGCTCACGTAGCAGTTGGTGAAAAGAACTTCTTACCAATGCTTGAAGCTGCAAAAGCAAATGATGCAGAATTTATATTCGTCCTATCTAGCTGGTACACTGACGTTACAACTTTAACTAAACAGTGGGCTGCTTCAGCAGCGAAAGATATTCAAATATCGTTTTATGGTGGTCCAAATCAGTGGCTTGTCTTTTGGAAGATGACTGGCGGGGATTCTTTAGGAATAATAACCATGATGTACGACGATGAAAACTTGCCACCGATATCACCTCTCACAAGGAGCTTTATTAAAAAGATGCATGAAAGAGGTTTCGCAGTAGACATGTCTTGTCATTTCTACTACTCGGAAATGTACAGAATAAAGGAGGCGATGGAGAGAGTACGTGATCCGTACAACATAAGTGCTGTCATAAAAGCTATGGAACAACTTGAGTTCAAGAACCATACTACCATACCACACAAATTAGTCTTCTTCGGTTACAACAACCCAATGTTCCACTCGTACACTGGTGGACCAATGATCTTTGCACAAATACAATGTGGAGGTAAACCTGTTTATATCATGAGACCAGATCTCATGCTTCAAACTGGCTTTCCAGAAGAAGTAGCAAAGATGATGACACCAGAAGCTTACAAGAAACCTGAAGAGTTGAGAAAAATCTGTACATCATAATTTTTTATTTTTATTTATTTTTTGGTGATTAAATGGATCCAACGATCGCCTTAGTTTATACTTTTGTTTTTGGTTCCCTTTACTTAGGAATGGCTTTAGGATTTACAATAATAGCTGGAGTTCTAAGAATATTCAATTTAGCATATGGAGCTTTATTTTTAGTAGCGGCTTACAGCGTTTGGTTCTTCTGGAAAGACGTTGGTCTAACTTTTGGAATATCTTTGATCTTAGCTTTTATTCCAGTTGCAGCGTTTGCAGCTTTTACCTACTTAGCAGTAGTTAGACCCTTTATAAGAACAGAAGATTACATGCTCGCAGCTTTGATATGCGTTTTCATAATTGTTGAAGAGATAATAAATTACTTTTATCCAGAGATCGTTGGAGTTTATCTACCTACAAAAGTAGCTGAAGGGACTGTAAAAATCGGTACAGCTAGCGTTCCTGGACAGATGCTGTTCGCTGCGGCAGTTTCTTTAACAATGATCGTTATATATCTATTATTCTTTATAAAAACAAAGACAGGTTTAATAATGAGAGCTATAAGTCAAGATCCGTACGCTTCAAAGATCGTTGGAGTAAATTTTGACAAGATGTTCGTGATCTCAATGGTAATAGCTTCAATACCTCCAGCGATGATAATAATTTTGATTGCTCCAGTTTGGGCTTTGGATCCATTCGTGGGCTGGTCTTTGTTCAGCTATGCTATAATAGTTACAGTCTTGGGAGGGCTCGGAAATTTAAAAGGAACAATAATTGCTGCTTACATCATAGGTTTCATAAATGCAACTGTTGGATTTCTAATCGATCCTAGGATGATGCTCTTTTCATCTTTAGTCATAACTGTAGCTGTACTTGTTGTAAAGCCTAAGGGATTGGCGAGGGCTGAGTCTATATGGTAAGGCTTGAACCTAGGAGAGGTAGACTCATCTTACACTTAGCAAGAAGAAAGTTTGATTGGGTAATAGAAACTAGGTACTGGAGAAATCCAACAATAGGGTTTTTGATCTGGCTACTTTTACCAATAGTAATTTATTACTTTGCAAGTTTGATCGGGCTGAAACCTGTGGCACTTCTATCTACTTTGATCTCTGCAAACATTTTAGCGATGATCTGCATACCCTTAACTTTGCAGATAATTGGAACTGGAAGAGTTAACTTTGGCCCACACTTTTTTGTTGCGATAGGTGGATATGTAGCAGCTTTGCTCAGTAAGAACTTTGATGTACATCCAGCATTAACTTTGTTTACAGCTTTTGCCTTTGGATGTCTTATAGGGCTGGCTCTAAGTCCTATAACAATAATTTCAAAAGGACTTTATTTTGTTTTAATAACACTTCTGCTACCTTTCATACTCTGGGAGTTTGTTTACTGGCGTTCCGATATATTTGGAGCTGAAACTGGGATCCCAGGTGTAGAACTTTTGTTCTGGACCGGAGATCTAATAACTGATCTAATGTACTACTTCTATTTGTCGTTTATAATAACTTTTGTTCTTCTCCTAATATCTGACAGGGTTCTAAGATCGAGGTACGGTTTCCTAATGGGAGTGATCAATGAAGATGAAGAAATTGCAGCAACCTACGGAACAAACGTCAACAGGATAAAAATTATAACCTTTACGTTGACCAGTGGAGCGATTGCAATAGCAGGATGGTTTTTAGCTCATTACCAAGGATCTTTCACAGGTCCAGCTTGGTTAACTCCTGCTTTCCTTGTTATAATACTGTTAACTACAACTCTAGGCGGAAAGGGGGCAATATACGGTATCGTGATAAGTTCATATGTAATAGCCATTTTGAGAGAAGTTACTAGAACAACTCTTGGAGAATTTTCGACTGTAGCTCTCTTCACGATACTTTTAATATTCTTATACCTGCTACCAGAAGGTTTTTGGGGACTTTATAGAAAAAAGAGGTACAGAGAATATGCACCTAGTATAAGGATCAGAAGGAGGGAGGTTACTTGATGCTTAAAGTTGAAAATCTAACAAAACGTTTTGGAGGAATAATTGCTGTAAATGACGTTAGTTTTGAAATTGAGAAAGGAGAAATAGTAGGGCTTATAGGACCAAACGGAGCAGGGAAAAGTACTTTGATAAATCTGATCTCTGGCTTCTATAAACCTGATAAAGGAAAAATAGTGTTTGAAGGAAAAGATATAACAAAGATTGAGATGTTCAAGAGAGCAAAACTTGGAATTGCTAGAACTTTTCAGAACTCTAGAATAGTTTCAAACATGACGGCTTTAATGAATGTTCTTTACGCAATAATTGGGAGAGAGAATGGAGAGAACATCTCTCTTCATGAAGCTTACGTTGAATCTATATACTACTTGGACCTTTTCGGTCTTTTAAAGAAAAGAGATATTTTAGCTTCAGATCTGCCTATATACGAACTGAGATTGTTAGAACTTGCAAGAGCACTAGCGCTTAGACCAAAAATCTTGCTCATAGATGAAGCTCTAGCAGGTCTAAATCCAGTTGAAGCTGAAAATGTATCAAAACTGATTAACAGAATCAAAGAAGAATTCAACTTGACGATCATATGGGTTGAGCACGTTCTGAAAGTCTTGATGCGATCTGTTGAAAGAGTCCTAGTAATGCACTACGGAAAATTGATAGCTGATAGCACTCCAGCTGAAGTTGTTAGAAATCAGCAAGTTATAGATGCTTACATAGGAGAGGAAGCTGTATGATGACTGTAGAAGATCTAGAAGTTTGGTACGGAAAGATCTTGGCTGTAAGTAAAATATTTCTCAAAATTGAGAAAGGAGAAATAGTAGGGCTTATAGGACCAAACGGAGCAGGGAAAAGTACTATTCTAAATAGCATAGTAGGTGTAGTCCAACCTGTAAGAGGAGATATAAAGTTGAACGGTGAGAGCATTTTGAAATTGCCTACGTATGAAAGAATAAAAAGAGGATTAGCAATATCCCCAGAGGGAAGGAAAGTTTTTCCTTATTTAACTGTTGAAGAAAATTTACTCATGGGAGCTATTTTGGGAGATACTTGGAAAAGGAGAAAGGATAAACTAGAGCAGATATATTCCCTCTTTCCAATTCTAAAAGAAAGAAAAAATCAGTTTGCAGGTACTTTAAGTGGAGGGGAACAGCAGATGCTTACTATAGCTAGAGCTTTGATGAGTTCTCCAAGAATTTTACTAGTAGACGAACCAAGTTTAGGATTGGGACCAAAGATTGCACTTGAAGTTTATAGATTTTTGAAGAGGCTGAGAGAGGTTGAGAAGATTACAATTTTGCTTGCGGATCAGAATGCTAGAAGAGTCCTAGAGATCAGCGATAGAGCATACATAATTGAGAACGGTAGAATTGCTTTAGAAGGTTCTAGTGAAGAACTTTTAAAGAACGATAACGTTAGGAGGGTGTACTTAGGTTTATGACTGGCTATTTTGATTTTATTAAAAATTTGATAAAAAATGGGGAAAAGAGAGAAGAGCCACTGAAAGGTGTAAAAGTTGTAGAGATAACACACTTCATCTTCGGACCAAACATTGGCAGAATACTCGCCCAGTTTGGTGCTGAAGTTGTAAAAATAGAGACACCTGGAGAAGGAGATAGATTTAGACTTGGAACAGTTTTTGGAAGATTTTACAGACATAGCAACTTAATATACGCTGTATTGAATACAAACAAATACTTCGTCGCTGCAGATGCTAGGAACGCTAAAGCTAGAGAGATAATTTTCGAACTTGCAAGACGTTCAGACGTTTTCGTAGAAAACTTGAGAGCAGGTTTGGTTGATACAATGGGGATCGGTTATCAACAAATTAGAGCTGTAAATCCAAAGATAATATACGTAAGCTGCTCAGGTTATGGTCAATTTGGTCCACTAAGTAAAACACCTAGCTTTGACGTTGCTGCACAGGGTGTATCTTCATTAGCAATGAAGACTGGATGGGAAGACGTTGACGAATTTTACAAACTACCAGACTACTTTGGAGATTTTCTTCCATCAATGCTGGCAATTCTTGCTATTTTAGCAGCTCTTTATTACAGAGAAAAAACTGGAAAAGGTCAGTACATAGACATTTCACAGACAGAAAGTCTCTTAAGATTTTTATACGATATAACCTACTTTTCAATAACTGGAAAAGAGATCGGTAAAACTGGAAACATCGACCCTACTGCAAGCCCTTCTGGAATATTCAAAACTTCCGACGGTAAATTTGTAGCTATATCTATTGTTACTGAAAAACAGTTTGAAGCTATTGCAAGCGTTGTTGGTTTCGATGATAGCAAGAAAAAAGATAGGTTTTCAATGGATGTTATCAAAGAGTTGAACGAAAAACTTGAAAAATGGGTTGAAAAGAAAAATCTTAAAGAAATTTTAGAGATTGCAAAGGAGAAAGGCTTCCCTGCTGCACAAGTTTTAGATGATTTAGAAGTTTTCAAAGATCCATGGAGACGAGAAAGAGGTAGCATAGTTGAAGTGCAAGACAGATTTTTAGGAAAAGTACAAGTTCCTGGACCATTTGCAATCTTTAGTTCTACTCCAGGGAAAATAAAATGGCTTGCAAGACCGGTTGGTTATCACAACAGGCTGATACTGAAGCGTTGGTTAAACTTAAGTGATGAAGAGATAGAAAAATTGGAGAAGGATGGTGCAATAGGCTATTGGGATGAGATGCCTGGCACTTCTCCACCGCCTACGTGGAACAAAGATGATGAGGTTTTCAGAGGTGAGAAGGATGAGGGATGAATACTTGCTCAAACTATTTAGTGAAGAAAACAAACCTTTTGCTTTAGATGAATTAATTGTAGCTGAAATTTCTGGTGAAAATTTTGCTGGAGCTATAGCTTCATCTCTACTAGCCGAACTAGGTGCCAAAGTTTATCGTATAGAGTTTGAAGATGATGCAAAAAAGATCTCTCCATTTGGAGTTCAGATAGATGGGATCGGTATACCATACTTCATCGAAACTAGGAACAAGGAAATTTTGAAGTTCGATGAAAAAGCTAAGGAAATAGTTCAAAAAGCAGACGTTGTGATAGATGCTATGCAGCCAGGTTTTCTGGATTCGATAGGCATAGGATACAGACAGATATCAGAAAAAAATCCTAGAGTAATTTATGCAGCTATATCTCCATATGGCCACTTTACTTCAAAAGCTGAGGAATTTAGAAATGTTCCAGACAGTGATCTTACAGCACAAGCTTACAACGGTTATCCAACGTTGATAGGAAATCCTTTTTTGACAGGTAAACATTCATATCCACTTAGAGCAGGAATATGGGCCGCATGGATCATGGCCGGCGCAAACGCTGCTGTAGCGATCATGATTGCTTTGATCGAAAGAGGAAAAAGTAGAAAAGGTCAGTTCATCGATGTGGCTACGCACGATGCTATTGCAACAATTACAGCTTTTCCATACATAGTAGGTTTTCTTTTTGGAAAACCTAGAGGAAGGTTTGGAACAATAGATTATATACTTTACCCATTTGGCTACCACAAAACAAAAGATGGTTACGTAGTGATCGCAACTCCAACTGATGCAGATTTTAGAGCTCTCCTGAAGATACTAGGTCGCTGGGATCTTGAGCCAGATTGGAAGTTCACTTTAGACAGAATAACGGATGATGTTGAAAGGATAAAGATCTTAGATGATGAGCTCAACAAGACGATCCAGAATTTCAAGACGTACGATCTTATAAAGAGGGCAAGAAAGACTAGAAAGATCCCAATTCTAGGAAAGATCTTAGGTAGATTTTTGGGTGAACCTGTAATAGTGAAGATAAACACTCTGCAAGAAGTTTTGAAAGATGAACATTGGTGGATCAGAAAAAGCTTTATTAAAGTCAAAATAGATGGAAAAAATGTTTTAATTCCAAACGTTGCTTTTAAAATGTCTGAAACTCCTCCAAGAGTTTTAAAAGTTTTGAAAGGTCAGTTGTAGGTGTTGAGTATGCCAATACTGGTAGCTTTAGATAAAAAATCTTTGAGAAGCGAAAGAATTGTAAAGTTTGCGATAAACGAGGCAAAGCTTAGAAAAGAAAAGATCCATTTTGTCCACTCTCTGTTCGGTAAAGATAAAACAAAAGAGGAAGAAATAATAAATGGAGAGAGACTTCTTGATTGGGCTTTAGAAATGGCCAAAAAGTCTGGAGTTGAGTGTGAGAAGCATTTACTTGTACGAGGAAAAGAGCCGGCAGAAGATATAGTAGAATTTGCAAATGAGATAGGAGCTACCATGATAGTTATAGGTATTAGAAAGAGAAGTCCAGTTGGAAAAGTTCTTTTCGGAAGTGTTGCTCAAGAAATTATACTGAAAGCTGAACAGCCAGTTGTCTGTATAAAATAGGTAAACTTTAATATTTTATAATTATTTTTTATTTTAACCTGTCGCATAGTTTTGTAAAATTTAGAAAGACTAAAATCCCTGTTTATACACCTTTGGATGGGTGATGAGAATGGTAAGTATAAACGAGATCTCTTTGGATTTAGTAGAAGAGATGTTAGATTTTGAAGAAGAGCTAAAAATTAAATCAAAACAGCTTGAAAATGGAGCTACAGTAATAGATTGTGGAGTAAACGTTCCAGGGAGCTATGAAGCAGGAATTTATTTTACACAGATATGCATGGGTGGGCTTGCTGTAGTAGACATAGTAGTTGACACGATAAGAGATGTTCCGTTTGCTTTTATAACAGAGTACACTGACTACCCAGCAATAGCTTGTTTAGGAAGTCAAAAAGCTGGCTGGGCTATAAAAGTTGAAAAGTACTTTGCAATGGGAAGTGGACCTGCAAGAGCTTTGGCTAAGAAACCAAAGAAGACTTACGAACAAATTCAGTATGAAGATGATGCTGACGTAGCTATTATTGCTTTAGAAGCTAGGAAACTTCCAGATGAAAAAGTTGTAGATTACATTGCAAAGGAGTGCAAAGTTGATACTGAAGACGTTTATGCACTAGTAGCTCCGACTGCTTCACTCGTAGGAAGTGTTCAAATATCTGGAAGGATCGTTGAAACTGCGATATACAAGATGGCAGAAATTGGATACGATCCAAAACTCATAATCAGCGGTTCTGGAAGATGTCCAATTGCCCCGATCCTTGAAGATGACCTCAAAGCTATGGGCGCTACGAACGATAGCATGATGTACTATGGAAGTGTTTATCTAACAGTCAAAAAGTACGATCCAATTCTAAAGAACGTTCCAAGTTGTACAAGTAGAGATTATGGAAAACCTTTCTACGAGATTTTCAAAGCAGCAAACTACGATTTCTACAAGATAGATCCTCATCTCTTTGCTCCAGCACAGATAGCTGTAAACGATGTATCTACAGGAAAAACTTACATCCACGGAAAGCTAAATGCCGATGTCCTTTTCAGTTCTTACCAACTAGTATTTGAACAATAAAAAAATAAATTTTTATTATTTATTTTTATTAAATTTATTAAATATGTTTAAGCTCAGATGTATCGAGTGTAACGAAGTCAACGATGAAAAAAACTACACTTGTAGATGTGGGGGCTTGTTAGAAGTAGTCTACGATCTAGAATCTATAGAGATAGATTTCAAATTGGACGGAAACCTTTCAGGCGTTTGGAAGTACAGATCTTTGCTTCCAGTTAAAATCGAACCTGTAACTCTAAAAGAAGGATCTACACCACTATACAAAGCTGAAAGAATAAGCAAAATCGTTGGAGCGAAAGTTTACGTAAAACACGAAGGTTTGAATCCTTCGGGTTCGTTCAAAGATAGAGGAATGACAGTAGGTGTTACAAAGGCAATAGAGTTTGGAAAAAGTGCAGTAGTCTGTGCATCAACTGGAAACACGTCTGCATCTATGGCTATGTACGCAGCAAAGGCTGGAATTAAAGCTTATGTTTTACTTCCGGCTGGAAAGGTAGCTCTAGGAAAACTAGTACAAGCTTTGATGCATGGGGCTAAAGTTGTAGGAATAAGAGGTAACTTCGACGATGCTTTGAAAGTAGTTAAGAAGGTCTGTGAGGTAGCTGACATGTACTTGCTGAACTCTATAAATCCCTACAGACTCGAAGGGCAAAAAACCATAGCTTACGAAATATCTGAATTTCTCGTTCCAAGCAGAGTTTTTGTTCCAATAGGAAATGCAGGTAACATTTCTGCTATTTACAAAGGTTTTTACGAATTTAAAGAGTTGGACTTAATAGACAGTATACCAAGAATGGTAGGTGTGCAAGCTGAAAAAGCTGCACCAATTTATAAAGCCTTCTTAGAAAAAAAGATGGAAATTGAGCCTATAAAAAATCCAGAAACCGTAGCTACTGCTATAAGGATCGGAAACCCTGCAAACGCTAAAAAAGCTCTTAAAGCGATTTATTCATCGAAAGGTTGCGTTGAAGTAGTGAGTGATGATGAAATAATCGATGCTCAAAAACTTTTAGCAAAAGAAGGAATTGGAGTTGAACCAGCATCAGCTGCAAGTGTAGCTGGGTTGATCAAGTTGGCTGAAAAAGGTGAAATTGAGAAAGATGAAGAAATAGTATGCATAGCCACAGGAAACCTTCTCAAAGATCCTGAAATTGTTTTGAAGATCTGCGGTGAGCCGGAGATAGTTGAACCGTCAGTTGAAGCTGTTCTCAGCACGATAAAAAATTTAAAATAATACATACACACGTACTATCATGAAGTTGAGTAGTGGATACGTAATAGTCGGTATCTATGCCGATAAGATAAGAAAAACCTTGTTTGCACAGTTGAGAGATGCTATAAAGAGTGGACAGATCGATAGTAAAGAAGTTGCAAAGGCTGTAGCTGAACTGAACGTTCTCTTGTACGAAATTTTCGTAAATAGGATGAAAGTTGATAAAGGAGATGTAATAAGGGTAAGGATAGAGTACGACGTTGCAGATTCAAAGATCGTATGGAAGTACGATACATTGGCAATAGAAGTTTTTAGGAGAGTTTCTGATGCAGAAGTTTCTAGAATTGTAAAAGATGTTGTAATAAGGGCTGGAGAAATTACAAGGGCTGAAGTAAGTTATGAAGTAAAAAAAGCTGGAACGACTGAGCTTGGAGATGATATATACTATTTATATCTTAAGGAGCAATTTTCAGGAGCTTTAATCGTCACTTCTCTAAACGACCTTTTCTTGATAAGAGGGGCAGTCACTTTACCAGTTGCTAAGATACTTGACAAGACCAAGATAACTTATACTGGAGAAGAGGAGTTGAAACAGAAAGTCTCAAAACTTTTCAAAGAAGCTAGAAATGTAGAAGTGAGAGAAGCTTTAAGAGCTATCAATGAAATAAAAGCTATGCTGGGCGAAGAGAAAGAAGTTTATTATACGGAGGAGGAAACTTAAAAAATCTAATTTTTTTAATCTAAATTTTTATCTTTTTGATTCTTAAAATTTAATTTAGCGAGTTAAAAAGTTTCTCTTTATCTACGTCGAACTTTGTTCAATAATTACCTCTTGTCGTTCAACTTATACGTTTGGAACAATTATAGTTAACAATATTGAAAAGAATATGAAAAGTGACAACGATTTAACTACACCGTCAACGATCTTCCGACTTACAAACTTTGTAAGAAACTCATGGAAAAACCTACCACCGTCTAATGGAATAGCTGGCAAACAGTTGAAGAGGGCAACGTAGAAATTGATCCAGAAGATCCAGTACATAGTGTTCAGCAGATAAAAAACGATCTCTGGAGCATCAAAGATCTCCTCGTACACACCGATAAATCCCTGGAAATTGAAAGGCATAGCAATTAGAACGAACCAATTCAAAGGATTCAAAGAAAGTTGAGGGATCGATTTCAAGTAATCTAAAAATGTCCTCGAATCTTGAATTATGTATCCAGCTAAACAATAGTTTGTAGAGACTACAACTCCCATGAAAGCTCTTCCATCTTTTTCAGAAAGTTTAAGTTCGTAAGTTATAAACTCGTTTTTTCTATAAACTTCGACGTATGCATGATCGTAAGGTTTTTTCTCAGATAAAATTTTTCTAAAATCTTCAAAGTTTTCAACTTTTTTACCATCTATAGCTGTTATAACATCACCAACTTGTATCCCAGCATTTTTTGCAGGCCCATCTACGAGAGATAAGATCTTTACACCCCAAACGTTTAAAATTTCAAGTTCTATTTTCTCCCCATTTTTTTCAACCTTTAACTTCAAGTGACTTGTATTTTTCTTCAAATCTTCTACCGAGTTGACTTCATAACCATCTACCTCCCTGACAATCCCGATTAGCTCATCACTCCAAATAGATACTGTTGGCTCGACGAAAGAGAGGAGAGATAAAAAGATGATGAAAGATGCAAAAGCTGTTATGAAGTTCGCTGAAATTCCTGCCGAATAAACTCTTAGCTTACTTCTTCTGTCTGCTTTTTTCAACTCTCCTTCATCTGGTTCTGCAAATCCTCCTATAGGAACTAAAGCTAGCAAAATTCCTAAAGACTTGACTTTTATTTTTTCCACTCTACAGAGAATTGCATGACTGAATTCGTGAACGATCAGAGTAACGATCAAACCTATTAAACCCCAGACGAGTGGAATGAATGGATTTATTCCAGGAATTATCAAAGCAGCTCTTATGCTTGTGTATTCAGAAGGTTCTGGAGAGCTGACGATCATTATGTAATCAACTAAAACCACTAGAACCATCATGAAGACCATTCCAGCCAAAATTGTAAAGAATCCAAACTCTGCAACTATTATCCAAAAGCTTTTACTTTTCGACAGTTTCTCTATAACGTTCAAAAGTTTCGAAGTTCTTATCATCAAAAGTGGCCCATAAGCAGTTATGTTCAGTTTTTCCAGTATACCTTTCTTTTTTAGAATTTCTACTATTATCCAATAAATTGCAAACACCAAAGCTACTAATATCTCCACTTTTTAAGTGAAAACCAAAGTTAAAAAAATTTTTGACGAGTAAAGGTTCAAAAATTTAAAAAAATATATTAAAACTATCCTACTTAAAGTTGAGTCCCAGGTTTCAAGCTAGAAGTTTATCAATTTATGTGTATATAAAAATCATTTTCAGCCATTTTCATTTCAACTGCCTAAAGATTTAATAAGCTGACAGCTAGCTAGGCTGAATGCTTGCAAAAAAAGTAGCAGCTAACAGCATATACAACAGCTCGTCAATACTGATAGCTAATATATCAGGATTGATTGTTATAATTTATCTAGCAAAAGTTTTGAGACCCGAATCTTTCGGAGTTTTTTCTCTTACGATGGCAATATCTCACCTCGTCTTAAGCTTAACCGATCTAGGAATCAACCAAACTGCAACTAGGTTTATTGCTGAAACTTATTCAAAAGAAAACTTCAAACTTCTTAGAGGTTATATAAAAAGTCTATCAAGAGCAAAAATTTTTCTAAGTGCTACGGTTTCTATTTTTCTCTTTGCTTTTTCAGACTTTTTTTCATCTCTTTTTAATCTCGAACCTGTACTTCTAAAAGTTGCATCTATCTTTATATTTTTTACTTCTATATCAAGTTTCATCTTATCTATCTTCAACGCTTTCAACGATTTCCAAGCAAACTTCACAAAGTCGATTTCCTACGAAATTTCTAGATTGCTTCTTTTATTTTTTGCAACTTCTGCAGTTTTAGCCATCTTTATACATTTCCTTGCAAGTTTAGTTTCAACTTTGGTACTTTTTTATCTAATTTTAAAAAAAGATTTCCTCTTCGGACCGATAGAAAAAGTAGATTTTAGAAGAATCTATAGATTTGCGAGCTACCTAACTTTAGGCTCAATCTCTTGGACTGTTTTTGCTTACGTAGATTCACTTATGATCGCTTTCTTCTTACCTCTAGAAAACGTTGGCTACTACAGAGTAGCTTACAGCGTAGTTTCTGCGATCTCTGGAATAATGTTCATACCTGCAGTACTTTTTCCAGTATTCGTACAGCTTGAGGGAGAAGATTTAAAGAGGGCTTTCAAAAGAAGTTTTAAGTATTCAGCTCTGTTAGCTTTTCCATCTGCTCTTGGATTGATCTCAATATCTGATCAGCTCATCTTCTACGTCTTTGGAAAAGATTATGAAGATTCGATCCAACCTTTAAACATCTTATCAATTTTAATAATAATTTCAACTTTAAACTTCTGGGGATCGATTTTCAATGCAAAAGAGATGCCAGAGTATCCAGTTTACGTAACGTTTTTTGCTATGATCGTGAACGTTGTTTTAAACTACATCATGATACCTCTCTATGGAACAAATGGAGCAGCAATAGCTACAGTTCTTTCAAACTTGTTTAGTTGGATCCTTTTAGCTTATTTAAGTAAAAGAATTTTTGGAGTCTTTTTCGAATTAGAACATGTTTTAAAACCTTTAACGGCTAGCATTTTGATGTTTTTAGTTCTTAAGTATTTGAGTTTTGGCTTGCTTTTAACTATCGTTTTTGGAATCTTAACGTACTTCTCTATAATACTTGCAATCAAGGGGTTGAGGAAAGAAGATTACCTTTTCATGAAAGTAGTCTTTAGCAGATGATTTATGTAATGAAACAACCTGTCGCATTTAACTAGATGGCAAATCCCATTCACTAGAGACATCTTTTTCTATGAACTTAGAAACCAGTATTGGAATCGGATCTACGTCGAAGTAATTAGCTAAACTTATAAGCATGAAAAGTGAGTCTGCTAACTCTTCCGCAATTTTATTTACATCTTGTTTTCTTACAGCCTCAGCTAGTTCTCCGATCTCTTCAAAAAGTACAGAAAGTAAAAAAAGATGACCACTTTTTTTGTCTATTTCTCCATATTTCTCTCTTACTTTTTCTACGATTATTTTGAAATCCACGAAAAAGTTTTTTTTAAGTTTAAATACCTACCGCTCTAGAGTTTGTCAGCTTTTAATTTATATATAAATTTATTATATTTTATTATTTAAATTATCATTTTTAAAACGACAGATTTTTAAAGTGTACAGCGACAAAAATTGAAAGGACCCGTAGCCTAGCAGGATAGGGCGTGGGCCTCCTAAGCCCAAGGTCGCGGGTTCAAATCCCGCCGGGTCCGTCAAATTTTTTAATAAGAAAGTTACAAAAGTGAAAAATTCTTCTGAATAAAAGTAGAGTATCAGAGAAGTAAGAAGTTTTTTGTACGAGAGAAGAATGATAAAGTTTCGCTAAAATAGTAAAAAGTTTTCTAATTTGTGAAGCATAAATATTAAATTTATAAATAAATACTATAGATATATATAATACTATAATATTATATTTTTTACATTCCAAACTTAAAAATCCGAAGAATTTATATGTCGAACGGTTCAAAACCTAAATACGGGCCGGTAGCTCAGACTGGTAGAGCGTCGTCTTGGCATGGCGAAGGCCTGGGGTTCAAATCCCCACCGGTCCATATTTTTTAAGCAGAAATAGATAAAACAATAAAAACTAAAAATATAATTTGTTACAAT
>JANXDX010000017.1 GCA_025058735.1 Archaeoglobaceae archaeon | reverse complement strand
TACTGCAGCAGCTCCAATTCCACTTTCTCCAAGTCCAGCTCCAATTCCAGCAAGTCCAACAGCTAAACCTGCACCTATCGCAGCACAGCCCTTTATAAATGCTTCTTCACTAATCAAAGCTTCAACCATTCATTCACCTCCCTCTTCAACGAACTTCTTTACTCTACCGAATGGTCTATAAAGCTTACCACCACCCTCAAAAAACTTTGTAAAGAATTCTACATAATGCAAACGCAATGACTGTAAACCAGGATCGAGTATTCCAAGTAAGAAGTTTCCTCCATGGAATAGTATCATTATGATTATTGCAATCGGTAGCAACGCAATTCCTGGCGGATGTGCAAGCTTTAAACTGATGTAGTTTACTACAAAAGCTATGTAAACTGAAGATAAACCGATCGCTAAGAGTCGTGCATAACTTATTATCTGACCAAGCCATGTTAGGAGTTCTACCACCATTACAACTCCAAATGCTCCCATTTTTGGAATTTCTGCTTTTATGAATATTATAAACCATAAAACTATCAACGGTAGTGCAGCTAAGTAGAAAACGTTGACTCCTGCTTCCCAACCATCTATTAGTCCTGGAATTGGTAATGGTACTTTTGAACCATCTTCAACTGTATAAGGTCCGAATATGTAAAGGTTTTTCGGTAGAATTTCCCCAAAACCAGAAGGTGGGTTCAACGTGAATATGCCCACGTTGTATGAGAATCCCAAAATCAAAAACACTAATCCTAGAACACCCATAAACCAGCAACCTTTCTCAAAAATAGCTTCTTTAAATCCATGTTCTAAATAAACGTTGTAAAAGCCTAAAGCGAATCCTAAAAGCATCTTAAACATTCCCATCATTAAAACTATGAAGAGCAAAGCTTTTATTCCAAATTCTTCTATTCTGTCGAATATTGGATGATGATGATTGAAAGCGTAAAGATCGTACAGAACTTTGCCTAGAAAGTGAACTTCGTTCGGGTCTTTAAACCCAGGTACTATGAAAGGTCCAAAGAATTCACCATATATGAATCCAAAGAACATAGAAGATACACCAACGTAAACGCCTATGTTTAAAAGTCTTTGCCAACCCTCAGTTTTGAATATCCTTTTTAGATAGAGTGAAGCGACAAGTATCGACAAGCCATAGCCTATGTCTCCGAGCATCATACCAAAGAATATCGTGAAAAATATAGACATCATCCACGTCGGATCAATTTCCTTGTACTTTGGTATAGCGTAGGTAGTTGATAGAATTTCGAAGTTTTTAACAAAAGATGGATTACTAAGCTTTGTCGGTGGAGTACCACTTTCTCCATCTAAAATTTCGACTGTTACTTTTTTCAGCTCTTCAATGCTTTTTTTAAACTCGTTTAGTTTTTTAACTGGAATATATCCGGCTACAACGAAAGTATATTTAGAAATAAGTGTTCTAAGTGGAAGTTCAGATTTTTCCGCTTCAGAGCTCAAAAATTCTTCTATAGCTAGTAAAAGTTCTGTCTCTTTCACTTTTATTTCTTCTATCTCTATTTCAAGCTTACTTTTCCTTTCATTCAATTCTTTTTTTGTTTTTTCTATTTCTGAAAGTTTAGCATCAAAATCTTCTACTTCAGGAACAGGTATTTCTTTAAAGCCATACACTTGAAGGACTTTAAGTACTTCTTCAGCAACTTCATTCTTTACAAAAACAGCAACGACTAGTTCCTTTTTGTATTCAGCTTTGAAAATTTCAAAGACGTTTGTTATTTTAGCGATTTCTTCACTGGGATCTTTCTTAACGTAGCCTACAAAAACTTTAAGAGATTTGTATCCTCTCAGAAATTTTGGTGAAATATCTAAAAGCTTCAGCGGTTCTATAGTATTGATCTCTTCTTCTAAAAATCTTAATTTTTCGTTGATAGATCTTATTTCTTCGATTTTTTTCCCTACGAGTTCGTTGTATTCTCCAAGTTTTCTTGAAAGTTGTTCTCTTATTTCCTTTTCTTTGTACTTTTTCTTTGGTATAATCTTATTAGAATCAACTTTTAAATAAGATAAATAGCTTCTAATTTGTAGCAGATTCCTTGAGGTGAGAGGGGCCTTTTCCAGTGGTTCACCAACTCTAAAGTATCCATCTTCTTTCAACTCTTCCACGTGTAAAAGATTTAGACGGTAGAGCTTCTCCACTGTAGCTTCAAAAAGGTCTCTAGGACCTATAATAGATACTTTAACCATTTTTTCTGGTTTAAGCATGCTCTACCGCCCTCACAAATTCGTTGTAAAGATAGTCTACAGCTTTCCAAATGTTGCTCTTACCTTTCACTTCTACTTCTTCAATTTCTTTACTTTTAACTCTTCTAATATCTTGTTTCTGAGTTTCAATATCTTTTTTGGCTTTTTCTAGCATTTCGTTTCTTATTCTTATAGCCTCATTTTCTGCATCTTCTATTATCTTTCTTGCCTGAATTTTCGCTTCGAAAATCTTGTTTTTCTTAAATTCTTCAGCTTTTTTAATTTTGTCTTCAGTTTCTAATTCAGCTCTCTTGATCTTTTCAAATATTTCTGTTTTTTCCATGATACCCACCTGTTCCTTGGAATCCTTAGCAAACACTTCAAAAGCTTATTTAAGCTTTGCTATTTTTAAATTTTAACGATAAATATAAGTTTAGGTTAAAATTTATATTAAAACATATAATTAATAAATATTATTTTTATATTTACATAACTCTTGTCAAACTTAATCTAAATTTTAATATAAAATTAAATTTTTAATTAAAAATAATAATATAAAATAATATTAAAGTTTTAAACCTTTATAGGAAACGTTTTAAATCGAAATTTTGATGTTAAAGGATGAATTTAGGTGTATTTGTCTGTCACTGTGGTATGAATATAGCAAGAGTTGTTGATGTTAAAGATGTTGTTGATTATGCTAAAAAATTTGTTACATATGCAAAAGATTTAAACTACGCATGTTCAAATTCCGATCAAGAAGAAATAGCTTCTGCAATAAAAGATAAAAAACTAGACGCTGTAGTTGTAGCTGCTTGTAGTCCAAAGCTTCATGAAGCCACTTTTAGAAGAGTAGCTATTAGAGCTGGTTTGAATCCTTACATGGTTGAAATAGCTAACATCAGAGAGCAATGCTCTTGGGTTCACAGCGACGTTAGAGCTGCAACTGATAAAACTAGAGATTTAGTAAGAATGGCTGTAGCTAAAGTTGAAAAAAATAGACCACTTGAAAAAGTAAAAATTGAAATAAATAAAAGTGTAGCGGTGATTGGAGCTGGAGTGGCTGGAATTGAGGCTGCTTTAACAATAGCGGATTCTGGATACAAAGTTTATTTGATAGAGAAAAGACCTACTATAGGAGGTCACATGGCTTTACTGAACGAAGTTTTTCCAACGAACGATTGTTCAATATGTATCTTAGCTCCCAAGATGAGCGATGTTTGGAAGCACGAGAACGTCACCGTGATCACGAATGCAAAAGTTGAAGAAGTTAGTGGTTCGGTTGGGAATTTTAACATAAAAATTAAGAAGTATCCTAGATTTGTAGATGAGAGCAAGTGCAAAGGCTGTATAAACGATTGTAGTAGCGTTTGTCCAGTGGAAGTTTCAAGTGAGTACAACTTTGGAATGGGGCCAAGGAAAGCTATTTACATCCCTTTTCCTCAATCAACTCCTCTTTATGCAACGATAGACTGGGAGAACTGTATAGGCTGTAGGCTGTGTGAAAAAGCCTGTCAACCTAAGGCTGTCAACTTTGAACAAAAAGTTGAAAACATCGAAATAAAAGTAGGTGCAATAATAGTAGCTACAGGATACAAGCTTTTTGATGCGAAGAAATTACCAGAACTAGGTTATGGAAAATACCAGAATGTAATAACTCTTTTTGAGTTAGAAAGACTTCTTTCTGCAAGCGGGCCTACGAAGGGAAAACTAATTAGACCATCCGATTTTGCTCTTCCTAAAAGAGTTGCCTTTATCCTTTGCGTTGGAAGTAGAGATGAGAAAACCAATAGACATTGCAGCAGAGTTTGTTGCATGGCAAGTTTAAAAAACGCTTATGCAATAAAGCGTAGGTATCCAGATGTAGAAATTACAGTTTTCTATATAGATATAAGAGCTTTTGGAAAGATGTACGAAGAATTCTACAAGAGAGTTCAGGAGAGCGGGGTTAGATTTGTTAGAGGTAAAGTTGGAGAAGTGATTGAGCTTGAAGATAAAAGTTTAGTTATAAGCTATGAAAGTACTTTAGAAGGAGATGTTAGGAGTGAAGTTTTTGATCTAGTTGTCCTAGCTGTTGGAATGGAAGGGGAAAATGATGTAGCTAAAATGCTTGGAATAGGAGTTGGCGAAGATGGTTTTTTAGATGTTTCACATCCAAAGCTTAAACCGGCTGAGACGAACGTCAAGGGAATATTCGTAGCTGGATGTGCAAGTGGACCAAAGGATATACAAGATTCAGTATTTTCAGCTGGATTGGCTGCATCGAAGGCTTTACAGTTGATAATAAGTGGAGAGACTGAGTTTGATCCCTACTTCGCCTTTGTAAATGAAGAAAAGTGTATAGGTTGCAAGATCTGTGAAAACGTGTGCGATTTTAAAGCTGTAAGTGTTAACAAAAAAGCAAAGATAAATCCAAAAGCTTGCACTATGTGCGGAATTTGCGTTGCATCTTGTCCAGTAGATGCTATAGACATGGGTTTTTTCAACAACGATGGAATTGAAGCTATGATCGAGGCTTTAGCTTCAGAAAAAAACGTAGATCCTGTTATCTTAGCTTTTTGCTGCTGGTACTGTGGCTACGGTGCAGCGGATCTTGCTGGAATGATGAAAATCGAATACGAGCCAAACGTCAGAATAATAAGAGTTCCATGTAGTGGAAGAGTTGATCCCGCTTGGATCTTGAAAGCTTTAGAACTAGGAATAGACGGAGTTTTGATCGTTGGATGTAGAATAGGTGAATGTCACTTCAGAACTGGAAATTTGAAAGCTAAGAATAGAATAGATTCTCTAAAAGAGATCAAAGAAATTGGAGAAAGAGTAGAATACGTTTGGTTATCATCTGGAGAAGCTGAAGTCTTTGCAAAAAGTGTAAATGATTTTGTGAAAAAAATTAGAGAATTAAACCGAGCTCCTTCAGTTTATCCTCTTTAGGAATACCTTTTTCATTCCACCCTCTCAACTTGTAGTACTCGATCAACATCTCATCTATTTTAGGTGTTTTTCCAGCTGTAGGTCCAGCTTTAAGAGCATCTACTATTATTCTCGGTAGTTTATCATCTTTACTACTTATTCCACGTTTTACGTTTATCATCCTCTTCAAATTCATTATCCTTTCTCCTGCCTTCAAAAATTCATCCATCGTAAAGTTAAAATCTGTTATAGCGTTGAACATCGCAAGTACCTGCGAAGGCGTTGCTGGAGAGAACTTGCAAAGTAGTAAGGAATCAAACAACTCTCTGTAGTTTTGATAAACTATAAAACTAGAAATTCTTCCATCCATGTTGAATCTATCCCCTGGATATATTCCAAGTTCAACTTCAGCTGGAGTTAATCCGATCTCTGCAATTCCAGCACCTATTTCGAACTGATACCAGTCTGGCTTTAGATGACAAGCCCCTCTTGGAGAAGTGGCATAACTTAAAGCTTGTCCAAAGAAGGCTCTTGCATCGTGCATAGGAACTTCCACTCCTTTAACATTAGCTGCAAAGTCATCACTTACACCAAATTTTGCAGCAATTCCTTTAGTACCTTCAGCAAGTACATCTCCAATTCCTTCCCTTTTCGCTGTTAGCTTAATTAATTCCAACATCTTTTCACTGTCTCCCCATTCAACTTTTCCAAGGTACATGAGGAAAGCTATGCATACACCCATCGAGATCGTATCTAAACCCAAAGAGTTGCAAAGATGGTTTGCATAAAGTATTGTTTCTAAATCGTAATTTTCGCACAAAGGACCTAGAGCTACAACCGTTTCATATTCAGGTGTATCTACTTCATCGACTCCCATCTTTTTAAATTCTACAACTTTCCCACATCCAATTGGGCAGTAGTGACAAGAGTATTTTCTAGTTTTATACTTTTCCATCAGAGTGATCGCATCAACCTTTTCTGCAGGAAAAACTGTAGATGTGAAATATCTTGCAGGAACGTCACCAAAGAGCATTCCAATTTCTATGTATCCTAAAGTTCCATAGCGAGAAAGCAAGTTGTAAATTATGTTTATCGAACTTACAATATTTACAGCTTCTATAGTTGCTTTTAAAGCGTCTTCGTTTGCTATTTCTATTTTTTTATCTCCATAAACTGCTATGGCTTTCAATTTTTTACTTCCAATTATAGCCCCCATTCCAGTTCTTCCAGCGGCTCTTCCTGCATCGTTTATTATACAAGCAAATTTCACTAAATTTTCTCCAGCTGGACCTATGCAAGCTACTCTTGCTCTCTTATCAAACTCTTTTTTTATGATCTCCTGAGTTTCATAAGTATCTTTTCCCCACAAATGAGATGCATCTCTGATCTCAGCTTTACCATTTGAAACAACTAAATAAACAGGCCTTTCAGCCTTTCCAGATATTATTAACCCATCGTACCCAGTTCTTTTCAACCAAGCTCCAAAATATCCGCCAGAACTAGCTTCACCCCAGTAGCCGTGAGGAGAGATGGATGCTACACTGTATCTACTCCCAGATGGGACCAAATCTGTAAAAGGCCCAGTCATGAAAGCTATCTGGTTTTTAGGTGAAAAAGGACTTAGGTCTGATGTTATCGAGTTGTAAAGAAGTTTAGCTGCTAATCCACTCCCTCCTATGAACATCTTTACATCAACATCTTTTAACTCAACCTCCTTTACATCCTTTTTTGAAAGATCTACATGCAAAATTTTTCCCCAGTAACCTTTCATTTAGATCACCAATCTGGCATTTTACCTGAAAAAACACATTCGAGCAATTTCTTTGCATCTTCAACTCCAACCTGTCTAATACTCTGAGCTGCTGTAGGATCTTCAACAGCATACCGTGCAACAACTTCCAGGGTTTGTCTAAATCTATCTTCACTTACATAATCTTTTAGAATTGTTGATACTCCAAAGCTTTCTATGAAATTTTTGAAGAACCTTGTAAGATTTTCTAGATAATTTTCTTTTATTTCAAACTCTTTAGCCAAATCTATGTAGCTGTCGTTGACTTTTGCTACGAAATTTAAAACGTACGGTATCATCATTCCTACAGCTTTTCCATGATGGATCCCATAAACTTTACCTACAGCATGCCCTAAAGCGTGAGTTAATCCTACTGCTCCATTAGAAAAAGCCAATCCAGCCATTGTAGCTGCAATTTGAATGTTAAAACGTGCTTCTAAATTTCTAGGCTCTTCAACTACTCTTGGTAAATACTTAAAGATCGTTTTCATAGCTCCGATGGACAAGCTGTCTGTCATCGGATTTGCCCAGTTTCTATTTATATAAGCTTCAAAGGCGTGAGCTAGAGCATCTAATCCAGTTCCTATTGTAAGATCCCTTGGCATCTCCATTGTAAGTTCTGGAATAAGTATTGCAAAATCTGGAACTAATTCCTGATGCATATGCGCGATCTTTCTTGGAGGGTCGACTTCTGTATCTGTTAGAACTAAAGCAGCAGTAGCTTCACTTCCAGTTCCAGCAGTTGTCGGAATTGCCATCAGTAAAGCTTTCTTTCTTAAACCCAAAGGTGTAAGGGGAACTGGAGTACCTATTTCTAGTTCAGGTTTTTCATACTTTATCCAAGCACCCTTTGCAGAGTCTATCGCAGAACCACCGCCTACGGCAACGATCAGATCTGGCTCAAACTTTCTCATATCTTCAGCTATCTCCTCAACAACTTTTATAGGTGGTTCAGGTAAAGCTTTATCGCAAACGTAAACTTCAAATCCGAAAAGGTTGAATTGTGGTAAGACTTTTTCAACGAGATTCTTTATAGCTTTATCTGTTACTATAAAGGCTTTCTTCTTTTCCATGAGAGGAGCTATGGATAGCATAGCTACCGATAGGGCCATGCTACCCATGAAAATTTTTGGACAGACGAAAAAGCCCTGAAGCCTCCTCATAGTTCTTGAACCACTTGCAGTAATGAGAAGTCTTGTAGAACTTCTGTAGAGAGACCAGGTCTTAACAGTCATAGTGTAAGTTGTGCACAATTCTTAAATATTTTAGCAACTCTAATTTATATCAAGTTAATTTAATATAATACTGACAATGACTATTAGTAAAACTGTTGCGAAGATTAAAAGATCTCGAAACCCTGGTTTCTTCGTATAGAAGATAGTCTTATAGCTGTAGCATTTAGAATAAAGAGTTTCAGCGAGTCCTAAAGCTCTTAGAATAGATAAGGAAGTTAAAACTTTAATTATCTCAATCCTCGATCTTTGAACCTCCTTTATGTTCTCAAGATCCCAAAGCAATAGTTGTAAGAAATTCAGAGATAAATTCACAACACTTACAAATTTTTCCGGAACCTTAAAGTACAAAAGCGCAGCTGAAATTTGAGAAGTTGTCGATGCAAAGATCAAAGAACCGGCTGAAATAATAGATATGAAAAGTAAAGCTAACTTCCAAACTTCTGGGTAAAATGGTAAAGATATTGCGAAGAAAATCAAAAGTGGTGACAAAATTCTTAAAAGCCTCAATGAATAACCTTTTGTCAAAAGAGATGAGAAAATTACAGTGAATATCATAAGATAGATACTTTGAGTTAAATGTATGAAAAAAGTTAAAATAAAAACTGAGATTAAGCAGATTCTACCTTCAACTTCCTGTCGCATAAGTCTGCAAGCTTTTCATCGTGTGTAGCAATTATTGCAGTTTTCTTGTACGTTTTTATGAGTTTCAAAAGTTTAAACCTGAAGTTTATATCTTGTCCAGCAGTTGGTTCATCTAGAAGTAATATCTTAGACCTGAAAGCTTTTGCAATTGCAACTCTCCTCATTTGACCATAGCTCAAAGATTGAGAATGCCTTTCTGAAAATCTTTCCAGTTCAAAGTCTTTCAGAAATTTTCCACATTCATCTTTGACTCTTTTTGTTAAATAGTAAGCTGGATGCTGAGGAACGAAAGAAAAATCTAAACTCAATTTTTTCATGTTCCTTGCAGTTTTTTTAAGAAAAGTAGTCTTTCCAGCTCCATTCTCTCCTACAACAGCTAAAATTTCTTTTTCCTTTAAATTTAAAGGTTCATAAATTACTTCCCCAAGATCAACTTCTGGAACTTCAACTTCCTCAACTTTCAATCCTAAGTTCACAGCGTTGAAACTTTTTGCAAGTTCGATTCTGTGTTCAGCTATTATAAAAAAATAGTCTTCTAATATTTTTAACAACCTTTCAGCATTTTTTTTACTTAGGTGAGCAAAAGGTTCATCTAGAAGTAGTATTTTTGAACTTGCAATTGCAGAAGCTATTTCAACGAGTTGAAGTTCGCCAGTAGATATTTCTCTAGTTTTTCTATACAATAAGTGGCCTATTTTCAACTCCTCACAGATCTCCTCAGCGATCTTTTTAGCCTCGAAAACCTTGTACCCCATTTGAACTAAAGGAAAAGCTATCTCTTCAATAACTTTTTCACAAGTTACAGTTTCTTCAATCCTTTGCGAAAGATAAAAAGATTCTTTACAGCTAGGCTTATTCCCAAAAATTCTAACAAAACCTTTTAAATTTCCACCGTATACTTTTGGAATTATTCCGCTTATGATTTTGAGGATCGTTGACTTTCCACTTCCAGTATTTCCAAAGATAAATTCTTTTCCTTGAAAAATGTTTTTAAAATTTTTCAATCCAACTTCACCGTTCGGATAAATGTACTCATCAACTTCCAGCTCAATCAACTTTCATTCCCCTCTCTACCATTATTCTACTGAGATACGAATAAACTACTACTGCGAAAACATGATCCATGAAGAGATCTTGAGGAACAAATATCAGTACAGTTGATACAAAGATCAGAAAAGTTGCAGATCCTTCAAAACCTAAAGAGATTGAGAGTGCAGTTAATCTTTCCATTAGTGGTGGGGACATGTTTGCATAGGTGTATATAACAAAAAACCCAAGTAAATATATTGGTAGAGATGCTACTACAGTTGAAAGCCACAAAGAAATTTTTCTTTTGGAAAACTTTTTTAGATATCCAACAAGAAAAGCTGCTACTGCAAATCCATAGATGTAACCTGAAGTTGGACCGATCAAAACTCCTATTCCTCCACCTCCAGCTGCAAAGGGCAAACCTATGGCAATCATACCGATATATATGAGAACTGCTAAAAGACCACCCTTAGCACCTAGAATTAGTCCTGAAAGCATTACAGCAAAATTTTGCATAGTGTAAGGAACTGGACCAATTTTGAAACTCAACTGTGCTGAAATTGCTGTTATGCAAGCCATTGCTATAGCTAAGCTCAGCTTCAAATAGTTAACCATGTTTACAATAAGGTTTACTGAATAAAAAACTTTCGAATGTCAATTTTTTAAATCAACAGTAGTCTTTTCATGCTAACAAACGAATTACTAGGATTGACAATGCTAGTAGTGAGCTTTTTTGGAGTAACTTTAGCTTACAGATTCTTTGGTTTAGCTGGTTTGTTTGCTTGGACTTCGATGGCGGTGATAGTTGCGAACATACAGGTTATGAAGACGATCGAATTCATGGGACTTGTAACTGCGATGGGTAACGTAGCTTACAGTTCAACTTTCCTGGTTACAGATATAATATGTGAAAACCATGGAAAAAAAGAAGCTAGAAAAGCTGTTTTCATAGGATTTTTTACGATGATCATGTTCACAACAACTATGCAGCTATGCTTGCTTTTTACTCCACATGAGACTGATGAAATGCAACCTCATTTAGAGGCTATTTTTAGTTTTCTTCCAAGAATAACTTTTGCAAGCTTAACGGCATACATAATTTCTCAGATACACGATGTTTGGGCTTTTACTTTTTGGAAAAAAGTAACTAAAGGTAGACATCTATGGCTAAGAAACAACGCATCAACTATGGTTTCACAACTTATAGATAACGCCGTTTTCACTTGGATCGCTTTCGTTGGCTTTGGTGTATTTTGGGAACAGGTTTTTCCTTGGGAGATAGTAGTTCAGATATTTGTAACTTCCTACTTGATGAAACTTGCAATAGCTTTATTGGATACACCTTTTGTCTACTTAGCTACAAAATCTTACCGACCAAGCCAAGTTTCTTTGAGTTTGTAAAAGCTACAATCTCTTATAGAATCTCTTATTTTTTCCATAAGATCAATTATAAAGTAAACGTTATGATAACTTGCAAGTCTGAAGAATAGTAACTCGTTTGATTTGTACAGATGTCTTAAATAAGCTCTCGAATAAGTTTGACAAACAAAACACTCGCAATTTTTACTTATTGGTTTTTCATCAAACTTAAATTCAGAATTTTTTATGTTCAACCTAAACTTGTTCCTCATATTCCCCCCATCTTCTGGATCTACAAAAACATGACCTCTTCTAGCCTCTCTTGTTGGAGTAACACAATCAAACATATCTATTCCCCTTTCAACACAGTTAAAAAGATCTTCTATAGCCCCTATACCTAAAAGGTGTCTTGGTTTTTCTTCTGGAAGTAAAGGTACAACACAATCTATTACATTAAGCATATCTTGCTTCGATTTTCCTAAAGAACCTCCAATTCCATACCCTGCGAAATCCTTTTCAGCCATGAACTTTGCAGATCTCTCTCTTAAATCTTTATATTCTCCTCCCTGAACTATTCCAAACAAAGCTTGCTTTCTATCGTAGTACTTTAAACACTCTTCTGCCCAGCGATGGGTCCTTTCCATGGCCTTTTCTGTGTATTCTTTATCTGAAAGAGGAGAAGTGCATTCGTCTAAAGCATAGATAATGTCACTCCCTAAATTCGATTGAATTTCCATAGCTTTTTTTGGAGTTAAATTAACGATCTTTCCAGTCTTTGGATCTTTAAAAGTTATTCCTTCACCACTTACGTGTGCAAATTTCTTTTCTCTAAGCTTTACATCTTTTCTCAAACCTTCTA
The DNA here is from genome assembly GCA_025058735.1 of Archaeoglobaceae archaeon. Classification (GTDB taxonomy): domain Archaea; phylum Halobacteriota; class Archaeoglobi; order Archaeoglobales; family Archaeoglobaceae; genus WYZ-LMO2. Next base: position 86,679 of record JANXDX010000017.1, on the reverse strand, counting down.
AAAATATGTTGTTAGCTATTTTTCCAACACCGTGTTCAAGCCCTAAACCTAATGAAAAAGCTTGAAAACCTCCAGAATCTGTAATTATAACTCCATCGAAACCTATAAATTTGTGAATTCCACCAAGTCTCTTTACAACTTCATCTCCAGGCTTTACGTGTATGTGGTAGGTATTTACAAGAACTACTTTTACTCCTATTTCTTTAAGATCTCTCACATCTAAACATCTAATCGCCCCAGCTGTTGCGCATGGTATAAAAACGGGGGTTTCAAAGCTACCGTGGGGAGTTGATATTTTTCCAACTCTCATCCTGTCCAGTGACATTTCAACTTTAAATTTCATCAAAACAGTTTCTATTAAGTCTATTTAGTTGTAACTTTACAACAAAAATAAAATAAAAATTAAATAATATAAAATTATTTAGATTTTGTAATTATTTCTTTTCCTATCAGCTGAATTGATTTCTTTTTATCTGGCCCAATTGGACTTCCTGCTACAACCTGAGTTACACCTGCCTTTGATAATCCTTTGATTCTTTCAATAACTTCATCCGGGGTTCCACTTATGCTGAAAACATCGATCATTTCATCTTTTACACTTTTAGCAACTCCAGGCCAGTCTCCTTTTGTGAATGCATTGTTTAAAGCTTCTTTAACTTTGTTAACAGCTTCCTGTGAAAAACCGTGTCTTTCTAGGACAGTTTCCGGACTTCCAGCAACTATGAATGCTACTACTATTCTAGATGCGTTTCTAGCGTCTTCTCTTTTCTTATCAACGCTCATTGAAGCATAAGCTACAACATCAAATTTCTCTTTGCTTTTTCCAGCTTTTTGCAATCCCTTTTCTATACTCTCTTTTGCTACATCGAAATCTTTTGGATGTGATGCGTTTATTAAAACTCCATCTCCTAGCTCAGCTGCAAGCTCTAGCATCTTAGGTCCTTGTGCTCCTACGTAGATCGGAATTCCTACACCAGCTTTGAAGTTTAACCTAGCTCCATTGAACTTGAAAGTTTCTCCAGAGAAAGTAACACTTTTCCCATCTAAAAGCTGTCTTATTATCGTTATAGCTTCTCTCATCCTTGTCAATGGTTTTTCCCAACTAATTCCAATTCTTTCAAACGTAACTTTGTCTCCAGCTCCAATTCCTAAAACAGCCCTTCCATTACTTATTTCGTTGATCGTAGCTATAGCTGAAGCTGTAAGAGCTGGGTTTATATGGTATGGATTTGTAACTCCAGGGCCAAGTTTTATCCTCTGAGTCTTAAGAGCTAAGATCGTAAGTATTGAATAAACGTTTCTGTTGTTGTAGTGATCTGTTATCCAAACGTAGTCAAAGCCGCTATCTTCAGCAAGTTTTACGTAGTATTCTAGCTCGTAGTACTTCACGTCTGGAACAAACTCCACTCCAAACTTCATGCTATTAAGTTGATCACTGAGACATAATTTTTTCGATTTTAGTCGATGTCGATCAATTTTAGCGATCTAAAAATATTAAGAGTTAAATAAAAGTAAAATTTTTAACATTATAAAATTAATTAATTATATAGTAAAAATTTATTGTATATAATGTTTTTATTGAAAATTAAAAATAATCATTTCAAAAATTTTTTAAACTAAAAATTCTTCTCTCTTCATGAGTATTCGCTGTGAAAGGAATCTGAGGTGCATGTTGAAGTGCGCTTTTGACATCTCATGTACAGATATGGAAGTTTATATAGAATTGCTAAAAAGAGGTCAAAGTATAGTAGAGGAGCTAGCTGAAGCTCTGAAAAAAGATAACAGCACTATCTACAAATCTCTTCAAACACTTTTGGATAAAGGGTTAGTTAAAAGAGATTACAAAATTTTGAGGACAGGTGGCTACAGGTACGTTTACAGACCTATAGAGTTCGAAAAGCTTAAACAAGAAATTATAAAAAATCTTCAAAGCTTAATCGAGGAAGTTACAAACTTTTTAAAAGAACTTGAAAAGTACACTGAGGAAAAAGTAGTCCAAAGCTTGACAATCAAGGAACAAGCCTAATTCTATCCCTTGGAAACAGAGTAGCCTCTCTTATGTTGTTCAACTTCAGTATAGACATCAGAAACCTCTCAACTCCTAAGCCCCAACCTGCATGTGGAGGTATGCCAAAACGAAATGAATCTAAGTAGAATTGAAAACTTTCAGGATTTAGTCCTCTCGATCTGATAGATTCCACGAGCGCATCATACCTGTGTATTCTCTGCGCACCACTTGCAAGTTCTAACCAGCTGTGCATGAGATCGAAGCTTTTACTTATTTCTGGTTTTTCTTCATATGGCATAACGTAGAATGGCTTTATCTTCGTTGGCCAGTCTACTATAAAATAGAAATTTCCAATTTCTTCTCCGATCAACTTCAAAGCGTTAGTACTTAAATCTTCGCCCCAGGGAATTTCTTCTTTCTTTGATGCAATCTTAAGAGCTTCATCGTAACTTATTCTCTCAAAAGGCTTTTCTGGAACTTCTACTTCAACGTTCAAGATCTTCAAAAATTTTTCACACTCGTTTGAAACACTTTCACAGGTATAAACGATCAAGTCTTCTAAAACTTTCATAACACCTTCATGATCAGTAAAACTCACCTCTATATCTATCGAGGTTGCCTCGTTCAGATGTCTGGTTGTGTTGTGCTGCTCTGCTCTAAATATTGGTCCAATTTCAAAAACTCTGTCAAATCCTGCAGACATAAGCATTTGTTTATAAAGTTGAGGACTTTGGTTTAAAAACGCTTCTCTTTCGAAATAACTTACAGGAAATAGTTCAGTTCCACCTTCTGTAGCTGTTGAAACGATCTTTGGTGTTTGAACTTCTATAAATCCTTCCTTGCACAAAAAGTCTCTTGTACTTTTCAAAACTTGATGTCGAACTCTGAATACAGCTTGCACCTTTGGTCTTCTTAGATCTAAAAACCTGTTATCCAAACGAGTATCTAGTTCAGCTGGAACTTTCTCTGTTACATCTAAAGGTAAAGGTGTATCTGCTTCATTCAGAATCAAAATCTTTTTTGGAATTATTTCAAATCCATTTGGAGCTTTTTCTTCAGCTTTTACTTCTCCTTCAATTTCTACAACACTTTCCCTCTTAATCTTTCTCGCTTTTGAAAAAACTTCTGGATCGACAACTTTTTTTGGAAGAGTTATCTGTGCAAATCCCTCTCTATCTCTAAGTATAAGAAAAATTAACCCTCCAAGGTCTCTAACCTCATGGATCCATCCACAAAGTTTAACTTTCTCTCCATCCATCTTTGGACTTATTTCAGCTGTAAACTTTCTCATCAAATCACCTTACTGATGCGTGTAGATCGCTAAAACTTCTGAATTCGCATTTTCTATCTTGCAAAAGGCAAATCTCTCAAACTGAACAACCTTTCCAACATCTCTTCCTACATTTTTTTCACAAAAACCTTCGGCTTCAACTTCTCCAAGAACTTTACATGGAACTGCTTCACTCAGAGGAATCCAATGGATTATTCTACCTTTCTTAACGTTTCCAATTTCAAAACTTAAGAATTTTGCCTTCTTTTCAAGCAAAACGTTGCAAAAGTCCTTTAATCTAACTACTTGTCCTTTAAATTTTTCAAAGTCGTCTCTAGTTATTAAAACTTTGTTCTCTCCTTTTAAAAATCTTTCACCACCGCTTGGACTTAAAGGAAGCTTGATTTTTCTTTCCTCAGGTAATTTTTCTATTTCAACTTCTACCGGATCCCAGATGAAGAAATATCTACTTGCCTTCTCATCAATTATCTTTCTATTTTCAGCGTAGAGATTTTTCATACTAACCCAAACTTCGTTTTCTCCAATTCCTAAAGATAAAAAAAATCTTCTTATCGCTTCCGCTTCAATTCCTCTTCTTCTTAGAGCTCTTACTGTTGGAAGCTTTGGATCGTCCCAACCTTTGTATTTTCCAGCCTCTATTTCTCTTTTTATTCCAGAAGTTGAAAGTTTTCCAAATTCGTATACATTGATCCTGCCCCAAAGCTTTGTGATCGGATATGCCCAGCCGAAGTACGTGTATATGTACCTCTGCCTTCTTTCAGAATCTGCAAGATCTTTACCCCTCAATATGTGCGTCGTCTCGCAGAGCTTATCTTCTATTGCAGATTCAAAATCTAAAGTTGGATAAACGAAGTAAGAATCACCAACTAACGGATGACTCTCGTATATTATTCTAAAAGCAACCCAGTCTCTTATAGCTGGATCTGGATGTTTCATATCTGTTTTTATTCTCAAAACTGCCTCTCCTTCTTTAAATTTACCTTCAAGCATGCTTTCCCAATCTTCTAGATTATCTTCTATACTTTTGTTTCTGTGTAAACATTCTATCCCTGCATCTCTCAACTTTTTGAACTCTTCTTGCTTGCAAAAACAGACGTAAGCACCTCCAAGTTCTATCAGTTCTTTTGCATATTTGTAATAAATACCTATTCTTTTTGAGGCGTATATTATCTCATCCGGCTCGTACCCAAGCCATTCTGTATCTTCTATATACCAATCGTAAGCTTCTAGCACAGGTCTCTTAGTTCTCGGATCTGTGTCATCAAATCTGAGAATGAACTTTCCATCGTACATTTTCACGTATTCGCCGTTTATTACTATCCCTCTAGCAGAACCTAAAGTTGGTGGACCGTTTGGATTTGGAGCAAATCTCATAACAACTTTCCCTTCTTCAGCATTTTCAAGTGGTGGTAGTAGTCTTTCTCTTTTCTCTTCCTTTTTTTCCAAACAAGATGAATACTTCTCGATCAAAGCTTTCTTATCTTCGTAACTCATCAATTCAAATTCAGCTATCGATTGCTTTACGATCGAAATAAGTTCTCTTATATTGCTTTTAAGTTCTGGATTTTCAGCAATTATCTTACCTATTACAGCTTTTTCATCTGGTTTTCCAAATTTTGCAGCATTTATTGCAACGTGTTTCATTACTAGTTCTTTCACAATTTAAGGATTTACCGAGATTTTTAAACCTTAACAAAAATAAACAAAGCTTACAATTTTCAGCTTCTAGTTAAAAATAATATATTATTTTTATAAAATATTTATTAAAAATAAATTTTTAATGCGGCTGAAAACTCAAACTCATGGTCAAACTTCGAGGTCACCACCTAGTTTGCCTGAACTTCTTTGAAGGAAAAGGTTACGACGACAGATTTGTTGAGAATTTAAATAGAATATTGAAAAAGCTGGAAAGTGGAGAAACAATAGAAATAGTTGATGGAATCGATGACGTTTGCAATGCCTGCCCTTACAACAAAGGATTTTGCTCTTACAAAGAAAATTTTGAGGAAAAGATAAGAGAGATGGATTATGAGGCTTTGAAATTGTTAAAAGTTGAAAAAACTGTAAAATGGCCCGAAATCAAATACAAAGTTAAATTGATCATGAAAGACTGGAAAAAATATTGTGACGATTGCGATTGGAAGGAAATTTGCTTAAACCAAATTATCTAGCCATTTTCTAGCTATCTGTAAAGCTTTTTTCATCTCTTCGCCGTTCAATCTTCTAGCTATTTCTGGATAATCCCAAGCCTTAAAAGTTGGATAGTATTGAAACATCAGGTTAAATCTAACGTTCCTTCCTAAGTTTTTTGAGCACCATTCTACAACTTTTTCTGTACAACAATCTATATGATTTGGCATTACAAGATGTCTTATAAGTAACTCCCCGTTATCTTTTGCACGAAGAAAGTTTCTAGTTACAACTTCCATATACCTTGGAGCTTTAGAATATTTCATTGCGCATAGATCGTTTCCATATTTAAAATCTCCAAGCCAGATATCTACTACATCTTCTATTATATCAGCTAACTCCAAGCTATGGTACATGTTTGAATTCCAAACTACTGGAATGTTAGATTTTACGTAGATAAGAGTTTCCAGTATTGTGTGAGAATGCTGATCTGGATTTCCTCCTACGAGATTTACATTCCTACTTCCTTGCCTTCTTCTTAAATCTATCAAATAAGCTAACTCTTTTGGTTCAACTATGTAATCGTCCGTATAAACTATGTCGTAGTTTTGACAGAAAACACAAGCAAAGGTACATCTATTGAAAAACACTGCATGAGATGGGATTAGTTCTGGTTCTTCACCCATGTGTAAAAATTCACTACTAAAGTAACTCGTAATCTTGCATTTACAAAAGCCTACCTTCTCATACCTGTTAACTTCACATTTTCTTTCGCAGAAAACACAATTTTTGAGAATCTTGTACAAAATATCCTTTTTTAGATGTAAAAAAGAGTATTCTGGCTCTTTTTGTTTTAAAATAGATGGATCATCCTGCTGTAAAATTCTTTTGAATTCTCTTTTAAGCTTTTCATGAATTTTTAACATTTCTTCAAGTTCATCAGCTTTCTCAGCTTCGATCCTCTTTGCTATTTGAAACTTAGCTGCTGCTTCGCCAAAGTTTATAGCTTCATACCTTTCCAATCCTAGGACCACATTTGATCTTTCTGAAAGATTTTAAAAAATTTTTATGGTAAACCTACTTTTCTAAAAAGATTTCTGGCAGCAACTACTAAAGGATCCCAAACTCTTGATATAGGTGGATAGTATGGAAAGTCTGTAAAAAACAGATCTTTGATGTTGCATTTGTTGTACAACAGAGCTGATGCTGCATAAATCCTTGCAATTACACCTTTACCTATAGCTTGAAAACCGAGAAGTTTTCCACTTCGATCGGCTACAACTTTTAGATGTATTAACCCATCTGGCAAATATCTAGCAGCCGTTCTTGACGTTACAAAAGCAGAAACAGTCTCAAAACCTTCTTTGATTGCTTCATGCTCACTTAATCCTACTTTTCCTATCTCTAGTTCAAAAAAACTAGTTATTTGACTTTTAAGTGATCCTGGATATTCTAAATCTTTTCCAGCCATGTTTACTCCAGCTACATAACCTGTTTTGTTTGCAGGTGCTGCTAAAGGTATCCAGTCTGGCTTTCCAGTAACAATGTTTATAACTTCAGCACAATCTCCTGCAGCAAATACATTTTCTAAACTAGTTCTCATCCTGCTATCAGTTTTTATAGCATTTTTCTTTCCTAATTTGACTATTTTCTTTGCTATTTCAGAATTAGGTCTCATACCAACTGCTAATATTGCTAAATCACATTTATATTCATTCTTATTTGTAATCAACTTTTCAACTTTATCTTTTCCTTCAAAAGCTACAACCGTTTCTGAAAGTTTAAGATTTACATACTTCTCCATTTCAACTTTTAGTATTGCAGCTATTTCAGCATCGTATTCTGGTAATGGTCTCTCTTGAATTTCTATTACTGTAGGCCTCTTTCCCAGCCTTAGTACAGCTTCAGTCATCTCAACTCCTATGTAACCAGATCCAACTATTACGATATTTTCTGCTTTCAACACGTTTTTTTTGATTTTTTGAGCGTTTTCAACATCAACATGAAATACTCCTTCCAAATTTTCTCCTTCAACTCCAAGAAAATCAGCTTTAGCTCCAGTTGCAAATAGAAGTTTGTCCCATTCGTATTCATAACTTTTTTCGATGTTTTCAGCTATCAAGTAGTTCTCACCTACTTCCACAACTTTTGTATTTGTTCTAACGTCTATTTCTCTCTCTGATCTAAAGAAGTCTACAGAATATGTACAAAGGTCTTTAAACTGTTCTACGAATCCAGAAACATAAAAAGGAATTCCACAAGGTGCGTGACTAACAAACTGTGATTTTTCAAATACAACTACTCTCCACCCTGGATTTATAGCTTTTATTCTAGAAGCTGCAGTCATTCCAGCTGCTCCTCCGCCTATCACTGCGACTTCCATAGTTTAAGTCATGATCAAAATTAAATGTTTTCTGCTTGTTTAGTTTATTTTATAAATTTATTATATTTTTAATTTTTATAATTAAGTCTTTCAACACTGAAAAGTTTTAGAATAAAAATTAAATTATTTTTATAATAAAATTTTAGTTTATTATCTTTTACAATTATTTTCTTCGGAAAATCTACTTTCCTTAAAAGTTTTAGTGCCGCAGACGTTTGAGGTAAAGCGTTGATCAAAGTAGGCTCAAAAGGAGCTTTCCCTATAAAGATTGCTGGTTCATTACTAATTTTTACTTTTTTAACACTGCTAACTGATATTCTGATTGTAAGAAAAGGTTTTCCTTTTCTATAAAAATACAAAGCTGATGGATTCGCTCTCATCTCTGAAACTATTACAAAATCCTCCGAAAGTCTTCTAATATCTTCTAAACTCATCTTTCCCCTATTCACGTACAGCCAGTTAGTAAATCTCGCTAGAACTTTAGCAAAACTTCTAGTCTTTCTACTTGGTTTTCTGGAAGTGGTTAATATCATACTCTAAACAATTTTCCGCAATTCCATAAAGTTTTTTCTCTATTTTTAAAGGAACAACTATTCCTTCTCCTTCAATTCTATTGATCTCCTTAACATCTAATATTTCAAAACCTCTCAATTCAACTAGTAAAGCTAAACACGTTTCACTTTTTCTAGCATTCCTCATGTTAGCTTTTACAAGACTGTAACACTTTCCAATCCATTCACCAACTTCTCTTCCAAAGAGGATCTCCTGAAGGGCTTTACTGTAGAAGAACCAACCTTCTTCAACCAACCTTTGCCTTGGGTAGTTAGAAAAGTAAAATGCAATCTCCTCAACTACATCTTTTCTGTGGATCCAGTTGCAGTTCCTACAACTCCAAGTAATTTTACCCTTTGTCACAACAAAGTGTCCACCAAGAATGTACATAAAGCAAGGATAAAAAGGACAATAGCAAAAAGAGCAGTCTTGTCCCTTGAAGTGACAAGGATAATGTTTACATTCTACCATTGAGCCAAGAGGTTTCTCCATAGCAGCAAATAGATCTAAGATAGCTCTTTCTCTCATTCAACCACTTTAGCTACCATATCTCCGCGCTTTACTCCTAAGCTGTTTGCAACCGGTTCACACTTAGCTGTAAGTAAGAAAGCTACTGGTTTAAAGTTACTTTCTGAAAGACATTCATAGTTAGCCATACCTTTTGCTATTATCAGTTCCGCTTCTTCAATTTTTGAGAGAACATCATTTGGAAGCTCTTCAAACAAAATTCCTATAGCTCCCTTGCCATTTGTAAGTATTTCGTCAGCGATCTTATCAACCCCAGCCAGTTTTGCATCTTCAATCGTAGCATCACTTAAAATAGGTCTGGCTTTTACAATTACAGTTAACTTCGAACATCTCTTCTTTATCTCTTTCATCAAAATCGTGTCAAGAAAAATTTCGCCTGCGTTGTCGGTTATATATACAACTGTTCCATCTACTAATTCTTTTAACTTTTCAACGTGATCTATAGCTAAATCTTCACCGATCCTCTTTAAAAAATGATCGAGAAGGTAATCAAAGCTTTCAAACACTTTATGACCAGAAACACCAAAATCAAATTCATTACCAACTATTGAAGCTTTTACAGCAGCTCTAAATTTATCTTTACTTTTTTCAACAATCTTTTCAATAAAAGGTAAAAGTTTTGCAGAGATTTCGTTAGCAAACTTCTTTTTTTCTGCATATGGATCACATTTCAAGATTTCGTAAACTTTTCTATGTATCTCCGTTGCCAAATGCGTGTTTACAGGTTTTTTAGAGTATTTTTCATTCAAGGTGTTCAAAGCTAATTCCATGCATTTATCCAAGATCCTTGGATCACTCGTTGCAAGTTTTGCTTCATAGTATACTCTGTTCAGCAGACAAGGTAAGCAGAGTGGATGAATGCGCATGAAGAAAGTTCACATGTTCATAAATTGTTTTTGTTAAAATATTTTAACATTATATATAAATAAAAATAAATATTTTTATAAAATTATTTTAAAAAGTTGATCAAGAAAAATAAAAAGTCTCCAAAAAGAAATGTAGATATGTAACCGAATGTTATGAAAACTATGAACGGTAAAGCTGGAGTTATCCAAACTTCTTTTACTCCAATTTCTTTCAATTTCTTCAAATTTTCATCAGAAACTTCTACTCCTTTTTTTAATTTTTTCAACTTTCCATTCTCTACAATCTCTAACAAGTTGTGAAACTTAGGAATTTTCTCGATCTTAGCCCTGTAGCCGATGAAATAGTAAAGAGGAGAACTGAAAAAACCTCTAGGATCTTTCCTCAAGTTTTTAAAAAACATAGCAAACGTCAATGCAGGAACAAGTATTACAGAGTTTGCTAAACTAGAAAATCCAACATTTATACCTTTCTGCAGAGGGAAAATTGGATCTGGATAGAATGGAAAAATTACAGCTAAGCATATTATAGCTTTAGCATCTGCTCCACCGTATGCGCCGATCACGTAAAACAGATAAGCTAAAGAGATCGTAATTGCCATATGTAGTACAGAAGTAGCAAGAAAATAAGACGGGTAAAAAAGTAGTAGTTCAAAAAAAGTGATTGGTAAAGAAAAAATTAACATGTACTTCCAAACTCTGTTTGGAACTGTTCTACTTTTTACGTCTAACTTACAAGCATAAACAAGGAAAAACAATACTATAAAAAATTTAACGATCGTCATAGATTGCAACAAGATCCGATATCATCGCTGCTGCAGTTTCATATTTCCCAGCTCCTCTGCCTGCAAAGGAAAAAGTTCCAGCTTCTTCAGTGTAGACTAGAATTGTATTTATCGTACCTTTTAAAGCCAGTGGATGGCCAAATTTCACCAATCTTGGTTCAACTATCAGTTCTTTCGAAGCTTCAGCTATTAATCTTATAGTATAACCTTTTTCTGCAGCTATTTTAAAAGCTTCTGGTGTTATCCAGCTTATTCCTTTCCTCTTTACATCTTCAAACTTCGATCTTATTCCAATCGTGTTTGCCAGTATTACTAGCTTGATCGCAGCATCGATACCATCTACATCGTAACTTGGATCAGTTTCAGCAATTCCCAACTCCTTAGCTTCAGCAAGTACCTGTTCATAACTCAACCCTTCTTCTTCCATCCTTGAAAGTATATAATTACAAGTTCCGTTTAAAATTCCGGCTATTTTTTTTATTGTAAAAGTTGAAAAATAAGTTCTAAGAACTCTTATAATCGGTATAGCGGCACCGACTGTAGCTTCGTACATAAGCTTTACATTTTTTCTCTCAGCAAGTTTCATCAGTTCATCGAAGTAAAAAGCTATGCCTTTGTTCGATGTTACAACGTTAGCACCTTTTTCAATCGCTATAAGCATGTGCTCTACAGCCTCTCCTCCATTTATTTTCGTAGTAGAGCATTCAACTAAAACGTCAAATTCTAGCTCTTTTAAACAATTCTTAGCTTTTTTGTCATCTCTTAACCTTCCCTTTGTTCTTTTCATTCTTAAAGCTTCCAGTGGATCAAAATCACCACTTACAGAACTTTTAGAGTCAGCTATAAAAGATATCTCTATTTTTCCAATTCTTTTCTCTAAAAATTCTTTTTTTGATAAAAGCATATCAAGAAAACTTTGGCCAACGTTTCCAAAACCTACAATCGCTATCTTCATACAAATTCCTCATAGATCGGTTCGATCACTTCTATATTTTTAGTTCTACATATATCCTTCAACCTATCTATCGCTTTCTCCAAAGCATCATCGTTCTTTGCAGCTATTGTTAACATAGCAGTTGACTTCCCACTTAACTTCGGCATGCTAACGATCAGTTCAACGCATTCAGCATCGCTCGAATCTATCTTTGTTACAGTATCGCTAAGATCAGTATGTATTATGTGACCTATGAGTATCAGATTTGCCGATTCCAGTAGTCTTATCTCATCAAAACTTCTAACTAAAAATTGATTTAACTTCTCCATCAGTTCTTGGACTTTTTTTGAATCTATACTCAAAGTTATCTCTACTGGAACTCTATTTAAAGGTGTCTTTTTCCCTCTTTGATGTATTATTCCAATTATGTTCCCTCCAAGCTTTGAAATCGGCTCAAGAACTCTTATCAGTTGTCCAGGTTTATCTTCCAACTCTACTACTACTGTAATAACTTTTTCACTCGTAAATTGGCACCCCCTCGGTTTCTGTCAATTTTTTAAATTCTTCCATCAAGAGTCTCGTTATCTTTCCAGGCTTACCATCGCTGATAATTCTACCATCTATCATTACAACAGGTGCTATCTCTGCCGCAGTACCAGTTACGAAGACTTCGTCTGCAGTGTAAAGATCGTACAAGCCGATGTTGATCTCTTTGAAAGGTATTTTTAACTTTTGAAGCAATTCTATTACAACCTGTCTTGTAATTCCAGGAAGACTGTTTACAGCTGGTGGCGTTATTACGACACCTTTCTTAACAATAAATATGTTATCTCCACTTCCCTCACTTACATAGCCATGAACGTCTAAGAATATAGCTTCATCTCCTCCCTTCACGTTTGCCTCTATTTTACCTAGTATATTATTTAAATAATTCAAAGATTTTATGTTTGGCGGTAAGGAATCTACAGGGTTCCTTCTGACTGTGACTGTTACAGCTTTCAAACCTCTTTCATAAAGACTACCGTAAAGTTTTTCCCAAGGCTTTGTTATCACTATTATGGTAGGTTTCTTGCATTTTCTAGGGTCTAGACCAAGATCTCCAACACCTCTAGTAACTATCGGTCTGATGTAAGCATCTTTAAGATTGTTTCTTTTCAAAGTCTCTACTATTATTTTGGCAAACTCTTCTTTTTTTATTGGAATATCTAAATTTATAGTTTTTGCAGAGTCGTAGAGTCTGTCGATGTGTTCCCAGAACCTAAAGATCTTTCCGTTGTACGCTCTTATTCCCTCAAAGACTCCATCTCCATATAGAAAACCGTGGTCAAATACACTAATTTTTGCTTGACTTTCTGGAACAAACTCCCCATCTATATACACAAGTAGCTCAGACATTGAATTTGAAGTAAGTTTAAACTAAAAAACAGTTTCGATGACGGGATCTAATAATAAAATAAAAATATTAATAGTTTACAATTTAAAAGTTAAATATTTATTATTAATATAATTTATATATACAAAAATTTTATTTTATATTTAAATAAATAATTTTATTAATATTATTTCATACAAATTGTAGAAGGTAAAAATTTTTAAATTGAAAGTTAAAAATTTACCAAATGTTCGAGCAAAAAAGTTTAGAACTAAAACTTGAAGTAGTAAGTATTCTTTCACTCTAACGAGGTGTTTTTATGCGTGCTGCAAATGCTCTTGTCAAAGCTCTCGAGGAGGAAGGTGTTGAAGTTATCTTTGGAATACCTGGAGGAGCAATTTTAGAAGTTTACGATGCTCTGTATGATTCAAGCATAGCTCACATAACTATGAGACATGAACAAGCAGCAGTTCATGCAGCAGACGGCTATGCAAGAGCTACTGGAAAAGTTGGAGTTGCAATGACAACTTCAGGCCCAGGAGCTACAAATACTGTTACTGGAATAGCTACAGCTTACATGGATTCTTCGTCAATAGTAGTTTTAACCGGTCAAGTTCCAAGACCTATGATAGGTAACGATGCTTTCCAGGAAGCTGACATAACTGGAGTTACGATGCCCATAACAAAACACAACTACCTGGTAACGGATCCTAAGAAACTTTTAAGAATTGTTAAGGAGGCTTTCTACATAGCTTCAACCGGTAGACCTGGACCTGTTCTTGTTGATCTACCGAAGGATGTTACCGTTGCTGATATAGAGTACAACTATCCGAAAAAAGTTGAACTTCTAGGATACAAACCAAACTACGATGGTCATCCAAAGCAAATAGAGAAAGCTGCGGAACTTATAATGAAATCCGAAAGGCCAATAATATTAGCTGGTGGTGGAGTTAAAATTTCAAATGCCTCTCAAGAACTTTTAGAGTTAGCAGAGACGATTTCAGCTTTCGTAGTTACAACTTTGCTTGGAAAAGGTGCCATTCCAGAAACTCACCCGCTTTGCTTAGGAATGATCGGGATGCACGGATCGAAGTATGCAAACTATGCGGTTCAGGAGAGCGATCTTGTGATCGCAGTTGGGTGCAGATTCAGCGATAGAACCACTGGAAAAGTTTCTGCTTTTGCTCCAAATGCCAAAATAATCCACATAGATATAGATCCAGCTGAAATTGGAAAAAATGTTAGAGTAGATGTCCCAATAGTTGGAGACGCGAAAAGAGTTCTAACAAAATTGAAACAACACATTCAATACAAACAGAGAAAACAGTGGGAAGATAGGGTAAACGAGCTTAGAAGAAAATATCCTCTAAAGTACAAAAACGAAGGGTTTAAACCTCAGTACGTAGTAGAAAAAATTTGCGAAATATTTCCAGATGCGATCGTAACTACTGAGGTTGGTCAGAATCAAATGTGGGCTGCCCAATACTATAAAGCTAAATACCCCAGACAGTTTATAACTAGTGGAGGACTTGGAACGATGGGATTTGGTTTTCCAGCAGCAATAGGAGCTCAAATTGCTTTTCCAAATAAAACTGTAATTGATATAGCAGGAGATGGAAGTTTCCTCATGAACATACAAGAGCTCGCAACTTGTGTTTATTATTCTATTCCTGTTAGAGTTTTTATACTGAACAATGGATTCTTAGGAATGGTAAGACAATGGCAACAACTTTTTTACAGAAAAAGATATTCTGCTACCTGCATAGGTTGTAAAGACGTGAGTTTTGAAAAAATAGCAAGAGGTTTTGGAGCTGTAGGTTATACAGTAGAAAAACCAAGCGAAGTTGAAGATGTATTGAAAGAGGTAAAAGATGTCGACGATCCAGTTGTGGTAGATTTCAGAGTTGATTATCAGGCAAACGTCTATCCATTCGTGCCACCAGGAGCAGCTCTGAATGAGGTAATAGATGAGGAGGGATAAGAATGAGGTACACTATATCAGCTCTCGTAGAAAACAAACCTGGAGTTCTTGCGAGGGTAGCTTCTCTGTTTAGAAGAAGAGGTTTCAACATAGACAGTTTAACTGTTGGAAGGACTGAGAAGGATGAGATTTCTAGGATGACGATAGTAGTTGATGGAGATGAGAGAGTTGTAGAACAGGTTACAAAACAACTTAACAAGCTCATAGATGTTATAAAAGTTAGTGATATAACTGATAACGCCGTAGAGAGAGAACTTTGTCTAATAAAAGTTCATGCCCCACCAGAGAAGAGATCAGAGATCGTTGAACTTGCAAACATATTTAGAGCTAGAATCGTTGACGTAGCTAGAGATAGTTTCATAATTGAAGTAACGGGAGATGAAGACAAGATAGAAGCTTTTATAGATCTGATGAGGCAGTACGGAATAAAGGAGCTTGCAAGGTCTGGAAAAGTGGCTATGGTAAGAGGTGCCAAAAAAGGATAAGTTTAAATATAATGATGATAGTAACAAGACGGTGAGAAGTATGGGAAAGATAGTTCATGCTCAAACGGTTATACCTTTAGAAGTTCTAGAACAGTTAAAGAGGAAGACTGGTGAAAGTGCGACCAAAGATGCGATAGCAAAGGCCATAGAACATTACTTAGTATGTCCTTATACACACGAGGAACCATTTGAAAGGAGATTGGAAGAGATCATGAGAAAAAGGAGAGAAAAATAACATAAAAATTTTACGATAAAAACAAAAGTAATAAAATATTATAATATAATTTTTAAAAATATATATTAATTGAAAATGTATAAAGAAAGAACTTCGCACGACAAGTTTCATATAGAAAGAGTCACAAAACTAGCTGTTTATATTGCATTAAAAGAGGGGGCAAACGTAGAAATTGTAAAAAAAGCTGCTGAATTACATGATTTAATAAGAGACTCAAATGACCATGCTGCAGCCTCTGCAAGAGAAGCTAGGAAAATATTAAAAGAACAAGGTTACAGTGATGAGTTCGTCGAAGCTGTAGCTCATGCAATAGAAGTTCATTCTTTTTCAGCAAAAAGAGAGCCCAAAACTCTTGAAGCTAAGATATTAAGTGATGCTGATAAATTAGATGCAATTGGAGCTGTAGGAATAGCCAGAGCTTTTATGTTCAGTGGAGAAATTGGAAGAAGTTTAGAAGAAACGCTAAAACATTTTGAGGAAAAACTTTTAAAACTCAAAGATCTTCTCTATACAAAAACTGCTAAAGAGTTGGCAAAAAGGAGGCATAAATTTTTATTAAAGTTTTACAAAGAAATGTTGGAAGAGTTGAAGTTTACGAAAAGTGATCTCCATGGAGATCGAGGAGTTAATCGTGATCGTTGAAAAAAATAAAACCTCTTTAAGTAAACTTGAGGATAATTTTTATGAAAAGGTAAGAAAAAAAGTCGAAGAGTTAGAAAAAATGAAAACTTTTGGAGATGAGAAAACTGCAGAAAGATGTGAAGATAAAATAAAATCTATTCAAAGGTTCTTAAAAAAAATCTTTGAGATGAGGACCAGTAGGATTATAAGTGCTGCCTGGGCAGAAGTTTGTGGACAACAAATAACCGAGGAATTAGAAAACATGACAAAAGCTGAAAAAGAATTTTTTAAAAAGTTAGTCAGCTTTATAGAAAATTTTAGGAGTGAAGTTTTAGAAGGTAAAAAAGAGAAAGAGATAGATTATATTTTAATTAGAATAAAAAAAGATTTAGATATATTTGGAGTTGACGGAAAAAGATATAAGTTGCGAAGAGAAGATATCGCAACACTACCCAAACCAAACGCAGAAGCTTTAATGAAAGCAGATCTGGCCGAAAAAATAGAGGTGGACTGAATGAAGTATCCTAAAAGGATAAAAACTTTCTGTAAGTATTGTAGAAAACACACCGAGCATGAAGTAGAGAAAGTTGGTAGAGGAAGACAAAGCCCGTTGAAGTGGATCAACAGACAAAAAAAGAGGAGAGGAAAAGTTGGAAACTTAGGAAAGTTTAGCAAAGTTCCAGGAGGAGACAAACCGACAAAGAGAGTGAACATAAGGTTTAGGTGTACAGTTTGTAAAAAAGCTCACAGTAGAAGAACTTGGAGAGCTAAAAGGTTTGAACTTGTTGAGGTGTCTAAGTGAGAAGTTTCGTTACGAAGAGTAAATTTTTGAAAGTTAGATGTCCAGACTGTGAAAATGAACAAGTCATATTTAGCCATCCATCAACGATTGTCAAATGTTTAGTTTGTGGTAGAACTTTAGCAACTCCAACTGGCGGAAAAGGGGATATAAAAGTTGAAATAGTTTCTGTTTTGGAATCTTAGTTCAATTTAAGAAATTTCTTAAAATGAAACTTTTAAATTTTTTGTATGTTTTAGAAAGATTGAGTTTCTAGATAATCTTATAAGTAGTTGATAAGAAAAAGCTAAAGTGAGAGTATGGATAAGACGCAAAGAACTTTTTCTCGCAGACCAACGCTGGACGAATATTTCATGGAAATAGCAAAAGTTGTAGCTACAAGATCAACTTGTTTAAGGCAAAAAGTTGGAGCAGTTGTTGTAAAAGATAAAAGAATTTTAGCTACAGGATACAATGGAGCGCCATCTGGATTACCTCACTGCGATGAGGTTGGATGCATGAGAGATGAGTTGAGAGTTCCAAGTGGAGAAAGGCAAGAGTTGTGTAGAGGTGTGCATGCTGAGCAAAACGCTATAATACAGGCTGCAAAATTCGGAATAAGTGTTGAAGGTGCAACCCTCTATTCTACGCACTGTCCCTGCATAACTTGTGCTAAAATTATAATAAATTCTGGAATAAAAAGAGTTGTCTACGGAAGGGATTATGCAGATAAAAAAGGTATAGAACTTTTGAAGGAAGCTGGAATCGAAACTGTTTACTATCAACTAGAAGACTAAATCTCCATACTTTTTTACATAGTTTATTAAACCTCCTTCCTGTAGTATTTTGACCATGATATCTGGAAGGGGCTTTGCTTTTATTTTAATACCTTTGCTCAAGTTTTTTATTTCTCCCCCAAGATCGACTTCGATCTCATCACCATCGTAGATATCGTCAGTGTCAGCGATCAAAAGAGGTAAACCTATGTTTATAGCGTTTCTATAAAATATTCTCGCAAAAGACTTTGCAATCACAGCTGAAATTCCGTTAAGCTTTAAAACTATTGCTGCATGCTCTCTACTACTTCCACAGCCGAAGTTTCTTCCAGCTACGATAAAATCTCCAGGTTTAACTTTTTTTGTGAAATTCGGATCTACTTCTTCCATAGCATGCTTTGCAAGTTCTTGTATGTTACTTCTCAGATGGTAGTACCTTCCAGGTATTATGTGATCTGTAGATACGTTGTCTCCGAACTTCCAAGCTCTACCTCTTAACATCTCACCACCAAAGTTGGAACTTTTGTGCGCCTTATCAATATTTCAGATGTACTTCCTAAGATCGCTGGAAATAGTCCCATCCTACTAGAACCCATGAAAACTATAGTGGCATCTATCTCATCTATCAAAGCTAATATCTCTTTGTGAGGTACTCCAATCCTCTCATACAACGAATACTTTGTACCTTTTAATCTATCTTCTATTTCAGAAAGTTTTCTATCTTCTTCTTTCACGTAAACAACATGGATTTCTGATTCAATTGATTTTGCTAAGTTTATGGCATATTCTAGAGCTTTATCAGCAGTTTTACTAAAATCGTAGGCTACCAAAATTCTATCCAAAAGCTCTTCGTGATACTTCGAACAAAAAACTAGATCTTTATCTATCTTTACCTTGAACTTAAATAGTAAAACTGGAATCCTCGATTTTCTAACTACTCCCTCAGAAACGCTACCTAAAACGATCTCCCTTAAAACCCCATATCCTCGAGAAGTCATTCCTATAAAATTGTAGCTTTCAGATTTTTTTACTATTTCTACAACCGGATCTCCAACCGCTGGCTGGATCAGGTTAACTTTGAAGCCAGCTTTTTCGAATATCTCCTTGTGTTTTTCATACTCTTCTCTAGTGTATTCTATCTCTTTCTCGATTAAGCTAGATATGTCGTAGCTAGAGATTGGTTTGTCAAACTTTGAAATGTTTATTACATGCAGAACTCCAATTTCTTTCACACCAAACTTTTTTAAATCTTTTAAATAATTGAACACACCTTTACTGTACGGGGAAAAGTCCGTCGGATATAACATTTTTTGGAACATACACAATGTATATATTTTTAATTTAAAAAGTATTACTTTTACTAAGACTACTTGTGATAAACAAAAATACTTTTCACAACCGACGAAATCGATTTTAGCATTTATTATTTATGTACTTTTTGTTTTAACTTTAAGACGAGGAAAAATTTTTTAATAGCATTTTAACTTGATGCATGGCAAAGAAAAAAGTTGCTAGAGTAAAAGATAAATGGGCTTCAAAAAAATGGTACACTCTCATTGCTCCTGAATACTTTGGAATGACTGAACTAGGTGAAACGCCAGCAGACGATCCTGACAAGACTATAAACAGGACTATTGAGGTAACACTTTCTGAGCTTACTGGAGATTATTCGAATCAAAATCCATACAAAAAACTCGTTTTTAAAGTTTATAAAGTTGCAGGGGATAAAGCTTACACAAAGTTCCACAGATTTGAACTCATAAGAGAATACCTGAACAGCCTCACTAGGAGGAGGACGAGTAAGATAGAGGACATTGTAGATGTTGTCACGAAGGATGGTTACAAGGTAAGAGTAAAGTCAGTAACGTTCACAAATAAAAGATGTAAAACTAGTCAAAAAAGAGCTATAAGAGCTATAATGAGAGAAATAGTATCAAAAAGAAGTGTAGAAACGAGTTTTGTTCAATTCATGCAAGAATGTGTACTAGGAAAAATTCCAGCTGAAATATATAAAGTTGCTAAGAAGATATACCCCTTGAGGAGAGTTGAAGTTAAAAAACTTGAGATACTATTGGAACCCTTAGCAGGGTGATAGAATGGCTAGATCTTTTTATGCTTACATTAGAGATTCTTGGAAAAGACCTTTTGATGGTGAAATGGGAGAAATTATGTGGCAAAGATTACAACAATGGCGCAGAGAACCTTCAATTATAAGAGTAGATAAGCCAACAAGATTGGATAGAGCTAGAACACTAGGATACAAAGCTAAGAAAGGAGTAATAATCGTAAGAGTTAAAATTAGAAGAGGAGGAAGAAGAGCTTCAAGATTTGTAAGAGGGAGGAAAACTAAGAGGATGATGGTGAGTAGAAAGACTCCAAAGAAGAGCTTGCAATGGATCGCTGAGGAAAGGGCAAATAGAAAATATAGAAACATGGAAGTTCTTGGTTCTTACTGGGTTGGAGAAGATGGTAAGTACAAATGGTTTGAAGTAATATTGATAGACAGATCTCATCCAGCGATCTTGAGCGATCCTCAACTCAGTCGAATAGCAAAGCAGAAAGGAAGAGTATTTAGAGGGCTCACTTCTTCTGGAAAAAAAGCCAGAGGTTTAAGAAGAAGAGGAAGAGGGGCTGAAAAAGTTAGACCTAGTGTCAGAGCAAATCTTAGGAAAAAAATTTAATTAATAAATATTTTATCTTAATTTATTTATATGATTTATTTAAATAAATAATAATCATTTTTATTCTTCTCGGAGCTCTTTAGTAAAAACTAAAAAGCTGGAGGGGAGAATAATTTCAATGCATTGGGTAGATGCGGTGGCTAGAGATCTACTTGAAAAGTCAGAAAAACACAGAATAGCTACCGGCATATCTCCATCTGGTCCAATCCATCTAGGTAACCTGAGAGAAATGGTCACAGCAGACGTTATAAGAAAAGCTTTAGTAGATGCTGGAGGTGAAGCTGAGATCTTTTACATAGCAGACGACGTAGATCAGTTGAGAAAGAGGTATCCTTTTCTCCCAAAGGAATACGAGAATTTTGTAGGAAAGCCTCTTTTCAGGATTCCAGATCCAAAGGGTTGTCATGAAAGTTATTCGGAACATTTCTTAGAACCGTTCTTAAACTCTCTAGATGACCTTGGGATAGATGTTCAAGTTTACAGAGCGAGTGAGATGTACGAAAAAGGAATGTACAGAGAAGCTATAAAAATCGCTTTGAAAAGAAAAGACGACATTGCAAGAATAATATCTGAAGTTACAGGTAGAAAGATTGAGAAAGATTGGTCACCTTTCATGCCAATATGCGAAGGCTGCGGTAAGATCATTACAACTAAAGTCATAGATTTCGATGAATCAAAAATTTACTACATCTGCACTTGTGGAAACTCTGGAAACGTCGGATACAACGGAGGAGGGAAGCTAACTTGGAGAGTAGATTGGGTTGCAAGGTGGACGATCTTGAAAATAACGTGTGAACCCTTTGGAAAAGATCACGCTGCAGCTGGAGGAAGTTACGATACTGGAGTGAGGATATCTAGAGAAATATACAACTACGAACCACCTTACCCTGTACCCTACGAGTGGGTCCATATAAAAGGGATGGGTGTTGCAAAGAAGTCTAGAGGAATAGTTGTTGCAGTTGAAGATGTCGTCGAAACTTTTCCGCCAGAAATAATCAGGTATCTTTTCATGAGAGTAAGACCTGAAAGACACATAGAATTTGAACCTACAGACATATTAGATCTTTTTGATGAGTTTGAAGAAAAGTTGAGGAAAAAAGACAGAGGGGCTGAATTAAGCTTAGTAAGTAAAATATCTTACTCAGAAGTACCTTTCAGACACGTAGTAGTTTTAGGTCAAATTGCAAATTGGGATGTAGAAAAAGTTCTAAACATGTTGAAGAGGAGTGGTTATTCTATAGAAAGATCGGACGTTGAAAGAAAGTTGAGCTATGCTAAAAAGTGGTTGGAAAGGTTTGCTCCTGAAAATTTGAAGTTCAAGATATCTGAAAAGATAGAAGTTGAATTTGATAACGATGAGAGAACTTTTCTTTGCAGTTTTGCTGAAAAATTGAATGAACTTATGAGTGCTGAAGAGATACATGCATTAGTTTACGAAGTGTCAAGAGAAGTCAAAGTCGATCCATCAAAAGCTTTTAAAGCTATTTACAAAGCGATCTTAAACAGAGACCATGGACCAAGAATAGGTTATTTCATAAGATCTCTTGGAGTTGACTGGTTTAGAGAAAGGATCGCATTTTTATGCCAAAGATAGAAGCTGGAAGTTATTATACTTATCTACCCGAAGGTTGCAGAATTTGTAGGAAAGGTTCTAAACTAGTTTTGTTTATAACTGGTGAATGTAGAAAGTCTTGTTTTTATTGTCCAATATCTTTGAAAAGGAGAGGTTTTGATGTAATCTATGCAAATGAGAGGCCAATAAAATCTATGGAAGATTTTATAGCTGAAGCTGAAGCTATGAGTGCAGAAGGACTAGCCATAACTGGCGGAGAACCACTTTTAAAGTTGAAAAGAGTTTTTGAGTTTTTAGACGTTGCAAAAAAAATGGATCTGCATGTACACATCTACACAAGCATAGCTGTGAAAGAGAGCTTACTTAGAAAATTGAAAGTCGATGAGATAAGATTCCACCCACCTGAACTTAAAAACATAGAAAACTTTAGAGATTCAATTTTAGCTGCAAAAAAACTTGGAATTGATTCTGGATTTGAAATCCCAGCAATATATTTTGATCGAAAGATCGTTGAAATTGTAAACGAACTCGATGCTTTTCTAAACGTCAACCAACTCGAAGTGAGTGAAAGCAACTACAAAGCAATATCTTCCCTTTACACGGTAAAAGATTACTATGTAGAGAATCCAGAAGTTATAAAAGCTTACGAAGAAGCAAAGAAGTTTCACTACTGCAGTGCAAAGTTTAAAGACGTAGCTCAGTTCAGAAGAAGGCTTATAAGGATGGGAATGAACATGCCAGAATTCTACTTGGTAACAAGTGATGGAACAGTTTTGTGTGCAAGAATTGATGGAGACGTTGGTAAGCTTAGAAAGGCTGAAAAGATCTTGCAGGAAAGAGGGTTTGAATATATAAAATTTGAAAATTTTATAGAAACATCTGTTGAAATTGTAGAAAAGATCGGAGAACTTTTAAAGGCTGAAAAACTGAAAGTTTACTTGGTTGAAAGGTATCCAACTTACGATGCTACATTAGTTGAATCAGTGGAGATATGATGGAAGTCGTTGAGATAGAAAAGAGAATAAGAAAATATTTGGAAAGAGATAGAAAAGGAATAAGAAAAGAAATTCTTAGAATAATCCTTGAAAGCAACGTAATAACGACTGAGGATGTTCATAGAAAGCTTTTGAGTAAAGGATACTATATAAATCAGAGGGGAGTTTCCGCAATGATCGGCTTGATAAGCGCAAAACTTGGAATTCTTAGAACGGAGTTAGGTGAAAAAAACAAGTACTATTTGAAAAGGGAATTTGAGAATTTGCTGAGAGAGTTGCTGAAATGATCAGAAAATTATATGAAATCCTGCTTTTTAGAAAAGTAAAGTCCGGTCTGATACCAAAACATATAGCAATAATAATGGATGGAAATAGAAGGTTTGCAAGTAGAAAAGGTCTTCCACCTTACTTTGGTCATTTCTTTGGATCAAAAAAAGTTGAAGAAGTTGTGAAGTGGTGCTGGGAGTTGGGAGTGAAGATGTTAACTCTTTACGCTTTTTCAACTGAAAACTTTAGAAGAAGTGAGGAAGAAAAAAGAAATTTATTCAGCTTGATGGAAAAAGAGTTTAAAAGAGTTTTGAACGATAAAAAAATTTACGAGGAAAAAGTTAGAGTTAAAGTTGTTGGGAGAGTAGATATGCTTCCAGAAAGTTTGCAAAAACTGATAAGAGATGCTGAAGAAAGAACGAAAGATCATGATAACTATTTTCTGAACGTTGCAATAGCTTACGGAGGAAGACAAGAGTTAGTAGATGCTGCAAGGAAGATATTAAAAAAAGTTAAAGAGGGAAAAATAAGTCCAGAGAAAATAGATGAAAAAGTTGTAGAGGAAAATTTGTATTCAGACGGTTACTATTCGAGAGTTGATATAGTCATTAGAACTGGAGGTGAACAAAGGTTATCAAATTTTCTTCCTTGGCAGTCTGCAAACAGTTTCGTCTACTTCTGTGACATCTACTGGCCATCTTTTAGAAAAATAGATTTTCTGAGAGCGATAAGGTCTTGGCAGCAGAGACTCAATATTTATAAAGCTTGATGAGGAATTTTTTGTATGTCGACAAAACTACTCTACGAGTTCAAAAGAAAACTTGAAGAGTTGGAAAAGTACAAGGGTAAAGGTACTGAATTGATATCACTTTACATTCCTCCTGGAAGAAACGTAGCTGATGTTACTAATCAGTTGAGAGAGGAGCTTAGTCAAGCTCAAAACATCAAATCTAAACAAACTAGAACAAACGTAATAGCTGGGTTGGAAGTTATTCTTAACAGATTGAAACTTTACAGAAAACCTCCAGAGAATGGATTAGCTATATTTACTGGAGTAGTTAACATAGATGGAAAAGAAAAACATATAACTGAAATAATCGAGCCTCCTGAGCCAATTCCCCTTTACAAATACCATTGCAATTCAAAGTTCTATTTGGATCCTTTAAAAGATATGTTGAGGGAGAAAAAAGTTTATGGTTTAATAGTTTTAGATAGAAGAGAAGCTACTATTGGAGTGTTGAAAGGTAAAAGGATAGAGAAGTTAGATTACGATACATCTATGGTCCCAGGAAAGCATAGACAAGGTGGTCAGAGTAGTGTTAGGTTTGAAAGGTTGAGAGAGATAGCAATACATGAGTTTTACAAAAAAGTTGGTGAAATGGCAAATAACGCTTTACTTCAATATAAAGATCAGCTAATAGGGATCCTCATAGGCGGCCCGTCACCAACTAAGGAGGAATTTTACCAGGGAGAGTACTTGCATTACGAGTTACAGAAGAAAGTTATAGGTTTATTCGATGTAGGCTATACAGATGAAAGTGGTCTTTATGAACTTGTAGAAAAAGCTAAAGATGCTCTTCAAGAGGTTGAATTGATAAGAGAGAAAAATTTAATACAAAGGTTCCTTTCTGAACTATCAAAGGATGGTTTAGCAGCTTATGGAGAGGAGGAAGTTAGAAAGTACTTAGAACTTGGAGCTGTAGAAGTTTTACTTTTGTCAGAAGATCTGAGGTACGAGAGGGTTAAGTATAGATGCCAAGTTTGTGGTAAGGAAATTGAGAAAACAATAAAAGAGAAAGAAGATGAACAAGTTGTATGCGATGGAATTGTGATGGAAGAAGTCGAAAGAAAGGACATAGTTTTAGAACTGTCTGAACTTGCTGAAAAGATGGGTTCAAGAGTAGAGTTCCTTTCAACAGAATCTGAAGAAGGAGAAATTCTTTACAAGGCTTTTGGTGGTATTGCTGCTATACTGAGGTTTAAACCTAGGAGTTAACTTTATTATTTTATTAAATTTATTTATCATTTATAATATATATATTAATGATTGATAAAATTTAAATTGAAAAGTTTGAAGTTGACACCATGATAGGCACATCTGTTTGGTACGGACATAGACCTTTCAAGGAGAGATTTAAAAAATTGATAGATCTAGGATTTGAATATTTTGAAATTTCCATGGACTTTCCATTTCCTGAAGAAGGTATAGAAATAGAGAAAATCATCAAAGAATTCAACATAAGGCCGGCTTTTCATGCTCCCATCGAAATTTTACTTGCGAGTCCAAGAAATGAAATTTTTGATGCTTCAAAGAATGTTTTAGAGAAATGTTTAAAATTTATAGAGAAATTCGATCCGATCTACTTCAACTTTCACGTATCTCATCTCACACCAACTTTCATATTTCCAGAGATACGTCAGAAAGGGCTGAAAAATTTTGAAGATGCAGTTAAGTTGCTTCTAAGTTATAGCGAAGAAGTAGGATTTGAAGTTTGCATCGAAAACGATATGTTTTTCAGCGAAGACTTCGTATTTGAAGGTTTGAAAGTTACTTTGGATGTTGGTCATTTGGTTATAGATTCTAAACGACGAGGGGAAGATTACAAAAGTACGTTAAAGAACTTTTGTAAGAAGTACGGGAAAAAGATCTTGGTTTCTCATTTACACGACGTTGACCTTGAATCTTCACTAGATCACCTTCCTCTTGGTGATGGAGACCTTGATCTTAAATTACTGAAGTGGTTTCTAGAAAGAATCAAACCAAAATACATCTCATTAGAAATATTTTGGAAAGTACCGTACAAGATTTTTGCTACAGACTTTGAACTTGAAAAAAGTCTTAAAGTTTTGAAATCTTTTTGTTAGCATTTTGTACAAAATCGATCAGAGTGCACATCAGAAGATCATAAAATCAGTTTTCTAGCATCAAACTTTTACATTTAATGGGCCCGCGGGGGTT
This sequence comes from Archaeoglobaceae archaeon, assembly GCA_025058735.1. Lineage (GTDB taxonomy): Archaea > Halobacteriota > Archaeoglobi > Archaeoglobales > Archaeoglobaceae > WYZ-LMO2. The sequence continues at coordinate 60,482 of JANXDX010000017.1, read as the reverse complement.
TGAACCCCGGACCTTTCGCTTATCAGGCGAACGCTCTTACCAGGCTGAGCCACGGGCCCTTGAGAGAGATTGGAAGTAGGTTTTATAAACATTACGAATAGTATGAACGTTGAGCCTGAAATTATCTTAGAAAAAGCCATTTTTACTTTACAATTTCTTAAAGAAAAAGTAATTAAAAGGGTTTGAAAAACTACTTGTCGTTGAAAATTTTTCAAAAATTCGTTAGTTATTTTTTCTCAACACTTTTAAACTTCAGAAGTTTTTTACAAGTTTCTTCTAAAAATTTATATAGAAAATATAATAATTAAAAAATTAAAAACATTTCGTTATAGCAGCTAAAGCCTTTGCCGCTCTTTCAATCGAATCAAAAACAACAACATCCTTCAATCTTTTTTCTGGTATCCACACAACAATTTCTTTCTTAAAAACATCTTCTGAAATTATCCAAACTGGAGGAGCTTCGGCGTAGCAAAACAATACTACTCCAACGTTTTCATCACTCCAAAGTGTTTCAAATATTTTTCTCAGCTTTTCAGAATCTAAACCACTAGCAGAAACATCTATTGGATTCTCTCTAAAAGTTATTGGTGGAAGAATATTTTTTATTTCTTTCAAAGTCTTTTCACTGAGTTTTGCAAGTTTTCCTCCTCGAGATTCTATAATGTCTGCAGCAACAATACCTAAGCCCGCCTGGATAGCTACAATCGCTACACTTTTAATTTCTCCGTACTTCTCAAGTAAAACTGCTGAATCGATCAATTCTACAGGATCTTCAACTAATACAGCTCCAGCTTGTTTCATCGAAGAAGCAAAGATCCTGTAATCACCAGCTAAGCTACCAGTATGGCTTAGAGATGCTACATCAGCTACTGAACTTTTACCAGCTTTTAGAACTACTACATATTTTCCAGAATTTCTTAGCTTTCTTATTCCATCAAAAAATGCTCTTCCATTGTCAACTCCCTCAACGTAAACCGCTACAACTTTCGTATTTTGATCTTTTTCTAAAAAATCGAAGACATCTGGAAAATCTACATCACATCTATTTCCTAGATGTACAATGTAACTGAAGCCAACATCAAACTTGTGGAGTATGTAGTGACATATTCCACCACTCTGGGAGACTAAAGCAATTCTACCTGCTTTTAAATTGCTAAAAGTTGGTGTAAAGCTAGCGTTAATTTTTTTGATAACGTTTACAAATCCAAAAACATTTGGTCCTATTATTCTTATATTCCTACTGAGCTCCCTTAGTCTTTCTTCTCTAATTTTTCCTTCTTCAACTTCAGCTTCTTTAAATCCTGCAGATACTATTAAAGCTTCTTTAGCCCTCCCAACTAATTTCTCTACAGTTTCTACAACTTTTTCAGCTGGTAAACAGATTACAGCTAAATCCACAGAAAGATCTTCAATTTTGTAGGTAGGAATTCCATCTATCTCTTTCAGGTTTGGATTTACTGGATAAATCTTTAAATTCTTGTTCGATCTTAAACTTTGAACTACTGCATATCCAACTTTTCTAGGGTTGTTCGATGCTCCGACAACTGCTACACTTTCAGGATCAAGGATGACTTTTCTAATCTCTCTACTAAAATCTTTCTTTTTTCCAACAACTATTCTAGCATCAACTACCACGTAACCCTTTTTGTAAACAAAAACAGGATTTAGATCCATTTCAATTACGTTCTCTTTTTCAACAAATTCGTTCAACTTCAGCAATAGATTTATCACAGCTTCCGTATCGAGCTTCATTAAGATTTCACGAGAACTTAGTTCTCTAAACATCTCTTCCAGATCTTTCCTTGAAACCGGTAAAAGTCTTATAGAATAGTCTTTTATTGCAGAGAAAAATACACCTCCAAGTCCTACTGCTAAAAAACTTCCGAACTGCTGATCCTCTGCAACTCCAACAAAAAGTTCAAAACCCCTTTCGAACATCTGCTGTACATTTACACCTTCAGCACCTCTTATCTTCATCAACTCTTCGAAGTTTTTTACAAGATCCTTTTCATTGTAAACAAATCTAACTCCTCCAACTTCGCTCTTGTGAACTATTTTTCTTGAAGCAACTTTCATAACTAATGGAAAACCTAAATTTTTTGCTGCAGTTATAGCTTCGTTCAAATTTCTTGAAAAAATACATTTTGCAGTTCTTATTCCATACTTTTCGAGTAGATCTTTAGACTCGTGCTCCATCAGAAATTTCCTTTCCATATTACTCTTCTGTTTAAAAAATATATTTGTTTTTTTTTAAGATGACACAGATAAAATATAATTTAAAATTATATTAATAAAAATTTTAAAGTTCAAACTGATCTCTGTCACAAGTGCTGCAAAAATAGGAACTGTGAAGTTGTCATCAAATCTTCTCAATCTTTCAACTAGAGTTGCTGCTGCTGCAGAAAAAATAGAAGAAAGTCCAAGTCCTATGAAAAACAAAAACAGTGTACTTGAAAGAAACATGAAGATACTTGAAAAAAAGTCTTTCCATTTTCTAACAATTCCCGCAACAAAATCTCCAATGTTGGAACAAACTACCGCTGAAAAACAAGCCTCTCTGCTAAAAAAAATAGTTACAAGAAAAATTGCTATCAAATAGTAGAAGTAACTAGCAAATCTTCTTCTTTCATATTCCCTGAAAATTCTAGTTAATAGACCTCTTCTTATCCTTAGAAGTTCAAAAACAAAAGAAATGGGTATTAAAATTAATAAAAGTATTATAATATTATCTTTTCCTAAAAACGAGTAGATCGGAATGTACAGGATCCCAGAAACATGTATCGCTTTTCTAACTAATTCATTCAACTGCTATCTTCTCCAGTTGGCTAGTCAAGTTCCAGATCATCGTTCTTACATGCATTGGTAGATTTGGATCTGAGGATATGTCCTCAAGTACTGAAATAGCTGTTGCAGCCTCTAGAGCTAGCTTGTTAGTTTTTAGTAATCTTTCTTTAATTTCACTTGCCTTTTTTCTAACGTTTCTAGGAACACTGTCATCGAATATTATTCTGTTAAGAGCTTCTAACACGTTTTCCGGCACTTTGGCCATGCTTATCACCCCAGAACTATTTTATAGACCAGTTGATACATAAGATCGTGAGTGATAAAAAAATTTCGGACGAAGTTATAACACAAGCTGCAGAGATCCTATTGAAAGGGGCTAAAATGTTGAGCTTTCACTGCCCAGACTGTAAAATGCCACTTTTTGAAAAAGATTCAAAAATTTTCTGTGTTTCGTGTAAAAAGAATTTTGAAATAGTTGAAGTTGAAGGTAAAAAGATACTTAAAGAGAAAGAGGAGAAAAAGGAAGAGGAACAATTCGAAAAAGTTAAAATTAAAGAAAAAATCGATTTTACAGTTATTTCTGCAGTTGAAAAGGCAGTAACAAGAGTTGCAGAACTTATAGCTTCCAGCAACAATGCAGAAGAGATATACAAACTTACCGAATCACTAGAAAAAGTCGCGACTACACTTGAAAAAGTGAAAAAACTTTACACTTAAATTCTATTATTTTATATTTTTATTCTTAAATATTATATAAGTAAAAAATTCAAAACTTAAAAACTAAAATTCAATCTATTCTGTAAACTTTTCCAGCTTTTTTCAGTCTGTTCATTATAGCTCTTCCAATTCCAACTTCCTCAACACCTTGCATAATTATGATGTCGTTAACTTTCTCAAGATCTCTTAAGGCTTTGAAGAGGTTTTTTGCGAATTCTTCTAAGTTCTTTCCTAAATCGTATCCAACACCCATCCCTGCTACACCAACTCTGTATCCTTTTTTTTCAAATTCTTTTGCCAATTCAAATGCTTTCTCTTCAAAATTTTTTCCAACTAAAACGATCAGTTCACATCTTGGAGCATAATGTCTGTACTTCATTCCTGGACTTCTTGGAATTGAGCTAGGTTTTGCCTCACCTACTTCAACATACTTTTCTAGTTCCTCTTTTGTAATAGCTCCTGGCCTTAGAATTTCTACAGGATAAACTGTTGTATCAATTACTGTTGATTCTAAACCTATTTTAGTTTCTCCAGCGTTTATTATACAATCTATCTCTTCCCCAAAATCTTCAATAACGTGCTCAGCTTTTGTTGGACTTGGTCTTCCACTTTTGTTTGCAGAGGGTGCAGCTATTGGTCTTTCGCTCATATCTATTAGCTTCAAAGCAACTCTGTGGTTTGGCATCCTTACAGCTACGGTATCTAACCCAGCGGTTACTATCTTTGGTATTTTTTTGTTTTTTACAACTAAAGTTAGTGGTCCTGGAAAGAATTTTTTCATCAACATCTCAGCGATCTCGTTAACGTCGGCTATTTCGTAGAACTGCTCAAAGCTACTTACGTGGACTATCAAAGGATTGTCAGCTGGTCTACCTTTTGCTTTGAAAATTTTTCCAACTGCATCTTCATTCAGCGCATCTGCTCCCAATCCGTAAACAGTTTCTGTTGGAAATGCAACGAGACCACCTTTTTTGATTATTTCTGCTGCAGCCCTTATTTCATCACCTGGATTTTCTGGATCGCTTTTTATTATGATCATGACAACATTATAAATTTATGATAATAAAATCTCCATTAGTTTGATACCTTCTACAAATCCGAACCTTCCCTTCGCGCAACTAAATTCATCGAACCTTTTCACATCATCCCTTTTAACTCCATGTATTGCAAATGGAACTGGATCGGATGAGTGGGTCTTCAACTCTATCGGAGTTGCATGATCTGGTATCAGCATGATTCTAACGTTCTCTTCCAAATTATCTAAAATTTTACCAACTACTTTCTCATCGTAAACTTCTATCGCCTCTATCTTCTTCTCAACATCTCCTTCATGGCTAACTTCGTCGATCCCTTCTGTATGCAAAATTACAAGATCGTATTTTTCAAGTGATCTTAAAGTAGCTCTAACAAGTCCGCGGTAGTTTGTATCTATGTAACCAGTAACTCCTTCAACTTCTACAAAGTCCAACCCTAAACCTCTCGCAATCCCCTTCAAGAGATCGACTTCTGTTATCATAGCCCCTCTCATTTTGATCTTTGGAAAATTTGGCATTTTTCCTCCACCCCAAAGCCATACCATGTTAGCTCTGCATTCTATACTTTCAAGAACACCTTTAGACCAGAACATTATTTCTTTTAAAAGTTCTGCAGTTTTTTCACCTTTTGGCAAATGTTCTGAAATTTTTTTACCTTGTATGTCGTGAGGTGCAAATGTTTTTACTTCCTCTATTTCAAGATCGACTGTCATAAGGTTTCTGTAACTTTTTCCAGCATAAAATTTTATAAATTCCCACTTTTTTTGTTTGTTCAACTCTCTTATAGCATCCCTAGCTTCATCATCACTTATCCTTCCACCGGAGTAGTCTAACAAAACGTCATCGGAAACCTTAACTAGATTACATCTGAAGACAGCTTTAGCTTCAATTCCTTTAGACAGAGCTTCTATTGGCCCTCTTCCAGTGTAATATTTCTTGACATCAATTCCAAGTATTGTAAGATTTGCTACGTCGCTTCCAGCTTCAAAACCATCTGGAATTGTTTTTGCAATTCCACAAGCTCCTTCCCTAGCTATCTGATCCATGTTTGGATGCTCAGAAACTTCCAAAGGTGTCCCCTTTATTCTATCAATTCTCCTGTCGGCCATTCCATCTGGTATCAAAATTAAATACTTCATAAGATTTCACCTAGATCGAAGATCTTACTGAGATCTATTTCAAATGCCGTTACTGGCATTTCTATTTTAAAATTTTCAAGAACTTCTGGATTTATTTCTCCAAAAGTTCCAACAACCTCTTTGTTAACTATTATGTCAGCTCTTCTTCCTTCTAAAAAGGCTTCGTCTTCACTTTCTTTCACATCCCAAGGTATTCCAAGATCTCTCATCAGAGCTTGAACGTAACCTCTGATCTCTGAGAAGTTCGTCCTTGGATGAGTTATGCAAGCTGCTAAGTGCAGTTCATTTTTCATAGCTCTAACGACATCTCCAACTTCAAAGATCTTCTGTGGAACTTCGTGATGCTTGTTGAAATTTAGAACACCCAAGAGCTTAGGTAATATGCTTGTCCTTACTAACGTGTGGTCTGATGTTAGGGGATGCATAAGTGGAACGTAGTTTTCCCAAGGTTTTGCTTTTCTTTTCATATTTACGTACATTTCTTTCTCATTTGATAGGGTAAAAGTTAAAACTTCTACAAAGCCCAATCCTATCATTACTTCCTTTACCAAATCTTTCACTTCATTCCATGGGTGAGGTGATGCTACTCCTTCCGTTTTCGGATATTCTGGAATTATTTTATCGTAACCAAGTCCAATTGCTATATCTTCGATTACATCCCATGCATGCATCACATCAACTCTGTAAGCTGGAACAAAAACTTTTATTTTTTCCCCAATTTCACAACCAAACCTCATCTTTTCCAGAGAATCTTTTATTTCTTCATCGTTCAACTTGAAACCTAGGAGAGAGTATATTTCATCTCTTTCAATCTCGATTACTTTTGCTTCAAGTTTTGGAAACACTTCAAATCTACTAGAATGTACTACAACACTCTCTATCTCAGCTCCTCTATCTATTAGCATGCAAGCTATTATGTTTAGAGCCCTATCAACGTTCTCATCGAATCCAGTAACGTCTATGAAAAGATCTTTAGTTTTTTCTGTAACTCTTGTCTTTTCAGAATTTATTATTGGAGGAAAAGATATTGCATCTCCCTCTGAATCTATTATCATTGGAAACTTCTCTTTCCCTTCTAATATAAAGGAGAAAGCTTTTCCTTTAGGATGATCCTTCAAGATTTCTTCAACAGTCATTTTAAAGTTGAAATCTAGAGGTACAAATGAAAATTTTGAATCTACAGCTTTGTAAATCAAAGGAAAAGATATTTTGGATAGATCATGAATTCCAATTGCCATCTTTCTCCTATTTCTACCAATTGTCCAATGCAGATCTTCCTGCAAACTGATCAAACTTCTTATGAATTCGTCGCTCATCTTAACGTTCTTTGCTACGCATCCAGCGATCCTAGGTCTAACATCTAAAACACTACTTTCAACGAATATTTTCCATTTTGTTTCATCAACTTTTACACTTTTTTTGTAGTCTTTCAGGCCTTTTTCAATTTCAAGGAACCCTCTAAGAGCTCTTGCCACACCTTCTATACTGTAAAGATCTGGACGGTTTGGGAAAAATTCAACATCTATGTAATCTTCATAGACTCTTTCAACATCACAGCCAAGCATTGAAATTCTTTTCAGTATAACATCTCTTTTAACTCCAACGAGTTCTTCAAGTTCTCTCCAGTAAAGTCTGATTACTGGCATTAGCTAAAGAATGTTTGCGCAATAAAAAACTTAAGGTTTAAATTCAGGAAACTACTTTAGTTCATGCAAATAGCCTGTCTCAGTATCTCTCACAAGATTGCCAATATTGGAGAAATCGAAAAAGCTTGGATCGGTGTAGATAAATTGGTCGAAGTTTTGAAACCTCTCAAAGAATCTGCTTTCATTTTCACCTGTAACAGATTTGAAGTTTACGTTTTTGATGATGATGCTGAAAAATTTTTGAAAGATTTTGCATCAAATTTTAAAAAGTTTGAAATTTTTGTTGGAGATGATTGTTTAAGACACATCTTAAGATTGGCTTCAGGTCTTGAATCGATGGTAGTAGGAGAAGATCAAATATTAGGTCAAATAAGACATTACTTCAATCTATGCAAGCAGCTTGGTCTTTGTAAGGAGTTTCTTTCGAGAGTTTTCAGTAAAGCTATAAATACTGGTATTAGAGTTAGGATGGAAACCAAGATATCTAGAGGAGCTGTTTCAGTAGGATCTGCAGCAGTAGAACTTGCAGAAAGAGTTCTGAACGGACTTAAAGGAAAAAAGGTGTTGATAATTGGAGCAGGAGAAATGGGGTCTTCAGTTGCTAAAGCTATAAAAGATAAAGGTACTGAAACTATAATAATTGCAAATAGAACGTTTTCAAGAGCCCAAGAACTTGCAAAGATAGTAAATGGAATTGCAGTCAGATTTGACAAATTTGAAGAATACCTAGCTTATGTTGACGTTGTATTTTCAGCAACTGCAGCTCCACACGTAGTTTTAACTAGAGATGCAGTTGAGAAAGCTATAAAGAAAAAGAATTTTAACAGTGAAAAGAAAGAAAACTTGATCATAATAGACATTTCTTTACCAAGAAATGTTGAAGAGTCTGTTTCCCAAATTCCAAACGTTTTTCTTTTCACTATAGACGATCTTAGAATTATAAGTGAAGAAAATTTGAAATCTAGAATTGAAGAGGCTAAAAAGGCTGAAAAGATTGTTGAAGAGGAGCTTGAGCATTTGAAGCTTTTACTTGAAGATCTGAAAGCCAGGAGAGCTATAGCTAGCATGTATTTATTGGCAGAAAAATTTATAGAAGAGGAAGTTGAAGAAATAATGCCAAAACTTGCAAGGTACAACTTTCATGATAGAGAATTGATCTACTGCTTCGCTAGATCTTTGATAAAGAAGTTTCTTGCCTTGCCAACAGAAAGACTTAAAGAGGCTGCAAGAAATGGAAAATCTACATATATAGATTCGATTTGCTATCTATTTGGTGGTGAAAATGTTTCCGAAAGTAAGGATGAGGAGGTTAAGAAAAGAAAATTTGAGGAAATTTGTGAGTGAAGTTAAATTGAACTTGGAACAGCTCGTAGTACCAGTTTTTGTTGATGAAAAAATATCTGAATACAAACCTATAACATCTATGCCAGACTATTACAAAGTTCCGTTAGAAAAAGTTGAAGATGAAGTTGGGAAATGCTTAGAAAAAGGTCTAAAATCTTTCATACTTTTTGGAGTTCCAAAGTACAAAGATGATGTTGGAAGTTCTGCTTTTGATAGAGAAGGAGTAATTCAAAGAGCTTTGAGAAGGATAAAAAGAAACTACGACGATGTTGTACTGATAACAGATGTTTGTCTATGTGAATACACAGTCCATGGTCACTGTGGAATAGTTAAAAATGGGAAAATTTTGAATGATGAAACTTTATCTATTCTAGGAAAAATTGCTGTAAGCCACGCTGAAGCTGGAGCAGATTTAGTTGCCCCATCTGGAATGATGGATGGAATGGTCAAAGCTATAAGAGAATCTCTGGATTCTGAAGGCTATCAGGATGTAGCTATAATGAGCTACTCAGCTAAGTTTGCCTCAAACTTCTATTCCCCTTTTAGAGAGGCTGCTGAAAGTGGATACAAGTTTGGAAATAGAAAGAGTTATCAGATGGATTTCCACAACGCTAGAGAGGCTTTGAGGGAAATTGAACTCGATGTTGAGGAGGGTGCTGATATAGTTATGATCAAACCTGCTCTAGCTTATTTAGATATAATAAGTAAAGCTAAAGAAAGGTTCAATTTACCGATTGCTGCTTACAACGTCAGCGGTGAGTATAGTATGATAAAAGCTGCAATAAGAAATGGCTGGCTGAGTGAGGAAATAATTTACGAAGTGTTAGTAGCAATAAAAAGGGCTGGAGCAGACATAATAATAACGTACCATGCAAAAGAGATAGCTGAAAAGTTGAGTAAAATTTAATTTCCCAAGCACAATTTCATATAGGGCTCGTAGTCTAGTGGTTATGACGCCGCCTTTACGAGGCGGAGATCCCCGGTTCGAATCCGGGCGAGCCCAGTTTTTACAGGAGTTAAAAGCTTTAGAAAGATTTTCGTTTAACTCTACCTGCTCAGAATTGCTTGATTTTCGTTTAAATAAAAATTTTATTTTCATTGTCGATCTTAGAGCTGCCTTTTTAAGCTTTTTAAGCTTCCTTATCAGTTCTTTCTCTTCGGGAGTTAAAGCTGAGTCTGCTAAGTCTTCAGAAAGATCTCCATTTTTATAGTTGCCAACTCTCTTCCTGGAGTCGACTGTTCGTGGCTTCAAATCGATTAAGTGAGGAAATTCTACATAAAAAGTTAAAATTGAGTATTTAAAGTCTTTTTTATTTACAAATACTAACTTTTTGATAATTTTTAATTAGAGAAGTTCACACGTACTTTAGAATTGTAAAAGCTAACGTTTTTGATAAAGATCTTGAAAAGTTCAGAAAAGATCCAAAAGATCTCATCGTAGAAGTTTTCAAGCTCTATTTTCTTTAAACATACAAATACTTTAAACGGAATACGATTTCGATGCTTAGTAAGGATTTCTAGAATGAAGTTATTCAACGCTAGTATTTTGAATTCTTAGCATCAAAAATACTCTGTACTGTGGATTTGCGGAAGATTAGAAATTGTGGAATTATGAAAACATTCAATTTGTGAATAGAAATTATTTTAATCTCTTTCTACTTTCTTCCTTTTTTGAATCGATTTCTTGAACGATCTACAAGTGGAGTTTTTAATATTACACGATAAATAATAATTAGTCTTAAACGTACTTCATATGTCCTAGCACACTTTTATTGCAAGTAGATAATATCATTAATTGTTATTATTAATTGTGATTGTTGGTTATAATTTTTTATTGTATCAACTTAAAATTTATATTATATATTTTTCTGTGAAATCTTTAGCTCTCTTTTTAGTGAAAAGCTCTGATTCTTAAAATATAATTTAGTTCTAATTTTGAAAAAGTCTCAGTACATTCAGCTCTTTCTATAAAGATGCTCGAAACTTCAAAGAATTTTGTTACATTAACAAAGTTCAACTAGAACTTTTCAACATTAAGTATATGTTGTACCAACCAGTTTGAGCTGTGGAATTCACCCTTACATGAACGTTTACTGTGACGTTGTAGGGATTGTTTGCATTTCCACTTCCCAAGCAAAGTTTGTTGTAGTAGTTTATACTAGTACCGTTAGTTCTTCTGTAAAAAACATCTATTTCGTTTGGACTTGGTCCCTCTACAACTTCGGTGAAATACACGCACTTTTCTCCACCATAGTTGCTGACCTTTACGCTTTTTACATATTCTACTCCCCTAGACACGTTTACACTGATGTATGAAGGGTAAACTGTAACATCACTTTCAACTACGTTCAAAGAAATTTTACTGCTGAAGAGAACTGTTGTTGCTAAACCAGTGGTAACTAAAGCTAAGTAAAGGACTATTGCTAGATACCTTCGCATGATCTTAGTTTAGTTGCAACTTTTAAAATTTTCTAAATATTTATATTTATTATTTGAAAATATATTATTTTTCTAGGTAAGCTTAAAAGCAAAAAAGTTTAATCCTCCTGATCTAAATAGCTGCATGAATCTAATACTGCTTGGAGCACCAGGAGCTGGAAAAGGTACTCAAGCTAAAATGCTAAAAGAGAAGTATGGTTTTGTACACATATCTACTGGAGATATTTTGAGAGAAGCAGTTGCTAAGGGTACAGAACTTGGAAAAAAAGCTAAAGAATACATGGACAAAGGTTTACTAGTTCCAGATGAGATAGTTATAGGGATCGTTAAAGAGAGACTTAAAGAACCTGATTGCAATAAAGGTATTATACTAGATGGTTTTCCAAGGACTTTAAGGCAAGCAGAAGAACTTGATAAGATTCTAAAAGAGATGAACATGAAGATCGATGCAGTGATAAACATATTTGTTTCTGAGGAGGAAGTTATAAAAAGGATCTCTTACAGACGTTCTTGTAGAAATTGTGGAACGGTCTACAACATCATCTACAACCCACCTAAGAAAAATTTGATTTGTGACAAATGTGGAGGAGAACTTTATCAAAGGGATGATGATAGAGAAGAGACTGTTAAAGAGAGGTACAAAGTTTACGTAGAAAGGACTGAGCCGCTGATAGAATATTATAGGAAAAAAAATGTTCTTTTCAACGTAGATGGGACAAAAAGTATAGATGAGATATTTGAAGAGATAACAAAGATTGTTAAAATAAAAAATAAAATTTAATATATTATTAATAATTAATATTTTTATATGAAAAATATCCCTTCTCCAAACTTGCCTTCTAGCCAATCGATTATCTTACCAGTTACATCTTCTCTCTTTCTCAAAAAGTGATCGCCATCTTTAGCTATTAACAACGTTTTAGGTTTTCTAGCTTTACTATAAAGTTTTTCCGCATGATCGAGTGGAACTATCTGATCTCTTGATCCATGAACTATCAACTTTGGAATTGAAATAACTGAAATCCATTTTAAAGGTTCAATCTCCATAAAATCTTTGATGAATTTTTCTTTGAAATTTTCATAACTTCCAATTCCACTAAGCAAACTTTTAGATGTAGCATTCAGATAGATAGCTTTCAAGTTTTCTTCGTTGAAAAATTCCAAACAACAAGGAGTTGAAACTACTATGAGCTTTTCAACGTTTTTAAGTTCAGAAGCGGCGCTTATAGCTATAGCTCCTCCAATACTGTAACCTAGCAAAATGACTTTTTCGAATTCTGAAGAAATTCTTTCCAAATCTTCTTTCCAGTTGAGTAGATTAAAATTGCCTTCACTCAAACCAGTTCCAGAAAAATCAAAAATAAGTGATGCTACCTTAGATGAAAAGTTTTTGGCTAATTCGTAATAACCTTTTTGAATAACTGATCCAGCTTCGTAAGGTAATCCGTGACATATTATTACACAACGTTCTACAGATAGTCTACAGTAATTTCTACCGATCTTTTTATCGATGAACATTACCTTAATCCAGCTATGCTCTCAAGTTCTTCTAGATCTTTTTCGATCTTCTTAATCTCTTCTTTCTTCTTTGTTACTAATTCAGCAACTATTTCTTTTAGCTCTCTTGTAAGTTTGTAGCTTTTTAAAGGTCTTCCCTTACCTTTCTTCTTCAACTCCCTCTCCTTAACCCATCCTAGTTCCTTAAGTTCTTTCATAGCTAAGCTTACTTCTGGTTGTCTTAAATTTGCAGCTCTTTCTATATCTCTAGAAACTGCTTCGCCGACTTTAGCTAAAAAAGCTACAACTTTCGCTATATTTCTATTTAACCCAGTCTCAGTTAACAGTTCAACCATTCTTTCGTCCACTTGAGTTTCCATATCTTATCACCTAAAGATCATAATACTAACGACTATATAAATTTTTTTGCATTTAGTAATTTATTTAATTTACAAAACTTTAAACTCTATCCAAATTATCTGCTTCTTGAATTTTTATAATATATTTTTTGTTTTGTTATAAAGATTCGAAACAACTCAAAAAAGAAGTTTATCATAAAAAAATCCTCTCAAAATTAAAAAAATTAGTATTGTTTGTAAGAATTGTCTAAAAGTATTTTTAAAGTTCTTTCTGAATAGTTTTAAATTAAATATAAAATAAAAAAATAATAGACATAGCACATTACCCTTTGAACTTCACAAGACAAAATTTTTATAGCACCATGGATTAACAAATACATGTAAGCGGTCGTAGTCTAGTGGCAGGACACGGGCCTCCCGAGCCCGTAGCCCGGGTTCGAATCCCGGCGACCGCATCTTATCTATTTAATTTATAATTTTTATATAAATACTACAAAACTTCTATTTGTTTATTCAATTTCTAAAATCTATAATTAATAAAAATAAAAATTAAATAAAAACCAACTTCTTAAAAGTATGCTCCGGCCGGGATTTGAACCCGGGGCAGGGGATCGAGAGTCCCCTATGTTTGACCGGGCTACACCACCGGAGCTGAAAATAGTAATCTCAGGTTTTTTAAAGTTTTGCAGAAATTTAAAAAATAAAATTTTAATATATAATATTATTATAAAATTTTAAAAAGCTGAGAAAACTTTGAACGATTAACTACTTCATTATTTATAATTAATTAAAATTTCTTATAATTTTTAGCATCATTGTATAGAGGCCAAAACTCTTTAAACTGAAAGGAGAAAAATCAACATGGAGAACATACTCAAGAAAGTTACAGACTATAAATGGGAATTGTCAACAAATTACAAACAAGGAATGAAGGTTCCTGCTTACTTTTACATAAACAGAAAACTCATGCAGATACTTGAAAAAGATGCAGTTGAACAGGCTGCAAATGTTGCTACCATGCCAGGAATTCAAGTTGCATCTCTTGTTATGCCAGATGTCCACGTAGGTTACGGATTCCCAATTGGTGGAGTTGCAGGATTTGATTTAAACGAGGGAGTGATTTCACCTGGCGGAGTAGGCTTTGATATAAACTGTGGAGTTAGACTTTTAAGAACAAACTTGAAGTTGGAAGATGTTAAGCCGAAGATGAAAGAGATCATAGATGAACTTTTCGTAGCAATACCTTCTGGAGTCGGTAGTGAAGGTAGGTTGAGGGTTAGTGATAGAGATCTAGATGAGATATTTGTCAGTGGAGCAAAGTGGGCAGTTGAAAATGGTTACGGACACGAGGAAGATTTGAAGAAGTGCGAAGAAGAGGGGGCTTTGAAAGGTGCAAGACCAGAAGTTGTGAGTAAAAAAGCTAGAGATAGGGGTAGACCGCAACTAGGAACTTTGGGAAGTGGAAATCACTTCTTAGAAGTACAATACGTAGATAAAATATATGATGAAAAAGTTGCAAAAGTTTTTGGACTTGAAGAGGGTATGGTAACTGTCATGATCCACTGCGGAAGTAGAGGACTTGGGCATCAGGTTTGTACAGACTTTCTAGAAATTTTAGATAGGGCTGTAAAGAAATATGGAATAAAGCTCCCAGATAGGCAGCTTGCATGTGCACCTATAAATAGCAAGGAAGGACAAGATTACTTTGCAGGAATGGCCGCTTCAGCGAACTACGCTTGGTGTAATAGACAAATAATTGCACATTGGACAAGAGAGAGTTTTCAAAAAGTTTTCAAGATGAGTGAAGAAGATCTAGGAATGGATGTAATATACGATGTAGCACATAATATAGCAAAGTTTGAAGAGCATAGGGTTGACAACAAAAAGATCAAAGTTTGTGTTCATAGAAAAGGAGCTACGAGGGCATTTGGTCCAGGATTTCCAGATATACCTGTAGACTATAGAGACGTTGGGCAACCGGTACTAATTCCAGGAAGCATGGGAACTCCAAGTTATGTTTTAGTTGGAACAGAAAAAGCTATGGAAGAAACTTTTGGAAGTACTTGTCATGGGAGTGGTAGAGTGATGAGTAGAGAAGCTGCAAAGAAGAAACTCAGAAGTAGTGAAATTAAGCGAAGGTTAGAAAATAAAGGAATATATATAAGAGCTGCAGAAGTCGGCTTACTTGCAGAAGAGGCTCCAGAAGCTTACAAAAGTAGTGACGATGTTGTAGAGGTTGTTCATAGAGCAGGGATCTCTAGACTCGTAGCTAAACTTATACCTCTAGGAGTAACCAAAGGTTAATGCTAATATTCATAGGTTTAGGACTCTGGGATATAAAAGATATATCCCTGAGAGGGCTAGAGGTTGCTAAGAGGGCTGAGAAAGTATACGTAGAATTTTATACTTCTTTGTTTTTTTCTAGCGTCGATGAAATATCTAAGATCCTGGGAAAAGAAGTTGAAGTTTTGAAGAGAAGTGATCTTGAGGAGAACTGTAGAGTAATACTGGAAGAGGCTAAAAATAAAGATGTAGCAATTCTAGTTCCAGGAGATCCGATGGTTGCTACAACTCATACAGCTCTCAGAGTTGAAGCAAAAAAAATTGGAGTTGAAAGTAAAATAATACACTCTTCAAGTATAATAAGTGCAATATGCGGAATTACAGGACTACAAAGCTACAAATTTGGCAAATCTGCAACTGTAAGTTGGACAAAATCCAGAGCTCCAGTAGATGTTATTTTTGCAAACAGAAGTATAAATGCACATACTCTTTTACTGCTCGATCTACATCCAGCTATGAAGATAAGTGATGCGATCGAAAAACTTCAGGAAGTAGACGAGAACTTGTCAAAGATGTACGCGGTAGGTGTTGCAAGGGTTGGATATGATAACTTAGTTTTGTGCAACAAGATGGAAGAGTTGAAGAAATACGACTTTGGATCACCACCGCACTGCTTAGTAGTTTTATCGCCAAAGTTGCATGTAGTTGAATGCGAATACCTTAGAATTTTTGCAAACGCTCCAGATGAAATTGAAAGATTCGTTTGATCTTCTAGAACACTTTGGCAATTTGATAGATGATGAGACTAGAGAGATCCTGAAAAAGTACTTAAAAGGAGAAAGAGAGTTGAAAGATGCTAAAGGAAAAATTGAAAGAGTTTATGAAAATTCTGAAACAAAAACATTACTGTTAGATTCAAAAATAAAGGTAGTTCTTCTTGGAGAGGCTGCAAAAATCGAAGTTTTTGAGGGGTTAGATGTTAGTGTTAGAGGTTTTTTGTCCGAAGGGAAAATTGAAGTAAAAAATGTGAAGGATCTAGAGATAACAGCTAACTTTACTCCAATTTCCCAACTCGTTTCAGGTAAGAGATCGAACTTGAGAGGGAGAGTTAGCGGGTTGGGTGATGTAGACTTTGCTAGAGAAATATATTTATCAGACAAAACCGGAAGAATAAAAGTTTTGCTCATGGAAAAGAAAGTTTACGACGTAGTAGATATAGGTGATTGCGTTGAAATTTTCAATTGTCTGATAAAAGTGAACAAAAAAGGAGAATTAGAAGCTCACGTAGATAAAAAATCTAAGGTTAGATTCTGTGAATAGAATAGATGTGAATCACAACTACAGTCTGAACAACCAAACTTTGGTATTTTTTCAAGTTTAAATTTTCCTGCAACATTACATTCTTCTTCCTTTAAAATTACGGCACATATCGGTATCATGAGCTCAGAAATGTAATCTATGTGCCATTTTTTCTTTTTTTCTTTTTTAAAATGTCTTAAAATTCTAGAAAAAGAGTTTAAGCTACCAACGTAGTAGTAAAAACCAGGTTTAAAATTTAAGTCAAAAGAACTTATTTTTAATTTAAAATTTTTTTGATTAAACAAAATTAATACGTAAGAATTCTTTGATCGCATCGTTTACCTCTTTCGGCTTTTCGATCATGACCATGTGACTGGCATTTTCAATTACAACAAGTTTTGAACTTGGTATGTTGTTTTTAAAGAACTGAGAATACTTCACTGGGGTAAGTTTATCTTCGCTACCAACGATTATAAGTGTAGGAACCTCTATCCTAAACTCACCACTCCTGTACTTGTCTAACAGATCAAAAGAATCGCAAAGAATTAGATCTTTCAAAAGAATAAAAGATCTTTCAACAAAAATATCTAAAAATTTTTCTGCAATCTTTTCATTGCTAAAAGCGTACTTTAAAAAGATTTTTACTGTCTCTCTTGGTCTCTCCTTAAGTCCAATCAAAAAATCTGGAAGAACTCTCAACCTAGCTCCAGTTCCTATAAGTATTAAAGCTTTTACAACTTCTTTGTAATTTTCGTAAACTTTTTGGATTACGGCTCCACCAAGGCTATGACCAACTAAAACAGCTTTTTTTAGCTTTTTCTCAACGAACTTAGCTACAAAATAAGCATAATCATCAATCCGACTAACTTCTACTTTATCGCTCATTCCATGGTTTGGAAGGTCTAGTGCATAACCACCGATCTCTTCAACTTGGTCTTTCCAGATCGTTGCGTCGCAAGCAGAACCATGGATGTAGACAATTGGAAACTCTTTCCATTTCAAGTAAGAAATTCTTACTCCACTTACAAAAACTTCTCCCCTTTCCATAGAAAAATAGAATCAATACTTTAACTTTTGCTCTGTTTTGCAAAGATGTAAGAGGCTAAAAAGTTTATTTAAATTTTACCTTTTAAAAGTTCTTGACCCTTTTCAACTACGATCTTAGTTGAAGTAGGTAACTTCATCGATGCTCTCTTCAAAGCTTCCTTGGCAAATTCAAAATGTTCCGGATTTATCCAGATCGAAATTATCTTCGTTCCAGGCTTAACTTGAGCAGCTCTTCCAACTGGTATTCCAAAGGCAGCTCTCATTCCTTGCGATATTCTATCAGCCCCTGCACCTACTGCCATCCTATGCTCTCTTAGTATGTGGTGAGGATAGATCCTGAGCTTCATCTTGTAATTGTTTTCACCTACCATCCTAGATAAGTACTTGTTAGCCATGATTCTAGCAGCCTCTAAAGCGTTGTCTCTTACCTGTATAGCTTCCTTGGCAACTAAAGTAACTTGAACTGGAAAATCAGCTGATCTGTTTCCCATGTCGAACATCTTCACTCTAGTTCCTGGTACTCCATCGATGTACTCTATTCTAACGTAAGGTCTTTCCAACCTTCTCCACATCCTTGCAGGTTTTCTAGCCATAGAAGATCGAACTATCTAAAGAAGATAAAGTTTTCTAAAGAAAAAGAAATTAACTTTTTTTTATTTTCTTTAACTTATCTATTAGCTCCGGCACAATTTCAAAAATATCTGCTATAGCTCCATAGTGAGCTACGCCGAATATTGGTGCACTTTTATCTTTGTTTATAGCTATTATAAGTTCGCTGTCCTTCATACCCATAACATGCTGGAACGCACCGCTTATCCCCAAAGCTAAGTAAAGTTTCGGCTTTACGATTTTTCCAGAGATACCTACCTGTCTATCCTTTGGTAACCATCCTGAATCTATTACTGGCCTGCTTCCAGCTACTACTCCTCCTAGCAATTTTGCTAACTCTTCAGCTAATGGAACGTTTGCTCCATCTTCTATTCCTCTTCCAACAGCCACTATTACATCTGCTTTACTTATATCAACTTCTCCAACCTCTGGTTCTATGAACTTTCTAAATTTTCTAACTGCAGCTTTAGATGGCTTAATTTTGGAATCAATTATTTTTCCATTCAAATTTACACTTTCCTTAAATACTCCTTGTCTTACAGTTAAAATGCAAGGAGTTTTCACAGCTAGATCAACCATCAGTTTTCCCTGAAATATGTACCTCGTAACTTTTAAACCGTCAACGACGTTTACACCAACTACGTCTGTAACTATTGGTACACCCATTTTTACAGCTAAGTAAGGAGCAAACTCGCTTCCATAGGCAGTATTTCCTATCAATATAAGATCGGCTTTTTCTTTAGATAGGAGCTGCATCAGTACATCTATGTAAAGTTCTGGATTGTAGTTTTCTAAGCTTTCATCTTCGATCTTCCAAACTACGTCTGAATAGTTTGCAAGTTCTTTTGCAAAAGCATCAACTTTTTTACCTATAACTACTGCCTCAGAAGTTCCTTTACCTTTTATCTTGTTCGCTAAGTTCAGAATTTCTAAACTGATCTGGTTCAACTGATCAAACCTGTGTTCAGCAACGCAAAAGATCCTCATCATATCAACCCCCTACTTTTTACTATTTCAACGATCTTAGCAGCTATCTGCGATGCGTCACCAGTTAAAATTTCAGCCAACTTTATCGGAGGAGGATAGATCTTTAAGATGTTAACAGCTGATGGTGGCAGTTCTAATTTAACTTCTCTAATTTCTTTTGTTCTAGCCCTCTTTATACCCATTACCGAAACGTACCTTGGCTCATTTATTCCACTCTGTACAGTAATTAAGCAAGGAATTTGTAGTTCAACTTCTTCCTTATATCCACCCTCTAGCTCTCTAACTGCAACAACTTTTCCACCGTCGATCTTCAAACTAGTAACTGCTGTTGCAAATGGTAAATTCAACATTCCAGCAAGCAAAGCTCCTACCAATGAATAGTTCATATCCTGACTCATGTAGCCTGCGATGATCAGGTCAAACTTCTCCTTTTCTATAGCCTTTTTTATCAGTTCTGCAATTTGATAAGCATCGTTGGTATCTACTGGAATCTTTATAGCTCTATCTGCTCCCATTGCAAGACATTTTCTGAGTGTATCGTCGCAGTTTTTCCCAACTCCTACAACTACAACTTCTCCACCGATCTTCTCCTTGATCCTTATACCCTCCTCGATCGCATATCTATCCCAATCGTTTATATCAAAAATCAATCCAGAAGTTTCCACATTCTTCCCATCGCTAGAAACTTTTATCTCAGATTCCGGATCTGCAGCATGTTTTGCTAAAACAAACACCTTCATCCCACCACCCCTATCTACCTTTAAATTCGGGCTTTCTTTTTTCAAAGAAAGCAGATATTCCTTCAGCTGCATCTTGTGTTGAAGTTGCAATACCAAACATTGCCGCTTCAATTACTTGTCCAACTTCTACTGGAAGTTCGTAACCAAAGTTTATAGCATACTTCGCTACAGCTAAACTTATCGGTGGTCCATTTGCTAACTGCCTAGCCAAGTTCATAACTTCCTCCTCGAACTTCTCTGCATCCACGGCTTTATTAACTAATCCAATTTTTTCAGCTTCATCAGCATCTATCCTTTTTGCCAACATGATCATCTCTTTAGCTTTAGCAAGTCCTACAATTTTAGGTAATCTCTGCGTCCCTCCCCAGCCAGGTATTAAAGCTAAACTCAATTCAGTAAGACCTATTTGTGCACCTTTTTTCATTATTCTAAAATCACAAGCTAATGCTAGTTCGCACCCACCTCCAAATGCGTATCCATTTACCGCAGCTATTACTGGCTTTGGAAATCTTTCAATTTGCGTAAAAACGAACTCACCTTTAGATGCTATTTTCATCGAGTTGAAAGGTGTAAGATCTTTTGCATCTTGAAGATCGAATCCTACTGAAAAAGCCTTGTCTCCTGCTCCAGTGAATATCAGAACTCTAACTTCGCTATCTTTTTCCAGCATTTTCAAAGCCTCGTAGATCTCGTCTAGAGTTTCGATCGACAAAGCATTTAGCCTCTGAGGTCTATTTATTGTTATTTTAGCTATCCTGTTGTTTTCTATTTTTTCAACAATTAAGTTCTTGAACTTTGTATCGTACTTGTAAAATCCTTCTCCGCTTTTAATTCCAAGTTTCTTATTTTCAACCATTTTGCTCAAAAGTTCTACAGGTTTTAAAACTTCAAACCCTTTTTCTTTGTAAAGTTCTTCTAACTTATTTTTAACAAAATCTAAACCTATCTCATCTCCAATCTCGCATGGACCCTTTGGCATGTTTGTCCCCAATTTCATCGCGGTGTCTATTTCTTTAGCATCCGCAACCCCCATCTGTATTAGTTCCGCTGCTATGTTGATCATAGCAGCTATCAAACGTAGAGGATCGTACTTCCCAACTTCCTTTGGAATTTTTGGCCTTCCAGAACTCCAATCATAGAAACCTTTTCCTGTTTTTGCGCCAAGTTGTTTAGCTTCAAATTTTTGTTCCAAGATCTTTGGAGCTTTTACAAGTCCCCACTGTCTAGTTGCAAAGAATAAAACATCTAATCCTATGAAGTCGGAAAGTTCTATTGGACCCATTGGAAAGTTGTATGTATAAATCATAGCCGCATCTATCTCCTCTTGTCTTGCCAATCCTTTATCAACGTCATCGATTGCGAGAGTTAAGTAAGGAACTAATATTCTGTTGACTATAAATCCGGGAACTTCTTTTTTAACTACAACCGGAGTCTTTCCAAGACTTTTTACAAACTCAACAGAAACTTTAACTGTTTCATCACTAGTTTTCTCTCCCCTAACAACTTCTACTAACTGCATAACTTGTGGAGGATTGAAGAAGTGTAAACCTACAAACTTTTCTGGTCTATCTGTCGAATTTCCTAATTCTGTAACACTTAAACCAGAAGTGTTCGTTGCAAATATGCAATCTTTTTTTACATACTTCTGAACTTCTTTAAAAACTTTTTTCTTTAAATCCATGATCTCCGGAACTGCTTCAATTATAAGATCTGCATCTCTAACAGCTTCTTCAAAGCTCAAAGTAAAAACAATTCTGTTTAAAATTTCTTTAGCTTTTTCTTCGCTTATTTTTTTCTTTTCAACTGCTTTTGTAAGATTTTTCTCGATAGCTTTTTTTGCTTTATCAAGGATCTCTTGAGCTACATCTTTTACAGTTACTTGATAACCTGCAGTTGCACAAACCTGGGCAATTCCATGACCCATTACTCCAGCTCCAAGAACTGCAACTTTTTTTATCATAAGATCACCCTAGAGGAACTAGTTCATACATCATATAACCTTCTTTCCTTCTACCTATTTCTACTCTAACTCTCTGCCCAGGACGAATTTTTCTAGGATCACCTTTAAGCCAAGCTAGTATCTTTGGACCATCATCCAGCTTGGCAACAGCTACAGTGTAAGGATCGTACATACTAAAACTTGGAGGTCTTACAAATATAACAGTTAAAGTTTCTAACGTTCCCTCTCTTTTCAACTCTATCCATTCCATATCTGAAGAAAAACATTTATAACAATCTTTTTGTGGCGGAAAGTAAAGTTCATTGCACTTTTTACATCTAGTAGTCAACAATTTCCCCTGTCTTAGCCCTTCGTAGAAGGGCTTTATATTTTCTATCGATATAGTATAACGTATGTTCAGTTCTCTAACATCTAACCACTGCAAAGCTCCACTTTTCTCATCAACTACTAAAGGAAAACCAAACTCTTCAATACTCTTTTTCTGTTCCACCAAGATCACCTTTTTTCCAATCCATAAACAGTAACGTATGCATAATGACCCGTACCTCCCACGTTGTGTGCAAGCCATCTACCCTTAACAATGTCTGCCTGTCTTCCAGGTTCAGCTTTTTGAAGTAATTGTTTGTAAGCTTCAATAGCTTGACTTACTCCAGTAGCGCCGATCGGATGACCTTTAGCTTTCAATCCTCCGTCTATGTTTACAGGTATTCTACCTCCTATGTAAGTTTGTTCTTCCCTTACAAGTTTCATACCTTCTCCTCTTCTACAGAAGTTCAGATCTTCGTAAGCAATTATTTCAGCAGCTGTAAAACAGTCGTGCACGTCTGCACCATCTAAATACTTAACAGGATCGTCTTTATCTATCCCAGCAATCTTGTAAGCGATCTCTGCTGCATGAACAACAGAAGGTAAAGATGTAAAGTCTTTCCTTTTACTTAAATTTGCAGTTCCAGTTCCAGTTCCTTGTCCAAGGATCCAGACTTTCTCTTCAACGCCTAGTTCTTTTACTTTCTCTTCACTCGCAAGTATAACGCAAGCCGATCCATCGGTTATAGGTGAACAGTCGTAGAGTTTGAAAGGCCAAGCAATGTACGGGCTTTTTAAGACAGTTTCAACAGTTATCTCTCTCTGAAACTGAGCATATGGATTTTTTGCTCCATAGTAATGATTTTTCACTGCAACTTTAGCAAAATCCTCCTCTGTAGCACCGTACTTTATCATGTAAGCAGTTCCATACATCGCATAATATCCAGGAAAAGTCAGACCGAAGTTTTCAAACTCCCAGAAGTAACTTCCAAATCTACCAATTAATTCAATTACTGTTGAACTTGGTGATTCTTGCATTTTTTCAACACCTAAAACTAGTACAAGATCAGCTAATTCTGATTTTATCGTCGTGTAACCAACTCTTATTGCTGCACTTCCAGTTGCACAAGCAGCTTCTGCACGCATAGAACCTTTGGGTTCTAGTCCAGCATACTCAGCTATTAACGCTGGAACGGCAGCTTCACTGCTCCACATCCCAGCGGTACCTACTACAAAATAATCTATGTCTTTTGGTTCAACTCCTGCAGATTCAAAAGCAGGCTTTATCGATTCCCAGCAAAGTTCTGCTACATTAACATCTTTTCTTGTTCCAAACTTTGAGTGTCCTGTTCCAATAATTGCAACGTTTTCTGACATTAAAAGCTTTTTATAGACTAAATTATTTAAACTTTTCTCGATCAACTTTCTTCGCTGAGAGATGAAATAGAAAAATTTATAATGAAGCTAGAAACAACTGAAATTATATTGTAGAGCGTAAGAAATATGCCAAACTACCTGGTAACTTTGCAAGCCGCTTGGTTAGTGAGAAAAGCTAAAAGTCCGATAGATGCTATGAACATAGCAGTTGCTGAAGTAGGGAAGAGATTGAATCCTGATCTCAGCAACGTTAGAATAGATGTTGGAGATACAGAATGTCCTAAATGTGGCTCTGCTTTGAAATCTGTTTTTTTAGTAGCTAATACAGCATTAGTTGGACTTGTACTTGAGATGAAAGTATTCAACGCAACAAGTAAAGAGCATGCAGCCAAAATTGCAAAAGTTGAGATCGGTAAAAGGCTACAAGATGTTCCACTTGAGATCGTTGAAGTTTCGGAAATTAAACAGTAAAATCGTTCCTAGAGATTTATTTTAAAATAAATTAATTTTAATTAAAGAAATAAATGTGTTAAGATTGAAACGCTTTCTTGATAGCTTTTTCTATAGCTTTTTTGTGTGCCTTTGCAGCTTTATGGATTCCACCTTTAATACCTCTTGATGCTAAACATGGAAATATTTGAGTGTAGTAGCCAGCAAGTCTTCCAGCTTCATCAATTTTTGCACCTTTTATTTTCTCAGCAACGTAGAAAGTTGCTCCACAAAAGGCTGCTCTTAGGACTTTAACTTCTTTCAACCTATCCCCTTCAATCGAAACTTCAAATTCTGGAGTTCCAAATTTTTCAAAAAACTCATGATCTATTTTAGGTGTTGTGCAACATACCTCTTCAACAAGAATCTTTATTCCATGTTTTTCAGCTTCATTTTTCAGCTGAGCTCTTGATCCTGCTTTAGAGCCTGAGAAGATCACAATTTTCACATTCCTTTTTGCAGCCTCTTTTATCAGCTCGATGTTTATATCTGGATGGTTAGCAAAAGATACCAATATTTCTGGTTTAAAGTTTTCTGGAAAGTTTAGATACTGTGATGGGTTTTCTATCAATTCTGGCAATTCTTTTGGGATCTCATAAACTAGAACTTCGAAAAATTTTGAAAAAAGTTCTATTTCCCTTTTTCTACTATCTTTTCTCGCTACTACTCCTACTTTCACTCAGCATCACCTCTATTTTTTCAACAATTTCTTCAAAAATTTTTGTATCGCAGAGTTCGTATGGGGGTTTGTTTTCTACGTCTGCCCTGATAAAGCACTCGCTGAAAGGTATAAAACCCAATATAGGATACTTTACTTTTTTTATCAAATTTCTTGACAATTCGTTGTCGATAAACTTGTTCACTATCACAGCTATTTTCTCTATACCAATATCTTTTGCCAACTTTTCGATCTTTTCAAGCGTTTCTAGTGCTCTGCTTCCTGGCTCAATTACAGTGATCAAAAGATCTACTCCTTTTGCAGTTCCTCTACCGAGGTGTTCTATTCCAGCTTCCATGTCCATTATCAGTACATCTTTTTCCTTAAATATTGCATGCCTTAGAACTGCTCTTAAAAAAGCATTTTCAGGGCAGAAACAGCCTTCTCCACCTTTTTCTATTGTACCTAATACTAGAACTCTTACACCAAAACTGTTCTTTACAGAATGTAATTCGAAAACATCGTCAACTTTGGGATTCAATTTGTACAGTCCCATTGGTCCAAGAACTCTTTCTTCTATCAATTCCTTTAGTTCAGATAGAGGTCTAGGGGACTTAACACCCAAAGCTGAAGGCAAGTTTGATGCTGGATCGCAATCTATAGCCGTAACTTTGTACCCTTTTTTGGCAAAAATGTAAGCTAGCATAGATGCAATTGTAGTTTTGCCAACACCACCCTTTCCAGATACAGCTATCTTCATCTCTTCAACCCTTTTACTCAGTATACTTGACTGTTGCGTTGCAATTGAAAATGATAAAAGATTAAACTTCTTTCATGATCTTCAAAAACTTTAGAGGGTACCTAAGAATAAACAAAGGTTTGAACTTCAAATACTTTGCATCGACACCATCGAGCATGATCATGTACTTCATGAAGGTTTCAAAGTTCTTTATCCTATCTATTACCGCTGCCATTCTTTCTTTTAAAAACTCATTGTTTTTCCTAAGTAATTTTTTGTAGTTCTCTAAATCAAGTTTTGAAAGTAAGTAAGCTGATAAGGCAGCACCACTTATACCTTCACCGTAAAAAGGATCAACTAAACCTGCAGCATCTCCAACTTTTACGACCTTCTTTTTACCAAGATCGAAAACTACTTCTTTTTCTTTTCCCTGATAAAGCATAGCTGCATAGCTATGATCCAAAAGACCTGCACCCTTTTTAACACACTTGTCGATTTCTAAGTTCAAAAGATCTGAAGAAAATTTTATGAATTCATTGAGTTTTACCATCTTAGCTTTTCCACCACATCCGAAGTTTGCTTTATCTTTTCCCAATGGAAAGATCCAGTAGAGAGTTTCTGGTTCGCGATCTTTTATTGTCCAAAAGTTTACATCCTTTATTTTTTCAAAGTTTCCAGATAAAATTTTATAGACTGCAACGTTGCAATGTTCTCCAGGTTTTGAACCTCTCGCATCAACTACTATTTCTCCATCTAGATCTTCAACTTTTTCAACTTTTTCTCCAAAATTTATTTTTACACCGACCTTTTCTAAGTTTTTGATCAAAGAAAGTTGGAAGTTCAAACGGTCTATCATCAGACAGAAGTTTTTGTTTCTAATTTCCGATCTTCTAATTTCATCTTTATCTAAAACGAAGATCCAAACAACCTTACTAAGTTTATTTACAATAAATTGTTTTACTAGCTTCCCTAATATTTTGAAAGAATTCCTCTGATTAACGAGACCTTCTGCACAATCAATTCTATACTTTTCAAGTTTAAGTTTCTCGAAAATTTCAATATTAATTTTTTTAAAATTATTTTTTATAAAATAAGCTGTTAAAAGGCCTGACAAGCCACCGCCGGCGATCTTTATATCCACGAGATCCGTTCTCTGAAAAATTAAAAATTTTTACAACAAACAATAAATAAATAAAAAATAATTATTTTTTTACTTAATTGAAAATTAGTAATATTAAAAAGAAAAGATTTTATCTATGCAAACGTTCCTAAACATGTGGAATGAAGTGGTCAAAAGAATAGAAGAATTCATAAGAGAAAAAGTAAGAAACGCAAATGCAAAAGGTGTTGTCTTTGGTTTGAGCGGTGGAGTAGATAGTACAGTTGTTGCATATCTTTGCAAGAGGGCTTTAAAAAAGGATGAAATTTTAGCTCTTATAATGCCCGAGGAAGGTGTGACAAGTAAAGAAGATCTAGAAGATGCTGTGTTTGTAGCAGAAACTTTAGAAATAAAATATAAAATTATTGAAATATCAGACTTTGTAAAGATGCTCGTTGAAAAACTTGGAGAAGGTAGAAGAATGTCTGTTGCAAATCTTAAGCCGAGGATAAGGATGATCATGAATTACTACTATGCAAACGAATTAAATTACTTGGTCGTTGGAACTAGTAACAAGAGTGAGATAATGATCGGCTACTTCACAAAGTTCGGTGATGGGGCTGCAGATTTTATGCCAATAGGCGATCTCTACAAAACTGAGGTTTGGGAACTAGCTAAGTTTCTCGGAGTTCCAGAAAAGATCATAAGAAAAAAACCTACTGCAGGTCTGTGGGTTGGACAGACTGATGAAGATGAGATAGGAATGAGTTACTTTGAATTGGACGAAATATTGAAAGCTATAGAGAGGGGTGAAAAGAGGTGCGACGAAAAGTTCAAAAAAGTAGAAAAGATGATAAAAAATTCTCAACACAAAAGATCTTTTCCAGAAATATTAAAATTGCGGGATTTGCTCTGCTGATCTTAATTTTTTCGGCTGATGCCGGAGAAATTTATGGAAAAGTTTACAGATGGGATACTTTAGAGGTTGTAGATGCGATAGTTGAGATAAGAAACGGAGTTTTTCAAAGGATGATCGCTGAAAATGGAAGCTACAGTTTTACAGTTGAAGACGGAAATTATATAATAATTGCTAAGTGGAGAGATTTGGAAGTAGCTGAAAATGTAACTGTGAAAGGTAAGATCAGGTTTGATCTTATTCTCTTCCCAAAAATCGAATTCATCGAAGTTGAAGAAGATAGAAGTTACATGCACTATTTTGCGATCTTAACAACTTTCTTTATTTTAATTTTATTTTATTACTTAAAGATAAAAGAGAAAAGGAGAAAAGAGGAAAAAGTTTTACCTGAAGATTTAAATTTAGTTTTAGAAATCATAAAAAAAGAGGGCGGAAGAATTACGCAGAAAGATCTTAGAAAAAAACTAGGCTACAGTGAAGCAAAGATGAGTTTGATAATAGCTGATCTAGAAAGGCTTGGGTTGATAGAAAAAATTAAAAAAGGTAGGGGAAATATAATATTCTTGAAAAAATGAGAGTTGCATTCATATACGGTGAGAACTGTGAAAGATTTGTCTGCAACTTTGCCTTTCCAAAGTACTGTTCAACTTTTGGAGCATGCGGAGTTTCATGTGATTTTTGCAAAAACTACGACTATTCAAGTAGTGTAGTTTTTGCTGAAAAAGTTCCAAACTCTGGAGATCTTGAAGAATTTAAAATCGATCCTTTTGAATGCGACGTTTTAGTGGTTTTAAACGTTCATCCAGACGTTCTTTTAAACATCTTCGATGTAGAGTTTAAAGCTTTAATAGTTCCAGTAGAAGATCCAAGGTGGTTGAGGCCTGGATTAAGATTGCAAGTTTCTAAATTGTGCGAAGAATTTGGAATAGATTTTGCCGCTCCAAAACCTTTTTGTTCTCTGAAAGGTAAAGGATTAATAAAAAAATTTTCAGATGAATTTAAGATCGGTTTTCCAGAATTTGAAGTAGATCTAGATGGAGATGCTATAAGGAAAGTCAGAGTTCTGAGGAGTGATCCTTGTGGAAGTTCATACTACGTTGCAAAGATGATGTCAGGATTCATTTTAAAAGATGAGCAAAGCCTTTACAGCGAAGTCCATAAGCATCAATGTTCTTACCCATGTACAGCGAGCATGAATAGAGATCCAGAACTCGGAGAATCCCCATTTCATTTAGCAGGATATCTAATGGTATATAGCTTTGCTAAGGCTTGTGGAATCGACTCAAAATACTTCGTTCCACAGAAGTTCTGGAAATTTTTAGATTAAATTAATATTTTGTATAAAAATAATTTATTTGGTCGAAAAACTTATCATACTGAAAAGTAACTATTAACATGCTAGTAAAACTAGAACTTTATGGACTATCTTGTGGAGCTTGTTTAAAAGCTATAAGAAGGGCTTTGGAAGGTGTTGGTGCAAAGATCTTAGACATAAACATGCGCGAAGCAACAGTTGAAATATACGATGATGATGTTGAAAAACTTGTGAAAGCTGTAGAAGATGCTGGATACGAAGCTAAAATAAAAAGTTGAATTATTTCATAATTTCCGACAACAAGTTGCAAGCTTGACAAATTTTTCTCGGCGTAGGTTCACTACATCTTTCACACTTGTTTAAATTTATTTGGGGATACATCGAATGTAAAGCAGGTAGTATTTTTTCAAAAGATCTCAGTATTGAAAATTTCCTTCCAGGATATTTTCTTTCAAAGTCATAAAGAAAATCTCTTACAGGAGCTCTTACTGGAGTTTCTGAATAAGGACACTCGTCGAAAATTATAGGTAGATCGTTCAAAAATCCGTAAACTACGATCTCTCTTTCATATATTTCCCTGAACGGTTTTATTCTCATTACAAGACCTTCTTGCTTCCTCTGTGGAATTAACCTTGCAAGTCTTTCTACGTCCGCATTTATGAAGTTCAGCATTATCGTTTGAGCCTCATCGTCTAGATTGTGTGCAGTAGCTAATTTGGTAGCTCCAAGCTCTCTTGCAGTTTTGTTCAACAGATATTTTCTAAAAACTCCACAGTATGTACAAGGTTTCTTCTCTCCAACTTTGACAATTTCATCTAGCGTCAGTCCAAAATAATCTTTGAATTTTACAACTACGTGCTCTAAATCTAATTCTCTGCAAATTTTCTCCGCAACTTTAACAGTTTTTTCTCTATAATTTTCTATACCTTCATCTACCGTTATTGCAAAAAATTCCAAATCTTTTATCTGACTGTAAAGTTTTTTTAAAACAAAAGTCAAAGTTGTACTGTCTTTTCCACCACTTAAAGCTATAGCTATTCTATCTCCTCTTTCGATCATTTTAAACCTGTTTACTGAGTACTTAACTCTTCTTTCAAAATCTTCTACAAAATGTCTTTTGCAAAGAGGTCTATTTGAATGCCTTTGAAAATAAACCGCATCCCTTTCACACTTAGAGCACTTCATACTCTCAAGTTTTTCAAGCTATAAATTACTCTAACTTCGTCAACAAAAGATTCTACTTCTATCCTAATTTTCTCTATCGGATCTTTCGACACAGCGTGAACAACAAAGTACAAAGAGTAATTCCACTTTTTACTTGGAACTCTTTCTACTAAATGAGTTATCTGTGGGTAATCTTTTAAAAGCTTTTTAGCAATTTTCTCTGGATCTTTTGTCTTTAAAACAAACATACCGTTTTCATTAAAACCTATTTTCCTCTCATTCAAAATACCACTAAAATCTCTCCCAATTCCAACTTTTATCAACTCTTCCACTATTGAAACTACTTCTTCTTCTTTGTATCCTTCGAACTTAAACGGTCTTCTTGCTATTGGTAGAGATTCAAGTTTTCTTGCTAGATCTTCATCTATTCCAAAACTTTCAATCGTAGGAACTTCTTCTGGCTCAGCTCTATAACTCCAAGAAATACCTTTGATAAGATCGTATTTTACATCCATTTTGTAGATTTTTTTTGTTGGTAAAATTACGTAATCTGAAGCATTACATTCTTCAACAACATCTAAAACATCTTTTTCAATTTCCTCCAAAGTTCTACCTTTTATCGTGAACCATACGTTGAATTCAGCACTTCTTAAAAAGTTGTGCTTAACTTTTACTTCGTCAAACTTGTTTATCGCTTTCGCTTTTTCTACATCGTCAACTTTTAAACCTACTAAAGCTGCGTTTTTGTAATTTGAAAAAGCCCTGTAGTTAAAATTTACACCGTACCTTTTCAAAATCCCTTGCAATTTGTAGTTCTTAAGATTTTTCTCCACTTCTTCATAATCTAATTTTAGATTTGAAGCTAGATCTTCTAGAGGAGTTGTAGAAATTGGTAGATTGTACTGTAAAGCCATTAAAAGATTGATGTTCAGAATTCTATCACCTTTTCTAATTTTATTTTTTCTTTTATTATTTTATTTACATAATTTTTTGCAAATTCTATAGCTTCATCTCTTCTACACTCGAAAACTAAGTTTTGAAATTCTTTGTTTGAGCTTAAAGATGGGTAAACTTTCATTCTAGTTTTTATCGGGATATTGTTTTCTTTCATGTACTTCTTTATAAAATCCATAACCTCCAAGAAACACCTTATATCTTTTCTATTTCTTAGAACTTCTTCAAATATTTCTTTAACTTTCCTAGCTACAACACCACTTTTTCCTTCAGTCGTGATCGCGAACCTTATTCCATCAACGTTCCCTTCAAAGGGAATTACAATTTCAGTAGCAACGGCGTCGTTTGCTAAATTTACAAGAGTTTTATTCTTCCTAGCAGCCTCTACTATTTTTTCGTTCAAACTGAGATCACCTATTGCTACAACTACAAGATCGTAATTTTTCAAAACTTCTTCGTAGTTTAATTCTTTTGCATCTACTTTAACTAGAGAGATCTTACCTTCTTTTTCCAAAATTTTCAATTCTTCAGAAAATTCTAAAGAATATATCGTCACTTTAGCTCCAGCTTCTACAAATTTTTTTGCCCTTGAAGTTCCAACCCCTCCTCCACCTATCACTGCTACATTCTTACCACTGAATTCTATGAACATCGGAATCCTCACAAGCTTAGTAAGTTTCCAGTTTAAATTATTTTTGCAGTTTTTATTTTCAACTTTATTATAAAATATATTTATTTATTAATTTTATTTATTTATAACTGTTCACCCTTAGAACTGACCTTTGAACATTCTCCTCAAACGATCTTTAAATACCCCCCACCCCCCTCATTTCCTGTGGAACTTGTCAAAGTGAAGTAGAAGTGATCGCTAAAAGTAAAAAGACTGCTTACATCTTTAAATTCAATAGAAAATGGAGATTTTACTTCAAATTGTAAAATTTTAATCAAAAACCTTTTTTATTCAAAAATAACTGTTATTTTCTAATATCTTAAAAAAATAAGGTAAAAAATGTGAGATTTAATAAATATATGAAATTTAATAATTAAAATAAATTTAAAAATTAAATTTTTAATTTAAATTAAAATTAAAAAATATATTAATTTTATATATTATTATTAAATATGACAAATTTGCCTAAATATAAGATCTCTCGTAATCTTATTATATTATATATAAAAATCAAATATAATTAAATAAAATAAAATCAAATATAATTAAATTAAATATAATTATATATAATTATTATTATATATCAATCGCAAATTATTATACTAGAATCATCTTTTTTTTCTAAACTCTCCTCTTCTTTTTGCTCACCCTCAATCTTTTTGACTACTTTACTTTGCCCTCTTTTGTCCTGTAAATCTTTAATACTTTTTATTTCAGCCTTTATAAACGTCAACTCTTTTATTATGGTTTCAATAGCTTTGCTAAGTTCTTTAACTTTGGATTCTATTTCCTGGATCTTTTCGTCCATAGAAAACTTGAGCTCGACTTAGTAATAAATTCTCCGCTTTACAAAATTAAAATAGATCGTCTAAGTTAATTCAATTAAGATTCTTATAAACTTTAATTAGTAATTTAACTGTTTTAAAAAGTTTTCAGTAAAATTAGAGAAAAATTTCCATTGTTTTTTGTAAGAACAAACTTTAAAAGTTAAATTTAAAATTTCAGTTTGACAGATCGACCTTCCAACGTTTCCACAGGAAATGGAGGGGGGAGGGGGTTAGTAAGTTTAGTATAATTTTATTATTAAATATATATTTTATTATTTCAAGACTTATCGTATCAACGTAAACTTTTAAAATATAAATTCATCTTCTACGAAAAGCTTTTTCCCAAAGTTCACTAAGAGCGAAACATTTAAAATCAATCGATCCAACAGTCTAAGGTGATCGGATGAGAGAAGTGTATGTTGCTGGATTTCTAAGAACACCTTTTTCAAGAAGTAGGCCAAGAGAACCTGAAAGAGATGTTTTTTATAAAATAAGAGGAGATGAATTGATGGCAACAGTTTTAGATGAACTTCCAAGACGTTTAGGGATAGAAAAAAAAGATGTTGATAGAATTCTTATAGGTTGTGCGTTTCCAGTTTATGAAAATTGGGTCTACGGTGGAAAGTCTCCTGTTTTATTAGCTAAGTACCCAGCAGAAGTATCTACTTCTTTGATAGATATGCAGTGCGCTTCATCTCTTATGACTGCAATCTATGGCTATCTTGAAATCTCCGCTGGTTACTGCGATGTAGTAATTGCTGGTGGATTTGAGCATATGACAAGAATTCCGATGGGTGCAGAAAATCCATACGTATCTATAAATCCTAAACTTCTGAGTGAAGAATACAAGGACTACAGAATGGACATAGGTTTTGTCATGGGTTTGACAGCTGAAGAACTTTTTAAGGAGGCATCTCAAGAATTTGGGTTAAGCAAAAGAGATCTAGATGAGTGGGGAGTGAGAAGTCATAGGTATGCTGCAAAGGCTTTAAGAGAGGGCTATTTTAAAGGAGAGATAATACCTGTTGAAGCTGAACAAGCTGATGGAAAGAAGATCTTAGTGGAAACGGATCAATCAATTCGTCCAGATACATCCCTTGAAGCAGTAGAAAAGCTTCCACCAGCTTTTAAGCCTGGAGGAGTTATCACCGCTGGAAACTCATCTCCACTAAACGCTGGAGCTGCAGCGATAATGTTGATGAGTAAGGAAAAAGTAAAGGATTTTGGGATAGAACCTCTAGCAAAAATAATAAGTTACGGAACAGCTGGAGTTCCACCGCATGTTATGGGCAAAGGCCCAGTCCCATCAAGCCTTAAAGCTCTAGAAAAAGCAAATCTAAAGGTTAAAGATATAGATTACTGGGAAATAAACGAAGCTTTTGCAGTTGTAACCCTTTTTGCTATCAAAAAACTTGGAATAGAGCCAGAAAAAGTAAATGTAAAAGGTGGAGCAATTGCAATTGGACATCCATTAGGTGCAACTGGAGCTAGACTTGTTGGAACTCTTTCAAGGATACTTAAATTAGAAAACAAAGACTATGGCCTTGCTACAGCTTGTATTGGTGGTGGGCAGGGAGCTGCTGTAGTTTTAGAGAGGGCTTGAGATGAGAACAGCTGAAGAGTACAAAGCAGATCTTTACAAGATGAAACCAAACGTATACATCAGAGGAAAAAGAGTTTCGAGAAATTCTACTGAATTGAGCGGAGGGTTAAATGTAATTTCGAAAACGTTTGAACTTGTAGATCATGAGTACTTCAAAGATCTCTTAACTGCACATTCTCATTTAACAGGAAAAAAGATCAACCGCTTCACTCATATAAATCAATCTGTTGAAGACTTAATGAAAAAGCAGGAGCTTACTAGAAAAATATGTCGTTTAGTTGGTGGTTGTATTCAGAGGTGCATGGGTTGTGATGCCATAAATGGCTTAGCTGTAGCTACTTACTACTGCGATCAAGAGCATGGAACTGATTACTATAGAAGGTTTGTTGAGTACGTTAAAGACTTTCAGGAAAGAGACTTTGTAGCTGCTTGTGCACAAACCGATGTGAAGGGTGATAGAAGTAAAAGACCACACGAGCAAGACGATCCAGACATGTATGTTAGAGTTGTTGAGAAGAGAAGCGATGGAATAGTAGTTAGGGGAGCTAAGAATTGCATAACGATGGCAGCTATCGCAGATGAAATATTAGTTGTACCGACTAGAGCGATGACTGAGAAGGATAAAGATTATTCAGTAGCGTTTGCAGTCCCTGCGGATGCTGATGGTATAAAAATAGTTTCTAGAACTACGAAACTTAGAGCCCCTGAAGGGTTTGAAATGCCACAGAGTGAGATAGGAGATGATGAAAATTTGATAATCTTTGACGATGTTTTTGTTCCATGGGAAAGAGTTTTCATTTGTGAAGAAAATAGATATGCAACTCTAGCTGCACATCTTTTTGCACTTTTCCATAGACACAGCTATACAGGCTGCAAACCAGCAAGTACGGACATTATGATCGGCTTTGGAGCTTTAATATCTGACTTCAACGGAGTTTACGATAGACCTAACGTGAGAGAAAGGTTGGTCGAATTAGCTGCTACAGCTGAGCTAGTTTATGCTGCTGGTGTAGCTTCAGCTATATTTGGTAGAAAAACACCTGTAGCATTTATACCGAATGAAGTTTATGCAAACATAGGCAGAAGACATGCAGGTTTAAATTACTACAGAGAACTAGAAATTTTAGCTGAACTTTCAGGCGGCTTACCAGCTTGTTTACCTTTTGCTGAAGACTACTTAAACCCTGAACTTAGACCTCTGATAGAAAAGTACATTAAAAGAAGAAAAGATGTGCCTGCTGAACACGTATATCGCTGTCTTTATGGAATATCGAACATACTATGCTCTTCTCTAGGTGGAGTCCAAGCAGTTGCAGGTGTCCACGGTGGAGGATCACCTGTTATGGAAGAGATAATGGTTTGGAGATCTTACGACTTCGAAAAGCGCAAAGAGATAGCAAAGTACTTGGTCGGTATATTGAAAGAGATCCCACCACCTTAGAGTAAAGTTTAATAATTCTGACAATACTTTTTTAAGGGCTCGTAGCTCAGCGGTAGAGCGCCGCCTTTGCGGGGCGGAGGCCCCGGGTTCGAATCCCGGCGAGTCCAGATTTTATTAAAATTTAATGGATTTAAAAAATCTTTGTCAAATTCTATCTGCTTAGAATTACTTGGTTTCTGTTTAAAGCTGTAAAAATTTTTATTTTCGTCTCTAATTTTAGAGTTGTAACTGAAATTTTGCACATGAAGTCATATCTTTTAGGTTTGATTTTTATTCAAGAGTTGTAAATTTTTTATCGTTGTTTGAAGTGTTTTTAGACTCCAAACCTTCTTTTATCAACCTCAAACCGTTAAAAATTGATCGATAATTCCTTTCAGTGTACAAACTGTCAGATTCTTGATCTGTATTTTAAATTTTCAGAAGTTAGAATTTACAAGTTTTTTCACTAAAAAAGAGTTAAGTGATGTTTTTACTTCGAATAACTCTAACAAAAAGAAACGCGTTACCTTTGCATTTCAATTTTAATCTTTACTTTGAAGAGTTCGAATCGAAAAAGCTAAAATCTAGAAACTAAAACATAGTTCAAACCTGCAATCCAAGCAAACAAAATTTATAAAATTTAAACAAAAAGATGATAAGTCTTACAATCAATTTTAAGTGATGAACGAAGCGATCGAGAAAACTCTTAAAGCAGGTGAAATTCTAAAAAAAGTTGTAGAAGAGGCAAAAGAAAAAATAAAACCTGGAATAAAAATTTTAGAAGTTGCGGAGTTTATAGAAAGAAGAACTGAAGAACTTGGAGCAAAGCCTGCCTTTCCTTGTAACCTATCGATAAACAGCGATGCAGCACATTTTACACCAAAGGCAAACGATAACAGAGTTTTTAAAGAAGGAGATCTTGTAAAACTTGATTACGGAGTTCATTTAGATGGTTACATAGCTGACATGGCTATCAGTGTTGATTTAGGAGATCATTCAGATCTTATAAAAGCTGCGAGAGAGGCAGTTGAGGCTGCTGTAGAAATTGTTAAAGCTGGGACAAGTACTTCGAAGTTGGGGGAAGTTATAGAAAGCACGATAAAAAGTTACGGATATAGACCAATAGTAAACCTAACTGGTCATGGTTTACAGCCCTACTCAGTCCACTCCCCTCCTTCTATACCTAATTACGCCTCGCAAAAAGGTTTTGAATTGGAAGAAGGTATGATAATAGCTATAGAACCGTTTGCAACCAACGGAGTCGGTAGAGTTGTTGAGAGAAAGGAGTGTGAAATATACAGTTTGACGTCGATCAGGTCGATCAGGATGAAGCAGGCGAAAGAATTGATGGATGAAATATCGAAGAAGTACAGATCTTTACCCTTTGCTAGAAGGTGGATAAAAGTTTCAGAAATAATCTTTTCGAAGTTGATCAAAGAAGGAGTTTTAAGAAGTTATCCAGTTCTGTACGAGGTCAGTAATGGAAAAGTTAGTCAGTGGGAGCATACTGTGATAGTTGAAAAGGATGGAGCACTTTTAGTTACTAGATGATGCCTATCCTTTCCAAGAGTTCGAGATCTTCAACTAACTCTAAACCGCCGATTGAAACTACTTCTCCCTTTTCAAGAACTATCACTTTTTCTGCAAACTTTTTCACAAGTTCAACGTCGTGAGTAGCTACTACTATAGTCTTATCTCTTTTCAATAAATCTAAAACAAACCTCCTTATCTTTCCATCGACGTTTGCAGTTGGTTCGTCTAGAAGCAGAAATTCTGGTTCATAGATCATGACACTCGCTATCGCTATCTTCTTCTTTTCTCCCATGCTCAATCTAAAAGGTGGTTTGTCTAAGATGTTTTCAACTCCAAAATCTTTTACAACTCTTTCAAACCTACTTTTAACTAAATCATCCTTCCAGTTAAGTTGAAGTGGAACGTACAAAAGTTCATCTCTGACAGTAGGATTGAAAAGAAAGTCGTCTGGGTTTTGAAAGACAACACCTATTTTTCTTCTGATTTTTTCTATATTTTTAGAAAAATTTTTATTGTTGTTCACATCTATTCCAAAGACTTTCAAATTTCCACTAGTTGGTTTTATTAAAGCAGCCATTAAAAATATCAAAGTAGTTTTTCCACTGCCACTTGGGCCGATCAAAGCAATTTTATCCTTTTCTAAAACATTCAATGTAACGTTTTTCACTCCAACAGTTCCATCTGGATAAATAAAAGATACGTTTTGCATCTCAACGATCAGATCAACCACCACCAGAAAACAACAAAAGCAACTATTGCTAAGAAAACAAGATCGTTGCTTTTTATTTTCCAATCTTTTTTCCACACAGCTTTACCCCTTGCCAAAATTGCAAGCTCTACTTTTTCAGACTTTTCAATACTCTTTAAAAAGAAAGTTCCAACAGCTTTGCCACCTTTTTTCCAAACATCTAAGTAACCAATTTTGGAAACCCTTCTACTTTCTCTAGCAATTAAAGTCGTTAGTAGATCGAAGAAAAGAGATAGTATGTACCTGTAAGAGATCCACATCGATTCAACTAAACTCCTAGGAAATTTAAAATACCTAAGAGCTGCGCAGATTTCGTTGAATGGAGTAGTTATTACAAGTAGTTGCAAAATTATTATAGCTGTGAAAACTCTAAGAGAAAAGATCGCTGCATAGCTAAGGTTTGTAGGTATGAGTACGATGAAAGAAAAAGCTGGAAAAAGGTAGGAGCGACGAATCAAATTTTTAATATCTATTCCCGCAGCTTTTGCTATTGCTAAAATTGAAAAAAGCAAAAACAAAACTTTTTCAAAGTTAAAAGTTGTTACAGCTAACATTACAAAGATGAGAGCAGTTAAAAATTTTATTCTAACATCTACAAAATGTAGAAAGCTTTTTTTGTAGTATTCGTGGATGAAGAAATTTTGAAAATACTTTACAGACTCTTTGAGTATTTTTTCTGTAAGTTCATACATAGCTTGACGATCGAAAAGACTACGAAAGTACCTATTATAGCAGAGATCAATGCGCTGAAGTACGGATCTAGCCCTGGAATTGTATATTCTGGAATTATTCCTTTATAAATCATTTCTCCTTCTAGTTCTAGTTTATCGGCTACGAAGTCTAGAGGTTCTCTGTATCCTACAAGTTCAGCTGCGTAAGCGAAGAGCGGTGTCAGTGCTATAAGAGTAGCGATTAAAGCGATCGAAGTTTTCGACTGAACAACTTCAACAGGTTTTACAACACTTGCAACTGAAGCTGTAATTGTTCCCTCAACTATTCCAAGAACTGCGTGCCAAATTGCCATGATCGGAACTGTTATGGTTAGACCGTAAACAAAGTACTTTGAAAGCCCTATTTCAATCCCACAGAAGATCGCTGCTGCAGTAACACCTAGCCAGCCAGCTAAAAATGCAGCCAGTTTTCTGTTGAATCTTTCAAATCCTTTATAAATCCAGTATCCTAAGAAAACATTTACAACTGCCATGTTCCAGACGTTTGCACCTATAGCAGTTAATCCACCATCTGCAAAAACAAGGGTTTGAATTAGAAGTACTGTCGTCATAGCTAAACATCCAGCGTATGGGCCTAGCAAAATTCCAGCTAAAGATCCGCCCATGAAATGTGCAGAAGTACCTCCTGGGATCGGCCAATCTAACATCTGTGCAACAAATATTGCAGCCGCTATTATACCAAATTTCTGTGGAATCGCTTTTACTTTCAAGATCGATATTCCTACAACGATAAAACTTAATAAGAACATCGTCGTAGCTATATATAGATCGAGGAAGCCGTCTGGTATGTGCATAAAAAATAAACTAATGTGTGTTAATAATTCTTTCCATTTTACTAATACATATTTACATAGAATAATTTTATTCTATAAAATATGAATATATAAAGATTTAAGCTCTAGCCGCGATCTCTTTCATCTTGTTTATCAACTGTCTCTTCTTTACACCGTCTTCCAAGGCATGTTCTAGAACTTCTTCGATCCTGAAAACTGGAATGATCTCTATTTTCCCTTCATGCTCAGCGTCTAACAAAACATCTTCGATGTTATCTTTTGGTATTATCACTTTTTTGAGACCAGCTTGTATTGCAGCCTCGATCTTTTGTGTAACTCCACCAACTGGTAACACGTCTCCTTTGACAGACAGACTACCAGTCATTGCTACTGATTGATCAACAGGAATACCTTCTAAAGCTGAAATGACTGCAGTAGCTATACTTATACTTGCAGAATCTCCTTCGACACCTTCATAAGTTCCAACGAACTGTATATGTATATCATAATCAGAAACATCTTTTCCAGAATACTTCTTTACTATTGCTGAAACGTTTAAAACTGCCTCTCTTGCAATCTCTTGCAACCTTCCAGTGGCTATGATCTTACCTTCACTTTTACTCATCGCAGGTGCTACTTCAGCGATTATCGGTAAAACTATCCCTGCACCTTCACCTATAACAGCTAATCCATTTACCCTTCCAACTTCGAATCCATCTGTCAAGAAAAGCCTGTAATCTTTTCTTCTTTCTATGTATTTATCAGCTATCTGTTCTTCAACGGTTTTTGCAATCTTTTTAGCTTTGAGGACGTGTTCAAGTCTGACAACATTTGATTTCTCACTTAAGGCTATATCTCCAGCAGTTCTAACTAAACCTCCAAGTTCTCTAAGTCTTAAAGTTAAATGTCCTCTTCTTCCAGCCCTTCTTCTAGCTTCTCTTATTATTTCTGCTACAGCGTATTTGTCGAAGTGTGGGATCTTTCCATCTTTAATAACTTCTTGAGCTACAAATCTTACAAGCTTTCTCCTATTTTCAGGTGTATCCGGCATAGTGTCGTTGACGTATATTTCATAACCGTAACCTTCTATTCTACTTCTCAAAGCTGGATGCATTCCCATTAAAGCATCTAAGTTTCCTGCAGCCACTAATATGAAATCGCATGGAACCGGTTCAGTTCTAACCATTGCTCCACTACTTCTTTCACTCTGTCCAGTTATTGGAAACTTCTTTTCTTGTAAAGCTGTTAGCAGTTTTTGCTGAGATTCGATCGTTAATGTGTTTATCTCGTCTATGTACAAAACACCTTTGTGAGCTCTGTGAATTGCTCCAGCCTCAACCCTTTCATGTGCAGGGGTCTCTAAACCACCGCTTTGGAAAGGATCGTGCCTTACATCTCCAAACAAAGCTCCTGCATGTGCACCTGTTGCATCCTCAAAAGGAGCTGTAACTCTTTCACTGTTGTCAACTAGCAACTTTGGTATGTTTCTTTCTTCCCTTGGCATAAAGTAGCGAGCAAGCATGAGGAGGAGTATTGCAGCTATTAAACCCCAGATCAAACTTTCCCCAGTTATTATTACGTAACCTATTATTAGAAAGACCAAGGTGAAAAGTAGCATGTTCCTAGCTTGAACTTTCTTCATCGCCTCTATTTTATAAGCTTCAACTATTTCTTTTCCTTTTCCAGCTGGAATAGTTTTAACTCTCGGTTGGTTAGAATCTTGGGGATTTGGGTATACTAAGATGTCTTCCAATTCTTCTTTTGGCAAGAGCTCAGCCATAGCTTTTGCTAGCATAGATTTTCCAGTTCCTGGAGAACCTATGAGTAAAACATGCCTTCTTTGAATTGCAGCCTTTTTTATAGCTTCTACAGCATGATCTTGTCCAATAACTTGATCGATCAATCTTTTTGGAACTTCAATTTCTGCAGTAGTTTCAAATTCTAAGTTACCTAACAGCTCTTTAACTTCACTCTCGTTCACAAACAGTATATTTTCATAAGTTTATAAAGGTGATCTACACCTGTTTAAAAACCAAGCTTCCAACTTCAAACAACTCGTAGCTTCACAGCTCCTTTCAAGACAAGCAAAACAGGGTGGTAGAAAAGAAGCATCTGGCCTTTCTAAGATATGTCTCAAGTCTAATTCTTCATCTTTCTTCCCTTCCAGCAGCTCAACTGGTACTATTTTAAAAGTTTTTACACCATCTACTACGACTTCTATTCTTTTGACTAATCCATCTTTTTCTAGTTTTCTAAGAATTCTTGAACATTTACTACTATCTATGTTCAACTCTTTCCACAAGTCCTTTTGAAGGACTCCTCCTCTTTCTTTTATTATCCTAAGTACTTCGTCTTTTGTATCTTTAAACTCTATCATTCTTCGGGCAATATTAAAACTACGTTGTTCCCTCTAAGTACAATTTCACCCAAATTTCTAATCTTCTCATTTTTCCTGTATTCCATAGCGTTGACCAAGTAAAGGTTCATGTAGTCATCTACTCCTTCCAATTTTCCTACGAGTTCGCTTTCTTCTCCTTTCATTTCAACTCTGATAACTTTACCGATCATAGATTTTACCATCTGCGTAGGTAACACTACGATCACCGTAGAAAAAAGTATATTACTAGTAAAATTTAAAACTTTCCAATGATTGTGGTTACTGGTGGTGCAGGATTCATAGGTAGTCATGTTGTCGACATGCTCGTAAAACAGGACAAAGTTGTTGTTTTAGACAACTTATCAAGTGGAAAAAAAGAATACGTCAATCCAGAGGCTGAACTAGTTTTAGTTGATTTAGCGAAAGACAACATAGATCAAACGCTGAAAGAGGCTGAGGAGGTTTGGCATTTGGCTGCAAATCCAGATGTCAGAATAGGTTCGGAAGATCCTGAGCAGATCTATAGAAACAACGTTCTAGCAACGTTTAGACTGTTGGAGGCTATGAGGAAAAACAAAGTAAAAAAAATAATTTTTACATCAACTTCCACAGTGTACGGTGAAGCGAAAGTCATACCTACTCCAGAGAGCTATCCTCCGGAACCTATAAGTGTTTATGGAGCATCAAAACTTGCATGCGAAGCTATGATCATTTCTTATTGTCACTCTTTTGACATGAAATGTTGGATATACAGATTTGCAAACGTGGTTGGGAAAAGGAGTACACATGGAGTTATATACGATTTCATAATGAAACTCAAGAAAAATCCAAAGGAACTCGAAATACTTGGGGATGGAGAGCAGAACAAGTCTTACATTTACATAAGCGATTGTGTGGAAGCAATGTCTTTTGGATTGAAAAAGGCAGATGAAAGAGTGAACATCTTCAACATAGGATCTGAAGATCAGGTGAAAGTTAGAAGAATAGCAGAAATAGTTTGTGAAGAAATGAACTTGTCTCCAAAGTTCAAGTTCACTGGCGGGAAGAGAGGTTGGGTAGGGGACGTTCCAGTTATGCTTCTATCTATAGAGAAGTTGAAAAGCTTGGGCTGGAAACCAAAGTTCAAAAGTGAAGAAGCTGTAAGAATGGCTGTTAGAGATATTTTAGATCATAAGTATAGAAACTAGCGCTGAAAATATTCCAGTTAAAAATATTCCATCAAAAGTTCCAGCCCCTCCTATACTTACAACTCCTTCGCCTATCTTTTCAATGTCTTTGAGGTGTAGGATGTCTGCACCTAAGATCGTTGAGAAAACACCTATTGTAAAAGATAACTTTGGAAGAACGTAGAGAGGGGCTGAGGATAGAAAGACTACTAGGATCGACGATGAAATCGCTATTAGTACAGGAAAAAGCATCGGCATAACTATGCCAACATGTCTTACAGGTTTTGCTGCGGCGTAACTTAAAATCGTTGCTAAAGCTAAAAAAATAAAGAAATAAACAAAATTGATAAAGATTAGAGTATCTAGAAAAGCTTTAAAAGCTAAGATTGATGGAAAAATGCAACCTCCTAAGTTTACAGCTACTACGATTTTCCCTTTTCTAACAACGTAGTAAATTATTCCGAACACGTTGTACTGATAGCTGTAGAAAGTCGCCGGTTTTTTGTATACGGGTATATTTATAAAGCTACCTATAACTATGAGTAGGAAGAGTAGCAAAGCTACCTCCTTCTCAACTCCGAAAAGTACCTGAAAAACAGTCGGTACTAAGAGAAAAGTTAAAAATAAAGGTAATAAAATAAAAATTAAAAAGAAAGGTAAGTGGAGGGGAGGAAAGATGTAGTCTCTCAAGACCTTACCTTCCTTCTATCAACCACGATGTAATCTTTAATAGCTCTAACGTATTCAAAAGGAATTATATACATGTTTTCTTCTTTATTAAATTCCGGAATCTCAGTTCTCGGTCTTACGATCAAATTCAACAAAGCACCTGTTTTATAATCAACAGTTATATTGTAAAGTGTACCTACTATAGTTCCATCCGTCAACACTACTACTTTTCTTGCTAAGTTTCTAGCACCTATCTCCATAGGATCGACTAATTTTTAAACTATATATCTTTTACTTTCTCCTCGAGATCAAGTAGTCTGCTAAACTCAGCAAAGTGTTTTTAGCCTCACTATCTTTTAGATTTTTCAACCTACTTTTTCCAGTTCCAACAAATTCTTTAGCTTTTTTCCTAGCATAATCTATTGCTCCACATTTTTCTAGTGCCTTTACATCTTCTAAAACATCTTTTAATTCAGCTTTCTGTTTTCCGAAGGTTTTTAACTTTACACCATCTTTGAAAGCTTTTATTACTATCAAGGTCTTTTTTCCTTTTAATATATCACTTCCAAAATCTTTTCCAGTCTCTTCACTCGTGATCCCTAGTACGTCATCATGTATCTGAAATCCTATCCCACAAAGCATTCCAAAATCCCAAAGGTCTTGAAAATACTTCTCTTCACCAAAAAGAATTGCTGGTAGAGAGGTTGATGCAGCTATTAAGTAGCCAGTTTTCAGTTTTACCATCTCCACGTATTCTTCTTCACTTACATCATCTCTTTTTTCAAAGCTAACATCCAAGTACTGGCCTTCGCATATCTTTACACAAACTTCAGCCAACAGCTTGGAAGCCATTAAGATGTTTTTCTTTTCAACTTCACACTCTGCAAGGATCTTGAAAGCTTCTGCAAAAAGAGTATCTCCAGCAAGTATTGCTGTTGATTCTCCATAGAGTCTATGAACTGTTGGAACACCTCTTCTCATATCATCTCTATCCATTATATCGTCGTGGATGAGTGTGAAGTTGTGGATACTCTCTATACTTACCGCAGCCGGTAGTATCTTTTTATAATCTTTTCCTAGAGCTTCTGCAGCTAGTAAACATAGAACAGGTCTCAA
Organism: Archaeoglobaceae archaeon; assembly: GCA_025058735.1. GTDB lineage: Archaea > Halobacteriota > Archaeoglobi > Archaeoglobales > Archaeoglobaceae > WYZ-LMO2. Next base: position 15,948 of record JANXDX010000017.1, on the reverse strand, counting down.
TCTTTTACCTCCTGCTTTTATCAAGTGTCTGGAGGCTTTGTATAGACCTTCTGGATTTTTCATAGGTAAAAATTTTTCAATAGCCTCATTTACTAGAGATACATAATGTTCTATCATCTTTCTCCCTCCATGAACTTGAAAACATCTATTTTTCTAAACTCTAACCAATCCCTAAACTTACCTGAGACAAAGATCTTTAGACTTCTAAGTTCTTCTACCTTTTTGCAACCCATCAAAAACATGCAAGTTTTTAGACCTCTTTTAAAATACTCTATCTTTTTTTCAACGTCCTCACTACTTTTCATCGCATCCTTTAAAAAAGGAAGGGCAGCACTCGCAACCTTAGCTCCTATAGCTAAGCACTTTGCAACATCCACTCCACTCCTTAATCCACCTGTAGCTATAGTTGGTAAAACATCCTTGCAATCTACTATGCAAAAAGCAGTAGGAACTCCCCAGTCCCAAAAATCTGCTCCAACTTTTTTCCAGATCTCTTCGCTTGCTCTATAACTTTCAACCTTAGAAAAACTAGTTCCACCTTTTCCACCTATGTCTAAAGCTGATACACCTACTTTTTTCAATTCTAAAGCTATTTCTCTAATTATTCCAGCTCCAGTTTCTTTAACTATCACAGGAACTTTTGAATATTTGCATACCTCCTCAATAAGTTTCATGCAACCTTTTGCCTTTTTATCTCCTTCAGGTTGTAGGATCTCTTGCAGGAAATTTAGATGAACAGCTACAGCATCAGCATCTACAAGCTCTACTACTTTATCTATTATCTCTACGCCGTGCTGTAAAAGCTGTGGAACACCTATATTAGCGTATATGAAAGCTTTTGGAGCTTTATCTCTAACAACTGAAAAAGTATCTTCCAAACTTTTGTTCTCTATAGCAGCTCTTTGACTTCCCACTCCCATACCTATTTTTGTTTTTTCAACAGCTTCAGCTAGATTTTCGTTGATTTTTTTTGTTTCAGGATGTCCTCCAGTCATTGAGGCTATTAAAAATGGAAAACTAAGTTTTTTTCCAAAAATTTTTGTAGAGGTATCGATTTCATCAAAATCTATTTCGGGCAAAGCTTTGTGCAATAGAGTAATGTCTTCTAATCCAGTGTACTTTGTTTCAACATCCATTTCCAGACAGATCTTAATGTGTTCCAGTTTTCTGTTCGAAGTTATTGTCTGCATATTTCAGTGCCAACCGGTTCGAAATTTAAAAACTTACGCAAACTTCCTGCATCACCTTTAAATATAAAAACTCTACAATCAGTTTTCAAACTTAGGATCTTTTCAACTTTTTTCCTCATTCCTCCAGTTACATCGATTTTTTTCTCTACAATCCAAAGAGCTTCTAGCATTTCTGGACAAAACTTTTTTATAACTTTTCCATTCAAAATTATTCCATCTACATCTGTTGCAAAACCTAAAAATTTTGAATTTAGTTTTTCTGCAAGTTCAACTGCGATATCATCTCCAGAAATAATTCTGCTATCAACAGTAACGTCTCCATGCAAGACAGGAACAAAACCATTATTAACAGATTTTTTTATAAAATCAAAGTTTATTCCCTCGATCGGATGGATCGGTAAAGCCGGTACGCCTCTTTTCAAAAGTTCTTCGCAGATCAGCTGATTTAATTTTAAACAAGCTAGATGTATCTTTGAAATTGAAACTTGATCTTTTAGACCATAAATCTTGACGTGTGGATGACCAAAAGATCCAACACCATGAACTACTACTAAATTATCGTACTTCTCCGCAATAACTTCACAGATCTCTGAAATTTTTTCTTTTTTCAAAACTTCAAAAGATCCTAAGCTTTTATCGGTTATAACAGACCCACCGATTTTAAGTACCTTCAACTCTAACACCCTCTTCACTAACTCTGACTAAGAAACTTCCAGCTGGAATAAAACCTTTGAATATGCCAAATATACATCCTCCTCCACCGGCTCCAGTTATTTTAGCTTTTAATCCAATTTTTTCAAGCTCAGATATCTTTGAATCGATCTCAGCGTTGCTGACACCTAGAGCTCTTAGGAGAGATTGATTTACATATATCAGTTCATCCAAGTTGCGACCGTCTACAGCTTTTAAAGTTATCACATCTATAGCATCGATTATTTTTTCAAACAGTTCTGGATATCTTTTTTTCATTTCTGCAACTTTTGAAATCATTTCTTTAGTAGCTCTTTCACCAATTTTTATCAAAAAAAACTCTTTCTCTTTTAATTCTACTTTTTTTTTGTCAGGAAAAAGCCAGGTACCACCAAAGGTTGAAACAAAAGGATCTATACCACTTGAAGCTCCTTGAACATCTATTTCTACTTGTCTTGCAATTTTAAAAATATCTTCATCACTAAGCCCAGCTTCAAACTCCTCACTTAAAGCTTTCAAAGTTGCAACTGCTACAGCTGCTGAACTTCCCAAACCTGATGCTACAGGAATACTACTTTCTATTTTTATTTTTGCACCTTTAATTTTATTTATTTCGCAGAACCTCTTTATCGCAAAACTTACGTATGGATGTACTTTAAAATCGATTCCAGTTTTTCCTAAAGATGAATCTATCTGAAATTCATCATTTCTTTCAACGTAAACCTTACATCTCAAGTCGATAGCTGTAGCTAAAGCGTGTTTTCCATAAACTACTGCATGTTCTCCAAAGAGTATGATCTTTCCTGGAGCCGAGACTATCATTAAAGAGGATCAGTAAAAAATTTAAAAACATTTTTCGAAATTGTAGTATGAAAATAGTTTTCAGCCCGAAATTCTTTGCTGTATATACAAGCGATCCTGCAGCTTCAGCTGGAAGGTTGGAAGCTATAGTTGAAGAGTTAAAAGAATACGAATTTGTAGAACCATCAATGGCAAGTGAAGAAGAAATACTTTTAGTTCATACAAAAAGACATTTAGAAGATGTCAGAAGTGAAGGATTGTACGAAATTTCTGCTCTTTCAGCAGGAGCAGCAATTAGAGCAGCAAAAATAAGCTTATATGAACCTGCTTTCTCACTTTCAAGACCTCCAGGTCATCATGCAAGTCAAAACTCTAGCTGGGGATTTTGTTATTTCAACAACGTAGCTATAGCTGTAAGAAAACTTCAAAAAGATGGTGACATTTTAAAAGCTGCAGTGGTTGATTTCGATCTGCACTACGGCGATGGAACAGCGAACATCTTTTCTATGGATAAAAACGTCAGGTACTTTCACATGCCTGGAGGAGATGTAAATAGTATAGCTAATTTCCTAGAAAAAGTTGAATACGATATAATAGCAGTTTCTGCAGGATTTGATAAACATGTAGATGACTGGGGTGGTATTTTGGAGACAGAAGATTACAGAGAAATTGGTAGAATTATAAGAGAATATTCAGAAAAATGCAAAGGTAGAAGGTTTGCAGTCCTTGAGGGCGGTTACAATCACAGAGTTTTAGGGAAAAATGTCAAATCTTTCATAAAAGGATTTGAATAAAAATATTTATTTTTCTCAGCTCTTAAAAAACGTTGATCTACTTTCCAAGGAACTTTTGAATGTCGTTGTTAAAAAGTAAAATAGAAATTCCTTTTGAATTCTAATCTAAAAGAATTATCGTTAGCAGAAGAACTTAAGAATCATTTTGCTTTGAAATTTCTCATGTATGAGAAGTCTATAGTAAACGTCTTCACCTTAGGATTCTGCTGTTCGGAAGTATTATATTTTTAAACTAAAATAAAATCGCTAAGTTGAAAGCGTAGAATTAAAAATAAAATCCCGCCTCCCGGATTCGAACCGGGGACCATGGGCTCTCCGCCGAGCGGAGACACCGGCTACAGGCCCACGCTCTACCACTAAGCTAAGGCGGGCTATAGAAATTAAGCTTCTCTACTTAAAAATTTTCTGTTCTTTAAAACTTAGTATAAAAAGTTAAAATATATATATTTTATTTTAAAAATCAAATAAAATAAACAAAAAAATTTAATAATCTACCTTAAACAATCTACATCATGACGACTAAGCCTAAAATTCTAGTGGTTGAAGACGATTTAGCATTGCTCGAAGTTTTGAAAATTATGCTGCAAGAAGAATTCGAAGTTATTCTTGCTACAGATGGAAAAAGTGCTGTTAAAATTTATGAAACTTACAAACCTGACTTAGTTTTGATGGACATAGCTTTACCTGAGATGAACGGAGTTGAAGCTACAAAGGAGATAGTAAAAAGAGATCCAAATGCAAAAATAATAGCAGTTTCAGCTTACGCTAGGTCAAGGGGAAAAGAGATCCTTGACGTCGGTGCTAAAGAAACTTTAGAAAAACCATTTACAAAGAAAAAACTGATCGAAATAATTAAAAAATACTTAAATTAAATTATAGTTTTTAAAATTAATAAATAAATTTCAAGTTTTCGTTTTTTGAACAGATCTTATCGCATTTTCAACAACTTTGTATCCCAGCAATCTTTCTGCAAGATCTCTTTTTGTTAAAAGATCATCTTTTGTTCTTATTCCAGCATTGAAAAGCTTTCTAGCTCTAATCCTACCTATTCCATGAAGTTCCACGAGATCTAAGAGTTCTTCCCTGATCCCATACCTTATCCTTGTACTGATGTTTATCTTCTTCTTTTTTAAATCTGCAATCTTTTCCAAAGAACTTCCCAACCATTCAGCAGTTTCAACGATCCTTCTTAAATCTCCAGGAGCAATAGAATATTTTTGACAAATTCTCTCCTCATCAACTTCATTTATCCAATCCATTAAACAAAAAGCAGTCTTAACTTCTTCTAAAAACCAATCATATTCAGCTGAATGTCTTGGAGGATAGTAAATCAATTCCTTTCTATACTTGTAAGCCTTTTCTTCAACCCAATAATCGTTAGACTTCAAACTCAATCTCTCCATGTCTGGAGTTCTGCATATAAGATGAAGTATGCCTATCTCTGACAGATCTTCTCTCAAAGAATCTTGAAACAGGAATCCTGTGAGAGGATCTATGTATAGTTTTGAAATTAGCCTTCCAAGTTCAGTGGGAAATATTTCTTTGTTAAATTTTACCATTCCCCAATTTTCAAGTTGTAAAACTACGTTTTCTATTAAATATCCTAGATCTTCATCTCTTTGTTTTCTGAATAAAGTTTTGTCGTAAAATCTTTTTAGATCTTCTAATTTTGAATAGTTTTCGCAGATCAACGACAGTGTATGGAATCTTATCTTGCTCTCTACTGCAAGCTTTGAAGTTATTGGCTCAACTTCTCCATTTATATATTTTTCAGCTAACTTTTTACTACTTGCAAACAGTATAGATACACCAAAATCGCATCCTGGTCTTCCAGCTCTTCCAGCCATTTGCTTGTACTCCATAATTTTTATAGGCTTGGAAAAACCTTCGTAACGATAAAGAGATTTAATTATTACTTTTTTTGCTGGCAAATTCACTCCTGCTGCAAGAGTTGGTGTAGCCACAACAACTTTTATCTCCCCCTCTCTAAAACTCTCCTCAACCAACTCTCTCTGATAAGGTAAAAGGCCAGCGTGATGAAAAGCAACACCTTTTGAAACGCATTTTGCCAACCTTCTACTCATCTCTCCATCGTTTTCTTCAAGAACTTTTTTTTCAAGTTCTCTACATTCAGCAAACCCTATTTCAGCTAGTTTTAAAGCTGTAGATTCTGCAGCTTTTCTTGTTTGTTCAAATATTAGAGTACCTTCTTCAACAATTTCAAGGAAGCTCTTTTTTTCAGCTTTTTTATTTAAATAAAGATAACCGTTTACGTAGTAACCCTCCAAAAGTGGGACTGGACGCCATTCGCTGTAGTAACAGTCTGCATTCAACCAATCTGCTAACTCCTCGTAGTTCTTTATAGTAGCTGAGAGGGCTATTATTCTAACTTTGTCTACCATTTTAGCTATCAAAACTTCAACTTTATCTCCTCTTTCAAAATCGTCTATCAGATGAACTTCATCAACGACCAAACATCTAACGTCTTTCAACCATTTAGCTTTGTTCCTAATCAAGGAATCAGCTTTTTCATAAGTTGTAACTATTATATCGCAATCTTTAAGATGTTCATCCGTTGAAGAGTAATCTCCAGTAGAAATTCCAACATTTAAGCCTATTTTTTCCCATTTTTTGAAACTTTTAAACTTTTCATTAGCTATGGCTTTCAATGGAGAAATATAAAGACTTTTAAAACCTTCTATAGCTTTTCTTACCATTGCAATTTCAGCTAGCAACGTTTTTCCAGAAGCAGTTGGCATGCAAAGTAAAATATTTTTCTCGGACATTATAAGCTTCAAAGCCTCCCTCTGTGGAGGAAAGAGCTCTTTTATACCGATCTCTTTTAGAACGTTTACAGCGAACTTTCCAATGAATTTTTCTAACTCATCTACAGACAACTTCTCATCACCTTTTGATATTCTTACTTTTGTTTTTAAATTCTTATCACTTCCATTTAAAAATTTATAGATATATATTTTTTAATGTTTATTTTAATATTATACCAGTTCAAACTCATCTTTAACATCTTTATGTATTTCAGCCTTCAACCTAACAAACTCGTTGGAAAATCTGTCTCTAGGTCTTTCCAAATTTACATTAACGATCTTTTTTACTTTAGCAGGTCTTTTTGTCAAAACAACGATCCTGTCAGATAAAAAAATCGCCTCCTCTATGCTGTGAGTTACGTAGAGGATCGTGCAGTTTATCTCTTTCCAGATCCTGATCAACTCCTCCTGCATGTAATTTCTCGTCTGAGCATCGAGAGCGCTTAATGGCTCATCCATAAGAAGAATTCTTGGTTCGCAGATAATAGCTCTAGCTAAAGCAACTCTTTGCTTCATTCCACCAGAAATTTCATGTGGATAAAAGTTTTCAAATCCTTGTAGACCTACTAATTTTAAAATTTTTTCTGTCCTCTCTTTTATCACTTTTTTCGGAAATTTTTTTACTTCAAGTCCAAAAGAAATGTTCTCAAATACAGTTTTCCAAGGAAATAGAGCATAGTCTTGAAAAACCATTACTCTGTCCTGTCCTGGACTGTTTACTAATTTGTTTTCCAAAAGAACTTCTCCTTCATAATCTTCAAGCCCAGCTATGATTCTAAGCAGAGTAGTCTTTCCACAGCCAGATGGACCTAATATTGAAACAAATTCTCCTTCTTTTACATTAAAACTGATTCCATCTAAAACTAAAACTTCTCCAAACCTCTTGTACAAATTTTTAACTACTAAAACATCACTCAATCGTAAGCCCCCTTCTCCACTTCAAAAACTTTTTTTCTAAAGATCGATAAAAATGGTCTAAAGTCAACCCAACGATCCCTATCGCAAGCATGTAAGCTATCAACACGTCCATCGAGTGGTAATACCTTGCAAGCTGGATCTTGTATCCTAAGCCAAATTGAGATACTCCAAAAAGTTCAGCAGCTACTACGCACATCCAAGCTACTCCAGAAGCTATCCTAATACCTGTAAAAATAGATGGAAGAGATGCTGGTATTACAACTTTAAAAAACACATCTCTCGTCTTTGCACCTAAAGTTTTTGCAGCTTCAATATATTTTCTTTCAACTGAAGAAACTCCGTGAATTGTGTTTATCAAAATTGGAAAGAAAGCTCCAATGAATATTATAAAAGCTGCAGCGGAATGCGTAAGTTTGAAAAGCATTATAGATATGGGTATCCATGCGATCGGTGGGATCGGTCGGAGAAGTTCGATCGTTGGATGTATGAAATCTCTGAAAGATCTGTAAAGTCCAGCTACGAGGCCAAGCGAGAGACCTGTAGAAAGAGCTACGAGGAATCCATAGGCATAATGGTACAAGCTGTGAAGAGTATCTAGTGGGATAAAAAAAAGTTCATCTTTGCCAAGTAGGAGTTGCAAAAAAGTTGGAATAACTTTTGAAGGTGGAGATAGAAGGAAAGGATCGTTTATCAGTAAGTGGTAAAAAACTTCCCAAGATATGAAAAAAACTGCAAGAGATGTCAGAAATTTCATAAGCCTAGCTCTTTCTTTATCTTTGGAACAAGTTCTAAAGCTTCTTCGTAGAGTTTTAAGTATACTATATCTTCTGTTTTAAGTAAAATTACTTCTCCTTTTTCATTTTTTGTCAGTTTAGCTTCGTACTGAGCATAGCATAACTTTTGTAGACCTTTCAACCATTCCTTATTCCTAGGATCTGTTTGTAAATTCGTTGTTCCTGGAAAAGTTTCTGCTACATCTTCCCTTATTCCAAGCCATTTTATCAAGATCTTCTCGATCTCATCTTTGTTCTTTGGATCTGATGCGTACTCACTAGCTATTATGTGTAAAGCCAGGAACTTCTTCGCATTTTCCTTGCTGATAAAATCTTCTCTCATCAAAATTACGCAGCATGGATGATTTGGGGCAAAGTCTTTTGAATGGATCAGTATTTTTGCATAACCTTCTTTCAAGGCAATGTAAGGAGTTGGATCTGGGACAAAACCTAAATCTATTGCTCTAGCTCTAAGAGCTTCTCTTATCTCTGCAGCATCTCCAAATTTTATATTAACTTTATTTAAATCTACTCCACTCTCCTTCAACCAACTCAAAAGTAAAGTGTGCTGGATCGATCCAGGTGGAAAAGTCATAACAGTTTTCCCTTCAAAAGATTTTGGACCATCGTAGACAAGATCTGGTTGAGATATTATTGAAGATCCTTCAACATTTGCTACGGCAACGATCTTAGCTTTATAACCTCTTGCGATCAACGATAAAGGTGGTGCAGCGCCTACGTAAGCTATATCATGTTCTCCTGCAGCAAAGGCGCTCATCTGTTCAGGCCCGGTAGGGAACTTTGTAATCTTCAACTCTTTCCCCAATACCTTCTTATCCCAGCCTTTTTCGACTATAACAAAAAGAGCTACGTGATGCCATGTTGGTTGATAACTTACTCTAACATCTTCCTGCTGAACTTTTTCTGCACAGAAGATCAACAGAGCTAGGATTAGGATTACCAAGATCGATCTCTTCATAACCCTACTTCTACTAAAAAAATATTCTCTTTTTTTAAAGGCTCATTGGCAGATAAAATGTTAAATTTCAGTTGATGTGAGCTGTAAAAAAGGTTCGAAAAAGTTGAAAACTACTCCAGAATTAGTTTTGCAAACTTCTTTATTTCATCTTCGTAACTCCTCAGGTCTTTAAGTCTGTAATCCTCTTCAAGAACAGATTTTATGAATTTTGAATCAGTTTCTAACTTTATTTCTCTAGTTCTACCGTATCTCCCTTTAGATATTATTACAGAGTTTAGTATTCCAAGCATATCTAGTTCTGAGATCAGATCACTTATCCTTCTTTGAGTTAAAGCAGTTAATCCAACTTTTCCACAAAGCCTTTTGTAGACTGTATATATTTCTCCAGTTGTAAATTTTTCGTACATGTCTGAAAGGATTGCTATTCCGTAAAGCAAAATTTTGCTGTGAACGGGTAGAGTTTTTATTGTTTCGGAAACTCGATCACATTCTATCTTTTTCAAAGCCATCCTAACGTGTTCAACTTTGACTTTATCTTCACAAAGCCTTTCAGCTATCTCTGCACTAACTCTTAAAAGATCTAGAGCTTTTCTGGCATCTCCATGCTCTTGGGCAGCTATTGCAGCGCAGAGTTCAATTACTCCACATTCTATTACACCGTCGTTGAAAGCCATCTCAGCTCTCTGCCTCAGTATGTCTTCAAGCTGCTCAGCATTGTAAGGTGGAAAAACTATTTCCTCCTCACTTAAACTGCTCAAAATTCTAGCATCTAGAGATTCTTTGAACTTTAAGTTGTTCGTTATTCCTATAATGCTAACTTTTGCAGTGCCGATCTCTGAATTGATCCTTGTAATACTGTACAAAGCCTCTTCAGCCCTCTTTACGATCTTGTCAATTTCATCCAATACGATCAACACTTTACTGTTCTCTCTTTTCTCAAAAACTTTCAAAATCTCTGAATAAACTTGATCTATCGACAATCCAGTATCTGGAATATCTCTTCCTAAAGCTTTAGCTAATTTAGCCAATATTCTAAAAGTCGTATCGACTATTTCGCAGTTCAAGTAAACAACGTTCAAATTTAAATTCAACTTTTTGCAGATCTCTAAAAGTTGTTTTGTTACAAATCTCACAGTTGCCGTTTTACCAGTACCTGTTTTTCCGTATATGAATATGTTCGAAGGATTTCCACCCTTTAAAATTGGAGATAGTAAAGTTGCAAGTTGTTCAATTTGCTCCTCTCTATGAGGCAGATAATCTGGAGTGTAACTGTGCCACAAAACTTCTCTATTTTTAAAAATCTTCGATGAAGATAAAAAACGTTCGAATATGTTCATGTATGGATTTAGCTTCTGAACTTATAGGTTTTATGTCAAACGATCCGATGCGAACTTTGACAATTGTACCACTCCGTATATAAAAAGCTCAAAGCTTGAAAAAATTTATTTTCAAGTTATATTCAACTCAAAAACACTATATTTTAAAAGATTTTTTAATCTTGTACTTTGAAAGCAAAGCTTGCATGAAGGGAGTACTTAATTTCCAAATATTGGAAAGATGTTTCAATCGAAGAATCAATTTGTTTTTAAAACAATTAAATTTCTTTAAATAAATTTCTTTAAAAATTTTTGCAATCAATCTTGGAAAACTTCTACTACTCCTCTTTTCAGCTACAGATTTTTTATTTCTGTTTGAAAATCGATCTTCAAGAGCGTTTTAAACTATGGAAAAACTTAAAAGCTGAAGACTGATCCGAAGATGGGTGAGATGTTGAAAAAAGTTGAGGCTGTTTTTGTTTCAGTATCTATAGTTCTAATAGTTTTAGGATTTGTGAGCGTATACTTAATGCATTTTCCATTACCTATACCAATAAAACTTCCAATAGAGCCTTTTGAGCCTGCAGAAGGTATTCCATGGAGACTTCTTGTTGCTCTCTATGTTTTCTTCGTCGTCTCAACAACCGGTCTTTGTATAGTAGCTTCGCTCGGAGAAGTTTTTGGTTTCAAAAAACTTGAACCAATAGTTAAAGAAGGACTCCTAATGGCCCTCGTAACGATACTTGTAGATCTTGTAACCGTAGGTCTTGAAATTGAACAAGTTACGAGGGGCTATTTTGTCTTAGCTGGACATGCAAATCCTATGAGTATGATGTACCGGATGATCATGCTCTACGTCCTTTACGTAGTCTTTCTACTTGTAGAGATGTGGCTCTACTTTAGAGATGACCTTCTCAAACAGAGAGAGGAGAGAGGATTAAGAGGGTTAGTTGCAAGAATCCTCACTACACCAAAATTAACAGAAACAAAAGATTTGACAAAAGTTGTCGGTTTTTTGACTGTTTTTACAGCAATAATTGCTCACAGTAATCTTGGAGCACTTTTTGGAGTTAACTATATTTCATTTTGGCACGGCCCGTTTCTTCCAATTTACTTCATTCTATCAGCTGTAGTCTCTGGTGCTGCGTTGACGATAATTGGCGCTTACATCGCTGACTATTTCAGAGGGATCAAGATTGAAGGTGAGAGGTATGAAGCTTTTCAGATGTTGAGGATAATTCTTGGCTTTACAATTGTAGTTACAATGCTTTTCACAGCTTGGAAGTTCATAGTTAAAGCCTATCCTACTTCCACGTTGATGTCAAGAGAAAGTGTAGAGGTCTTTGTACATGGAAACTTTGCGTTCAATTTCTGGATACTTGAAGTCTTGATCGGACTTGTTGTGCCACTTATCTTGCTGACTTTACCACATACTGGAAGAAAAGTTGAATGGATCTTTTTAGCATCTCTCTTTACAATAGTTGGGATCTTTTTCCTTAGGATCGACCTTGTAATGGGTGGACTTGCACTTAAGCACATCACTGGAATGAACTTTCCATCACCGGTTTACCATCCATTTGAAGTTTTTGGGACGATCGGCTTTTTATCTTTAGCAGCCTTCCTATACTACATCGGATACAAGTTGCTACCGATGGAGGTGAAAAAATGAACAGAAGAGATTTTCTCAAGATGATCGCTGGATTAATACCAGCTACAGCAATTTTCAGATCTCAAGGTACGAGAAGTTCAGAAAAAAGTTATGCAATGGTCGTTGACGTTAGTAAATGCATAGGTTGCGGAAAATGTGTTGTTGCATGTAAAATCGAAAACGATGTTCCAATGGATTCTAAGTTATCTAGAACCTGGATCGAGGGTTATTCGGTAGATATAGGAGCTTCAATTAAAGAAATCAAAGTTAGGAAAGAAGTTCTTAGTACATCTAAAAATCCATTCCTTGAGAAAAGTTGGATTGAAGGTACAAAAGGAAAAAAGACTTTTTACGTTCCTAAACTTTGTAACCATTGTGCAAACGCTCCTTGCATAGAGGTCTGTCCAGTTTATGCGAGATTTCATACAAAAGATGGAGTAGTTCTTGTCGACAAAGATACCTGCATCGGTTGTAAGTATTGCATAGTAGCCTGTCCATACGGTGCAACGTTCCTGCATCCGAAGGAAAAAGTGACCGACAAGTGTACCTTTTGCTATCATCGAATTAAAAAAGGCATGACACCTGTGTGCGTTCTTTTATGCCCAACAGAAGCTAGAAACTTTGGAAAATTGGAAGAAGGTAGCAAAGTTCAAGAGATGATAAAGAAAAACATGACTTTGGTTCTGAAGCCAGAAGAGGGAACTTTTCCAAGAGTATTTTACCTGAACCTCGACATGGTGGTAGATCTATGAAGGCGATCTTGATCGGTTTGATCTTGTTGTTGATTCTCTATGGAATCGTCTTCGGATACACCTTCGGCTTTTCACCAATGGTAAAGCAAAGTAGTATTGAAAACTGGATACAAAAAGAAACGAGCAAGAAGCCAAGTTATATGCAGAGTGATGTTTGCAGACATTGTCATCTCAAAGTCTTTACAGCGTTGCAGTTGGGTAATCATTCAACAGTTGAATGTGAAAGCTGCCATGGAGTTGGAGGTATGCATACAAAACTTAGAACTAAGGAAAGCATAATCGTTGAAAACACTAGAGATGCCTGTATGGTCTGTCACAAGAAAGTTGAGGGTAGAAACATCGTTGTTGTTGAAGAAGATCATGGAAAGGGAGTTAGATGCACTTACTGCCACGATCCACATTCGACGAAAACTCGTAGATGAGTACTATAGCCTGAGACTATTTTTTAAATTAACCAGCGCAGTCTAAATTTTATCAGCTGTAGCTAACTCCGTTAATGAACAATTTACAGATTTTAAACTTACTGCTATCTATTTATTTTAGTGATCACCCTCACATTGATACGCTGAGCACAAATATCTGTTTCGATGCGATTTCTGATAGAATATTGATATCGATGTTATCTTTGATTCAAATCACTGCTGTTTTGTTGTAGCAACGATTTTTTAAAGGTGCTTGTTCGATCTCTCAAATCAACAACTAGACAGTAGTTAGACAACAGAATAGTATAAAAATAGTATTATAAAAAATAAAAGAAATAGTAAAAGAGATATATCAATAATTTGAAATTTTGCTATGAGGTTGAAGATCTCACTTCGCTCTACTCCTCCTGCAGTCATAGATGTAAATTATTCTTACCATCTCTCATCCGCAATTTACAAAGCGATCGAAAGGGCAAGTCCGAGAACTTCGATAGATCTACATTTTCCAAACGTTCCAAAGTTTTTCACTTTCAGCAAGCTTATGATCCCAGAGATGAAGATCGAAGCTGACAAAATCATTGTAGAATCTGAAACTGTTCACTTCTTTTTCTCCACTCCAAAAAACGAGCTGGCTCAGAAGCTTGTTGAAGGATTGTTTTTAAAACCCGAAATAAAAATTGGCCCTTCGAAGTTCATCTTGTCACAGGTAGAAGTTCTTGAAGAGAAAAAGATCAGTGAAAAGGAGAAGTTTGTAACACTGAGCCCGATAAATGTTTCGAAAGTCGATCAAAAAACAAAAAAAGCAGTAGATTTATATCCAACACAAAAAGAGTTCTATGACGTTTTGAAGCAAAATCTTGTTAAGAAATACTGCCTCTTTTACAACAAAGAACCAGAATGCAACTGGCTTGAATTTGAGCCAATAGTTTTTAAGCCTAAAAGAATTAAGATCAAGAACACGTGGCACCGTTGTGTTGAAATGGTTTTCAAAGCAGAGGGAAATCCAGAACTGCTTGAGATCGGTTACAAAGCAGGTTTTGGAGCGAAGAATTCGATGGGATTTGGTATGGTTAAGATGGTTTGATGAACGAATTTTTCCGCAAGTTAACTACGTATCAGCCATACGAATATCAAAAAGAGGCTATGGAATATCTAGAAGAAGGAAAATCACTGATTATAAGAGCTCCAACTGGTGCAGGGAAAACAGAATTAGCTGTTATTCCTTTTATTTATTTAGTTAATGATCTCCTTCCACCTCAATTAATTTATTCCCTACCTACAAGAACGTTAGTCGAAAGTATCGGAGAACGGGCGACGAAATATGCCTCTTTTAAAAAGCTTAGAGTAGCTATCCATCATGGCAAAAAAGTGACGAGTAGCCTTTTTGAAGAGGATATAATTGTCACAACAATAGACCAAACTGCTGGTGCTTATTTAAGCGTTCCATTGAGTATGCCTAGGAAGTGGGGAAACATATTCGTTGGTGGTGTAGCTTCAGCTTTAGTTGTTTTTGACGAAGTGCATATTCTTCATCCAGAAAAAGGTCTTCAGACAGCTACAGCAATAGCTATACAATCTGCAAAGCTTGGCTTTCCATCGATAATTATGTCTGCAACCCTACCAGACATCTTTATAGAATGTATAGAGGAAAGAATGAGGAAAAATGGGGGTAAAGTTGAAACAGTAAAAGTAGAAGATGAATCAAAAATTGAATCAAGGAAAAAAAGAAGAGTTGAACTTATTAATAGAACTGAAGAAAAGTTGACTGCAGATGCTGTTTTAAAGGAGATTGAGAACTCTAAAAAAATTATTGTAGTGGTTAATACTGTTGAACGAGCACAAAGACTGTATCTTGATCTAAAGAAAAAAGTAGAACTTCCTGTAATAATTTTACACTCAAGATATCTCGAAAAAGATAGGTTAGAAAAAGAAAAACTTCTGAACAGGATATTTGGTAAGAACGGTAAGGGTGAATGTGTATTTGTGTGTACCCAGGTTGTTGAAGTTGGTATGGATATTTCTTCTCCTGTCATTTTTTCTGAAGCCGCTCCAATCGATGCACTAGTCCAAAGAGCTGGTAGATGTTCGAGATGGGGTGGAAAAGGAGAGTTTCATGTTTTTGGGCTTACTAAAGATACAAGTAATCCATACGCTCCTTATTTGAAAGAGTTTGTTGACAATACAATTTCTGAAATTAATAAAGGAGGAAATGTTTTCACTTTGGACTGGGATACCGAAATAAAACTTGTTAACAACATACTTTCAGGTCATTTTAAGCATTTCATGGATCTTGCATTATTCTATCAAAGGCTAGGAGGGCTTGCAAGAGCAGTTTATGAAGGTAATAGAGCAAGAGTTGAGCAAAATGTCAGAGAAGTTTTTTTGTGTGATGTTGCAATTCATGAAAATCCCGAATCCCTTGAAATAAAGAAACTTTTAGCACTACCAAGAATAAATGTTGATGCAAGAGTTTTAATGAGTAAAGTGAACAAGCTTACAGAAAAGGGTATTAAGATATATAAAGTGGACGAAAATCCTATACTTGACGATTATGAAAGTAAATACACTTTAAAACTAATTAAAAGTAAGGAAGAAGTAATTCCATTCGAATTCTATGTTATTTGTGGTGCTCGGTATTCTCCAGACGTAGGACTTTTATTTGATCTCAACCTCCCTGGAGCGATAAGTTCATTTGAGCCTGAGATACATAATTTAAATAGAAGTGTAGTTCAAGAGGATTTGATACTCATGAGAGAGACTTGGATCGAGCATGCGAAAAAAGTTCTTTGGATACTTGATCACAATTTAATTCCTCGTTACTATTTTGTAATCAAAAAATT
>JANXDX010000026.1 GCA_025058735.1 Archaeoglobaceae archaeon | reverse complement strand
TGCTGTTCAATTGGTGAAGAACTTGGATCTGGACCAAGGAATGTGCTTGGCGCAGCTCCATGGCATTTTCCAAAAGCATGTCCACCTGCGATCAAGGCAACGGTTTCTTCATCATTCATTCCCATTCTTGTAAAGGCAACTCTTATCTGCTTTGCAGACTCTACTGGATCTGGGTTTCCTTCAGGACCTTCTGGATTTACATATATAAGCCCCATCTCCGTTGCAGCAAAAGGCTTTTCAAGTTCTCCTTCCTTAAAACGTTCCTTGCCCGTGAGCATTTCAACCTCTGGTCCCCAGTCCGTTCCCTCATCAGGCTCCCATACATCCTCTCTTCCACCAGCGAAGCCTATAGTTCTTACTCCCATTGATTCCAAGGCTACGTTTCCTGCTAAAATTATTAAGTCTGCCCAAGAGAGCTTTCTACCATATTTCTGCTTTATAGGCCAAAGCAAACGAATTGCTTTATCTAAGTTTATGTTGTCAGGCCAGTTTATCCTTGGAGGAAATCTTATTTCCCCAGTTCTCGCTCCACCTCTGCCATCGAATATTCTATAACTTCCAGCACTGTGCCAGGCTAAGCGGATGAACAATGGACCGTAGTGACCAAAGTCAGCTGGCCACCAGTCTTGAGATCTTGTCATCAGTTCTTTAAGATCTTTCTTCACCTCTTCCAGATCGAGACTTTCAAACTCTTTTGCATAATCATAGTCACTTCCATAAGGGTTGTTTCTTAGACAGTTTTGTCTAAGAACTTTTAAATTCAACCTTTCCGGCCACCAGTCTGTGATCCATCTTTTCCTCCTTTTTTCCATGTTTTCACCTCTAAATATATATCATGCAAAGTTTAAAAATATTTCGATTTAGAAATGATTTCTAATCTGAAAAATATAAAAACAGTGTGTTCTAGATCGAAATGTGGAGAGAAAAAGCGATCGAAGCTCTCATGTTAAAAAACCTAAAACTAACACCGCAAAGATTGAAGTTAATAGATATAATCGAAGAAATTGGAAAAAAACATCCAACTTTTGGTGAAATACTTGAAAAAATCAGAAAAGATTTTCCGACAACGAGCTTTTCAACACTTTATACAAATATTTTAATTTTCAAAGAACTTGGCTTAATCGAAGTGTTCACGGTCGGAAATGAGACTAGGATAGAGACGAACTTAACGCCGCACATGAACGTCTACGATGATGAGATCAGAGATTGTCAAGATGATGAGATCTTGAGAAAGATCGAGGAAAGAATAGGAAAGAAGATAAAACTCGTGATCGTCATACCAGATCAGCGTTGATCTAAATTAACTTGGAAAACACTCAAGTGTTTGTTTCGCTTTAAAATAAAAGCATCAATCTAGAATTATATAAAAATAATTAAATAATATTTAAAAAGTAGATGAGAAAAACTAAAAGTATGCAAACAGAAAAATTAAAAAATCCATTTTATTTTTAGAAAATTAAAAATTTTGATTAAGATCGACTCAAGGTCTAAATCGTAAGAACAAATGCGTCCTCCATTTGAGCAGATGAGGTTTGATTAGAATGACCTAGATGAGGAAAAAGAAATAGTCTATTAATTGTTAACATTTTTTTTCATTTTGATAATTCTCCTTTGGCACCGATAAGCTTTTAACTTTGAGTGTTAAATAACTACATGTCTGCACAGTTTGGTAAAGAAGAGCTAGTGCATCTGCATCTACTTCTTTTCCAGATAAAAAGAGCTTTTGAGTTTGCAGGAATTAAAAACGAGTTCTTTTACCGCTACGACATAATGGGCATTTTGCCCATTCAAATATTTAAACAGAAAAACGAGCATAAAGAAGCTATATTGAACCTCTGCCTTGGAATATTGAAAGCTGTAGGAAAAGATGTTGAAGCAAGAGAACTTTGTAAAAAGATCAAGTTGGAAAATAGTTGAAATCTATAAACTCAGTGTATTTTTTCCAATTTGTTTCTCTTTTTTCACCTTTTAAAACTTTTTCCACTATATTCAATGCTCCAAACTTATTCAAAGGCTTGTTGTTGTTTCCACATTGATAGCTGAAAGTACACCTCGGACAGCCTTCTACCGTTTTACATCCACAGTTTTTCAGTACTTCGTAAGCTACTTCAAAAGCTCTTCTGAGTTTTCTGAACAAAAGTTTACTCATTCCACTTCCACCTCTAGTAGAATCGTAGACAAATACATCTCCATCCGGTGTAGAAATTCCTCCCATCTCCTTGCTTCCACCGCCTGTCAAGATGTCGCTAGATTCGATTATTACGTGTTCTAGTGCATGAAAACTTCCAGCGTAGAAATCTTCGTAATCCATCTTCTCTGGAAATGGGCAAGAAAAAATTATACCTTTTGTTGTGAAAGAGTAGCTTAAAGGTTCTTCAATGTATTTGATCGCTGTCTTTTCTTTCGTGAAAACGTTTCTTTCAACGTAGCCATGGACAAGGAGGTTTATCTCCATGCTGCAGTAGTATGTTTGAATTGGATCTTTTGAACTCTCTTCAACAGACAAGATCCTAGGAACAGAGATGTAAAGAGGATCTGTCACCTCTTCACCTGTTTCGACTCTTTTCAGCTCAGCTTCCAACTTCTTTAGATCTAAACTTACACACCTATACCTTTCTCCGTTGTGTATTATTACGCTTCCAGGAAAAAGTTCTTTTATTGCTATTGGTAAAACCCTTTCACCCACTAACTTCCCTTCGCAGTACATCTTTACACTTTCATCTATACCTCTCAAGTTAAAGTTTTTAAGTAAAAGTTTTCCTTTTTCAGTTGCAAAGACGTAATCACCTCTAACACCTAAAAAACCATCCAAAACCAATTTTTTCAAAATGCTTTGATCGACTTCAGAAACTTTTGCTTGCTTTTCTAAGCACATCGAAATGTAGTGGAACTTTGCGACTTCATCGTTCTTCTTTTCAACGAAGGCTAGAGCTTCATCTTTGAAATAATCTTCTGGATTGCTCTTGTAAAACGTACTTATAGCATCATCCTCTCTCAACAAAACAATTCCAATACTTTCCTGCCCCCTCCTTCCAGCCCTTCCAACCCTTTGCAAGAATTGACTGTATGGAACTAGTTCCGAAACTACAACGTCTACATCACCTATGTCAATTCCCAATTCCAAAGTCGAAGTTGCAACGATGACATCTATTTTTCCATCCCTAAAAGATTTTTCAACACTTTCTCTAACATCTTTTGGCAATCCAGCTTTATGAACAGCAGATCTTATTCCAGATCTTTTTAAAACCCAGTTGATCGTCTCAACACTTTTGTAGCTGTTCCCAAAGATCAAGATCTTGTTTCTCCCCTTTAAGACTTCAACGATCTCTTTGACTGAGGAATAGATGTTCGATGCGCATCTCATTATAAAGTTCAAAGTTCCCTTCCTATGTTCTCCAGAAACGTGAACAAATTCTCTTTCAAAAAGTTCTTCAGCAAATTCTTTAGCATTAGATAAAGTTGCTGAAGAACAAGCTATTTGGAAATCTGAAAATCTTGAAAGTCTTTTTATCAAGTAGTACATGTTTGCTCCCAAAAGACCAGTATAAACTTGAAGTTCGTCTACAGCTACAAATTTGACCATACTTGCAAATTTCCTGAAAGCTGGAGTTTTTCTCAAATGGTAATCTACCATGTCTGGATTTGTTAAGATTACGTCAGCTTTTAAGCTAAAAACTTTTCTTCTCTCTTCAAATCCTGAATCTCCATCAAATCTAACAACCTCTAAACCCAAGTTTTTACCGTAATCTTTCAACTTTAGTTCCTGATCTCTTGCCAGAGCTTTCGTTGGATAAAAGACGATCGCCTTTCCATGGGCAGCTTTGATCATCATTGGAACTGCGAAAGCTTCAGTCTTTCCAAAACCAGTTGGAGCAGTTATAACTACGTTTTTTCCATTTAAAAGCTCTATCATTGCCTCTTTTTGAAATGGATAAAGTTTTCTAATTCCTTTTCTTTCCAGCATTTCAACTATCTTTTTAGGTAAAAAATCGATCTCTTCAGTTGGAAGATCTTTGTACGGTTCGAAAGCTCTGTAAATTATAATTTCATCGTTTGTATTAAAAATTTGTAATAAATAATTTTTACCGGCTGGCAACAATTTTAAGTTTTTTTCTCTTCTTCCATCTTCACAAATACATCTTCTTTTAATCCTTCCACATTTTTCACAGAAAATCTCATTTAAGTCCACAGCTAGATTTTACAGCGTAGAATAAAAGACTTATTTATTGCTTTAGTTAATTTATTTTATATTTTATAAAAAATTTATTAATTTTTTAAAATTTTTTAGTTATATTATTATTGATCTATTAAAATTGATTTTAACCAAAAGTTTAAAAATTAGTTCAACGAAAAACCTTGATGCTGAGGGGAATCAGGATCATAGCAAAGAACAAGATCGGAGTTTTGAGAGATTTAACTACTATAATAGCAGAAGAAGGTGGCAATATAACTTATTCCCAGAGTTTTGTAATAAAGTATGGTGTCAACGCTGGAAACTACCTGATCTACTTTGAAATTGAAAACGGTAATTTCGAAAGAATAGTTGAGAGGATCAAAAAACTTGAGAGTGTTTTAGAGATTGAAAAAGAGAGACCTTTTGAGCAAATATATGGAAAAAGAGTTATAATACTTGGTGGAGGAGCATTAGTAGCTCAAGTTGCAATAGGTGCGATAAGTGAAGCTGACAGACACAACTTGAGGGGGGAAAGGATAAGCGTAGATACTATGCCAATAGTAGGTGAGGAGGAATTGGCTGAAGCTGTAAAAGCTGTATCTCGATTGCACAGAGCTGAAGTCCTTATACTAGCTGGAGGACTGATGGGTGGGAAGATAGCTGAAGAAGTTAAGAGGTTAAAAAAGAGTGGGATCAAAGTCATATCGCTGAACATGTTTGGAAGCGTTCCGTACGTAGCGGATCTTGTAGTAAGCGATCCTGTAATGGCAGGAACCCTTGCAGTGATGCATCTAAGCGACAGAGCTAAGTTCGATGTAGAAAGGGTTAAGGGAAGAAAGATTTAAGCTATATCTTTTGATGTATCTATTCTTACACCCTCTTCTACGTAAAAACGGAAGTAATCCAAAATTGCCCTCCTGCCTCTTATCTTTGGAACTGCAAACTTGTTTATAAACCTTTCACCACTTCTTTCAATAGTAATATCCAAAACTACATCGCTGACATCTAAGATTTTCTTAACAACATCTTCTGTGTGAAAATCTTTTATAACGTAGGAGTAAACAACTGTATCTTTTTCTTTAGCAAAGTTGTAAAGTCTGTTTATCAACCACTCTTTAAAACTCGACTCGATGTTCAACTTTAGGAAAAAAGAAAGAGAATCTACTATTACTACTGCATCATCGACTTTTGATAAAACGTCGTCAACTAGATCGAACACTTCCTTGTCTTTGTATTTACTGTGTTCAAAGATCAGCTGGCCTGATTCGCTGAAGTAGTACTGAGTATAGATATCTACAAAGGTAACGTTGTCCGTTGGAATTGAGTTCCTTTCCATGTCGAGCTTTATGTACTTCGAAGGTCTGGACGTGTTGATGTAATAGCTCTTAGTCACCGATGCGAAGTGGTAAAGAAAAACTTCTGGCATAGCCAAAGGATTTGCATAGACACATACAAAACTACCACTCGGTATACCACCATTTAGATTTCTATCTAAAACAAAAATTCCTGTAGGTATGTACTCTTTCTTCGTTGCTATACTGTGTTTCACGTGATCTGTTGAAATTCGAGAATATAAATTGTGTGGAATATTTGATATAAATAAAAATTTTAATAAAATTATAAAATAATATTAAAAATAAAACAACAAAATTTATAATTCAGCTAGTATTTCATCCAGTAGCTTCAGATATTCTTCTTCCTTTCTCCACAAGTTTCCAAAGCTCATTGCTGCATTTGGATGGTAATAGCGATCTATAGATATAGCTCTCACGTGCGGAGCAAAGTTCTTTATTGCTGAAAGTACTTGAGAGCCGTAGTAGTAAGTGCTCCCTATCATCAGAACTAGATCGTAGTTACCTTTACCATCGAAACCTTTCCACTCTGGATCGACTAAAAAGTTTGCAAGCTCGTGCAGAACCGCTGTTTTTATCTTATCAGCTTTATATCCAGCTTTTATGAACCTCTTTATCACTCCACCAGTAGCAACCACTTGAACTCCTTTATCTACGAACTTCAGAACTCTTTCAAACATAGCATCAGTTAAATCCGGTCCTACTATGAGGAGGGGTCTTTTAGCTCTCTTTATCATTCCTGCAACTGGCTTGCCCTTTTCTAAAACTAAGGCCATCTTTGGGCCGGGAATGTTTGCTATGTTGAATGGTTGTTCGAACTTCATAAGATCACCTCAAAGAGTCATAAATCCATGCTTAAACAACCTTTCAATATTCGTTGGGTTGAATCCAGCGTAGTAAGGTCTTATTGGTCCTTCAACTATCTTCTTCCTCGTCCAATCGATCTTCCAGCCATGTTTGCTTTCAAGTTCTTTTAGAAGTTCTTCTCTTCTAGCCAATGGAAGGTCAGTTTCTGTTCTAACGTAAAGATGCCAATCATCTGGCATCTTTCCCAACCACTTCAAACTTAGTTCTATGTAGTGAGTCAACTTTATAGATCTCCCTCTATCGGTATCGTTTGGTCTTATGCAGAGTTTTGCAATCAGAGGAATTGCTTCTTCAATCGTTTCTGCTGAAACGAAAAGATCTTGAGGAGCGGGTTCGATTCTAACTTTTTGTCCAGTTCTTACATCGTAAACCATCCAATCTTCATGGTTGTAAGGTCTTCCGAGGTATGCTCTCCTATACTTGCTTCCATGTGGCCCTACTACAACTGGAATTCCCAACCTATTTACACCAGCAGAGATCGCAGCAGCTTTTTGACTGTAAGCTCCCCAAGCAACTCCGCAAGCACCAACTCTGTTTAATATGTAATCGGCTATCTCTTCATAGTTTGCTCTTATGTTTCTCTTAGCAAATATCCTGGCAACTTTTATTGCAGCTCCATATATGTGAGAATTAGCTATACAACTTCCCAAGTTTGCAACACATCCTCCATCGAAATCGTCTTTGTACTTTTCGTAGATAGTTAAACCTTCTTCATCCTTGTAAAGGCCTGCATCCATCGCCATGCAACCAGTTGTTACAACTATGTAGTTCCTTGAAGCAAATTCGTTCATTATTGTGTAAGCATCCTTAGTTCCATTTGGATAATTACTGCATCCAACAAGTGCTACAACTCCTGGAATTATTCCTAAAACGATTGGAGACCCAACGTTCCTAATCTCTGAATCCCTTACAGGTCCTCTTCCTCTTCTAACTTTACCCTTTTCATTTATAATTCTGTTCCAAGCTGCAAAGTTGAACACATCTATTATCGGTATCCCCTTTGGACAAACTTGTTCACATCTTCCGCATGCTATGCAAATGTCCCATCTCTTTTCTAGCAAGCTTCTATCTCCTTTTTCTGCAGCTTTCATTGATTCTCCTATTCTAATTCCTTGTGGACAAGCAAGTGTACATGTTCCACACTGAGTGCAAGACTTTACGTAACTGATAAACTGTTCTTCATTTAATACAGGTTTAAATTCTCCTCCTCTTTTCTTTCTTTTAGCCAAAGCTACTTCTACAGCCACTTCTCCAACTTTCAAAGGATCAAGTATTACTACACCTGGAGCCCCTTCTAGCAAGTATCTTATTATTTTTCTCGGATCTTCATGACTCATGTCTGGTAGTGCATGCATGGCTTTTTCGTTTGTACAGATCAATGGAATTCCAAGCTTTTTAGAGTGATAAAGTATATCTGCTCTTATGCATTGCTCGTCGATCACAATAACGTCTGCAATTCCAGCCCTTACAGCTTTAAGTTGTCTTCCGAGGGATCCTACTATTTTTGCTTTTGGCCAATATCTGCTTGTATCATGAGCTGTGCAGCAAATTCCGCAAATCTCGACTTCATCCTCTAACTTATTCTGCTGAATATAGTCAGCTATGTTGAAAGCTGGAGGAGCATGGTGACCTATTACGAGAATAACTGCTTTCTTTCTATCTACAACACCCATACCAATTTCTATCAACGGTTGGTTGCTTTCACCTTTTGGAAGGCCAAATGCACATATCTGCGAAATGTCAGCGATTTCTTTTCCTAAAGCATCCATCATTCCTAGGTGGAGAACCTTGTTTTCGTAATCTAAATAGCTACCTTCCTGTCCTGTATGAATAGAACTTAAAACCTGAACTATCTGCTCTTCAACGTATTTCAAAGCTTTTTCAAGATCTGCTAAAGTTTTTGGTTTTATGCCGGTTATGAGCTGAGTAAGTGGAGCTACTTCAGCTATCTCTGGTCCAAGATCTACTGGAATTTCGCTCAACTTTTTACCAGTCATGTGCTCTATGTCGTGAAGTAGATGTCTTGCATGTCCCGTATGACAAGCTGTACCTATTGCCGCAGTTAAAGCTAGAACTCTTGAAGTTTGAGCTAATAGATCTATACCACAAGCTCCCCTCTTGTTTCCTGAAAGATCACACTTGCCCATCGTACAAATGCAGCACATATCGCAGAAGGGGGCGTAGGAGGGTTTGTATCTCTTAAACAAGAAGAAACTCCAGTCTCTAAGAGTTACTATACTTGGAAACGGTGTTGGACCCATTGGTGCCCACTCTACTTCCTCTTCTACAACTTCCCCTATTTTAATTGTAACGTTTTTCAACTCATCTACAACTACACCTTTACTAAATTCGATTGCCATGAGACCACCAAAGAGAGTTTACGACCTAAGATATTGGCTTTTCGCTTTTTTTCTAGTATTATTTAGTCGAGTTTTTTTAATAAGAATTATTACCAAAAAAAGAATCTAAAATTTTTCTGAATTTTGCAGTTGCATCTCTTACATCTTCAGCTGCCATTACAGCAGATATCACCGCTATCCCATCTGCACCAGCTTTAAGCACTTCCAGTACGTTTCCATGATCTATACCACCTATAGCTATTACAGGAATTCTAACTGATCTTTTTATATTTTTGAAGTTCTCAAGCCCTATCACTTTTGCATCTCTCTTCGTAGAAGTTGGAAAGACTGAACCAACACCCAAATAATCTGCCCCATCAGCTTCAGCTTTCAAAGCAGCTTCTAAATTATTTGTAGAAGCTCCGACGATCAGATCTGGAGCTATTCTTTTTGCAACTGAAACTGGCAGATCGTTGCTACCCAAATGAACTCCATCAGCTTCAGTAGCTAAAGCTACATCTAAGCGATCGTTTACTACGTATAGAGCATTACACTCTTCAGTCAACTCTCTTATCTTTTTCCCAATTTCAAACATTTCTTTTGTTGACGCGTTTTTTATTCTAAGTTGGATTGCTGTAGCTCCTCCTTCTAAAGCAGCCTTGACACTTTCAATTTCTGGTTTAAGTGTTCGATCTGTTATGACGTACAATCTTAGCTTCTTCATCAACAATTTTTTCTTCATCGATAAAGTAAACCGAAGTTTTTAAAAGTTACTAACAAAAATAATAAATATAATAAAAAATTTTTATTTAATTATATAGATTTAAATATCAAAGAATTTTGATGTTCAAAAAACTTATAAGCTAGACCAAACTTTAGATATGGAATTCAAAGTTATAATATCAGATCCGAAAACGGGCAAAGCTTATCAGAGAACTGTCACTGGAGCAAACGCAAACAGACTGATTGGAAAACAAGTAGGAGATTTAATAAGTGGAACAATAGTCGATCTACCTCCTGACTATGAGTTACAGATAACAGGAGGTACAGACAAAGATGGATTTCCGATACGTCCAGATTTACTTGGATCTGCTAAAAGAAAAATTTTGCTTTCTGGAGGAGTTGGATACAAGCCAAAAGATAGAGGAGTGAGAAAAAGAAAAACTTTAAGGGGTAAAGTAATATCTAGGGAGATATCTCAAATAAACATGAAGATAGTAAAACATGGAAGAGTTCCACTGGAAGAGATCTTTAAATGAGCTTACTTGATAACAAAAAAAGGGCTAGAAAGTTTTACAAGTATTTTTCAAAAGTTTACGATCGTATAAATCCTATATTTTATTCGAAAGAGATGAGGAAAATAGTTGTTGAAATGGCAAACGTTTCCGATGACGATTTTGTTTTAGAAGTCGGAAGTGGAACTGGGTTTACTACTGAAGGTATCGCCGAAAAGATCGATCAAAAAAGAATTGTAGCTTTAGATATAACCGAAGAACAGATCTTCAGATCTTTGAAGAAGTTACCAAACGTCAACTATTTTGTAGGTGATGCGGAAAATCTTCCATTCAAAGATAAAACATTTGATGCTACGATTTCGGCTGGAAGTATAGAGTACTGGCCAAATCCATTGAAAGGTATAAAAGAAATGGCTAGAGTAACAAAAAGTGGTGGAAGAGTAGTAGTTTTAGCCCCAAGAAGGCCTGAAAATAAAATAATAAGAGCTCTTGCAAACTTGGTAATGCTTTTCCCTTCAACTCAACAATGTGTAGCTTGGTTCATGATGGCTGGACTAGAAAAGATAAGATTTGTAGAGGTTGGGCCATACAGATTTTGGAAAAAACTAGCTGTGATAGTTTCAGGAGAGGTACCCTAATGGATAGGATCATATACATAGGCCCGCTCATGCTTGATGAACCTGAGAAGTTTTCGTTGGACGAATTTGTAAAACAAGCTATAGCTATGGAAGCTGAAAGGTTGTTCTATTCAAACGGAAGGTTGTACTTGATAGATTACGAAACTTTTCATGGAATAATTGAGGGGAAATTTGTAGTAGTCGAGTTGATAACTTACGCATCTTTTACAGAAGTTGGTGAATTCAGAAGTTGGGTAATTTACTATGGAAACGATGACATAGTTGATTACGTTGTTAAAATAAAAGATTTCAGAGGAGATATGACAATTTTGCCCGTGATAAGAACTGCGGATAGGTTTATAAAGAAGGTTGAACAATTCATAAGCGAAGGAAAATTCAAAGATTTTACAAAAACTGCTTAACATAGAAACTCCACTACTGCTCTAGCCAATTCCTGAAACTTTCCGAAGTAAAAGTGATCGGTTTCAAGCATCAAAATCTTCTTCGGTTCAGAGGATCTTTCATAAATTTCCAAAGAAACTGAAATTGGAACTATTTGATCTTTTGTAGCAAAAATGAATAGCTTTGGAATCTTTACATCTAAAAATTTTACCTCATCTATTTCTTGCAAAGGTGAAATGTAGACAGCTTTTTCGCATAAACTTGCAACATTTGATGCTACTAAACTTCCAAAAGAATAACCAACTACTGAAATGCTTTCATGTCTAAGTTTAAGATATTGAACAACTTTTTTCGCATCTTCAACTTCTCCAACCCCTTTCCTGTAGGGTTTTCTGTAATCGAACCTCATGACACTCAAACCTCTCTTCAAAAGTTCTCTAGCTATTCTTTCAACCCTCACATCGAACATACTTCCACCAAAGAGAGGATGTGGTGGACAAAGAAGAACAACTTTTTGACCTTTCACTTCGTAATCGCACTTTATAGATTCAACTAGTACTTCCATTTTCTCATTATTTTCTCTAAAGCTTCTTCAGCAGCTTCTCCAACACTACCTCCAACTTTTGCAATTTCCCTTAGATAGCATATATCTTCCTTGTCACCTATTATTCCGAGCATCATTACTAGATCTTCTTTGACCTTTTCATCTGAACACTTCAAAAGCTCTAGTAGGACATCTTTTGCATCTCTAACAACTTCTTCATCATTAGATAATGCTTCCAGTGCTGCCATAGCTCCTAGGCGAACAAAAAATTCTTTATGAGAAGTCAAATTTGCTAAAACTCTTCCAAGCTTTTTCTTCTTTACAAAATCTAGAACTTCGTCAAGATCACCTTCTCTCAACTTTTCTATAATATATTCTTCATAAATTTCCTCGGAAGCTACAAAGATCCATTTCTCAGCCTCTCTCTCGCTCAAAATCCCTAAAATTTCAAGATCACAAAAAATTGTTCTAGGTACAGTTCCAAAATCTCTAAATATGTGCAACTCTGATCCACTTTTAATACAAGCTTTTGCAACACTTTCAACAACTACTGCGCAGGCTGGACATTCATTGATGTACAAGAACACTTTACATTCTCTACTTTCTAATTTTTTAAAAATACAGCAAATTTTTAAAACGGAAAGAAAAACTTGAAATTCTAAACCTCTTGGTTGAAAATGGAAAAATATTTTAAAATCATCAATTTCAATTGCTTTGTCATTTTCCCCAACAAATTCATATTCAATTTTCCTAGAAATCGAACTCAATTTCTTTGCAAAGTATAAAAACTCTCTTCCATGAACTTTTAATTTTATTTTACATTCTAAATTTTCTAGGAACTTCTTAGCCAAGATCTCTGAAAACACGTAAATTTTTAAGCATTAAAGTTTTAAACTTTACCGTAAACTTGCATAATGATCAGCAGCCCAGAGATTTGGACACAGTTCTTCGAGAGGTACTATCAAGAGGAGTTGAATAAATTAGCCTATTCAATAAAAACAGGAGGAGATGGAAGATCAATTTTAGTTAATTTTAAAGACCTTTTAATCTTTCAAGAAGGTAAACTTGCTGAAGAATTACTCGAAAATCCAGATAACGTGATTAAACATGCTAAAGAAGGTTTAGAAAATACAACAAACATATATGGAGTTAGTTTGAAGAACTGTAAACCTAGATTTTATTCATTACCAGCTATAAAAAAATACCTTGTAAGAGATCTCAGAGCTGAGCACATTGGAAAGTTCGTTGCAATAGAAGGTATAGTTAGAAAAGTTACCGAAGTTAGGCCTAAAATTGTTGAAGCTGCTTTTGGCTGTGCAAATTGTGGTAAAATCAATTATGTAGTTCAAGAAGACAATTTACTGAAACAACCTTCTGAATGCAGCAAATGTCATTCAAAAAAGCTTGTTTTTCTACCAAACGATTGCAAAGCTGTTGACAGTCAAAGAGTAAAAATTCAAGAGTATCCAGAAAACTTGAAAGGTGGAGAACAGCCGCAAAGTATAGATGTGGTATTGGAAGAAGATGTAGCTGGGAAAGTAAATCCAGGAGATAGAGTTATTATAAACGGAATAGTAAGAGCAAGAACTAGAGGAAGAAACATTTACATGGATCTTTTTGTTGAAGGAAATTCTATAGAAATCCTTCAGCAAGAATACGAAGAAGTAGAAATAACTGAAGAGGATAAGAAAAAGATAATACAGTTGGTAAGAGATGGGAACATATACGAGAAAGTTGTGAAATCTATAGCCCCATCTATTTATGGCTATGAGGAGATAAAGCTTGCAATAGCTCTACAACTCTTTGGCGGAGTTCCTAAAAAACTTCCAGATGGGACAGAGATAAGAGGAGATATACACGTTTTACTCGTAGGCGATCCTGGAGTTGCAAAGTCTCAGCTTTTGAGGTATGTACACAGAATAGCTCCAAGGAGTATATATACTACAGGAAAAGGAACAACTACTGCTGGATTAACAGCTACTGCTGTTAGAGATGAGATCGATGGTAGATGGACGCTAGAAGCTGGTGCCTTGGTTTTGGCTGATAAAGGAATAGCTCTTGTTGATGAAATAGACAAGATGAGAAAAGAAGATCATGCTGCTCTACATGAAGCTTTAGAACAGCAAACGATAAGTGTTGCAAAGGCTGGAATAAATGCAATACTAAAAGCTAGATGTTCTCTACTTGCCGCAGCAAATCCAAAGTATGGAAGGTTTGACCGTTTTACTCCAATAGCTGAACAAATAGATCTGACTCCAACTTTGATATCTCGTTTCGATCTGATCTTCGTCATGGCAGATCAGCCAAACGAAGAAAAGGACAAAAACTTAGCAAAGCACATAGTTGAAGTTCATCAGCTAGGAGAATATTTGGAAAAGAAGAAAAACGTTGGAATGTGCGAAGATCTTTCAAAGAAGATCAAAAAAGTTGAGCCTTCAATAGATCCTGAGCTCCTAAGAAAATACGTAGCTTTTACTAGAAAAACAATTTTCCCTGTAATGACAGAAGAAGCCATGAAAAAGCTTGAAGAATTCTACGTTTCATTGAGAACTAAAGCGAAAGGAAATTCTCCCGTTCCAATCACCGCTAGACAGCTCGAAAGTCTAATAAGACTTTCAGAGGCTTCAGCTAGAATGAGGTTGAGCGAAAAGGTTGAGATCGAAGATGCGGAGAGAGTAATTGAAATAATGAAGAAGAGTTTGATGCAGATAGCGATAGATCCTGAAACTGGAGAGTTTGACATAGACTACGTTTACAGCGGAACTACTAAGAGGCAGAGAGATAGAATTTTGATCGTGAAGAAGATAATTCAAGAGCTTGAAACAAAAACGAACTTTGGAGCTCCAGAAGAAGATGTTCTAGAAGCTTGTGAAAGAGAAGGAATAGAGATAGAAAAAGCTAGAGAAATATTAAGTAAATTAAAACAATTTGGAGAAGTTTATTCTCTAAGATACGGATACTACAAGTTAGTTTCAAGATAAGAAAAAGTTATATTTTGTTTTACAGTTAATTTTTAATGCCCTATAGAATTGGTATAATACCTCTCGACGTACAGCTCAACGGAGGAATTCCAGAGGGTAGGTCGGTTTTACTTTTAGATGAACCCGGAGCTGGAGGAGAAGTTTTTTCATATCACTTTGCAGTTGAAGGAATTAAAGTTGGAGAGAAAGTCCTTTACATATCAACTGGCGGAAACGTGGAAGATATAAGAATGGAAATTAACAGCTATTTTAAAATCAAAGAACAAGAATATTTGACGATAATTAGTTTAGAGAGAGAGAAGAAGTTGAACGTTAAGGATTATTTAAAAAAATACGATCCTATGAACAGCATAAAAGCTACGATCCTAAATGAAAAGTTCAACAGAATAATACTGAACGATCTAGTTTACTTCCTAAAAAACTACGAGCTTGAAAATCTTATAAATTTTCTCCACTTCATCTTCGAACGTATTAAAAACATGGAATCTTCTTTTTTAGCTTTGTTACCAAAAGGTCTGTTTGAAGATAGAGTAGAAAATTATCTTAAATATTCTTTCGACGTAGTGTTCGAACTTTCTGTGAAAGAAGTTGAGAACGAAGTTCAGAGAAGGCTGAAAGTTCTGAAGTTTAGAGGATCTTCTGTACCAAGGTCGATCATGAAGTACGAAGTTACAGACAGAGGTATAAAGATGGAAGCTTTGGTGAGAATCTTATGAAGATCTTGTTCGGAGAAGTTGAGGTTAACGAACCTCTAGACTTCGTAACGTTCATAGATCCTAAGTACGTAGTTTCATTAGAAAACGTTGAATTTGCAGCTAAAAAAGCATTAAAAGCTTGGGAGTCTGGAAAAAGAATATCAAAAAGTCTAGCGATGGAGATACTTCTTTACTATGCAGCTACAAGACAAATAAAAGATGCTGCAAAGATAGGTTTTAAATTTGGTAAGCAAAAAGTTGTTGCAGTTGTTTTAGATGATGAGAAGTTCAAAAAATTGAAATTTAAAGAGTTAGACTTTAAACCTGAGTACGATCTGGAAGCTACGATGAAACACTACGAAATAACTGAAGAAGAGCTGAAAATAGCTGAAGTTGAAAAGTTGCCGATGCTTATAAGGGAAAGAATTGCTATCTTTTCTGCAACGTATGAAAGGTGAAGCTTACGCTGCTGGAACTGTTTTAAATGCAGTTGCAACTTTCATAGGATCAGCTTTTCCAGTAGACCTAAAAACTAAAGTTTTTCTAGAGATAACGGATGAAAAAGAAAACTACGTGGTATTGAAAGATCAAAAGTTTAAGAGTAACCTTGCAGATGAGATCTTGAAGAATTTCAACATAAATGCCAGAATATATGTTGAAAGTAACATACCTCAAGGATCTGGCCTTGGGAGCAGTAGTGCATTTGCAAACGCATTAATAATAGCAGCTTCAAGAGCTCTAGGAATAAAAATTAGTAGTTATGAAATTTTAAAGTTGAACGCTGAAGCTTCTATTAGAGCTGGAGTCAGCTACACTGGAGCTTTAGATGATGCTGCAGCATCTCTACTTGCAAAACTTGTTATAACAGACAACAAAAATATGAAAATTTTGAAGGAGGAAAGAATTCAAGGATATGTAGCAGTACTACTTCCAAGGTTTAAGAGGGGGAAGATAGATGTTGAATCTATGAGAAGAGAATCTTGGAAGTTGAAAAAAGCAATAGAACTTGCAATGTCCTCAAGGTTTTGTGAGGCAATGGTTGAGAATACAAAGTTCTACTGCAACTTCATAGGGTATCCACTAGAAATAGCAGAAGTTCTATGGAAAAATAAAATATGTTGTGGTTTAAGTGGAAATGGACCAAGTTTTTGTGCAATTGGTAGCAAAGATGATGTAAATTTAGCATCAGAGCTTTGGAAAGATTTTGGAGAAGTAATTATCTCAAAAATTCCCGAGGATCCAGTTTTTTGATCATCCTGATCCATTTACCTATTTCTCCAACTTCTTCAAATCCATTTTCTCTATAAAACTTTTTGGCAACGTAGTTGTTTTTTCCAACAAACAACTCAGCCAATTTCCTCTCTTTTTGCAAAGCGTATAGTAAAGCTTCTCTCAAAAGCCTACTTCCTATTCCCCTAAATCTGTAATCTGGTAAAACTACGATCTCATGTACTTCTCCAACAACTTCCATTTCAAAAATGCTGAACCAGTTAGTATCGCAAGCTACGAATCCAACGATCTTACTATCTACTTCCGCAACTATAAAACCATCTTTGTCTCTAGAAAAAAGCCACCTAAAATACCACTTAACATCTTTTCTAGTTCTATAAGCATACTCCTCCAACCCCTCGTAAGATTTCAAGTAAACTTCAACAAAATCTTCCATGTCTTCTCTTTTAACCCTTCTAATCTTCACAAAACTTTTAACTTTCTTGAACAATTTTTAAGTGTTGTTGCTAAAAAAGCTTGCAGAAATTTATTCACCAAGTGGAAAAGAAAAAGAGATGAAGGATTTTGTGAAAAAATTTCTAGAGGAGCATGGATACGAAGTTTATGAACAAGATCTCTTTTTGATCGCAAATCCAAGAAGTGATCTAATAGTGGCAACTCACTTAGATACTGTAAGCAAGAGATCTGAGTTTAAAATTGAAGGAGATATAGCATATGGAACTGGTGTAGCAGACGCTAAAGCTAGCATTGCTGCTATCCTTGAAGCGTCAAAGAAAGGCTTAGACTATTCTTTAGCCTTCTTTTGCGATGAAGAAGAAAATGGAAGTGGTTCAAAGGAGTTTGTTAGAGTCTGGGAACGTGGGAGATATGCTGTTGTAATGGAGCCGACTCAGCTGAAGATCGCTTTAAAACATTTCGGATGTTTAGAAGTAGATCTCTTTGTCAAAGGATATCCTTGCCATGCTTCGATGCCAGAACATGGAATAAACGCTGTTGAAAAAGCTTTAAAAATGTACTTGGAACTTTCAAAGAAGTTCAGAGTCAGCATTTTAAAAATAGAAGGTGGAACATATGAATACGTGATTCCAGAATTTTGTTTCATGAGGTTAGATTTTTTACTTGAACCTGGAGAACTCCAGAAAGCCCTGGAAGAATTAAAAAAATTTGATGTTGAAATGAAAATACTTGAAGCTTCAGACGGCTTTTACAGTAAAGAAGTTACCAAAATTTTAGTAAAAGCAATCGAACTTGCTGGATTTAGTTCCGAATACACTTATATGCCATCTTGGACAGACGCTATAAACTTGTCTAAGAAGTTCGACGTAGTAGTCTGGGGACCTGGAGAGCTCAAAGATTGTCACACAGAAAGGGAAAAAATTAGCATTAGAGAGATAGAAATTGCAAAAGATGTTTTAATTAAGCTCAACGATGTCTACAAAACTCTCTAGCACATCTGGATATATTAAGCACAAAACGAGGAATATTAAGGGATGCTGGATCAAATATACTTTTAAAGAATTTTTACCCAAAAAAGATACTGGATCTTTTAAATTTAAATTCAGAGGTTTGTGGTAACTTCCAGCAAAAATGCCTAAGAGCATGTAACCTAAGTTTGGAATTAAAGGATAGTAATCTAAAGTTGTAAAGTTCCTTGGAGCAACTCCGAGCCATAGAAGGTAGTAATTGTCTGTCCTAAGATCGATCTGTCCAAGGGATATCAGGAAAATCCCAGCTAAAGCTGAGATCTTTGGTCTTTTTACGAAAGGTATAGAGATCAGAGTTGCTAGAGCAAAGAAGTGCAAAATTCCAAAATAAACCATCTTCTCCTTAAAAAGTATGAAAGTTACAAAGCTTATTGTTATAGCTAGTAGTGTCAGTTTCAAAATTTTCCTTAAAACTCTGAAAATCCCTGGTTTAACAACACTCATCGTGTACCCTGAAATAAATATGAACATAGCTCCAACGAAGCGTGGAAAGTAAAAGAGAAAATCTTCACTAAGCTCAACTTTACCAAAAAAGTAAAAATCAAAAAAGAAATGGTAAACTAACATTAAAATTACAGCTACTCCTCTTGCAAAGTCTATTTCCCAGAATCTCATCTGAAATATCTTAGATCTTCATCGCTCCTCCACTGTTGCATAGTTATTTCGTGCATCTCTTTAATTTGAGATATTATTTTCTCCATTTCCTTTGCTCTCTGTTCTAAAGCTTCTTTTGAGACTTCTAAGTTCAAAATTTTTGTTAAAACATCTAAAACTGCTTTTGCACTCTTTGGATCGACCATGTAACCAGAAGTTACACCCATCAAGCAAACTGCTTCAATGCCTTCAAGCATCGACATCCCAAGAAGAAGTCCCGCAGCCCCTATTATTCCTCCACCTGGCTCCCCCGGTTCGAATCTTATGCCGTACTTCTTCATCTCTTCAACCAATTCGTATTTGTTTGCAGCCCCTATTACGTATGGCTCTTCAACAAACCTCCCAACACCATACCCTCCTAAGGTGTAAATTCTTTTAACTTCGAAAAGCTTTGCTATTTCTAAGTAAGCATTTGCAAGCTCGAAATGTCCCTCGCTAGATATGCTTTGGAAATCTCCAACTAGGATCAAAAGATCTGGAGCAGCTCCGTTTGATTTCCAAGCGTACACTTCGTTCACTGGTAATCTTACAGTTCCATTTTCTAAAACTATTACTTGCGGTGGGAAGTAGTGGGAATGAATTCTAACGACAAGCTGCGCGTTCAATTCCTTGACCAGGTGATCAGCTACTAACTTTCCTACGTGCCCTATTCCAGGAAGCCCTTCTATGAGTATTGGATTTTTCAACTTCAATTCATCAGGTTTTTTTATAAATCTAATATCAACTTTTTTAAGCATAAGATCACCTCTTCTTGAAGAAAAATCCTAGCTCTTTCCTCAACATCCTCCTATACTTTCCATAAGGATCTTCAGGTGAAAATCTAGGAGGAATTGGCATAGAAGTTTTTCCTCCACAAACTGGACAAACTTCTTTCAAGGTGTACCTTCCGCATTCGTTACACTTTTTTATCTCACTTTTCATACAGCTTCCCTAACAAACTTACATTCGCAAGATAACTTTTTAGCTTCCCTTGTTGTCACTTCAACGATCCTCTTTAAAGCTTTCTCTGCAACTTTGTAATCTTCAGCAACTATCACAACTCTGTACCTAGGTGCTCCTACGTATTCTATGTTAACTTCAGCGTTTTTGTCTTCTGCTTTTGCTAAAATTTTCTTTATCCTGTCAATTCCATCACTTCCAGGACATTTTATTTCAAAATAACCTCTAACTTTTACTTTCTGTGGTTTTATGTTTTCCATTGCAATCTCCGCCATAGATTTTGCAAACTCCTCTCCAACAATCGGCTTTAAGACTTCGTAACCTTCAAAAGCTGCATCTTCAAAAGCAGAATAAACGCTATCATATTCTTTAATTATCTTTTTTCCTATCTTCTCAAGTTCTTTTTTATCTATTTTTAGTTTTTCTCCTATTATTTCCAGCCACTTAAAAGCCTTCATCTCGTTTTTCCATAGAGAAATTTTGTCTTTCTTCTGCCTTTCAGTAACGTCTTTCATAGACAGATCTATGTGGCCTCTCTTTGGATTAACGTCCAAAACTTTACAAACTACTTTCTGTCCCTTTTTAACATGATCTCTTATATCTTTTATCCAGCCGGAAGCTACTTCGCTTATATGTACAAAACCTTCCTTGTTCTCGTATTCATCTAACGTGACGAATGCTCCAAAGTCTAAAACTCTACTCACAGTTCCAATAACTATTTCTCCTTTTGCAGGATAACCACTCCTTTTAACTATGAACCTTTCAACTTCTTCACTCATCTCGTAAAGATTGCAGCTGGAATTTAAATCTTATTAAAGTATTAAAAATTTAACTTCTGAAGCGTTAAAAACAGGCCCATCTCTGCAAACGAGTAAGCCGTTCTCCAAACTACAAGATCCACAAACTCCAAAGCCACAACGCATGTACCTTTCCAAAGAGAATTGGAAGTTCTCTAGATCTATATAGCTAGAGATTACTTTCCATACAGCCCTTATCATCTCTTCTTTTCCGCAGCAATAAACAAAATCGAAGTTCAAATCGATCTTTTTTAAAGCATCGACAACAGTCCCTTTCATACCCAAGCTACCGTCTTCCGTCGTGTAAAGGCAATTTTCAAATTGAAAAACTATCTCATCTCTACTTTTAGCTCCATAAACGAACTTGATCTCGTTGTAATTCTTCAAAGAATCGTACAAAAACTTTAGAGGAGCTACCCCTATTCCTCCAGCTATAATTAGAACTCTTTTGTTTTTTACCAATTTGAAAGGCCTACCAAAAGGACCTCTTATTCCTAGAATTTTCTTTTTGTAATTTATCAAAGCATTAGTAGTTTCCCCTACAGCTTTTACTGTAACAGAATTTGGAGACGATAAGCTCAACGGTACCTCTTCGTGATCGAAGACGTTTAACATGATAAATTGTCCTGGAAAAGATCTTAGTGATTGCTTAAAAGATATTGTAGCTATTTTTTCCGAATGCTTCTTTACTTCTGCAACTTCAACGCAGAACACGTTGAAGTTGTTACAGAGATTTTAAATGTTATTACTATAATTTTTATAATTACAGTCATAGCAGTGGTTACTATAATATTAGATAAATTTAAATAATTAAATGTTTAATGTTAAATGGTGAACGAGTATGGAAGAGAAAAAGAAGGTTGAAGAAATATTCAAGAAAATAAGAATTTATGTTGGTGGTTAATTTTTTGATTAAACCTTTTAATATTTCTTTTCCAATCCCAATTGTTCCATTTTTTATATCTTTGTTCAACGATCTGTCGAAGTTTTTGTTACTTTACATCTACGCAGCTTTTCTCACCATGGCTTCAAACCTTTGGAATCATTTAAACGATGCAGAAGAAGATCTTAAGTTCGGCTCGAGAGATCCTAAGATACTTCTAGAGAACAAAAAATTCTTCATAGGACTAGCTACTCTTCTCTACATAGTTACCCTTTCTTTCACAAGTTTCACTGTACTTGCCGCAGTTCCAGCCATATTCACATGGTTCTATTCAGATAAAATATTTTTATATAAATTTACAAATTTTAGATTGAAGGAACACTATGTAACAGAACTTTTAACTTACTGCATTGTCGTTCCGACAGCATTTTTAGCTATGTGGTCGATGTGTTCAGAAATAAATTTTAAAGCGATTTACTTTGCTTTTATGTTTACAACTGTAGCACTTGCTTCAGTTGTCTTAAAAGATATCAAAGATATGACACAGGATTCTACAATGGGTTACAAAACTCTGGCCGTCGTTTTTGATTACAAGTTCCTCCTAAAGCTGTCTATTTTCCTAAGCTACATATTTTATATTATTATATTTATTTATTCATTTAGTTTTAACATTCTTTATGTTGTTTCCGTAATACCTTTGTTTGTCTTGATCAAGACGAACTTGAATTTAACCAAAGAGAAGTGGACTATAAAGAGTGAAAAAATCGTCAACGAATATATGTATTCGAGTTTGTTAGCTCTCTGTCTATTATGCTTAGCAGCTACAATCGAATACCTGCAACGTTCCTTGTAAAATTTATAAATATATTTTTTTCAACCTCTGTAAAAAGATTTTTTGCACTTAAAGTAGCGGAAGAGTACACAAAAACTGCAAAGGAATCTTTTAAATAATCTGAAAATTCAAAAACTCTTCCTTCAAATATGAGTAGATAATTCGGATCTATT
>JANXDX010000023.1 GCA_025058735.1 Archaeoglobaceae archaeon | reverse complement strand
CGTTTTTAGCATCGAAGCAAGGGATGAAAAGCGAGTCTGCTTCTTCAAGTAAGAAGAGGCGGTAGCCAACGCCGTGGACTTTGCCCTTTATCGTGATCTTTAAAGCCATGCTAGATGTAGTTTGATCATATTAAATCTTTTCCGCTAAGTTTTCTGAAAGATCATAGGTAATCTAATAAATAGATTAATTAATATAATAAGATTGCAATAATAAACTTTTTTTTAGCAAACAAAGACCGAGTCGTAAGAACTTCATCTATCGTTTTTACCCTTTGATGTTCAACTTTAACGCCAATGCTTACAAGCTAAATATACTATTTAGAGTTTGATCATGAAAGGATCAACTTCTTCTACACAAAACAAGATTGAAGAGCTTAAAATACTAGAACTACTTCACGCTGCAAAGTCAAGTGTATCAGCTTTGATAGAAAAAGCTGATCGCTAACAAATATCAGACTTAAAGCTAGTTACAGCTTAACTTATCAGTATTTATCTTTACACTAGAACTGTACTTAAATCCAAAATGTTTGATTGAAATATATTTTTAAGGCCAATTCATCGAATTGAGATTCTACTATTCGTACCCTGAAGTCTCAAATTATGCTCTAATCCAAAATCAAAACGTCGAATCCAAGATCTTTCAATGGAGTAAAATCCTTGTCAAAAGTTAGAATTTTTGCATCCTCACTGCAAGCTATTAGAACATCGACGTCTGGAACGTTCAAACCTCTCAGCATAAGCTCAGCCCTCACTTCAGAGGCTTTTCTTGCATTTTCAAACTCAAAAGGAACTATTGTAAGCGATTTAAGCATTTCTTGGATTATGAGTAAATCCCTAGCATTTCCAAACTTCTTCCAAAGGTAGTTTGCTCCAGATAATAGTTCATAAACTGTAAGAGTGCTCACAAGTAAATCTTCACACTTCTCACTCAACTCTTTGAGTACTTTTACAGCTTTTTCGTTCCCCTTTTTTAGCTCAATTAGAAAAGATGTGTCGAGAAGGATTTTCAAAGTCTCACCTTAAATCCTTTCCTGATCTCCTTAGAAATTCTTTCAAGTTCTTTTTCATTTCCAGTTCTTTCTGCTGAAGCTATGAGCATCTCAATTCTTTTTTCAACGTTTTTTCTTATCAACTCATCTATCGTTTCGCTGAAGCTCTTTTTTCCCTTCAACCTTGCAAGCTTTTCGTAGACTTCATCCGATATCGTTATCGTTTTCATGTTTAGTGTGTTTTAAACGAAACATTTAAAGGTTTCGTACAGGTACCAGTTGAAAGTTTAGTGTGTTGTACGTAACCTGATACTTTGAAAATTGAAGTGTTAATCTCGATTATAGAATCTAAGAAAGTTGTTTTTGAAAAAGTTGAGATGAAGTGAGAAGGAAAATTTGCAGATTAATGTTGATTCGATCTTGTCAATCGCACATTTGTTGTTCTTAAATTTCAGAGATAAACTAAAAATTTTAATAGGATATAATTGAATAGTTACCGTAGCAAAAGCTGATCAATTTTCGAAAGAAAAATTTTAAGCAGTTATATCTCTATACCAGCTTTAATCAAAGCCTTCTTTATTCTCTCAATTTCCTGCTCAAGCCTTTCAAACCTCTTTTCAAGAAGCTCGTTAGTTTTATCGAGCTTCG
>JANXDX010000004.1 GCA_025058735.1 Archaeoglobaceae archaeon | reverse complement strand
TAATGGTTGGGACTTCTAAAGCTCTGGAAGAGATAAGAAGGCATAGAGGCTGGAGCGTGAAAGAGCTGAGTGAGGAACTTGAAAGGCGGAAGAAAGTGCTGGAGTTCATGGTTGGGCATAATATTAGGGACTTCAGGAATGTGAGCAATATACTTCATACTTATCAGAGTAAGCCATCCAAGATCTTGAAGGAGATCGGGTGGGAATATGTTTAAAAAAGCCAATTCTCTAACTTATTTAGGATATAAGTTATTCTCAAAGGAGATCGAGAAAAAAAGGGACAAATACTTTGAGTTAGATCGAGATCTTAAGAAAGCGATGATCGAGATGCCTCCGGAGATGTATGTTGCAACTGCTAAAATGTTCTCTTTTCTATTTGGAATCTCTGGAGCGGTTCTTGGATTGCTAATAGCTTATGTGGCTGTCAATGTTATTGGAGTTCCACCTTTGTTCGAAATAACTCTTCCAGAAGAGTATGCCTCGGTCTGGATGTTCTATAGACCTTTCTTTTATGTTGGTATTTTATCGATTCTAATAACGTTGGCTTTCTATTACCTTGGCAGTTTCCTGTT
Source organism: Archaeoglobaceae archaeon (assembly GCA_025058735.1). GTDB lineage: Archaea > Halobacteriota > Archaeoglobi > Archaeoglobales > Archaeoglobaceae > WYZ-LMO2. The sequence continues at coordinate 131,187 of JANXDX010000004.1, read as the reverse complement.
TACAATTTATCCCTCTACAGTGATCAGCGATAGAAAAAGCAAGATCGACAGAACATTGCCACATGCTATCACTTTCATGCTATCGCTTAGCAGAGGTGGAATGAATCTTGTTCAGATCTTCAAGGCTCTTGCGGACAACCACGAAGTCTATGGAGAGATCTCGAAGGAAGCTTCAAGAATTCTCTGGGAGATCGAAGGACTCGGAAAAGATCTGAGAACCGCGCTTGTCAATGAGATCGAAGTCTCTCCATCACAAAACTTTAGGGAGTTTCTGCATGGACTTGTGACGATCATAGACAGTGGAGGAGATGTAACAAGATACTTTGAAGAAAGGGCGGAATTTTATTTCGAAAGAGCGAGGCAAGATCAGAAAAACTTTTTGGAATTCCTCTCACTAATGGCTGAAACTTATGTAACCGCTCTTGTTGCTGGACCGCTTTTCCTGATCATAATCCAGACGGTCATGTCGGTGATAGGACAGCCAAACGATATCGCTATATTCTCTATAATTTACTTGGTGATCCCTATAGGTTCCTTCATGTTTGCAATGGTGATCAAGTTAGTCTCTCCCTCCGAGATCGGAAAAGCACCAATTCTGAGAGAGAAATATGTGTATATTCCAAAAGCAAGAGACCTGGATATAGAAAAAAGCAAGGAGATCCAGAAGAAAGTAAGGCTTAGAGCAAGGTTTAAAAAACTCAAAAATCCGATCTCTTTATTCATAGAGAAGCCGGCTTATAGCTTTTTGATCTCGGTGCCAATTGCAATACTATTTTTAATGTATGGGCTTTATATTAATCCGTATATCCCGGGAATGGATCTGAAATACTGGTTTTTCACAATAGACGATTACATGTTCATCTCGATCATAATCTCTATTGCTCCGTTTGTGCTCTTCTACGAAATAAGCAAAAGAGGAATTCGAGTTTACATGCGCCTCACTCCGATCTTTCTTAACAAATTAGCTTCTGCTAATGAGAGTGGAATGTCGATCTATAGAGCGATCTCAATGCTTGCAAAAACCGACACAAGTCCACTTAGAAAAGAGATCAAGAAGATTAGAGCAAATCTCGAGTGGGGTGTAAGCTTAGGAGATGCGTTGGTTAGGTTTGCAAACAGATTGAGGATCTTTGAAGTCTCAAGAACGATTGCGTTGCTTAACGAGGCTTTAAAGTCGAGTGGAAACGTTACCGAAGTGCTAACAACTTCTGCCAAAGACGCGAGTAGTGCAGAGCTTTTGAGAAGAGAGAGAGCGATAAACATGTTTGCATATGTTATAATTATCTACATAGCGTTCTTCGTCTTTATAGGGATCGTTTATGTGATTGCTTCTACATTTCTTTCAACTCTCGCTGAAGCTGCTTCTCGAGTTCAGTCTACTGGGGCGGGACAACTTTCAATTCTGCAGAATGTGGACGTAGTTACATACAGAAACGTTTTCATGCATGCAGCGATATTCCAAGGGCTTTTTGGTGGGCTTGTAGCAGGAGTTATGGGAGAAGGAAGCATATCCTCGGGGTTGAAGCATTCTCTGATCATGGTTCTGGTCGCATACGTTAGTTTCAGTGTTTTGTTCAGCTTCCAAATAATCTGACTCACTCAATTTTTAGCTTTTTTGTGAGGATTCCACAAGTTGGCAACTCCAAGATGGTTGGCAACTCTATGGCTGAAGTTGGCAACTCTAAAATCGAAAATGAAAATAAAAATTCGAGCAAAAATAAACGAGATTTGGACAATTCTAAAAAGATAAAACCAAATTCTGACCCTTCTGACGTCTCCAATTCCCATGGAAATTCGGGAAATTCGGGCTCGACGGGATTTGAACCCGCGACCGACGGGTTAAAAGCCCGTCGCTCTACCTGGCTGAGCTACGAGCCCTCGATGAATATAGATGGCTACGATATAAAAACTTTTAGTAGAAAGGATCTTCAACAACTTTAAAGTATTAAATTTTTTATTTATATAGAAAACTAATTACTAAAATAAGAAAGATCGTTGCAAAAACAAGAAAGAGGATCGCTGGGATGTATTTTAAGTTTCCAAAGACGATAGGAAATGGTCCTATGATTACAACTCCACCTCCTTCAACCTTTTTACCTCTTAAGCCTTCAAGTAAACCTAACAGAACTAAAGCAAAGCCTAAGATTATTAAGAGAAAAGCTAATTCCAACAACTTACCACCTTAAAAGGACCAGTGCAAAAATCAACAGAATCAAACCTAAAATTATTATCAAAGGTATTAAAGTATCGCTTGAGGAGACGATCACTGGTATGGGGCCGATCATTATCAGTCCAGCAAAATGCATCTCTGAAGCTAAGCTCGAGATCAAAAGCATAAACCCCAACAGTACAAGAAGTAGGCCGATCATGATCTTGTAACCCATACATTTAGTTTAGTGAAGATTATTAAAGCTCTCGATCCTTCAAGATCTTTTATTTTTATATTTCTTGAAAAATTTTAAAAATCCAGAATGTTTAGTTTTAAAGAGGTTAACTTCTTTTTTCATCAATTAAAATGCGAGCCAAATCTACTATAGCTTTGACAGCAGGAGATTCTGGATTCTTAGCAACTACTGGTTTTCTGGAAGTTATATTATTTTAGAAGTTATATTATTTTAACTGGATCTTCTTGGATCAACTAGAACTTTCGCCTCAAGGATCTCTTCTACTTCACTTCTACTCATTTCAAAATCCGCTTTAGTTACCTTATTCATCACAACTCCTAAAACTTTTACACCGAATCTTTCTGCTACGATCTTAGTTTTTAAAGCATCAGTTATTGCTGTAAATTCTGGATTCACAACCAACAGCATTTCCTGTGCATTAGAAATAGCAGTTACAGTATTTTTTAAACCAGGTGAAGTGTCAAGAAGAAGTATTTCTGTTTTTAGTTATTACCTCCTCCAGTTTTTTTTAGGTTTATTTTTCTAATACGTCTAAACTCATTCCAGCAGGAACAACTTTTACTCCAGCCGGTCCAATGTAGATTGCTTTTTCTAGTTTCGCTTCTTCGAACAAAACATTCTGCAAAGTTATTGACAAATTCTTCAAACCCATTAAAAGTTCAAGGTTTGCTAAAGTTAAGTTTGTATCTACTGTAACATCGCAACCAAGTTGAGCTAAAGCTACAGCGAGGTTTGCAGCTACGGTTGTTTTTTAGTTCCACCTTTACCTGATGCGATTGCAATGTTCTATGAATTATAGACTACTAACTATTTAAAGTTTTTGTTATAATTAAGCGAAGCAATTAAGTATTAAATTACCAAGCACGACACTTTCCATGGTTAAAAAACTACCAGTCTGGCTTGGAAATTTAATTGAAGTGGCTGGTATAACCTTTGGTTCAATAGTTTTACTTTTAGATCGTTCTCTTTTATCTCTTCTAATTTCATGGTTCTGCTTTTGGTATTTTTCTCATTGCATAACTCATTACATTGTAGGTAAAATTTTTGGCATCAAGTTCCTCTACTACTTCGTTGGAAAATCTGCAATTTTAAAATTAAATTTGCAGATTTTTAAATTTTTTAAAATTTTTCCAGTTCTTGGAATAAAAGTTGACAAAGATTCGATCAAAAGAGTTTCAAAAAAACGCAAAGCTATATTCTATTCCTCAGGAGCTTTTGCATCGATGTTTTCGCCTATCATTTGTTTATTTTTCACTAAAGATTTTACTTCTTTTCTTATATTAGCAACATTAACTGTGCTTAACATAGCATTTACTCTAATTTTTAGTTCGAAAGTTGGTGATCTTTACAAAGCTAGAAATCTGTGAACGATAGTTTGATAAACAAACGTTAAAAGATTTATCGATGAATGGTAAAATTGAATGGATAAAAGTTTCAGCTGTAGTTCATTCAACTGAAGATAGAGAAAAAGTTGGAGAAACAATAGCTAATCTTTTTCCTTTTGAATTTAAAATTGAAGTTAGTAAAGCAAAGGGACACTATGGAAATTTGCTCGAATATTTAGAAGTTGAAATTAAGAAAGAAAGAGAAATTAGAGATTTTTGGAACAACTTGATGAAACTCTTATCAGATCAAAAAAGCTTTCTGATCGAAACTTTAGAAGAGAGAATAGATGCTCAAAATGTTTTGCACATAAGAATAGACAAACAAAAAGCATACTTTAAGAAAATTTGTTTAATAGAGAAGGGTGATTCAATATCTGTGAAAGTTAAAGCTGTAACTTATCCTGCAAGAAGAGAAAAAGTTGTAGAATTTTTCAAAAAGTTATGTTCGACTTCATAAGATTTACTCCTACAGATCTACCCGATCTAGGATTTAAAAGCTATGTGATTTTCGATGGAAAATGTGCTATCGCTTTGACTGCTAACAATGCAAAAGAGCTCAGAGAGAAACTTAAAAAAATTAAAGATAACATCTTAGTTGGTGTTGTCGGTAAAAACCCTGAAGTTTGTAGAGAAGCTATTATGAGAAAAAAAGTAGATATTTTGCTTGATTGTATTGAAAGAGAATTAGATTATGCAACTATAAAACTTGCAGCAGAAAAAGATGTCACAATAGAACTTGGTCTTTCGAAGTTTTTGAAAAGTAATCGATCTGAAAGATTGAAACTTTTTGATGCTTTGAGAACTGAAATAAAAGTAATAAACAAATTTGACACACCTTTCGTAGTAAGTTCAGCGGCAGAAAATATGTGGGAAATGAGGACCAGGAAACAGATTGAAATGTTTTTTTCTTTTTTTGGTTGTAATATCCTGAAAGCTAGAAAATCTGCTGAAAGAGTTGTCAGAAGGTACTTTGACAAAAATTACATTATGGATGGTTTTGAAATTTTGGAATAAGCTTTTATTATTTTTTATATAAATAAAAAATTAAGAAACGTTTGTGTGGTAAAACTATTAAAAATAATAATTTTATTTAAATATATAATTAAATTATTAAATAATATCTAAAAATTATTAATTTAATATATATTAAATAAATTAAATTTATTTAATTTTTTATTTATTTAATTTAATATCTGAAAGTTTAAATTGCTAGAGATGAAAGACTCAAAAATGATGAAGTACGATGTCGCAATAATAGGCGCTGGACCTGGTGGCTTATTTGCAGCTTACAAGCTTGCAGAAAAACTAGAGACAGCAGTTTTTGAAATGGGAAGAGATATATCAAATAGAAAATGTCCAATGAACTTAGCAGAAAGTTTTTGTGGAAAATGCAAACCTTGCAACATATTGTGTGGAGTTGGAGGAGCTGGTGGACTTTCAGATGGAAAGTTAAATTATGTTAACCCAAATTATCCTTCGAGCTTTACAGTAGGTGGAAATTTTGATTTTATAGATCCAGAATATTTAATAAAAAAGATGGAAGAAGTTGATGCAATTTTTTTAAAACATGGAGCTCCAAACGAAATTTATGGGAATGATGAACAAAAGATGAACGAATTTTTAAGAAAAGCTAATGCAGCTGGAATAGAATTTGTTCCACTCCGTCAAAGACACGTTGGAACTGATGTATTGCCTAAAGTCATAGAGAGCATTGAAAATGAGTTGAAAAGGAAAGGCGTTAAAATATACACCAAGAAAACAGTAATTGACATAGATCCGAACGAGAAGATCTTGAGGTGTGAAGACGATGATGTTTTCAAGTACGAATACTTAATTTTAGCAGTTGGGAGAAGTGGTGCGAGTTGGCTTGAAAGCTGGGTAAAAAATTACAAGATAGAGGTCATAAACAAAGAAAAAGCTATAGATATAGGTGTTAGAGTTGAAGTTCCAGCATCGATAATGGATGAAATAACCTCCACGATCTACGATCCAAAGCTTAGAGTTACTACCAAAAGGCACGACGACTACGTTAGAACTTTCTGCACATGTCCAAGGGGGTGGGTTATAAGAGAAGATTACGGAGACTTCTGTTTAGTGAATGGTCACAGCAAAGCTAGAGAGAAAACAAACAATACAAATTTTGCCCTTTTAGGCCATTACATCTTTACAGAACCTTTTGAAGAGCCAAACGAATGGGGAAGAGATTTAGCTAGAATAACAACAAAACTTGGTGGAGGGAATCCTATTGTTCAGAGACTTAAAGATTTAAGGTTTGGAAGGAGGAGTACTGAGAGTAGAATAAAAAACAACAGATTAGTTCAACCAACTCTTAAAACAGCAACTCCAGGAGATATAAGTTTAGCCTATCCAGGAAGAGTGATAGATGATATAATAGATGCTTTAGAGGGATTAGATAAAGTTATTCCAGGAGTTGCTGATGATTCCACACTTTTATATGCTCCAGAAGTTAAATTCTACTCTTTAAGGTTGAAGGTAGATGAAAAAATGAGGACAAACATACCCTTCATTTACGCAGTTGGAGATGGGGCTGGAATAAGTAGAGGTATAGTTGGTGCTGCTGTGACTGGATTGATAGCTGCAGAAAACATACTGGAGGAAGAAGGATGTTCTACGACATTAGAAGAATAGCTTCAGAAAATTTCTCAATAAACATTGAAAATGGAAAAATTGAAAAGCCAAAAATTATTAGATCTTATTCTAAAGCATTTAGAGTTCTTAAAAATGGATTCTGGGGCTACTTCGCTGGAAATGTAAATGATGATGAAGGTTTAAAGTTGGCTGAAAAGAACGCCTTCTTTAGTGGAGATTCCGAAATATTGGAGGTAAAAAACGATGGAAATTATGAGATGAAAGTGAAAATTGATCCTAGAGACGTGCCAACTGAAGAAAAAATTGCATTTTTGAAAGATCTAAACTCGATCATCTCAGCTGACAGTGTAAGGATATCTTACTTTGAAAACATAAAAACTTTAGAATATGAAGATTCCTGTGGAACATCGGTTAGCTACAAAGTTTTTAGGTGTGGAATAGTTCTGTTTGCCGTAAAAAAAGAGTTTTCGATTATTCAGTCTTATTCAAGAAAGCTGATGAAAGCTGGAGGATTTGAAGTTTTAAAAAATGCTGAAAATTTAGCTAGAGAAGTAAATGAAGTAATTTCGAAGCTGTTAAAAGCCAAAACTCCTCCAGGTGGAGAAATGAATGTTGTTTGCGATCCATCTCTAGCAGGGTTGTTTGTTCATGAAGCTTTTGGACATGCAGCTGAAGGAGATCACGTTCTACAAGGATCTTCTATTCTTAAAGATAAGATTGGAAAAAGGATTGCTTGTGAAGAAGTTAACATAGTAGATGATCCAACTATACAAGAGTTTGGGTTCTATCCATTTGATGATGAAGGTGTAAAGGCAAAAAGAACTGTTTTGGTTGATAAAGGTATACTTAAAAGTTTTTTAAATTCAAGAGAGACTGCAAAAAAACTTAAAGAAGAACCTGGAAATGCAAGAGCTGATGGGACTGCTTTTCCAATTGTAAGAATGAGTAATACATTTATAGAGCCAGGAAATTGGAAGATCGATGAGCTGCTTGAAGAGTGTAAGAATGGAGTATATTTGGCAGGAAGCAGAGGAGGAGAAACAGATCCTACTACTGGAAACTTTCAGTTTGCAGCTCAGTACGGTTACATAATCAAAAACGGTGAAATTTTTGAAATGATAAGAGACGTATCCATTTCTGGAAACATAGAAATATTGATGAATGTTAAAGTTGGAAAAGAACTGAACTTTGATCCAGGCTTCTGCGGAAAAGCTGGACAATTCGTTCCTGTAAGCGATGGAGCACCGCATATACTTTGCAGAGCAATAGTTGGTGGTTCTTGATGGAATGGGAAGTGTATGAGGCTAAAACTTATCAAACTTTTGCTGAAATTGAAAGAAATAAGCTGAAAAAAGTAGGTTCACTTTTTGATAAAGGTTATGCAGCAAGAGTTATAATAAATGGAAAACTTGGCTTTGCAGTAGCTGAAAACGAAGAAAAAGCTTTAGAACTTGCAAAAAAAATAGCAAAATTTTCTGAAGAAAAATTAGATTCTTTTCCATTTGAAGAACCTGAAAAAGTTTCTGGAATATACGATAAAAAGTTTGAAAGTATTGGAATAGATTTTTTAAAAGAGGAAGCAGAAACTTTGATCTCTTCAGCTTCAAAAGTATTAGCCCAAGCTTCAGTTATCCATTCCTTAATGGAAGTTAGAATAAGAAATTCTAATGGAGTAGACCTTTACGAAAAATCTACTCTTTCTTCAGTTACAGTCGAGGTTGCAGAAAAGGGAAGTGGTTATAGCTTCTTTGAAAGCAGAAAACTAGATTTGAATTTAGAAGAGGCTGTAAAAAAAGCAGAAGAGTTAGAGAAAATTTCCTCCAAAACTAAAAGGATTGAAGAGAAAAAAAGATATGATATAATTCTATCTACACAAGCCTTACATCAACTTTTCTCAGCAACCTTATATCCTTCTTTTTCAGCAGAAAACGTAGCAAAAGGAAGAAGCAAACTTAAAATCGGTGAATATTTGGGAGAGATCAAAGTTATAGACGATGGAACTTTAGACGGAGGAATAGCTAGCTGCAACTTTGACGATGAAGGTTGCAGAAGTAGAAGAAAGATTCTAGTAGATAAGGAAGTGTTGAGTTTTATTTCTGATTGGAAAAATTCAAAAGATTTTGGAGTAACCGGTAACGGCTTTAAAGATGATCTGTCATCCTATCCAACACCAAAACCTAGTAACGTTATCTTGGATGTAAGAAGAAAGAGTTCAACAGATGATGCCATATATGTACACTACTTCATAGGCTCACATACGGCAAATCCGGTAAGCGGTGATTTCAGCTACGAAACTCACCATGCAACTTTGAACGATGAACCTGTAAAAGTGATGGTTTATGGAAACGTTTTTGAACTTTTAAAAAACTTAGATGGCTACGTTGGAAAAGTTGAGCAGTTTGAAAATACAGTTTCAGCCCCTATTAGATTCAAAAATGTAAATATAGTTTAAAGAATTATGTTTTGTTTGTATCCACAGCTTGGACAGCGATCTTTGTTTAGATTTATTTTTTTCACGTAGAAACCGTACCTCTCTATCAAAACTTCGTTGCAGTTTGGACAAAAAGTGTTCTCATTTTTATGTCCCCAAACGTTTCCAGCATAAACGTACTCAACTCCAACTTTTTTTGCAATTTCTATAGCTCTCTCTATCGTTTTAACCGGAGTTGGAGGGACGTGCATCATCTTGTGTTCTGGATGAAACCTTGAGAAATGCACTGGAACTCTTTTATCAACACTTACAACCCAGTTTGCAAAATCCCTTATCTCTTCACTACTGTCGTTGTATCCAGGGATTATTAGATAAGTTATCTCAACAAAAACACCTTTTTTTAACATGTATTTCACAGTTTCAAGAACGTTTTCAAGTTTAGCTTTACAAATTTTACTGTAGAAATCTTGTCTAAAAGCTTTTACATCTACGTTTGCTGCATCTAAAAAATTGAATTGATCTAGAGCTTCTGGAGTCATATAACCGTTTGTGACGTAAACTATGAAATATCCGTTTTCCCTGCAGATCTTCGATGCATCAAGAGCAAATTCGTGCCATATAGATGGTTCATTGTATGTCCAAGCTACACCATCTGCTCTGTACTCCTTGCACAACATTAGAACATCTTCTGGCTTTAGTTCTTTAAGATAAGGATAGCTTAGATCTGCAAAAGAAATTTCGAAGTTTTGGCAATGATCGCACTTGAAATTGCAACTAACACTTCCAAAAGATAAAACCCTTGTTCTTGGTTTGTAGTTATGCATGGGCTTTTTTTCTATTGGATCAAGAGCTATAGACGATGCGAGTCCATAATTATATACAAGAAGTTTTCCATTTTCATTTTTCCTAACTTGACATATTCCCCATTTTCCATCCTTCAGTACACATCTGTGCCAGCAAGTCTTGCAGCGGACATCTCCATTCAGTTTTTCATAAAGATAAGATTCAACTATCATAATTTTTCCCAAATTTCCCTCAGCTCTTTCGCATAATCCTCAGGCATAAAGAACGTTACACTTTCGTCTTGCAACATTTTTGTGAAAAATACGTCGCACCAGTAGTATTTTCCAAAAGGTGATCTTGCTAAGATCTGTAAGTTAGTTCTAAAACTACTCCCTATCCTATCTGCACAAAAGATTGAAAAGTTGAAAGAGTTAAACCCTTTCCTTTCGTAGAATTTTAGAATTTTCGTAATTCCTTTCGATAAACCAATAAGCTGTTCATCGCTCATATCGACAAAGTTTCTCTCTTCAGGAATCCCCATGAAATGGTAAAAACCTTTAGGTGCAAAAGTTGCTAGCCAATAGGTCTTTTCAGTTGTTCCAATAAATCTTTCTTTGTTTTTCTTTTCCTCTTCAACTAAGGCCATCCAGAAATCTTTTTTGTTCAATTCTGCAAAACTGAAAGCGCCCCACTCAAGTCTTGCAAAGTAATCTGTTGAATTTTCTGAAAATAGAACTTGAATGTGAGGATGCATAATACTGCTACCAGCAGATTTTAAATAGTTCATACCAATTGTAGCGTAGATTTTTCCTTCTGGTAATCTTGAGAAGAACTCTTGGATCAATTTAAAAGCATCAAAGAAATGTTCAGTTTTGAATTCAGACAACTTCAAATAGTGTTTTTCTGTTACCCTTAAAACTAAAGAGAACTTTGAATATGGCATTAGATTTGCAAACATTATAGCCTCTCCTCTCTTCCAGAGTTCGGATTTCATGATAATTGGTTCTCTTGCAGCTAAATTCTCTATTCTTTCGCTGCAAAATGGACACCAACTTCTAGTTGACTCGATTTCTTCTTCAAATCCACCAAAATTTAGGTTGATGCTTTTTTTTATTATTCTTGATGTTTGTAGAGTTAACGGATCGAATCTAATCTCTACAGGATTCTCTTCTATCTTTCCATTGACGTATATTTTTGCAATTTCTACTTCTCTTCTGAATTCCATGGTGAATGTTTGTTTTAGGATATAAATATTTGTAGATCATGTAAAAATTAAAAATTTTATTTTTATAAATTTATTAAAAAAATTCTAATTAAAAAACTTCTTCTTCAAACACTAAAAAAATTGTGAAAGTATTCATAGCTGGTAGTAGTAAAGCTAAAGACGAGATCTTAGAAATTCAGAAAAAACTTTCAAATGAGGGATTTGAAGTTTTAAACCAATTTTTCTTAGATTACACAAAGATTGAAGATTTTAGAGACAAAGATGAGATCTGCAAAGAGATATTTAAGAACGATCTGCAGCTAGTTTCTAAAGCAGACCTAGTTGTTCTATTAGCTACCTACCCAAGTTTTGGAGCAATGTTTGAAGCTATCTATGCATCGATGATGGGAAAAGTTGTTGTAGCTTACTGTCCATCGAAAGTTCAATCTCCATGGCCATTCATAGTTTCAGTTGAAAAAGCTTCAAGCTTTGAAGAGCTTTTAAACGTATTAAGATCTTTTGAAAGAAAAAGATTGAAAGTTATTCCGAACATCTATGGAGAACATGAAACTGAGTTTGAGTATGAAGATTTCAGATGTATCTGCCCAGTCACCGGAATGGAAGATAGAGCTAAAATAAAAATTAAATATATTCCAAAAGATTTTTTGCTTGAATACGAATCTCTAGATGAGTACTTCAAAGATTTTAAAGAGAAGACTATGCACCACGAAGCTGTAGTGAAAAAGATCTTGGAAGACGTTTGGGAAGCTATTAAACCAAAAAAACTCGAAGTTGAAGGTCTATTTGAAAGAAGAAGTGGCATTTCTGCAAGGGTCAAAGTTTATCGATTTCTTTGATAATTTTCCCATTCCTTGTTTCTGGAGCTATGTAATCTAAAAATCTACTGAATGGGACGTTCATAAGTCTAAAAGTAACTTTCAGTGGTGAAAGAATTGCATCCTCATCTGTAAAATTAACTTTAGAGACAGTTGCAGCTTGTTTATTTAAATATATTATTACTTCACTTCCTATTCTTCCCCTTGTAATTTCAGATCTCGCAGTATCCAATATCTTTTGAATTCTTAGGAGTTCCCTAAACTTTCTAAGGTCTCTAGCTTTAGCAATCAATTTACCTTCCTTTATCTCTATTTCGGAATCTGGAAAAAGGTTCCTTACAGCTTTCTTCACTTTCTCCTCATCTTCAGTTGGATGAACGTAGGTTTCAACGATCACCTCTACACCACTCGCTACACTTTTCAAAAGTTCTTTGATTTTTTCTTTAAAAATCTCGATGTCTCCACTGTTCTCAACAGTAAAGTTTGCAACCTCCATGGCTTTTTTAAGTCCAAAACTTTCTTCTCTTTCATCTCTCTTTTTCAGTTCTTCGATCGTTAAAACGTCATCACTCCTCATCCTCCTCTTTGCTCTTTCAAATCTAATTTCCAAAGGAGCCTCTATTGCTATTAAAATAAAATCATCTCCAAAGGTTTTTTTAAATCTTTCAACCTCATCTATACCTCTTATTCCATCAACAACAACCACTCCTTTCTCATCTAGAATTTTTCTAATCTTTGGTATACAAAGTCTAGCAATTATATCCATTCCAAACTTTTTTCTAAGATCAGAAGCTACATTTCCTAGATTTTCATCAGTCAATGGCAAATTCCTTTTTGCAACTTCTTCCCTTACAACATCTCCCATGTTGACTGTAGGAATCCCAATCTCTACAGCTACTTGACTTGCAGTAGTCTTTCCGCTTAATGGATATCCAACAAATCCTACAACTTTCATTTTCTCACCTATCTAAAACAAAACTTTTTATCTCTTTTATTGTAAACAATAGAATGTAAAAGCAAAACCCTAACTCTTTCTAGATTGATCTCTGTAACTGAAAGATACTTAGTTATTTTTTGCTCCACTGATCTTGTACACAACTTTCTTTATAGGTTTTGTGAATATCGGCTTCTCTTTAAATATTCCTTCCGGTTTGTAGTATAGTACTAAGAACATCAAAATTCCAAAGAGCATGTATTCGAACCAAATAGCTTCAAAAGGTAAGTTTAAGAGTGCAGTTATTTCGAACTTAAACATAGTAAGAAAAATTTTTGCAAAAACAAAAACAGCCACTCCAGCTAAAACTCCCTTGTTGTTTCCAGCTCCACCTAAAAGAACCATGAGAAAAGGATAAAAAGTCCATTCTACCCTTGTAAAGCTTGAAGCTATGACATTCAAAGAATACAAGGAGAACAAAGCACCAGCGATCGATGCTATTGCCGATCCAATTGCAGCAGCTTTTATTCTAAGAACTATTATATTTTTTCCACTTGCTTTTAAAACATCTTCATTCTCTCTCATAGCCTTAAGAACTCTTCCAAAAGGGGAATTTGAAATACGTTCTACAAAAAAGTATACTAAAAAAGCAAATAAGAGGATAACTAAAATGAAAAAGGTGTTCCTATAGTTTCCAGAAAAAGTAAATACGTCTGGGACTGATACACCGTAGTAACCACCTACTATTTCGGTAGAGTAGTTAGTTACTAAGAAGACAACTTCACTTATCGCAAGTAAAGTTATGGCCAAGTAATCTTGCTTCAACTTAACGCTTGGTAGTATGAAGATCACTCCAGCCACAGCTCCCAGCAGTGAGGCCAAAGTTATAGATGACAAGAAAATTACTATTCCGAGAACTGGATCAGATAAGATTGCATCGTTCACAATTCCACGTACGGAACTACTTAAAGATATCACGTTATCCTCAGATATTCCGTAAAAATATGCTAAAATTCTGTTCATTATTCCTCCAACACTTATTGCTCCAACTAAAACTGCTAGAGCTTTTCCAAAGTTTGGAATTCCAGCAAATCCGTATTCTAAATTCAAACTCAAAGCAACTATCGCGTATAATCCGAACCAGAGCGCAAAGCTGAAAAGAATTTCCATCTGAACTTCACCTCAGTTAAACCTCTCGGAGCTAGTAGAAGTGTTAAAGATAAGATCACTAAAGAGATAACTCTGCTGTAAAGTAAAACTGAAACTCCAAAAAGGTTTGAAAGATGGAAGGTTAAAAGTGTTTCAGAAAAGCCTATGAGGTAAGCACCTACAACAGCTCCTGCTAAGCTGTAAATTCCACCAACTATACTTGCAGCAAATATTGAAACTATTATTATACTTCCAGTAGCAGGAACAATTTCTTGTCTAAAAGGAAGAAGGCATCCTGACAAGGCTGCAAAGCTCCCAGACAAGAACCAAGAAAATATCCTCATCTTTTCAACATCAATACCCATGACTTCTGCAAGGAAAGGCTTTTCCATAGATGCTCTCAAAGCTATTCCAAACTTTGTTTTGTAAAGTAAGATGCTAAGGAAAATTAAAATTGCAGTTATCAGGAAAGTAGAAACGAAGAGAACTCCAGATAGTCCATTAAATGTAAAGTCGTGTGGTGTAAAAATAAATTTAGCTGAAGGTTTTCCAGTTATATTTCTCAAAAATTCTGAGTAAGCTCCTATAAAACCTAGCAAAATTAGATCTAGAGCTAGAGTTGTGATCATGAGGATCACTACAGATGCACCTTTCTTTATCAAAGGTTTAAGGATTAAAAGATAAACTAAGATTCCAAGAACTCCACCGAGGAAAAATACGACTGGGATGGATTGATAAGGATGGACTGAAAAGAGTCTGAGAAAAGTTAAAGACATATAAGATCCAAAAACAGCAAAAGATCCTTGAGCAAAGTTTGGAACTGAAGTTGTTATGTATGTAAGCGTAAGGCCTATGCAGAGCATGGCCAATAGGTTCGAATACACCAGTGCACCTTCGAGTATCATGAAGTTAACTTGCCAAAAGTTTATAAATTGATGCATGAAAGTTATGCTATGAAGAAACTGCTTATTGTATTTGCTTTAGCCTTGCTTGCTGCTTGTGCACAACCAGCAGAGCAACCTAAAGAAATACCTATAGGAGTTTTGGTAGACCTTTCTGGTCCACTGACAACTTTTGGAACAAACATAAAAAACACTCTAGTCGTTGCTGAGGAGGATATAAACAGTTATTTGAAAGGAAAAGGTTTACCTTACAGAGTAAAATTCTACTACGAAGATACGAAAGTCGATCCAAAGGTTGCACTTGAAAAAGTTCAGGCTTTAGATGCCAAAGGTGTTAAAATTTTCATCGGTCCGATGGCAAGTGGAGAAGTGAGAGGGATAATGGGTTACGTAAATGCAAACAAACTGATAATAGTTTCTCCATCCTCAACAGCTCTTCCACACCTCCTCGGAGCTACTAAACCTGAAGATAAAACGTACATCTTCAGATTTGTTGCTACGGATGATTTTCAAACAAGAGCTATAGCCTCAGAAATTGAAAGCCTAGAAATAAAAGCTGTTGCAATAATTCATATAGGAAACGCCTGGGGTAGAGGACTTTGTGAGGCAATTGAACCTCTTCTAAAAGAGAAGAAAGTAGAAATCTTAACGAAAGTAGAGTATCCTTCACCACCACCAGCAGATTTCTCTCCATACATAGCTGAGCTTGAAAGAGCAATTTCAGGAAACTACGAAAAATTCAGAGGAAAAATAGCTATAGTAGCTTTTAGTTACGAGGAAGTAGCTACAATCTTAGCCCAAACAAAAGCTGATAGCATACTTTTGAACGTTTTATGGATCGGATGCGATGGAACTGCAAAGAGTGCGAAAGTTGTTGGAGAAGTTTGCGATAAAGCTTCAAAGGTTAAACTCTTCAGTACACTGTTTGAATCTTACGGTAGAGGACTGGAGAATCTTACTAAAAAGATGAGAGAAAAGGGAATTAAAGATGATCCTTATCAGTACGCTTTAAACGCTTACGATGCAGCGTGGGTTTTAACTTTGTCATACATTGAAGTTGTAAGAGAGAAAGGAAAATATGATGCAGATCTAATGGCTAAGAAGATAATAGATGTAACTAAGAAATACAGTGCTGGAGAATATGGAATTAAAACTGTAAGTGGTTTCATTCAGTTAAACGTATGGAACGATAGAGCTAGTGGAGACTTTGCTATATTCCAAGTAACACCGAAGTGTACCTGGGAAAAGGTTGGTGTTTGGAAATTTGAAACAGGAAAAATAGAATGGAAATAGTACTAAAAACTCAAAATCTTTCAAAATTTTTTGGTGGTTTAAAAGCATTGGACAATGTAAATGTTTCAATTCAAAAGAACAAGATAACTTTGATAGTTGGTCCAAATGGAAGTGGAAAGACTACTCTGATAAACACTGTGAGCGGTTTTTACAAAGCCGATTCTGGTAAAGTATTTTTCGACGGAAAAGATATAACAAACAAACCTCCACACGAAATAAGTAAACTCGGAATAACTAGAACTTTCCAGATACCTCAACCTCTGAAAAAGTTAACAGTCTTGGAAAATCTCTTGGTTTTTTACAACTATGGAACAGAACTAATTGAAGCTGTAAATGGAAAATGGAAAAAGAAGGAAAGCGATGCAACAGAAAAAGCTTTCAAGATTTTAGAATTTTTAAAACTCGATCATCTATGGGATGTTCAAGCTCAAAACTTGAGCGGAGGGCAGCTTAAATTACTTGAGATTGGAAGAGCTTTGATGAGAGAATCAAAACTTTTTATAGCCGATGAACCGGTAGCTGGTGTAAACCCTGTGCTTGCGCATGAGATCCTTTCAAGATTTTTAAAGTTGAAAGATGAAATGAGCTTCTTACTTGTAGAACACAGGCTTGACATAGTTCTTAAGTACACAGACTACATATACGTGATGGCAAATGGAAAAATAATAGCTGAGGGAAGAGAGGAAGTGTTTGAAGATCCGAAAGTTGTAGAGGTGTACCTGAGTGCTAAGGGTTGAAAAATTGAACTCCGGATACAAAGAGTTACATATACTTTTCGATGTAGATGCTAGGATAGATAGCAATACGATAACAGCTATCCTTGGTCCAAATGGAAGTGGTAAATCTACTTTGCTGAAATCGATCTTTGGCTTAGCGAACATATTTTCTGGAAAAATCTATTTGAACGGTAAAGAGATAACTTTCACATCTCCACATGAAAAAGCAAAGTTGGGTTTAGTATACCTGCCTCAAACTGAGAACGTTTTTACGAATTTAACTGTAAAAGAGAACTTGAACATCGCAGCTTATACGCTGAAAGATGATGCTAGAGATAGGATCGAACTTGCTCTGAACATCTTTCCAGAACTTTCAAATTTTCTAAAAAGAAAAGCTGGGACTTTGAGTGGTGGAGAGAGGCAAATGCTAGCTATGGCCATGGCTATAATAAGGAAAGCTGAAGTTTTAATGCTCGATGAACCTACTGCACAACTTTCTCCAAAGTTCGTAGATATGATAGTCAAAAAGATAGTTGAGCTAAGAGATGAGCACAAGATGACGATCTTGTTGGTTGAACAGAATGCAAAAAAAGCTTTGGAAATAAGTGAGAAAGTCTACATATTAGTTAGTGGAAGAGTTGCCTTTGAAGGATCTGCTCAAGAACTTCTAGGAAGTGGAAAGTTCGAAAAACTCTGTCTAGGGTTAGTTGAATGAAAGTTTATGGATACAATGCAGTTTCTGAAGCTTTAAAAGCAGAAAAAGTGAGCAAAATTTATGTTTCATCAGAAATCTCTGAAAAAATAAAAAAAATTTTAGAAAAAGCTAAAAAGAAAAGAATTCCGATTTACAAAGTAGAAGATTTTAGAGAAAAAATTGCTGCAGAAGTTTCTCCTGTAAGTTTCGTCGATCTAGATCACTTGATCCAGAGAGCTTTAAATCAGAACAACTTTATCTTAATTTTAGACAATGTAACAGATCAGAGAAACCTTGGAGCTTGCTTAAGATCTGCTGAATTCTTTGGAGCTGCAGGTGTATTGATACCTAAGAGAAGAGTAGCTTCGATAGAAGAGGGAGCAATTAAAACTTCTGCTGGAGCAGTTTTTCACATTCCAATTGCCAGAGAAGAAAATTTAGCTTCTGCAATAAAAAAAATGAAAAAAATGGGCTTCTTTGTATTAGCTTTAGATCTTGACGGTAAAAGTGATCTAAGTGAAGTAGATGTTTCTCCTCCCATAGCGTTGGTTATCGGTGGAGAAGATAAGGGAATTTCTTTACCTGTAAAAAGTCAATGCGATGAAGTTGTTAAGATAAAAGGTTTTGGAAAAGTTGACAGTTTAAACTTAGCAGTTGTTGCCGGAATAGCTATGTACGAAGTTGTTAAAAAGATGGTAATGAGAAAGCATATATAGCAATTTTGTTAAGTTGTTCGGCGATAGCTATGGAGGTAAGACAACCTGTACAACTCCTTAGAGCGTTTGAGCTCATGAGGACTGGAATACTGATAAGTTTGATTGGATGGATCCTTTTAGGCCTAGGATTGGCTTCAAAATTTTTTGGAATATTGACGTTTTTAATTGGTGGATTCTTAACAGCAGCTGCAGGACTAATGCTCTTGATCGTAGGTGCGATAGTCATCCTTCTTGGATTTTATGCGAAGTTCATTCCAGGAGTTTCAGAGTTGGCTAGAGCAGATGCCAGCTATTCGATAGCTTCGAAACTTGTAAGAGTTGGATATGTATGGGGATTAGTTCTGATAATCGTTGGAGCAGTACTGAGCCTTTTACTCTTAGGAATACCAATATTTTTCCTAGGAATTTTATTCTTAATAGTAGGATTTATTGGTATAGTACTTTTGAGTTTTAACCTCTACAGCAGAGAAAGAAACACTTTATACTTTGTAGCAGCAATTCTATTTATAGTTTCAATATTTGTTCCTGTAATGGGATTCCTAGCATGGATCTTGCTGTACGCAGCATTGGGAAAAACTATTAAAAGCTACTCTGCTCAACGTTGAAGTTTTAATTTGATGCGTTTTAAATAAATTTTTCAAAGATTGGAGGAAAAACATTAAATTCTCTGCAAGATCTAACTCTGTGAAAAGAGATGTTAGCGTTGTCTTCTCTGCTCCATGGCACAAACTTTTGGGAACTAAGATCTCTGAAGATTCTTTAGAACTTGAAGTTGAAGAAAAACATTTACAAATTCTAGGTTTCGTTCATGGTGGAGTTATAGCTTCCTTACTAGATACAGCTATAGGTTTAGCGATAAATACTACAAGCGACAAGATCTTTGTTACTTCTCAGTTAAACGTTCATTACCTTAAACCAGTAAAGTCTGGAAAGATTGTTGCAAAAGCTAAAGTTTTAAGGATCGGTGAAAAAAGTGCAGTTGGATATGCAGAAGCTTACAACAACGGTGAACTTGTAGCATTTGCAACAGCAACTTTCATCTCTTATCATGAACCCACGTCTCACCGTTGAACACTTCTTTTTTCCAAACTGGAAGCTCCGATTTCATAGCTTCAACAGCTTCCATCAAAGGCTCCCAAACATCTTTTCTGTGTCTTCCCATTACTAGAACATAGACTATGTCCTCTTTTGGCATAATGGTACCTCTCTTGTGATATATTTTAGCGATTACACTTTTTTTTGCAAGTCTTTTTTCAATTTTTTCGCAAGCTTCTTTCAGAATTTCTTCATAAGCTTCATATTCCATTCTTTTTACGATCTTTCCATCAGATTTCTTCCTAACAAAACCAACAAAAATTCCTATAGCTCCACATTCATCAGCAAATTCACTGCTTTTAATTTTTCGTATCATAGATTTAAGAGATTCAACCTCTGGAGCTTTAAAAACGTCCTCCAACTTTGAAACTACAGGAACTTTGAAGCCAACATCTTTTTCTAAAGTTTCAACATCAAAATCCTCTAAAGCTGCAAAATCGAAACCAAGATCGCAAAGAAGCTCCAAAATTTCTTTTAAGTTCATCTCTTCAGTTGAAATGTTTATACTTTCTCCGAAGATTCTGTACTTGTTTCTTATCTCTGCAAGTTTTCCAAATTTTTTTACTTCAATTTTTATTTTCTCGTTTGAAGGTATAAAAATTTTCATGATACAAATTCTACTTTTGATAAAAAGTTTTTGCAAACAAAAGTTTATCTACAAAGCGAAACCTTGGGACGATGAAAAAGATAAAAGCTGTAATATTTGATCTTGACAATACACTTGTAGACTTCATAAGTGCAAAGCTGAAGTCCTGTGAAGAGGTTTGCAAAGTGGCAAATTGCGGGAATGCTAAGAAGTTGTTTGAATATTTTTTGAGCGGAAAACATGGGTTCGAAAGTCATGAAAACATAGCAGATTTTTTGAAAGACCACGGAGTTTTTAATGAAGAACTTTATAAAAAATGTTGTGAAATTTATGAAAAAATAAAAATTGAAAAAACAGAGGCTTACCCTGGAATTAAAGAGGTTTTGATCGAACTTAAAAAAAGAGGTTTAAAGCTTGCAGTAGTAACGGATGCTGAAAAAGATCAAGCTGTTAAAAGGTTAAAGAAAGCTGAGATTTTAGATTACTTCGACATAATAATAACTTTTGATGTGTCTAGAAAAAAGAAGCCAGAACCCGATTCAGTAATTTTAGCACTTGAAAACCTAAAAGTTGGCACTGAAGAAGCAATAATTGTTGGAGATAGTATAAGAAGAGACATAGAAGTTGGAAAAAAACTTGGAATGATAACTGTTTATGCAGCTTATGGAGACTGGAGATTTTTTGAGAAAGTTAAAGCTGATTACAAGATAGATTCTCCAAGGGAATTGCTAAAAATTTTAGATAATTTATTATAATAGTGTACTATACTATTTCTATATTTCATATTTTTTTAATTTTTTATCGAAGTTCAGCGGAGTGAGTGCAACTTTCTTTAGCTACAAAAGACTCTAAGTCTATCATTTATTGATGTTAACTCCTGGTAAAATTATTTTTCCATCTTTTCCATCTAAAACAAATCCACGACCATTTAAGAACTCTTTAACCGTTAAAGCTGAGATTACAGCATCGATCTCATCGTGTGTAAGTTCTGGGATCTCTATAAACTTCTGAAGCTCCTTCCTTATCTCTGCAATCCCACTTTTTGTTCTCTTTTTTACATTTGGTGCAATTTTCATTAGAACTCGTGAAGCAAACGGATATACCTCAAAAACCAGAATTCCCTCCTTTCTGAGTTCTTCAGCAATCTCTATCCCCTTAAGTGTTATTCTCTTGAAAAACTTCGCCCCAGATGGGAAGATTTTAATACCAAGATTCAACAATTTCTTTTCGCACTCTCTAAGAGTTCCCTTTTCTGGAAAAGATAACGGAGCATCGATCCCTACAGCGAAAACTCCTTTTATTTTTTCCTTTTCATAATCACCAATGTAGATAAGTTTATCTTCTAAGATCGCAAGTTTACAAGATTTAATGCCGACATCGATCCCAGCGATCTTCATCAAAGATTTTCAACTTTTTTTATTTTGTTGCTACTCGGCATTTTAAAGCTGATGTTTAGCTATCTTTAAATTGCTTAGGTAAAAATCAGCAAATTTGATAAAGATGTTGATTTACGAAGTTTTCGACGAATGATCGATGAGAATATCAAAAAGTTCTCTTTACATCTTTTTATTCTTCGTCCAAAAGGATAAAAATGTTTGATGATCTTTTATAAAAATTAGTTAAAAAGGAAATTTTTAATTCTACGATCTTACAAAAACTGTGATCGGAATAGACGTTGGTTGGACCAATACACATGTAGCAGTTTTCAAAGACGATGAAATTGACACGATCGAACTTCCAAACGAACTTGGAATTTCTAATATACTGTCAAAAATAAAAAGTTTGGCAGAAAAAGAAAGAGCTGTCATCAGTACATCTCTTCTAAACCAACTGATCCATAGGTTGGATGAATTTAGAACTTTAACAATTCTTATTCCGGGTCCGGGAATGAACTACAGCAACTATGGTGAAATAGTGAGAGGTTTTGTAAACCATAGAGGTGACGTAGTTGAAAATGTAGATGAAAAAGAAATAAGAGAACTTTTAAAGTCAAAAAAATATGACAATATAGCTATTGCAGCAAAATTTTCTGTTAGAAATTCTTCCATTGAAGAGAAAGTAAAAAATGTTGCGATAGAGTTTGTTGATGAGTCAAAAATAGCTTTGAGTTACCACGTTGGCGGCTTCAACTACCTAGCAAGAATAAATACGACTGTTATAAATGCTAAGGTGAAGTCTTTAATTTTTGATTTTACAAACAAGATAAAAAGTGTTTTTGATAACTTCTATTATTACAAAGGAGATTGTGGAATAACTCCTTGGCAGTTTGTCGTAGAGAATCCATCACTTCTTTACAATTCAAGCTCAGCCTCTTCAGCCATTGGAGCAATCTATTTAACTAAGGAAAAGAATGCAGTTGTAATAGACATCGGTGGCTCTTTGACAAAAATAATTGTTGTAGAAAACGGTATGCCAAAGATCGTCGATGGAATAACTATTCATGGTAAAAAAACGTTGATAAGAAGTATAAACTCTATTGAGTTACCTTTTGGGGGAGATTCAATAGTAGCAGAAAGATTAAGCCAGAGATGTTCAAAACCAATAGCTTTTGGTGGAAAAGATTTTACTTTTATAGATGCTTTAAATTGCTTAGGCTATGAAATAGGAGACTACAAAGCTTCAAGGGAGGAAGGAAAAAAATTTGACTGCGAAAAAATCCTACAACAGTACATTTCTTTGGTATGCGATGTTCTAAAAGGACTTGATGTTAAGAAAATAGTTGGAGTTGGCAACTTATCCTCTATCCTCGTTCCAAAGATTGCTGAAAGCTGCAAATTTGACTACGTTATTCCAAAGTACAATCAATTTTCAGGAGCAATAGGTGTAGCAGTTTCAAAGCTAAGTTTAACGTTGTTTGCAAGGTTCGACACGGAAAAGGGAATTGCTACTTACAACGGTGTAGTTGAAAAATGTCCATTTAGAACTGGAAGCTTACCAAGTGAAGAGGAAGTCGTTGAGGTTGCAGTAAAAAAGTTGTACGAGATCGCAAGAAATTTTGCAAAAGAGTCTGAGTTTGGAAAGCTAAAAGTTTTAAACATCGACAGTTATACTGTGGTTAGAGGTGGAATCAGGAGGGGGGCTATATACGATTTAGTAGTACAGCTGGAGCCTGGGATAAAGTGGAAAAACTCATAGAGGAGATGAAGAGCAGAGATGAAGATGGATGGATAGTGGTTGTTGAGGGGATAAAAGACTTTGAAGTTTTGAAAGATCTAGGAATAAAAAACGTCTACATCTTCAACGGTTATAGGAGAGCATTTTCAGACCTTTTCGGTAAAAAAGTTGTAGTTTTAACTGATTACGATGAAAAGGGAATTGAAATCGCAAAAAAATTGAAAGAGGTGCTGAATGCAGATGTAGAAATTATGAAAAGAATTTTCTCTTTGATAAAAAAGGACGCAACAAAGGTTGAAGAGTTGAAACACTTTTTAGAAAAATAAAAATATTCCTGCTAACTTCAAAACATGAAGCTCGTCAAAATTTTGGAACAAAAGAATTTGAAGTTAAAGCTTTTTCAAGGAGATATAACGCAGAGCGGAGCTGAAGTTATTGTAAATGCTGCAAACAAGTACTTAGAGCATGGAGGAGGTGTCGCTGCAGCAATTGCTAAAGCTTGCGTAGGTAGCACTCATGAATACACCAGGATAAGTAAGGAGGAGATGTTAAAACAGATAGGTAGAAATTACTTAGAACATGGAGAAGTTGTTGTAACTCCAGCGATGAAGTTGGAAGAGAAGGGAACTAAGTACGTTATACACACAGTTGGACCAATTTGTAGTGGAGTTTGGAACGATGATCTAAAAACAAAACTATATCTAGCTTTCAAAGCTCCTTTGGAAAAAGCAGAAGAGATGAAGTTAAAAACGATAGCTTTTCCTGCAGTAAGTGCTGGAATATACGGATGTCCAATTGAAGAAGTTGTTAGAACTTTCCTAGAAGCTGTCAAAGAGTTTTCAGAAAAAGCAAAAAATTTGAAAGAAGTTTGGCTTTTTCTCTTTGATGAAAACTCAGTTAAAAAAGCTGAAAAAGTGTGGTAGATATGGAGTACCACGATTTTGTAGAAGTTGTAGTTGATCTGTTAAAAAAAGCTCAAACAGAGTTACCTGAAGATGTTGTCGAGGCTATAAAAATTGCTTATGAACAAGAAGAAAATGAAATAGCTAGAAAAAACTTTGAAATAATACTGAAAAACGTAGAAGTTGCAAAGAAGAAAAAAATACCGATCTGTCAAGATACCGGAATTCTTGCCTTCTTTTTGGAAATTGGTAGAGAACTTTGCTTAGATTTTGATATAAAAAAAGCTATAATAGATGGTGTTAAAAAAGCTACCAAAGAAGTTCCTTTAAGACCTAACGCAGTTCATCCAATAACTAGAGAAAACAGCAACGATAACACAGGTCTTTTCATTCCGTACATAGATTTAGATTTAGTCGAAGGTGATAGAATTAAGATCTCTGTTCTTCCAAAAGGTGCCGGAAGTGAAAACGTTTCAGTGTTGAAGATGATGTTGCCGAGTGATGCTAAAAAGATAAAAAGTTTCATAGTTGAAACGGTAGCTTTAGCAGGAGGAAAGCCTTGTCCACCAATATTTGTAGGTGTTGGTGTTGGAGGTACTTTTGATCTAGCTGCAAAGCTCGCAAAAAAAGCTCTACTTAGAAACGTTTTGAAGATGGACGAATTTGAAAAAGAAGTGCTTGAAGCTATAAATTCTCTAGAAATAGGACCAATGGGAATGGGTGGAAAATTTACAGCTTTATCTGTTCTAATAAACTATGCACATTGCCATACAGCTTCTCTTCCAGTTGCCGTAAATATTCAATGTTGGGCGAACAGAAGAGCTGAGGTGATCTTATGAATTTGAGGACACCCGTTAAAGTTGGAGATGTTTTAAAACTAAAAGTTGGACAGGAAGTAACTGTAACTGGAACAGTTTATACAGCTAGAGATGAAGCTCATGAAAAGATTGTTGAGTTTTTAAAAAAAGGAGAAAAACTACCTTTTGAACTAGACGGATCTGTAATATACCACTGTGGTCCAATTGTAAAAGATAACAAAGTTATCTCAGCAGGCCCAACTACTTCTGCAAGAATGAACAAATTTTCACTAGAGATATTGAAAAGAGTTAACTGTATAGCTTTCATAGGAAAAGGTGGGATGAGTAGGGAAGTAGTTAATGCTATGAAGGGGAAAGCAGTATACTTAGCTTTCACAGGAGGGGCTGGAGCTCTTGCTGCTGAAAGAATTTTAAAAATAAAAAACGTTTACTGGGAAGAGTTAGGAATGCCTGAAGCTGTTTGGGAACTTGAAGTAGAAGATTTTCCATGCATAGTAGCTATAGATGCTCATGGAAATAGTATATACGAAGAAGTTGAGAAAAAAGTTAAAGAAAAGTTGAAGGCTTTGCTTTAACCAAAAAACCTTCTCCAATTTTTTCTATTGAAATTATTTCAAGTTTTCTAAGGAAAGATCTTCCATCACATATCGTCGGCGAATCTTTTCCTCCAACTATTAAAGGGGCGAAGTATATGTTTATCTCATCGAAAAGGCCAAGCTTTACTAGAGAACTAACCAAAGTTCCTCCGCCTTCAACCAAAAGCTTTTTGATTTCAATTTTAGCCAAATGATCCATTAGAGCTTCCAAATCTACTAGATCTTCTCCAAAAACTAAAACTTCAGCTCCCCTTTTTTTAACTTCATCTACTTTATTTCTGTCTGCAGCCTTTGAAACTGCAACTATAGTTTTAGCACTTCTATCCAAAACTTTTGCATTCAAGGGAATTCTGCACTTGCTATCTACAACGATCCTGATAGGGTTTTCGCTCTTTCCACTTGCTATCCTCTTCATTCTTAAAGCTTCACTCTTAACTTTTAAACTTGGATCGTCTGAGAAAACTGTTCCAATCCCCACCATTATTGCATCGCAATCGGCTCTCAAAACATCAACTCTTTTCAGATCTTCTTCACAAGAAATCCTCAACTGTCTTCTACTCTCATCGCTTATCTTTCCATCTAAACTTGCTGCCATGTTTACGATCACGTACGGTTTTGATCTTTGCATATTGACCTAAAGCTTTGCTAGGAAGTTTTTAACGTTGCTTTCAACCTTTGAGTAGTTGTAAGTACATGTAACTATGTTACCAACTGGAGTTCCTCGGAGTTTTAGTGGATTGAAAGCTTCTCTTCCCTTGTAAATTACCAAAGTGTCACATTTAAAATTTTCACCACCAGCTTCAACACTCTCAACTCTTTCCTTTCCGAAGACGTTTATTTCTCCAGATATTTCCACAGTTTCTACGTTGTAGTTTAAGCTTAAAAATAGCTGCTCTGCAATCTTTACAACTTCTTCATTCTTAGCAGCTATAAGTATCTTTTCTCCTATTCTATTCTTCTCAGCTATCAACCTCAACGCGTTGTCAAGTGTATAAATTCCGTTCATCTTCTTTCTTAAAAAGTTCAGCTTCAGAGGTAGCAAGTCTGCTGCACCTGTGCATATGAGTACTTTCCTAGCATCCAATCTTTTCAGCCCATTTTCACCGCTAACTATTACAGGTTTCGATTTTATAACTGTCCCCTTTTCAACTGAAAGCAAACTTTTCAATTCTTCAACCTCTTTTATGTACTTTTCGTACTTTTCTCTGAAATAATCGAGCTTTGAAAAAACGACTAGTTCTCCTCCAGATTCTCTCATTTCAAAGATCAGAGTATTCAATCCCTTCTCTGTCAATTTTTTTCCACACATCAATCCAGCGTATCCTGCACCAACTACTACGTAATCTACTGTTACCACAAAAAAATTTCATCTTACTGCATAAAAAGAGTTTCTCAAAGTTAAATTGAAATTAAAAAAATAAATATTAAATTAAAAAATTATTCGAGCAAAAAACTTTAACTTTTTCGAGTATTTTCTCTGTGGTTGAAGGTTGGTTGTTGGATGTCGATTACGTTACAGTTGGAGGAAAAGCGGTAATAAGGATGTGGTGTAAAGATTCAGAAGGAATTTTCGTAGCTTACGATCGAAACTTCAAGCCTTACTTCTACGTTTTAGGCTTTGACGATGAAATTTTTAAAAAGGCTGAAGTTTCTCCAGAATCTTATGAAAAAGTAAAGGTCAAGATCCTTGGAAAAGAAGTTGAAGTTACAAAGGTTTATGCTAAGCATCCACAGCATGTTCCAATTTTGAGAGAGTATTTTTCGAAGTTCTTTGAAGTTAGAGAAGCGGACATACCTTTTGCCTATCGCTACCTTATAGATAAGGATCTGGCCTGCATGGATGGAATCAAAGTAGAGGGGAAATTAGTTGGAGATTCACTCGTAAGAACTTACGAAGTTGAGAGAGTTGAAAGAGTTAACAGAATTGATTTTCCTGATCTAAAAATTTTAGCTTTCGACTGCGAAATGCTATCGTCTTTTGGAATGCCAGATCCTGAGAGAGATCAGATAATTGTGATAGCCGTAAAGATAGGTGACAAAGAATTTTTACTCGAAGGAAGTGAGAGGGACATAATTAAAAATTTTGTAAAAATTGTGAAAGACTTCGATCCGGACATAATCGTCGGCTACAATCAAGACTCCTTCGACTGGCCTTACATAAAAAAGAGAGCTGAGAAGTGGAACATTCCAGTTGAGATTGGGAGAGATGGATCTGAGTTAACTTTCAGAGGTGGAAGACCTAAGATCGCTGGAAGGCTGAACGTTGATCTTTACGATCTGGCCATGAGAATAAGCGAGGTCAAAGTTAAAAAACTTGAAAACATCGCAGAATACCTCGGTGCAAAAGTTGAAGTTGAAGATATAGAAGCAAAAGACATCTACAAGTTTTGGACAAGTGGAGAAAAGGAAAAAGTTTTGGCACACGCTAAGAAGGATGTAATCCAGACGTATTTAATAGCAAACGAACTGCTACCGATGAACTATGAACTTTCTAAGATGATAAGGATCCCATTAGATGACGTTACAAGGATCGGAAGGGGAAAGCAAGTTGAGTGGCTTTTGATGAGTGAAGCGAAAAAAAATGGAGAGATTGCACCGAATCCACCAGAACTTGCTGAAAGCTATGAAGGCGGCTTTGTTCTTGAACCTGCTAGAGGTTTACATGAAAACGTTGTCTGTTTAGATTTTGCCAGCATGTATCCTTCCATAATGCTAGCTTTCAACATAAGCCCAGATACTTTGAGCTTTGAAGGAGATTGCTACAAAGCCCCAGAAGTTGGTCATAAGTTCAGAAAAAGACCAGATGGATTTTTCACTTCTATAATAAAAAGGTTGATAGAGAAAAGAAGAGAAATAAAGAAGGCTATGCTCAAAGCGAAAGCTGAAGATTACAAACTATTAGATATAAAACAACAAACTTTGAAAATTTTGACGAATTCTTTTTATGGATACATGGGATGGAATTTGGCAAGATGGTATTGCAAGGAATGTGCTGAGGCAACTACTGCATGGGGAAGGTATTTTATAAAGAGTTCAATAAAAATAGCTAGTGAAATGGGTTTCGAAGTTCTCTACGGAGATACTGACAGTATATTTATAAAAATTCCAGGAAAAAATTTAGAAGAAATTGAAAAAGAAGTCTACAGGCTGATAGAAAGAATTTCATCAGAGATGCCTATACAGATAGAAATAGATGAGTTTTACAAAACTATATTCTTTGTAGAAAAGAAAAGATATGCTGGCCTTACTTCAGATGAAAAAATCGTAGTTAGAGGATTAGAAGTTAGAAGAGGAGATTGGTGCGAACTTGCAAAAAGAGTCCAAAGTAAAGTTGTAGAGATCATATTGAGAGAAAGAAATCCTGAGAAAGCTGTGAAGTTCGTTAGAGAGGTTATAAGTAAGGTTAAAAATGGAGAGGTTGAGCTCGAAGAAGTTGTAATATACAAGGGATTGACAAAGAAGCCATCGAAATATGAAGCCATGCAGGCCCACGTTAAAGCAGCTTTGAGAGCTATAGAGCTCGGTTTCTACTATTCTGTCGGATCTAAAGTTGGATATGTTGTAGTGAAAGGCTCTGGAAATGTAGGAGATAGAGCTTATCCGATAGATCTGATAGAAAATTTTGATGGAGAGAACTTAAAGATTAGAACGAAAAATGGAATTGAGAACAAAAAAATAGATAAAGACTACTACATAGACCACCAAATAGTCCCAGTAGTTCTTAGAATCCTTGAAAGATTTGGTTACAGTGAAGCATCGATCAAAGGTAGCTCGCAACTTAGCTTGGACAAATTTTTATAATCTGAATGCAGTCATGAACTTTACGTTCAGAACTCCGCGCAAGGATATAAGCTTATCAATCAACTTCTTTATCTGAGCTATATCTCCCCTAACAAGTACTATCTCCAGGCACTGTTCAGCATCCAAATGAAGGTGAACACTTGCACTTATGTAGACGTTAAACTCATGCTGAACATCAGTTATCGCATCGCTTATTCCTTTAACTGAATGATCGTAAACCAAACTTATAGCTCCAACAACTTGTCCTTCCTCTTTTTCAAGCCACTTGTATTCGAGCAGGTAAGCTCTTATAGCATCTCTTATAGCTTCACTTCTAGAAGAGTAACCCCTATTAGCTATGACTTTATCAAATTCATCAAGCAGATTTTTTGGTAAACTTACTCCAATTCTTGCGATCTCTTCTTCCATACAATATTTTCTTTATCATTATTTAAAAAATTTTCTTGATTTCCCCCATACCCTTACTTCTGCCTTCCCTGAATATGAACTTCTGACCTTCAAATACGACGTTTGGTTTATATTTGAATTTCATCTTTACATTCCCTCTGTCTCCAGCTTTCAGGTAACCTTTCTCTATTTCTTCGAATATAACAGTTTCACTGACGGTTTCAACGTGTAAAACTGGCTCGTAGCCTGGCTTTATTAAAGTTGGATGAGTAAAAACAAAAACCTCAGCTTCAAACTCTTTTACAGTCTTCAAGATCTTCTTTGAAACTACCATTCCTCTCCTTAGTTCGTCGTAGCGAACATTTTTTAGAGCTATTCCAATGATGTCTCCAGTTTTAGCTTTACCTATCCTAAAGTGATGCATTTCTATGCTCATTACTTTTGCTTTAATGAAACTACCATCGTTGAGTGGGCCTACAAATACCTCCTCTCCCTCTTTAAGTTCACCAGACTTTACACTTCCGCTGACAACAGTTCCTACACCTGTTATCGTGTATATCTTATCTATATACATTAGGAAGTCGTCTTTAACCGAGTACCTTTTCGGTAAGTGTAGTAAAAGTGTCTCGAGCAAGTCGTAGCCTTCAAGCGTTAAAGCTGAAGTTAAGATGATCGGAACTACTAGTGGATTTTCACTCAAGATCTTTGAAATTTTTTTGGCTTCATCGCAGTTCTTAATCAAAATCGGTGACCTTCCAATGTTCCTTAAAAGCTTGAATATGTCTAAAACTACTTCCCTTACTCTTTCTTTGGAAACCATGTCTATCTTTGTTACAGCTATGATCACAGGTATTTCTATTGCAACGAGTATTCCTAAGTGTTCCTTTGTCATCCTCATTATTCCATCGTTTGCAGCTACAACTAGTAAGCCGTAATCGATCTTTTGTCCTAAAAGGCCTCTTATAGTTGTTCTAAGCCAAGGTTCGTGTCCAACTGTATCTACAAAGCTAACAATTTTCTCAGACTTTTCTATAACTGACGCTTTTTCAAACTTATTCAAAGGATTTAGCATCCTTACAGATCTTCCATTCTTAAATCCCAAAACTGCAAAACTGAGTTCAGCACTCAGGCCTCTTTCTATTTCATGTTTTAGTACATCAAGATAAACTCTACTAGCTCCATTTCCATCGTCTGGTTTTCCAGTTATTAAACAGCCTACGAGTGTAGATTTACCATGATCTACGTGACCGGCAGTTCCAACTACTATGTGTTCTTTTGCATTTTTCTTAGATATTTCAACTATTCCAACGAACCTTCCAAGATCTATTTCGTATTTTTCCACAGAACTTATTTCTGCTTCTATTTCCTCGGCAAGCTTTTTTAATATTTCAACTGTCTTTGAAAAGCTTGAACTGTCTAAACCTTGAAGTTTTCCAGAATCTGAAACTCCTACAACATAGTAAGCTTTTCCTTTACCCATTATAACTCTGTGGTTCATTTGACATGCCAACTGCCGAAACCTACCCTCTCTCAGGTGGTGATCACTTAGATATTCTTTGAACTCTACATTTTCTCCCTCTCCCTTCTCAAGTAACTCTGCAAGTTTTTGCACAGATAGATCTTGCGTCGAACTTTAAATTTTTTCAGTGTAAACTTGAAATATTTATTTTTATTTATATATTAAATAATCTAATTAAATAAAATTTAAAAATGTACAAGTTTTTAAATTCAAAGCAAAACTTGGATCATGGTTGCGACGATAGTAGTAGGTGGATTTTGGGGAGATGAGGGAAAAGGAAAAATTATCTCTTACTTATCTATGAAAGACTTGCCGTCCATAGTTGCTAGAGGTGGAGTTGGACCAAACGCTGGACATACAGTTGAAATAGATGGTCAGAAGTTTGGAGTTAGAATGATCCCATCCGGTTTTATATACGAAAAGGCTAAACTTTTGATCGGTGCAGGAGTTTTGGTCGATCCAAAAGTTTTTCTCAGCGAAGTTCAAACTTTGAAAGTTGAAAAGAGAACAAAACTTGACTATAGATGTGCAATAATAGAGGAGAAACATATAGAAGAGGATAAAAGTGATGTTCATCTAAAGGGAAAAATAGGAACAACCGGAACCGGTTGCGGGCCTGCAAACGTTGATAGAGTTAAAAGAATTGCAAAACAAGCCAAAGATGTAGAACAGTTGAAGAATTTTCTTACAGATGTCCCTTTAGAAATAAACGAGGCTTTGGATAGGGGAGAAGATGTACTGGTTGAAGGGACCCAAGGCTTTGGTCTGAGTTTGTACTACGGAACTTATCCCTACGTAACTTCAAAAGATACAACTGCTTCAGCTATAGCTTCGGACGTTGGTTTAGGACCTACGAAAGTTGACGAAGTAATTGTCGTGTTCAAATGTTTTCCAACAAGAGTTGGTGGTGGCCCATTTCCAACAGAAATGTCTCAGGAGGATGCTGAAAAACTTGGAATAGTTGAATATGGAACCGTAACTGGAAGAAGGAGAAGGATCGGCTACTGGGATGGTAAATTTGCCAGATATTCAGCAATAGTGAACGGAGCTACTCAGATAGCTTTAACTGGAATGGACAAGCTTGACAAAGAATGTTTTGGTGTAAGAGAATGGGACAAGTTAACTTACAAAGCAAAAAAGTTCGTAGAACAAGTTGAAGATGATGTAAAAGTTCCAGTAACTTTGATCTCAACTGGGCCAGATTTGAAACAGATAGTAGATTTGAGAAGGGAAAAATGTTAAACTAAAGATCCTAGATCAACAAAAGTTTCTGGAACATCATCTTTTCCAGCTTCGTTTAGGATGAACTCTTCAACGTATATTGGAACCTTCATCCTAACAGCAATAGCTATACTATCGCTTGGCCTAGCGTCGACTTCAACAACTCTATCGTCTTGCTTTAAAACGATCCTAGCGTAAAAAGTGTTCTCGATCAGGTCGTCTATTACGATCCTTTCAACTTTTGCGTTCAACTTCCTTATAACGTCTGCAAGTAAATCGTGAGTCATTGGCCTTGGAGGAATTTCACCACGTAGAGCGGTGTATATTGCCAAAGCTTCAGCTATACCTATATATATTGGAAGAACTCTGCCATTTTCAGCCCTTAAAACTACTACCGGAGAAAATCCAAGCATACTTCTTTCAGCAAACACTCCAAACACTTCAGCCACGAGCACAATTAAAATCGACAGCATAAGTTATAACACTTGTGCTTCGCAAAAGTTTAAATTCACATCTACAAGCATCGCAAAGGTGATTGGGTGAGTAGGATTAGAAAGATGTTGAAGAGAAAAAGCAATCCAAACCTTGTAACTCTCATCGAAGAGCTAATTAAAGCTGGTAAAAATGCTGCAGTTTGGAAAGATCTAGCTGAAAGACTTGCTAAGCCTAGAAAACTTTACGCTTCGGTAAACGTCTCAAAGATAGAAAGGTACGCTAAAGCTGATGAATTCGTTGTAGTTCCTGGAAAAGTCTTAGGATCTGGAAACATCAGTAAATCTGTAAAAGTTGCAGCTTTAAGTTTTTCAGAGACTGCAAAGGAAAAAATAAAAGCTGCAGGAGGTGAATGTTTAAACATATCTGAACTTCTAAAAATGAACCCAAGTGGTAGCAACGTCAGGATAATAACTTGAGGTGTTACGATGAACGTTGAAAGGGTTTTGAAAAATTTTGAAACTTTTAAAGTCGTAAACGCCGAAGGTCACATACTTGGCAGACTTTCAAGCGTAATAGCTAAGAGGTTGTTAAAGGGTGAAAAGATAGTCGTAATCAATGCTGAAAAAGCTATAGTAACTGGAAAACCAGAAGTAGTACTACAAATCTATAAAGAAAAGTACGATAGGGGAAGTAAAGAAAAAGGCCCTTACTTCCCAAAGCATCCGGAAAAGGTGTTCAAAAGAACTGTAAGGGGAATGCTTCCATGGAAAAGTAGAAGAGGAAGAGAAGCCTATAAAAGGTTAAGAGTGTTTATAGGAGTTCCTGAAAAATTAAAAAGCATGGAATTTGAAGTAGTTGAGGAGGCTTTGTTTGAGAAAGTTTCAAAAACAGACAAGTTTGTAACTTTAGAAGAGATATGTAAACACTTAGGGTGGAAAGTATGATAGTTTTAACAACTGGTAAAAGGAAAACTGCTGTAGCAAAAGCAGTTTTAAGACCTGGAAAAGGTAGAGTTAGGATAAACAACATTCCGATAGAGATCCATAAACCTGAGATGGCGAGGTTGAAAATTATGGAGGCTTTGATAATAGCGAAAGATCTAGCTAAACAAGTAGATGTAGATGTAACTGTAAAGGGTGGAGGGTTCATGGGACAAGCTGAAGCTGCTAGGACAGCTATAGCAAAGGCTTTGGTTGAATACAGTAAAGATGAGGAGCTGAAGAAAGCTTACCTAGAATACGATAGAACTTTACTAGTAAGTGACATTAGAAGAAAGCTACCTAAGTTACAAGGTGGAAGAGGGGCTAGAAAGAGAGGTCAAACATCTTACAGATAGCTATGTCTGGAATTCCGTTTGATGAAAATTCCTCAGACTTTCCGATAAGATGTTTTTCATGCGGAGCAGTTATAGCTCACTTTTACGAGAAATACAAGGATCTAATTAAAAAAGGTAGAACTCCAAAACAAGCTTTAGATGAACTTGGAATAAAGAGATACTGTTGTAGGAGGATGTTTCTAACTCACAAGTCTATAATTAAAGAACTTATTAGATTTCATGGGGCCGTGGGGTAGCCTGGAAAATCCTACGGCGTTCGGGGCGCCGTGACCCGAGTTCAAATCTCGGCGGCCCCATAAGGGGTGGTCTTGATCGTATTTCCGTTTAAATACACAAGATTTGAGAGAGCTCGCATAGTAGGAGCTAGAGCTTTACAGATAGCAATGGGAGCTCCTGTTTTGATTGAAACTAATAAAACAGAACCTTTGGAAATAGCTGTAGAGGAGTTTGAAAGAGGAGTTATACCTGTAACTGTTAAAAGGAGAAGAGAATCTTTCATTTGGTTGGAGAGGTACGATCTTTTCTGAGGTGGTTAATTGATAATAGACGATGTAAAATACAGGATCGTTTTCGATTCTAGAGGGAATGAAACAGTTGAATGTGAGGTTTACGCTGGAGAAGTTTTTGGGAGAGCTGTAGCTCCAAGTGGGGCTTCGAGAGGTAAGATTGAGGCTTCAGTGGTGGATCCTTACAAGGTTAAGGAAGTTGAAGAGAAAGTTTCAAAAGCTTTGATAGGTATGAGTGTCCTTGATCAAGAAGGGATAGACAGAACTTTGAAAGAAATTGATGGGACAGACAATTTCTCAAAAATAGGAGGAAACTTTGCAATAGCTTGTAGCATAGCTGCTGCTAGGGCAGCTTCAGAACTTCTAAACATACCACTTTACACTTACTTGGGCGGAACTTTTGCTAAAGAAATACCGTACCCACTTGGTAACGTAGTTGGAGGAGGAAAGCATGCCGAAGGATCTACTAGCATTCAAGAGTTTTTGGTAATTCCAGTTGGAGCAAGGAGCTTCTTTGAAGCTCAAAAGATCAACTCAGAAGTTCACAAAACTGTAAAAAAGATCCTAAAAGAGGAAGGTATTTTCGCTGCTAAAGGAGATGAAGGAGCATGGGCTGCTCAAATAAGCGATGAGAAAGCTATTGAAATTTTAAGAAAAGCTATTGAAATTTTAGAAAAAGATAAAGGAGTAGAAATAAAGATTGGACTAGATTTTGCTGCAAATGAGCTTTGGGATGGAGAAAAGTACGTTTACAAGGATAGAAAGTTGAATAGAGAAGAGCAAATAAATTTTTTACTAGATCTAGTAGAAAATTACAATGTACTTTACATAGAGGATCCTCTCCATGAAGACGATTTTGAAGGTTTTGCAGAGGTTACTAGAGAGATAAAGAGAATGGGAGCAAAATGTTTTGTTTGTGGAGATGACCTTTTTGCAACTAGAAGTGAAAGGATAAAGAAAGGTGCAGAAATTGGGGCAGCAAACACAGTCCTAATAAAACCAAACCAAGTTGGAACATTAACAGATACTTTCAAAGCTGTTAAAGTTGCTAAAGAGAGAAACTACGAAGTAGTTGTAAGTCATAGAAGTGGAGAAAGTGAAGACAATGCTATAGCTCACCTTTCAATAGCTTTCAACGCAAAGTTAATAAAGACAGGTATAGTTGGTGGGGAAAGGGTTGCAAAGCTAAACGAACTCATAAGGATTGAAGAAGTTATGGGCTGCAGAATGGTGAGACTATGATCGAATACGAGTACCTAATCTCTCCAGACGATTACTTAGCAGCAGGAGTACACATTGGAACTCAGATAAAGACTCACGATATGATGAAGTTCATATACAAAGTTAGGCAAGATGGTTTGTACATATTGGACATAAGAAAATTGGATGAAAGGATAAGAATTGCTGCCAAGTTCTTGTCAAGATATGAACCTTCAAAGATCTTACTTGTAGCAGCGAGGCAGTACGCTTTTAAACCAATTCAAATGTTTTCTAAAGTTATTGGTACAGATTATGTTATAGGAAGATTTATTCCTGGAACTCTATCTAATCCAGCGCTTAAAGAGTACAAGGAGCCAGATCTAGTTTTTGTGAACGATCCAACTATAGATAAGCAAGCTGTCAACGAGGCTACGAAGATAGGTATTCCAGTAGTTGCTCTTTGCGATACGAACAATTCAACTTCAGATATAGATCTAGTAATACCAACAAACAACAAAGGTAGAAAAGCTTTAGCTTTAGTTTACTGGCTGATAGCAAGAGAAGTTGCAAAGATCAAGAGTCTAGAATTCAACTACAGCGTCGAAGAATTTGAAGCAGAAATTTAATAAAAATATTTCTGTAAAATTTTCTTCAAACCTCTCCTAACAATTTCAGACAAAGTAGATGGAGAGATCTCCAATTCGTTTGCAAGATCTTCGAGTTTAATTCTTTTCGGATAATCAAAAAATCCTTTTTCTAAAGCAATTTTTAGAATTTCCTCCTCTCTAAAAGTTATTTCTCTTTCAGACTCAAGTTTTCCTTTGTACACTACTTCGTAATCTATTCTAGAATTGTCGAGAGCTCTTAGAATTTCGAGAAAACAGTCATCGTTACAAATCAAGCTTAACACAATTTTATCATTATCAATCCTTATCTTTGTTACCATTCCGCCAGCCTTTAGCAGAGTTAAAACTATCGAGCATGGATGTTCTTTCAAAAGTATTCTTAAAGAACATCGTCCAACTTTACTCCATTCGCAAAATTCTGGTAAATTTTTCAAAACTTCGTCTATATCATCAGCTTTAAGTTTTAAAAGGCATTTTACTAAATTTTCTTTACTTAACAAACCTTCTACACTTATTTCTGTCAAAGGTTTAAGTTTTTTGAGTATGCATTCATCTGAAACTCGTGTTCTTATTTCAACTTTCAACATAGTTCCCTTCTGAACTTCTAAATTTTTGCTTTTCCATTTGATCAATTAATTTTTTAAATGATCATTAATTTTTTAAAACAGCAGACTTTGCTCTTGTGAACGTTCGGAAAGTATGCAAAAATAAATTGATGAGCTTTGCAACTTTACTTAACAAACAAAACTTAACAATTAGAAAAGAGAAAATTATTGAGAAAACTTAGTTTCGCTTTATCAAAGCTTAATTTAGTCTTGTTCGAGAAGGTTGTTTTTATTTTTTACAAACAATTCAGAGAATAATAGTTTTTCTCAGCAATTATAGATTCCAACGAAGTTTTTGAACGCAAGACAAATTAGCATTGACAAAAAAATGAAAAAGTGAACTTTAGTAAAAATACAAAAGAACAGATCAAAGCTTGCTAACTATTATTCTTGCTACAAAGTCTGAGAAAATAAAAATGCGCCGACCGGGATTTGAACCCGGGGCGGGGGCTCGGCAAGCCCCCGTGTTAACCAGGCTACACCATCGGCGCTCAGAGAAGTTTTTTTATCAGTTTTATAAGATTTTCGATCTATATATAAAATAAAAAAATAAAATAAATTTAAGATTTAAATTTCTTTTTAGCTTCACTAGCTTTTAAAACTTCAATTTTCGATCTATCGGCAGCTTCCAAGATTAAACTTCTGATTTTTGAAGTTACAGACTTTTCATCGTAAACTATCATTTCAGCATCACTTATTTCTACAGCCTTAGCTAAAAAATCTGAAGTAAGATCGTCGAAGTGGTACTTTGCAAAGTTATGTCCAAAAGTTATATTCGTCTCTAAAATTATTTCTGTCTGTCTTGGAGCGTAGTGAGTGCCTCCTACACTTACAGCAACATTCCAGTCGTATTTTTTAGAATTTATAGCATCAAAAATAGATTCCGCTACAACTTCTGCAGCTAGCTTATCTTTCCAAGCACTTTCATCACTTCCAATTTCAAAAAAAGCTGATGGTACTTTTATTTCAGAGGGGCCATGGTGAGTTACTTCTAAAGAGAATTCGTAACCAGTTCCTTCGATCTTCTCTTTCAAACTTAAGACGTAATTTTTGATGGTCATAGGTGCAGGCTTTGCTAAGCTGAAAGGTTTTCCTCCAAAGTCAGCGTTTGATAAATTCCCAGTAACATGTGTTGTAAAGATTTTCCTACCATCTTTACTGCTGTGACGTGAAGCAAAAAGTATCTCATCGAATTTACAGTATTTTGAAAGCCTTTTATCTATTTGATCAGCGTATATTAACTTCTCATCTAAAACTGCTATTCCAAAGCTTTCTGAAAAGTGGAAAGTGTAGTTGTCGAAGGTTTTTCTATCAAAATTTTCAAGAGTAAGCAAAACTTCAAATATGTTCATAGATGCTGGATCTTTTGTACTGCAGATTACGAGTTTCACATCCTTATGAGTACTGGAGTTATAAAAGCTTCTATCAAAGCTGCAACTAGTAGCATTGGCAAAACTATTTTAAAGTAAACTTTTAAAGCTCTAACTAAATGAGGTTTGAACGCCTGCTTTCTAAAAATTCTTAAAAAAAACCTGTATCCTAGAAAAACACCATAGGAGCTTGCGATCAGAACGGCTGGAATTTCTATTATACCATGTGGTAGTATTGCAAGCAGTATTTTGCTTAAACCGATATCTTTTTTCAAAGCTATAACAGCTCCTAAGATGTAACCGTTGGTGATCACGAAAGTTATTGGGAATATGCCGAAGAAAGATCCAAGGATTAAAGCTAGAAAAGATTTGAAAGAGTTGTTTGCAAATATTATTACTGCTAGAGTTAAAGGATCCAGTTTTGTAATCTTGGTAAATTCTTCCAAAATTGGTTTGATCGTTTCTCCATTCGTTAAATAACCTACAAAAATTGATAGTATGAAAATTGTAAGTAGAGATAAAAATATCGCGATCATGTTACCTGCCTAGCAAATAGTTGATCTATTCTATCAACCGTATCTATTTCTTCAACGCTCTTATCATCTCTTAACCTTACAAAACGCGGAAATCTCAATGCAAAGCCACTTTCGTACTTTGGACTTTTTTGAATTTCCTGATATGCGACTTCAAAAACATACTTTGGAACGAAATCGACTCTTTTACCTATCTGTCTTATTATCAAAGGTTTGAAAAGCTCTGTTAACTCTTCAAGGTCTTCATCTGTAAATCCAGTAGCAACTTTTCCAACTCTTAAAAGTTTTTCTGTAATAGGATCTTTACAAGCAAGTTCAAAACTACTGAACCATTTACTCCTCTTCCCTTCCCCCCATTCTCCTCCTACGACGGCAAGATCTAAAGTTTCCATTACAGTCTTCAACTTCAACCAATGTTTCCCCCTTCTCCCCGGAATGTAAAGAGAGTTTGGATCTTTTATCATAACTCCTTCATGACCTGCATCTATCGAAGCTTTGAAAATTTCTTCAACTTTCTCAGGATCTTTTGTTACAACTTGATCAGCTATCTTCACTATTTCGTTTTCACTAACAACCTTTTCTAGTATCTTTCTTCTCTCTTTCAAAGGCAAGTTTATCAGTTCACCGTCTTTGTAAAGTATGTCAAAAAAGTAGACCTGTAGAGATATTTTCTCCATCATCTTTGATATATCGTGTTTTCTTCTAAATCTCCTTAGAACTTGTTGAAAAGGCATTGGCTTTCCATCTTTGACAGCAATAACTTCCCCATCCAAAATTACTCCATCTTCAACGTTCTTTTTTACAGCCTCAGCTATTTCTGGAATTGCGTTTGTTACATTTTCAAGTCTCCTCGAATAAATTGTTACTTTTCCATTTGCATAATGAACTTGAATCCTACTTCCATCAAACTTCCATTCAACTGCAACTTCTCCAATCTCTTCAACAGCCTCCTTTGCACTTTCAGCGTTTTGAGCAAGCATCATTTTGACAGGTATGTGTGGTTCAATTTTTACAGATTCCAGTCCAGATTTTCCGTTGTTTTTAGCTATAACCGCTACTTTTCCAAGATCGTTTGTAACCATATAAGCTCTTTCAACCAATTCAACTGGAACGTTGAAAGCCCTAGCTATAGCATCTCTAATTATTCCCTCCCCAACTCCCAACCTCATCTCTTTCAGAATAATTCTGACTAAATACCTAGCCTCAATTGGTGATGCAGATGTAAAAAGCCCTGTCAAGAGCAAAGTTTTCTTTTTTCTACTTCCTTCTCCTGAAAGTTCTGCAATCTCATTGAAAGTCTCTCTAATTCTTTTTATCGTCAATTCTTCAGAAGCTAATGTTGATATTTTTTTATTTTTTAATACCTTCTCTGCTGCTAATCCAAGATCACCAAGTTCTCTAACGTAATCTTCGATTCTCTCTTTTTTGATTCCAGAAACGTCTTCAAGGGCTTCGTAGATCATTCCTATTCCTACTCCAAGATCTCTCTCATCCCAGGTTGGAAAAACTCTACCCATCAAAAATAGTGTGAAGTTGTAAAGATCATCGTCGCTCAGCTTTTTCATGACGACTGAAACTCTCGCTGCAAGTTCTAAGGTAGATGATATTTTTTCAATCGTACTACAGAACTCTGCAAAATCTCTAAAAAGCATGGAGGCTCCAGATTAGACAAACATTACTCCCTTTAATTCCTTTGCAGGCGGAACTTTCTTGAGAACTTTCTCTACAGCTTTTACAAAGTCTGTCATTGTAGCTTTTAGCCTTTCTTCTCTTATTGCAAACATTCCAGCTTCCGTACAGATGGCTTTTATGTCAGCTCCACTTGCTCCTTCAGTTATTCTGGAAAGTTCGGAGAAATCTACATCTTCAGCCAACTTCATTTTTCTTGTATGGATCTTGAAGATCTGTATTCTACCTTCGTAGTTTGGTAGTGGAATTTCTATTATCCTATCAAATCTACCAGGTCTGAGTATCGCTGGATCTAGGATGTCTATCCTATTCGTCGCACCAATTACTTTAACATCTTCTCTAGGATTAAAGCCGTCCAGCTCAGATAGTAGTTGCATCATTGTCCTTTGAACTTCTCTATCACCGCTAGTATCGCTGCTAATTCTTCTAGCTGCAATCGCATCCAGTTCATCTATGAATATTATTGAAGGTGCCTTTTCTCTAGCAAGCTGAAACACTTCTCTAACTAGTCTCGCACCTTCCCCTATGTACTTTTGGACAAATTCGCTTCCAACAACTCTTATAAAGGTTGCTTTTGTTTGATTTGCTACAGCTTTTGCTAATAAAGTTTTTCCAGTCCCAGGAGGGCCGTATAGAAGAACACCTTTTGGTGGTTCAATCCCAACTTCTTTGAAAAGATCTGGCTTAAGCATTGGAAGCTCTACAGCTTCTTTAATTTCTTTTATTTGCTGATCAAGTCCCCCTATATCTTCGTATGTAACGTTTGGCCTCTCTTCAACCTCAAAACCGTAGACCATCGGATCTTTCGATGAAGGCAAAATACTTACGACTGCCAAGGTTTGTTGGTTTAAAGCTACTCTCACACCTGGCTTCAGATCTTCTGGATTTATATACTGAGAAGCGTAAACAACAAACTTTGGCCCAGTAGAACTTCTAACGATTACTCTTCCATCTTCAAGGACATCGGAAACAATTCCAACTAGTAAAGGAGGTGACCTTAATCTTTCAATTTCACTTCTAAGTCTCCTAACCTCTCTTTCATATCTAATTCTTTCGCTTTCAATAAATCTTTTTTCATCTTCCAATCTTCTATAAAGTTCCTTAAGTCTATAATACTCTTCCTCAAGTTTCTGAAGTTTTTCTAAAAGGTACTGCATGTCTTTATCCATACTTTCACCTGGAGCCTCCGAAACAATATAGTTGCAACCCCTATATTAATTTAATGATCGAAAAACAAATTAAATTAATTTTGATTTTAGTAATCTCGGGAAAATATTACTTCAAAAAATTATAAAAATAAAATTTAAAATTTATGTTTTGTTTGTATTTCAAATTGTCTTTCAATTTTATATTAAACATCATTTAAAACATCCGTTTTTCAAGTATTGTTCAACTTTTTAAACTTTTTTAATTGCATCAGTTCTGAGTTCAAATTAAATGTAAATACGTTCAGAATAGAAACCGTACTCTCATTTGAGTTCATCAGTTTAAAAGTTTTAGTGTTTAATATATTATATATTCAATAAAATAATAATTTAAAATTTAAATATTTTTAAATTTAACAAAACTTTTAAATTTTCGATCAAAAAGGTGCTATGGATTGTGAGATCTGCGGAAAAAAAATTGAAAAAGGATACAAGGTCATAGTAGAGGGATGTGAAGTTACAGTTTGCTCTTCATGCAAACAACTCGGAATAGAGAAACCAATTTTGCCTAAGCAAAGTAAAACTGTACAAAAAAAGAGACAACAAAAAACAAAAATCGAATTTGAATACGAACTGGTAGAGGATTTTCACGAAATAATTAAAAAAGAGAGAGAGAAAAGAGGATGGAGTCAAGCTGAACTTGCTAAAAAAATCCAAGAAAAAGAATCTATTATAAAAAAAATCGAAAATAGGGAACTTGTTCCTGAAAAAGAGTTGATAGAAAAGTTGGAAAGATTGTTCAGCGTTAAACTTAAGGAGAATATACCAGATATCAGAGTTGAAAGTAAGAAGTCTTTAACTTTAACTTTCGGTGACGTTGCAGTTTTAAGGAAAAAAGAAAAATAGATGTTTCAGACTTTGATCATGTTCAGCTTCATATACATAACTACACCTTCACTAGAGGAGGCTGAAAAGATAGCTAAAGTTCTGTTAGAGAAAAAACTTGCAGCTTGTATAAACATTTTTCCTATAAAATCTCTTTTCTGGTGGGAAGGAAAGATTGAAAGAGTAGAAGAACACGCTATGATTGTAAAAACGAAAGCAGAAAAATTTTCAGAAGTAAGAGATGAAGTAAAGAAGTTGCACAGCTATAAGGTACCATGCATATGCGAAATTCCAATTGAGAGAGGGTTAAGAGAATTCCTCGATTGGATAGAAGTTACAGTGGAATGACTAGTAGAAGAGAGGTTGAGTACGATCAAAAGCATTGGAAAATTCTGAAAGAAAAAAGGAAAAAGGCTTTAGAAGTAATGGATGCTTTGATTGAAATGGATTTGCAAAGCCTAGTTTATGGAAGTGTTGCAAGGGGAGACATTGATGAAAGAAGTGATGTCGATATCTTCATACCTCACATAGTACCGTCTTACAAAGTTGAGATAGCCCTCGAAACTTTTGGTATAGTTGAAAAGAGAATAGTTCAAGCTACTCCAAGTTATGCGATAAAAGGTGAAATAATTCTATCAGACAATACAACCGTAAGTTTTCCCCTTGTAAAGATGAGAGAAAGAGAATTGGATTTCTACAAATTCGGTGGCTGTTTAAATTACGATGGTTTGAAAAACGATGAAAGAGTTGCAGGTGTAAATAAGAAACTGATCTTGATTTTACCAACATCTAAAGGTCACAAAGAAATCCCACTCTGCGAGCTCCATTCGAGCGATGTTGCAAAACTTTTGAAAGTTTCAGTAGAGATAGTTGAGGAAAGGATAAGAGTTTTAACCAGAAGGAAAGAAGTAGGTAGAACTGGAATATTTCTCTGCGAAACTGTTCCGCACGAAAAAAATTTAGAGATAGCCCTAAAAGAGATAATGTCTGAAAATCCTGCTATAAGAAGGAGATCTTAAAGTTTTTTTTCGATCTCTCTTGCTTTTTTGTAAGTCATCAAAAAAACTATCAATATAGCTATTAAAACTATCAAAGACGCTAAAGTTACAGCTGTGTAGTCGTCCGTAGCATCACCTCCCTTTTTCTAATTGAATAATCCAAAAGCAAGTATGATAAAAATATTAGAACAAACGCTAAAAGCATGATGATCAAAAAGAGAGCTCTTATAAAATCAAAACTCAGTTCAGAAGTTGTAGGATGCAATGATGGGAATATTATTGAAGAGAAGTACGTCATTGGAACTGAAAAGAAAGCAAAAATTGAATAAACTGAAGAATACTTCATCTTCTGAACTTCATCATCTATTGAAGCTCTTAAAGCAATGTAAGCTGCAAATGCGAACCATAAAACTAAGGTAAAGGTCTGTCTAGGATCCCAATGCCAATAAGTTCCCCAGGCAACCTTCGCCCATATTGAACCACTCAAAATTGCTGCTGTTATCATTACAAATCCAAACCTTGCAGAACTTTCAGCTAATATGTCAAAGTTTTTCTTATTTTTTCTTAAATAAGCTAAAGAAGATGCAAAAGTTACAGAAAAGGCTAAAAAGGATGAAATAGCAGCTGGAACATGGAAAAATATGATCCTGTAATTTTCAGCGATGGTTGGAGCGTTCAAAGGAGGTAGAGCGTACACATTCACCGTTCCATATGCAAGTATTACAAAGCCCAGTACGAA
Source organism: Archaeoglobaceae archaeon (assembly GCA_025058735.1). Taxonomy (GTDB): domain Archaea; phylum Halobacteriota; class Archaeoglobi; order Archaeoglobales; family Archaeoglobaceae; genus WYZ-LMO2. The sequence goes on along the minus strand of JANXDX010000004.1, from coordinate 87,023 downwards.
CAGTATCAACTTCATCTCTTCAAATTCATCGCTAGGTAAATAAAGCTTACAGTTAAAGCAGTTAAAGCACTTGGAGGTATCGGGATCAGAAAAGATAACAGAAGACCAAAAATAAGAGAAAAAATAGATAAGATGAGAGATAAGATCATTGCTTGTCTAATACTTCTAGCTAAAATTGTCGCTATCGCTGCGGGGGTTGTAAATATTGCATAAACAAGTATTGCACCTACAGCTTTTATTGTAGAAACTGTTGCAAAGGCCGTTAAAACTATAAGTAGGACGTCTACTAACTTACTCTTGATTCCAAAACAGCTTGAGGCATCTTCATCGAAAGAGACTAGGATGAATTTTGGTAAATAGATAGCTACAAGAGCTAAAAGTACAACAGCTGTAAAGACTATAATAATCAGATCTTCAAAAGTTAAAAGTAATATATCCCCAAACATTATTTTCCACGCAAAAGCAGCTTTATCTCTTGAAAAAGATAAAAAAGTTGCTGCAAGCCCCATCGAAAGTCCAAAACTTACAACCAATCCAACGTTTACATCTTTAGATATTCGGGAAATTGTCATCAAAACTAAAGTAAAGAGGAGAGCTATCAAAAAGTTGTTGTCGAAGAATAGAGATAAAGCTACTCCTGCAAAAGCTGAATGAGATGCTGCGGCTATTAAAAAATTTGCCTTTCTAAAGATCGTTAAACATCCAACTATGGATGAAATAATGGCCAAAAAAGGAATTGCTATGAACTCAAGCATAGAGAGGATGCTTAAAACCTTTTTCACAGATAGCTAATGGAATCTTTTCTCCATAAGTTTTTATTATATTTTCATCTTTACTAAATACTTCTTCCGGTTTTCCAAAGGCAACGACTCTTCTGTTCAGAAGCATAACTCTATCAACTTCGTGCAGAATTGGATTGACGTTGTGAACTACAACTACTACAGTTCTACCTTCAAAAGATAGATTTCTCAAAATTTCTACTATTTTACTCTGTGTTTTAAGATCTATACCGTTGAAAGGCTCATCCAAAAGTATTATTTCTGGATCACTCATCAAGAGTCTCGCCACCAAAACCCTCTGCTGCATACCTCCACTGAGTTCCCTAAAAAGTAGGTTCTCGTTTACTTCAGCTAACTTAATGAACTTTTCAAAGTCTTTTACTCCTAGTGCTTTAGCTGTAAATTCGAAAACTTCTCTAACTTTTAACGGTATCTCTGGATTTATTCTCTCTTTTTGAGGTAAATAAGCTATTCTTTTCGTCTTCAACTCAATTTTTCCTCTGTAAGGTTTTAGTATTCCAGCTATTAGCTTTAAAAGTGTACTTTTTCCAGCACCATTTGGTCCTAAGATCGCTACAAATTCTCCTCTTTCAACTTCAAAACTTACATCTTCGAGAACAATTTCTTTGTATCTAAAACAAAGATCTTCGACCTTTATCATCTTTTCAATGCAAGGTAAGCTATTACAAAAGCTTCAACTAAACACAAAAATGACAAAATGTAGACGATCATTTTTTCATCTGCTCCTTTGCTTTCACTTCTCTCTTCACTTTTTCTAAAGTTTGCAGCGTTTTTTAACATCTTTACAATAAAATCTTCCTCAGTAACGACTTCGACGTAAATGATTTCTACATTTAATTTTTCAGCGATCTTTTCTGCCAAGTCTTTTGCAAAAACTGGTGCGACTATGTTGTCAATTTGCTCTTTTTTAAGTTCTTCTAGTTTAACTGAAGCCACTCCTACAGCTTCTTCAAACAAAACTAAACTAACTTCTCCTTTAAGAGAAGTTATTATGTAGCATACGTGCGAATCCAAAGCTACAAACTTTTTACCTTCGATTCCAGCCAGTTTTATAGATGCTTCTTCAGCTAAATTTAAGATCTTTTCAATTGCCAAATAATTTTCTTCGTACTTTTTAGCTTTCTCAGGATGAATTTCAGACAACTTGTCTTTTACAGCTTTAACAATAGCTAAAGCATTCTTAGGTTTCATCCAATATGCGTGCGGATTTGAAATGTAATCTGCATGGTCTTCTAGTTCAACTTCGTAATCTTTAAAATCAACTACGTTACCAAATTTTTCTTTTATCTTTCTTTCAAAATCTAAAATTTCAGAGTTTACAAGAACTATCAGTTCAGCTTTCGAAAGAACATCTAGATCTTTTCTTGTCAAAGCGTAAGTGTGTGGATCTGTTAAACTTAAAGAATAGACTTCGCATTCACAAACTTTTTCAACTAAACTCTTAACGTCTGGGATTGTAACCACTACGTAGGCTGAAGAATTGTATATTATTAAAAGCATTAAAATTAAGGTATATATTTTCCACATGGGCAAATCCTCCTTTTACCGTACTTTTCTTCCAAAGTTTTAAGTAATCCTTCTCCAATGTTGTCTTCTATTTTTTCTGCTTCAAAGCAAACATTTTCAACGCCTATTTCCTGAAGCATGCATTCAAGCAATCTATGAGTTCTTAAAGCTTTTTTTGCAATTTTAATTCCTTCTTCATTTAAAATAAGACCTTTTCTTTCTATATATCTTCCAAAACCTTTTTTTGAAATCGATAAAAGTATCTTGTGCGCTGTAGATTTCGATACGCTAAGCTTTTCTGCGAGCTTTGAAGGTGTCACTATGCAATCTTCGTTCCATAATTCGTAAACTTTTCTCATCAAAAACACTGTTCGCATATCTAAACTATGTTTTTGAAATAAAAATTTTGCTAAAAAGTTAAAGACCCGATCTTACATGGGGTGTGAAACTAACTTTGAGAGTAATCGGTACTTGCAACGTAGAAAAACTGAAAATAGAAGGAATTAAAAAAATCTCTGTAAATGCTGGAATAGTTTCAATCGAATTTGAAGAAGAAAAGATCAGTATCGAAAGATTAGTAAGATTTTTGGAAATTTCTGGTTGTAGAGTAATCAGAGAAGAGAGAGATCTGAAAGTTAGGATCGAAGGTATGAGTTGTGCAATGTGTGTCAAAGCAGTAGAGAAAACTTTAAGGTCAATTCCCGGAATAGTAGAGTTTAATTTAACGATAGGATCTGCAAGGATCTTGTACGATCCTAGATCCGTTTCAAAAGAAGAGATACTAGAAGCTATAAGAAAACTTGGTTACAAACCATTTTCTGAAAAAGAGAAGGAGTTTGAGTTAGAGAAAGAATTCAGAAAGAAAAAGTTGAAAAAAATGATGAAACATATAATTTTTTCTTTGATTGCAAGTTTTCTAATCATGTTTTTAAACTTCGATCTTGCAGACTTTTTCCTCGCAACACTTACGATAGTTTACAGTGGAAGAACAATTTTTTCAAAAGCATTCAAATCGCTGAAGTCTGGAGTTCTTACGATGGAGGTCATGTATTCATTAGGTATAGGTTCAGCCTACTTTGTAAGTGTCTTATCAACTTTAACAAAAGAAAATTTAAACTTCTACGAGGCTAGTACTTTTTTAATAACCTTTTTACTTCTTGGAAAATACCTTGAAGAGAGAGCTAAAGGGAAACTTGAAATTTTAAAAATAGCAGAGCTACAGCCTAAGAAAGCTAGAGTTTTAAGGTATGGAAAAGAAGTCGAAGTTGCGATCGGTGAAATTAGAATTGGAGAAATTTTAATCGTAAAGCCGAAAGAAAAAATACCCGTAGATGGGGAAGTTGTTGAGGGAGAAAGTTATGTAGATGAGTCTACTATCACAGGTGAGGCTTTTCCAAAACCGAAAAAAGTTGGAGATGAAGTTTTTGGAGGTACGATGAATCTCAGTTCAACGATAAAAGTTAGAGTTAAAAGAATTGAAGATTCTCTAATCTCTCAAATGATCAGAATCGTAGAAGAGGCACAGTTCACAAAACCAGCTATTCAAAAGTTTGCTGACAGGATCGTTTCGTACTTCATACCATCAGTAGTTTCCATAGCTATTGCAGCTTTCATCTACTGGTACTTGATTTCTGACGTCTTTCTAGCTTTTACTGTAATGCTGAGTGTTCTAGCTGTAGCTTGTCCATGTGCTTTTGGTTTAGCAACGCCAACTGCTCTATTAGCTGGTATAAGTAGAGGTATCGAACTTGGTATTTTAATAAAGAGGGGAGATGTGTTCGAAAATCTAAGCAAAGCAACTACGATCCTCCTAGACAAAACTGGAACGATCACGAAAGGCTTGGAAGTTACAGAAGTTGTAAGTTTTATAGATCGAGATGAACTTATAGAGATTGCTGCGTCAGCTGAAAAGAACTCTCAACATCCAATAGGGAGAGCTATCCTAAAAAGAGTTGATTCTGTAGAAGATCCTGAAGAATTTGAAGAAATAGTTGGAAAAGGAGTTAGAGCTAAAGTAAGAGGTTTGAACGTCTTAATTGGTAGCAAAACATTTATTTTAGAAAATGGAATAGAAATTCAAAAAGATGTTGAAAACATCGCTGAAAAACTTGAAAAAGATAAAACCGTAGTTTTTGTCTCTATAAACGGAAAAATTGCTGGGATAATTGGAGTTTCAGAAGTGATCAGAGATGATGCTGTAGAGACGATTGAAGAGATGAAAAGAATTTTAAAAGTTGGAATAGTTACCGGAGATAGCAAACAAGCTTCTGAAAGGATAGCAAGATCGATCGGAGTAAACTTTGTGAAATCCGAAGTTCTACCAAAAGACAAAGTAGATGTAGTTAAAAAGTTTCAAAAAGATGGCGAAATCGTAATTTTTGTTGGAGATGGTATAAACGATGCTCCTGCTCTAGCACAGGCAGACGTTGGAATAGCTGTCGGAAATGCGAGTGATTTAGCTATCGATGCTGGAGACGTGGTTTTGATCAAAAACGACTTGAAAAACGTTTTTAATACTATAAAGCTTGGAAAGAAGGTTTTTTCGAAAATAAAACAAAATTTCTTCTGGGCAACAATTTACAACGCTGTTCTTATTCCATTTTCAGCTGGTCTTACTAACCTTCTTTTTGGAATAACCTTTAGACCGGAATGGGCTGCAGCAGCTATGAGTTTGAGCAGTTTGAGTGTAGTTACGAACTCTCTCCTGTTGAAGAGGTACAAAGTTAATTAAATTTGATTTTTAATTATAGATTAACAAAATATTTTTGTTCAACCAAAAAGTTTTTATTATTTCAATGTAAGCATTTTGAAATTTCAGAAGGGGTGTGAAATTTGAAAAACTTTAGAAGACCTCCGGTAAAGGTTGGAGATGTAAGAGATGTGAAAATTGAGGCAATAGGTAGTGGAGGAGATGGAATAGCAAAAATAAATGGGTTCGTAATCTTCGTTCCTGGAACAAAGCTAAATGATGAAGTGAAAATAAAAATAACTAAAGTTTTGCGTAAATACGGTTTTGGAGAAGTTGTTGAGTAATTTCGTCAACTTTTTTCTTCAATTTTTCATAAGTTTCTTCTAAAGCTTCAGAAACTATTTGGACATCAGCTAAAATTGGCATGAAAGATGTATCTCCACTCCACCTTGGAACTACATGAATATGAAGATGATCCGCAATACCTGCCCCCGCAACTTTTCCCAAGTTTATTCCAACGTTGAATCCATCTGGACTCATAGAAATTTTTATAATTTTTATTGATAAATTGATCAAGTTGAAAGCTTCGAGCATTTCATCTTCCTCAAGATCTTCAGTCGATGCTATGTGCCTATAAGGGCAGACCATCAAATGTCCAGGGTTGTATGGATTTCTGTTCATTATAATAAAGTTCTTTTTCCCCCTAAAGAGTATAAGATTCTCTTTATCATTTTTTTGTTTTGGATATTCACAGAATATACAGAACTTTGGCTTCTCCGATAGTATGTACCTTATCCTCCAGGGGGCAAAGATTCTCTCCATGACATAAGAAAATCTTAAAAAATATATCTGTTATTTTTTCTGTGGAAAAGTTAGTAATACCTGCTAAAACGAAGTTCGAAGAGAGAAGTTTAGTAGTTGATGGAGACCTTGTACTTGGAGACAACTCGAAGTTAGGTTATGGAATTATTGCTAGAAAGGTTTTCGTTGGAGAAAGAGCAAAAGTAGATGGAGATATCTTAGCTGAAGAAGTTAGACTCGATAGATTGAGTGTAGTTGATGGAAACGTAGTTTCTAAAGGAGATGCTTACATAGCAGAGTTTGCAACGATAAATGGAAAATTAACAGTTTTTGGCGATCTGGAAATAGGTAGAAATGTTAGAATAAAGAAAGGGTTCGAGGCTAGAGGGCTTATAACTATTCAAGATCCAATGCCCCTGATAATGTTCTTGATCTTTTACTTGATGCTACTTCTAAGGCTTGGAAAGCTGGATGAAGCTAGTAAGATCTTTGAAGAAAAGTTCGAAAATCCGATGATCATTCCTGAAAACAGTGTAATAGAAATAGATAGAATTGAAACTGACAAGGATTTCGAAGTCTCTGACTGCAAAGTTCTTGGAAACATAAAAGCTAAAAACATAAGAATTTCTAAGTGCGAAGTCTTTGGAAGTCTAAGGGGAGAAAAAATAGTTATAAGTTCAAGTATTATCCATGGATCTGTTGAAGGATCTGAAGTTTATATAAAAGATGTTTCCATAGTCATGAGCAACGTTAACGCTGAAAAAGTTTTTATGGAAGTAGGATGTAGTGTTGAGGGCAGTATTTTTGCTAAGAAAGGAGTGTTGATAAGGCAGAAGGTAGTTGAATATGGAGGTAGAGAAGGAGAAGTTCAAGAAGATGTTTCCAAACCTCTACAAGGAAATGTTTGAAGATCGTGTAATTCCAACTTTGTTCGATCACTTAGAAGTATGTGAAAACGATCAGCAGGCAATAGAGATCATAAACTTCTTTGAAAAGGTTGGAGAAATAAGTAAAGAGTACGCCAAGTATCTAAGGGAACACGTAGAAGATCTTAGACCCCTTTTTGGAACTAGGAAAAGAGGAGATTATGCTAGGAGGGGATTGATCTGATCGAGTTGGGAATAGCTGGAAAGCCAAACGCTGGTAAATCAACATTTTTCAAAGCTTCAACGTTGATAGATGTTGAAATTGCTGATTATCCTTTTACAACTATAGAACCAAACATTGGAGTTGGCCATGTTAAAGTTAAATGTGTTTGCAAAGAGTTCGATGTTGAATGCAGAGAATGTGTAGATGGTTGGCGTTTTGTACCTGTCAAACTTATAGATGTTGCAGGCTTGGTACCAGATGCCCACAAAGGTAGAGGATTAGGAAATGAATTTTTAGATAACTTGAGACAAGCAGAAGGGATAATACACGTCGTCGATGCAAGCGGATCGACTGATGCAGATGGAAACATTGTAGGGATAGGTGAAAGAGATCCATTGGAAGACGTCAAGTTTTTGAACCATGAACTTGACATGTGGTTCTATGGAATTCTAAAAAGGAACTGGGAAAAGATTTTAAGAAAAGGAAGAGCTGAAAAGAGAGATATTGTAAAGTTAATAGTAGAAAATCTCTCAGGTTTGGGTTTTGAGGAGTGGATGATAAGAGATGCATCTAAGAACTTTGATCTTTACAACTTGAACGATGAAGATTTGCTGGAGTTTGCTAGAGAGCTCAGAAAAAGAAGAATGAAAATGGTAATTGCTGCAAACAAGTGCGACATAGCTCCAAAGGATTTTGTAAAAAAGTTGATCAAATTAGATGCTATACCGTGCTCCTCAGTTTACGAGTTAGTTCTGAGGACTGCTGCAAAAAACAACTATATAAAGTACTTTCCAGGAGATGGAGATTTTGAGATTTTGAAGGAACTTAATGAAAAACAAAGAACTGTCCTAAGAAAAATCAAAGAATACTTGAAAGAATGGGGAGACACTGGAATACAAAAAACTATAAACAAGCTAGTTTTTGACGTTCTTGAATATGCAGTAGTTTATCCTGTAGAGGATGAAAATAAACTTACAGATTCAAAGGGAAACGTTTTACCAGATGCTTTTCTCGTTAAAAAAGGTACAAATGCTAGAGAATTAGCTTACAAAATACACACTGAAATAGGAAAGAATTTTATATGTGCAATAGACGTTAGAACTGGAAAAAGGATCGGAGAAGACTACATTTTAAAGAACAACGATGTAATAAAAATAGTTTCTTCAGCGTAGTGGTTTTAAAGTTATATGATAATAACCGATAACCACATGCATTTATACAACCATTTACGCTTGAAAGCTTTGGAAGAATTCAAAGCTGCTGGAGGGACGCACGTTTTCTTAGTTTCACTCCTAAGTCATCACTACAACTTTGTTCCAAAAACTGGAAAAGATTTCTCTGTAGCTTTTGATGAACATGTAAAATTGGTTGAAAAAGCTAAAAAGATCGTTAAAGCCTATGCAATTCTAAGTGTTCATCCTGCTGAAATAACTGTCCTTGGGAGTAGGTATGGAGTTGAAAAGGCTGCAGAAATAATGATGGAAGCTTTAGATGTTGCAGTTAAATACGTTTTAGAGGGAAAAGCTGTAGCTATAAAAAGTGGAAGACCTCATTACAGTGTAAGTGAGAAAGTCTGGAAACTCAGCAACAAAGTTCTTATGCATGCTTTTGAAGTTGCAAAAGATGCAAACTGTGCAGTACAGCTTCATACAGAAAGTTATTCTAGAGAAGGAATGGAGGAGATAGTTGAGATAGCAAAAAAAGTAGGATTCAAAATTGATAAGATAGTAAAACATTTTTCTCCTCCTCTAATAAAAGATTTTGAAGAAATTGGTATTTTTCCTTCAGTAATAGCTAGTGAAAACAACGTTTTAAAAGCTGCAGAACAGGGAAGTAGATTTTTTGTAGAAACAGATTATCTAGATGATAAAGATAGACCTGGAGCTGTTTTAGGGCCAAAGACTGTACCAAAAAAGATAAAAGAACTTGTAGCTAGAGGTTACGAAGATGTAGCTTACAAAGTTTGTGTCGAAAATGTTGAGAAAGTTTACGGTGTAGAGTTATGAAGGGCAAGATCTTAGGTAACTGCGCTGTAATTTCTGCAGATTCAAAAATTTTGAAAGATGGTTTTGGTTTAAGGATGGAAGACAAAATATATTTGCATCCAATAGAAGCTGTCTATTTGCAGTTGAACATGGATTATTTCTTTGCTGAATTAGAAGAACTTTTCAAATGGGCTAAAAGCTGTGTTGAAAACTTTGAAACTATGTACTTCGTTTTTGAAGATCTAAGAAATAAGGGAATTAAAGTTAGAATAAATGGAAAATTTTTGGTTGGAAAAAAAGTTTACATGCCTTTGTACGAAAAGGAAAAAATTAAACTGTCTGAATTAATTGAATTCTGTAAGAAATTTCCAAACTTTACAATTGCAGTAGTTGATGAGGAAAGTGAAGTAACTTACTACAGTTTGTCAATTTATGAACCTCTTGGAGAACAAAAAGAAATTTTGAAACCTTTCGATGGAATACTAGTAGGAAACACTGTCTTTGTTAAAGACAAGGAAATCTTCAACCTTCATTTTTATGGAAGTGAAAGAAAAAAGTTTGTAACACTCTCTCTCGTTGAAGCTGCTTACTTGGCTAAGAAAGGTGTTCTGAAGATGAACAACTTTGAAGTCGAAGATGAAATAAAGAGAAAACTTGAAGTGTACGAAGATTTAAAAAAGAGGGGATTGATTGTGAAGACTGGTTTCAAGTTTGGTAGTGATTTTAGAGCGTATGAAAAAGTTTCAAGTGTTTTAGATCTTCCACATTCAAAGTATTTGATAACAATAGCTGACGATAAAGAGTTCAAGTTAAACGAAATAGTTAGAGCTGTAAGGCTTGCACAAAACGTTAGAAAAACGATGCTTTTCGTCGTTGGGAGTTTTTACTTGAAAGTTGAGAGGGTAAAGTTGTGAAAGTTGCTGTAGGATCGAAAAATCCAACGAAAATTGAAGGAGTTAGAAAAGCTTTCGAGGAGTTCTTTGGTAAAGTTGATATACATCCGTTTGAAGTTAAAACATCAATACCTCTACAACCTTTCAACGAGCAAACAATTTTAGGTGCTATTGAAAGAGCTAAAAAATGCTACAAAAAAGATTTTAATTTTAGTGTAGGAATTGAAGCTGGCCTTTTTAAAGTTCCATACACTTCTACAGGATACATGGACTTCCAAGTTGCAGCAGTTTACAACGGTGAAAAACTTTCAATAGGTTTTGGCCCAGGTTTTGAGTATCCTAGAAAAGTTGTTGAAGAAGTTTTGAAGGGAAGGGAAGTAGGTAAAGTTATGGAAGAAATGACTGGTATAAAAAATCTTGGAAAAAAATTTGGAGCAATTTACTATCTTAGCAAAGGTGTTGTTTCTAGAATTGAACTTTCTAGAATTGCCGTAATAATGGCTCTTCTACCTTTCATCTCTAACAAATTTGATATTTAAATTAATATTTTATTATTTTTAATTCTTTATTAAAGAGCTAAATTAAAAGGTTCGCGAATCGATAGCTTTCATAACTTTCTCGGTACTGCAGCTGCTAAAAAGTTAAGAAATAACTTCTGAAGAATAAGAACTTCTGCAAGAAAATCCGATACACGTGTTGTGAAAATTAAACAAACTAATATAATAAAAAAATACAAGCTAAAAAATTAAGAAGTGTTGGAATTGTCTTAAAGATAGACAATGAACTAAAAAAGCTTTTTCAGCCCTAAACGTGCTTCAAGCATGTGCTTTTTTAGTATGAATGTAAGGCTCAGATATAAAAACGACAAAGTTCGACAAGATAGGTGAAGTATACTCTAAGTACCATCAAAAGCTTGGTAACTATGTAGTACCACCATTTGAAAACAGAAATAGAAAAGTTAGATTTAATCCTAGACAGATTTAAGGACGATGGAACGACTTTAAAAGATCTAGAGGAGTTGCGACATCTGAGAGATCTTTTATTTCAATAACAGAATCGACCAAAACATATTTATACTTGGTAATAAGCCAAAAATCAATGATTAAGCCAATATGTCCATGGATTCAACCGATCTACTCTGAAAACTACGAACAACAAAAATTTTTAGAGATAATCTTTTTTAGAAAACTTTTTTTACACAACAAATTTTTGTGGAGTCTATCTTATCCATTCCACATAGGGGTCTATCTTTTCATCCTTTGGAGCATCCTGCACATAATTTCCGTACATCTAATGCATTTAGAAATTGAGGCAATTTTCTACGCAGCAGTTTCATTGATCTTGTTTTTCGGTTCTCTCCTTCTCTTATATAGACTTTTTACTTCTTTGGAGGAGAGCATAAACCTAGTTATCATTCTATCTATAACAACCCTAGGTATTTTAGCAGAAGGTTTTTTGCTCTTCATCTTCCACTTGATAATTTTTTCATTTTTGCTTTTCATTTTTCTGACCAAGTTGTCACACTTCCTTCTATTTTTTGGTAAAGTAAAGAAGAGTTTTAAGGTAAACTTTGAAAAATGGAACGCACCTCACATCAGATATGATAGATGAGTACAGAGCAGTAGATGAAGAAATTCCAAACTTTGAACTGAAAAAATTGTTCGATAGAGAAGCTAACTGGTTAGCAGTTCCATTAGAAGTTTCTCTGAAATACTGTACAAACTGCAAAACTTGCGACAAAGCTTGCCACATATACCTATCGAGTAAAAAAGAAATTTACAAGCCAACTTATAGAGCAAAAATTTTGAAAAAACTTAAAAAACAAAACAAAAACTCAAATTTAATAGAACTAGCTTATCGCTGCAACTTGTGCATGAGGTGTAAACTCTTCTGTCCTTTGAGCTTAGAAAATGGATTGATAGCTAGAGAAATAAGAAAATTCTTTTCACAAGAATTCGGTATTGCTCCAAAGGCCTTGCATGAAGGTACTGTTAAACAGTTAAATACAGGTTACCACACTGGGTTAAGTGTTGATGGATTCAAAAATATAGTAAAATTCATGGAAGAAGATATTGCCGAAAGGTTTGGAATAGAAGTAAAAATCCCCGTAGATAAAAAGAGAGCTGAGATACTCTTGATCAACAACGCTGGAGATTTCTTTTCAAGAATTGAATGTATAGAATCTTTCGTAGTTATTTTTGAAAAAGCCGGATTAGATTGGACTTTGAGTAGTAAAGGAGATGCTGTAAACTACGGTCTGTGGTACGACGATTTTCAGTATTTAAGAATAGTTGAGAGGCATCTGGAAATTGCTAGAGAACTGGATGTAGAAAAAATTGTTGTAGGTGAATGTGGCCATGCACATAAAGCACTTATTCCAGTTGAAAGTGAGATAAAGAGAGAAAGTTACCTCCCTTTACTTTGGAAATTAGTTAAGGAACTAGAACTAGATCCAGAAAAGAACAATTTCCCAGTAACTCTACACGATCCATGCAACATAGTTAGAAAACTTGGAATTGTAGAACCTCAAAGAAAAATACTGAAAAAAGTTTGCAGCAAATTCATAGAAATGAATCCAAACGGAATCTACAACTATTGCTGCGGCGGCGGTGGTGGTCTAGCAGTTATTGATTCGATGAGAGATTTTAGAATTAAAGTTTCAACGAAGATGAAGTTCGAGCAAATCATGAACGCACTTAAAAATTTTCCAAAGAAGTACGTTTGTGCTCCATGCAGCAACTGTAAAAGAGTAATTTCAGAGATCTCTGAAGAAATAGTTTGTGTTGGAGTAGTTGATTTGGTTGCAAATGCATTAATTTTCGATTAACTCTGAAGTATTCATGGATGATGTAAGAAGTTGGAAAAAAGTTGAAAGCTGTATTTCTGAAGTTTTGATACCTTTAAAGATTATCGCTCTATTGATCGCAATAAGTGATCAACTCCAACGATGTGCTGAGAGAATATAAGAGAACAAAGTGAATTTGTAAGAAGAAAGAAACAGAAAAATCAACTACAACAATTTCATGAGACTTTAAAAGTGCAAAAAGTAAATTTGAAAACAATTAAAACATTTTAGGACTTGTTTTAGTAAAAGGAAGTATACAAATGCGATATGAAAACGACGGAATTTGCAGTTTAAACGTTTTAACTTTACCTAAAAGTGTGATCATACGACGATTTTGCAAAAACTTCTACAAATAATTTATTCTGCAACATTTTCTGTGGAAGTTGAAGTGAACGTGCAGGAAATATTTGTTTGTATAAATGAAGTTTTAGGAGTTGAAGTTGTTAAAAGTCGAAGATCTGAAGATTTGTTCAGCAAAGCTGTCGAAGAAATCAGAAAATTATACAGAATTGAAAATTTAAAAGATGATCCAACGATGAAAGCTTTTAGAAATTTTTACTGGAAAATCGGAATTGATCCTACTAAACAGAGACCAAGTAGTGAAGCTCTACTTAGAAGAGTACTTAGAGGAAAAATTCCATTGATAAACAACGTAGTTGATGCTGGAAACATTGCAAGCATTGAAACGCTCATTCCAATAGGTGTATACGATTTAGACAAAATAAGAGGTAACTTAAGAATAAGGTTTGCCAAAAGGGGAGAAAAGTTTTATCCTATAGATGGACAAGAAGAAATTCTAATGGAAAATCAAATAGTTTTGGCTGACGATGAAAAAGTTTTGCACATTTATCCTTACAGAGATTCAAAGTTGACAATGGTCACTGAATCTACAAAAAACGTATTGATCGTTGCATGCGGAGTTCCAGGGGTTGAGGTTGAAAAAGTTCTAGAGGCTTGTAAAAAAGCTTCTCAATACATAGTTTCTCTAGCTGGAGGAAAAGCTGGAACTTGTAAAATTATTCTTCCTCCTCACTCTTTTCAACAACGCTCAATATAAGTGATGAACCTTTAACGTAAAAGTAAAGACCGCAAATTCTACATCTCCGAGCTTCAAATCCATTCCATGTTATATACCTCAAATCTACTTCTTCTCTCTTACACCTAGGACAGTTCATACCTCTTGTATTCAACCTCAACTCCGAGGAGTTCCATTATCCTACTTACAGTGAAAGTTATCATCTCTTCTAAGTTCTTTGGTCTAGTGTAAAAGCTCATAACCAGAGGAAAAACGATCGCTCCTATTTCTGAAAGCTTTGCTAAGTTTCTCAGATGAATTGCATTCATAGGTGCTTCTCTTACAGCAAGTAAAAGTTTTCTCCTTTCTTTTAAAGCTACATCTGCAGCCCTTGTGATTAGATTGTCTGTGAATCCATTTGCTATAGCTGATGCAGTTTTCATGCTGCAAGGAACTATTGCCATTGCATCGAATTTGAAGGAACCACTAGCTAGAGGAGCATGTATTTCATCCTCATCGTAGTACTTTGTAGCTAAGCTTTTAACGTACATCTCATCAAAATCAGTTTCAACTTTCAAAGTAACTCTAGCAGCTCTTGTTGTTATTACATAGACTTCTCCATGCTCTTTTAGTCTCTCAACCAATTTTAAACCAACTATTTGACCAGATGCTCCTGTTAAAGCTACGACAAATTTCATATGAGTGGTTCTATATCTTCATCAAAGATCTCAGTTTTTTTGCTTTTTTCAATTTCTTCAGTTTCAATTTTAGCTTCTATTGCAAGTTTCTGCAATTCTTTTAGTCTAGGTATGTCAGTTACGTTTGCGAGGACAACTAATGCTGCTACGTATTTCGTTCTCCTTGTTGGATAATCTCCAGCTCTAACTTCTATACCAGATATTTGTTCTTCAAGCCAAATTTTTGCTTTTTCAAGTCCTTTTCTATCTAAATGTTCTGGGGGGCCGGCTATGAGTATCAAAGCCTTTTCTGCACTTTTTATATTACAAGGAATCGTTAACCTTCCAAGTGCAGCCCTCTTTACTAGTGTAGCTATCTTTATAGCTTTATCATTTTCAAGCGGTTCAAGTTCATCTTTTTTATTTTTAAAAAATGAGAAGAAGCTTTTCTTATGTATTTCAGCTAGAGCAGTTGCGTAACCTATCGAAGCTATTCCTCCTCCTTTCAGCGTATTTATAACTTCACTGCTATCAACAACCATTTCTCCAACAAGTTCCTCCTCAACAGGTTCTCCAGCTCTCGATAAAATTGCCAGTCTTCTTACTATTTCTTCATTTATTTTTGCAAAAGATTCTCTTAAACTTAATCCTTCAAACTTCCAGGCTCCATTGTCTACAAGTATTAAACTGTCAACATATTTAAGTAGAGATGCTATACTTCTTGCTGCATTTAAAGAGTAAAGCTTTCCCTCCTCTGGAGCAGGTATTATGCCTAAACAATAAGCAGGCTCAGAATACATCTCTGACAAATACTTTGCAAGAACAGGAGCTCCTCCACTCCCAGTTCCTCCGCCTAAACCAGCTATTATTATGAATGCATCCATATCATGAGTTCCTCTTTCATCTATTGCATTCAGTATTGTTTCTATTTCATCCTCAGCTATCTTTGCTCCAAGTTCATTGTCGGTTCCAACTCCATGACCCTTAACAACAGTTTGCCCTATTAAAATTCTATCTTCCATTGGAACATGTTTTAATCCAAGCAAATCAGTTCTTGCAGTATTTACAGCTAGATGTCTCATCTTAATTTTAGATCCTCTTCTCTTTTCATTTTCTAAGAACATGTCTAGTATTTTCCCTCCGGCCTGTCCAAAGCCTATGATAAAGAACCTCACAGAAAAACTAATTCTTTTTACTTAAAAATTCTTCGTTCAACTCAAGATCAAACTGTGAGTTTCAAAAAGTTTTGAGGAAATTTCTTGAATTCTTTCTCTATCTTTTAACTTTTCAAGCCATCTTCTTGGTATTTCAAAACCAGCAGATCCTTTCAAAGCTCCACATATTGCAGCAATTGAATCTGTATCTCCTCCAGCATTTGCTGCTAATTTTAAAGATTCTTCAAAATTTTTACCAGAAAAGAAGCAGTAAAAAGCTATTGGAACTGTATCGTAAGATGAGATCGAGTTTCCGATCTTTTCAACTGCAACGTCCAATCCTTCACTTTTTATTTCATAGGATAGCAAAATTTTATCTGCTAAAATTTCGTCTTTTATTCTCTTTGTAACAATTTCCAACATTTCATCATCTTTGTATCCTAAAATATTGCAAGTAACTGCTAAAGCTACAGCTGAAGCTGCAGCAATAGCTACATCACTCCTGTGAGTTACAATTGCAGAGATTTCAGCATACTTCTCGACAAGATCTAAGTTAAAACTGTAGACTAAACCTATCGGCGCTACTCTAGTAGCTGCACCGCAAGTATCGCTAGGTAATCCAGAACTTCTCCAATCGTAACCAATTAGAAGTCTATGAATAGCTTTAGAAGAAGTTGGACCAATTCTTTTAGCTCTTAAAAACCAATTTTTCAATTTTTCTGCAAACTTTTCAGGATCAAAAAACAAGTTTTCTATTATTACCTCTGCTACAAGTAAAGCTTGTTCAGTGTCATCTGTAAATTCACCTGCTTCCAGATCTTTGTAGGGAGATGGTAAAAAATCGTTTATCTCTCCATAAATTTTTTTTATCTGTTCTCTACTCAACCCTTCTACGGGCATTCCTAAAGCATCTCCAACTGCTAATCCAAGCAAACACCTTTCGAACTTGTGAAGCATTCAAAGTAAAACCAATACACATAAATATATATAACTAACTGTTTACTGTGAAAGTTGTAATATTGGCAGGTGGCTACGCAACAAGGCTTTGGCCAATAACAAAGAATAGGGCAAAACCTCTCCTGCCTTTAGGAAAAAAGAAAATAATAGATCTCGTTTTTGAGAAAGTTAGAGATTTTGGAGATGTTTTAGTTTCAACGAATAAAAGATTTGAAGATGATTTTAGAAGATGGGCTGAAGGAAAAAAAGTTGAGATCGTTGTTGAAGAAACTAGATCTGAAGAAGAAAAACTTGGAGCTGTTAAAGCTTTAGCAGAGATCGCTAAAGAGATAAATGATGACCTTTTTGTAATTGCTGGCGACAATGTTTTCGATTTCAACTTGCAACCACTCCTCGAGGTCTTCAAAGAGACTGAAGATCCGGTTGTAGCTTTGTACGATGTTGGAGATCTTGAACTTGCGAAAAGGTACGGAGTTGCAGAGTTAAGTGGAGATCTTGTCGTTGATTTCGAGGAGAAACCTTTGAATCCCAAATCTTCATTAGTTGGTGTAGCAATATACATATTTCCAGAAAAAGTTATACCTTTTCTAACGAAGTATTCTAAAGAGAGAAAAGATAAAGCTGATAAATTAGGAGAATTCCTTTCTTATCTTTGCAAAATTGAAAAAGTTAGATACGTAAAGTTCAATGGAAACTGGTTTGATATAGGTACACCAGATTCGTACATAGAAGCTATAAAGACTTTTATGGAAAACGATGTTTCAAGAAACGTTGAAGTGAGTAGAGCTTCAAAGATAATCGAACCAGTAGTTGTAGAAAAGAACGTTAGGATTTCCGGAAGATCGATAATAGGCCCGTACACCTACATAGCTGAAGGTTGTGAAATAGATTCCTGTGATCTAAGTGAAAGTGTCGTTTTTAACGGTTGTATTTTGAAAAAAGTTACTCTGTGGAGAAGTCTTATAGACAGTAATTGTGAGATAAGGAACATTGAACTTAAAAGTTCGATCGTAGGGAGTAATGCTAAGATCCAAGGAGGATGAAGGTAGCAATACTTGACGGCTACGTTGATGAACCTTCCTGTCTAGGAGTTCCACCTTACATAGCACCATACCCCAGGTACATCTACGGAATGCTGAGAAACTTTAAAGTTGTAGCAAAGTATTTAACAATAGATCATTTGAGAGATAATCCAAAAGTTAGAGAAGAGTTGAAAAATTTCGATCTTTTAATAATAGTTGGTGGAATAGCTGTTCCAGGAAAATATCTCGGAGGAAGACCTTTGGAAAAGAGAGAGCTTTTCTCTCTAAATTTTTCAGAAAAAAATGTTTTTGTAGGTCCAATGGCTATAGAGTTTTCAAAGAAGGAAATAGAACAGTTGAGAGATTGTAACATAGATGTTTTGATGTTTCCATTTGAAAAAGAACTCTTCAAATATCTGTGCAACTTTTTCAAAGAAAAAATGGAACTAGATCTTGACAAGTTTTCGATCCTTGGAGCTGAAGTTGTCAAACAACACCCAGATTACCCATACGTTATATGTGAAATAGAAACATACAGAGGTTGCTACTGGGGAAAGTGTTCTTTTTGCATAGAGAGATTCCAAGGTTTTTGGATGAGAAGTGCTGAAGCTGTTCTTTCTGAAATAAAAGCCCTCTACGATCTAGGAGTTCGCTACTTTAGACTTGGAAGGCAGACTGACTTCTACACTTATCTTGCAGATTTCAGTTATGAGATACCAAAACCCGATCATGAAAAGCTTAAGAACTTCCATAGAGCCATATGGCAGCTTTGTCCAAAGATAAAAACGCTGCATTTAGACAATGTAAATCCAAAAACTCTTGCAACGTATCCTGAAGAATCTAAAGAGATTACGAAGACGATCGTCACCTATCAAACACCTGGAAACATAGCTGCAATGGGCTTGGAGAGTGCTGATGAGAGAGTAATAAAAAAGAATACTCTCTGCGCAACTGTTGAAGAAGTTATGACAGCTGTAGAGATAATCAATGAATATGGTTCTGCTTTTGGTTATAACGGTCTTCCAAGTTTTCTTCCTGGAATAAACTTTGTTATAGGATTGAAAGGTGAGACAAAAGAGACTTTTGAGAAAAATCTGAATTTTTTGGAAGAAATTCTTGAAAAAGGACTTTTAGTTAGAAGAATAAATATAAGACAAGTAAAGATTTTACCAGGAACCCCGATGGAAAAAGTTGGCTATTCAATTTTGAAAAAGCATAAAAAATATTTCAGGATATTCAAGAACATAGTTAGGGAGAAGATAGATGTGGAAATGTTAAGAAGAGTTATTCCAAAGGGAAGAAAAATTACAGATCTTAGAGTTGAAATTGATGGAGAAAAAATAAGTTTTGCGAGACAGCTGGCAACTTACCCGATCTTAGTAGGGCTTGTTGGAAAGTTTCAGAGAAACAGTTTCTTAGATGGCAGAGTTGTAGATCATGGATCAAGAAGTATAACTGCTGTAAAAATTCCACTCGATCTAAACAGATCTAGTTTTGAAGAATTAAAGATGCTCCTAGGAGAAGGAAAAGCTAAAGAAATTGTTAAGAGAAGACCTTTTAAAGATCTTGAAGAGGTAAAAAGTATTTTAGGTAGAGAGGTAGAACTTCTCTTATAATTTCAAGAAAAAACTGAAACTTCTTAGAAAACGTTCGTTTTAATAGGAATGGAAGTGTTGTAGACTTAAACGTCTACAAATGAAACTCTACAACAATAAAACTTTTATAGCAATGGATTAAAAAAAGCGGTATGGAGGCAAAGATAACTAAGGCTATAATCGATGAGGCCCTGAAGGATTGGATTGAATTTGCAAGTTGTGACGTTGTAATAGCAGGAGCAGGCCCAGCTGGATTAACTGCTGGAAAATATTTAGCAGAAAAAGGATATAAAACACTAATATTCGAAAGAAGACTTAGCTTCGGCGGAGGTATTGGTGGTGGAGGAATGCTTTTCCACAAAATTGCTTTAGAAAAGGATGTTAAAGACATGTTAGAAAACTTTGGAATAAGAACAATTGAAAAAGGAGAAATTCTTGTTTGCGACACTTCAGAATTTATGGCAAAACTAGCTTCAAAGTGTGTCGATGCTGGAGCAAAAATTGTATTCGGTGTTACTGTTGACGATGTTATATTTAGAAAAGATCCACTGAGAATTGTAGGAGTTTGCATTCAGTGGAGTTCAGTTGAAATGAGTGGTCTGCACGTCGATCCTATGTTTATTGAAAGTAGAGCTGTGATCGATGCTACGGGTCACGATGCTGAAGTAGTTGCGATCGCATCGAGAAAAGTTCCATTGGGGATAAGTATATTGGGAGAAAGATCTGCTTTTGCAGAAGAAGGAGAGAGACTGGTAGTTGAAAAGACTGGAAAGATAGTCGATGGGCTTTATGTTGCAGGAATGGCAGTTGCAGCTGTATACAATTTACCAAGGATGGGGCCAATATTTGGAGGGATGCTAAAAAGTGGAAAAAGGGTTGCAGAAATAGTATCTAAAGATCTAAGATGATCTGCACATGCGGTAGAGTTGCAGAATTTTTATGTAGAAGATGCGGTAAACTTGTTTGCAAAAGATGTTACTTCCACCATGGACTCTGCATTGACTGCTACAAAAAGCTGAGAGGCTAATTTTACAAAAGTTCCATCGTATAACTTTCTTTAATAACGTTGAGTACTAGCATTGTATAGGTTCTCTTTACATTGTTCATTGCACCGATCTTTTTTACAAATTCGTTCAAACTATCCCTATCTTTAAACCTTGCAACAACTATTATATCGAACTCTCCAGTCACATCGTAAACAGCCATAACGTTTCCATATTTAGCTATTTCATTCTCAATCTCAATCAGATGTCCACCCTCAGCTACTATACCGATTATCGCAGTCAGATCATATCCTAACTTTGAATAATCAACAACTGGAATGAATTTCTTTATCAATCCAATTTTGATCATTTTGTTTATTCTATTGTAAACTGTTCCTTCTACAACTCCAAGTTCTTTGGCTATCTCTTTCAAGCTTTTTCTAGCATCTTCTTGCAAAGATCTCAGTATTCCTAAATCGAGTTTATCGATTTTGACCATTAGTAAAATTATTCTTTAGAATTTTTAAGCATTTTGTAGAATTTTCTTTCTAGACATAGAGCCTAACAAGAAGATCAAAATTAGTATATTTAATATTGATTATTAAATAATTTAATTAAATTAATTATTTTTATATTTATAAATAATTAAGTTATACAGCTGATTCAAAATTCTATTTATCAGAGATCTAACTCTAAATTTTTACAGAGTTCAACAGCAGAATTTTAAGTAGATTTTCTTAAAAACTCAAACTTTTCTTTTGAAATGATGCTTTGACACAAAAAGAAAAACTAATAAAATTTTTTAATTAGCCAATACATGCTTCCAGACGTTCAACTTCTCAAGCCAGAATATCCAATAGGAATAAGTAGAGTAGGAGTTGTAGGAGTAAAAAAGTTGGTTGAAGTTGAAAGAAAGTTTGGAAGACCAATAATCCTCATTTCTAATTTCTCAGTTTTCGTTGATCTACCTTCAAATCTAAAAGGTGTTAGCTTGAGCAGAAACTTTGAAGTAGTAGATGAAGTTTTAGAATCTCTAACTGCTAAACCGATTAAACAAGTTGAAGAGCTTGTAATTAAAATAGCAGAAAGTTTGCTTCAAAGACACGAATATGCTACCAAAGCTGAAGTTTTCATGGAATCAGAATTGATAATAAAAAAGAAGACTCCAAAAAGTAACATACATACTCAAGAAGTTGTAAAAATTATATGTGAAGCTTTTTTGGATAAGAACAATAACAGAAAAGTCTTTGTAGGTGTTGAAGTAGCTGGATTAACCGCCTGTCCTTGTGCTCAAGAGCTCTTAAAAGTAAGGGCCAAAGAAAGGTTGAAAGAGAAAGGATACGACGATGAAACTGTTGAAGAAATACTGAAGCTAGTTCCTATTGCTAGCCATAATCAAAGGGGAAAAGCTACAGTAAAAGTTGAAGTAAAGAATTTTAAAGTTCCGATTAGCAAGTTGATCGAAATAGTAAAAGCTTCGATGAGCTCGGAAACTTATGAAATTTTAAAAAGAGAGGATGAACTAGAAGTAGTAGAAATTGCACACAGAAATACTAGATTTGTTGAAGACAGTGTTAGAATAATTGCTGCAAAGATCGTAGAATATTTTAAAGATGTTCCAGACGATGTTTTAATTTTTATTAGGCAAGAGAACGAAGAAAGTATACATCAACACAACATAGTTGCAGAGAGGATTGCAACTCTCGGTGAACTTAGAAGTGAACTAAGTAAAATTTAAATAATTTTTCGGAAATGACTTATCAATGGGACTTATGCTAAATTTGAGAAAAAAACTTAGGTTTATACTGAGATTGTTTTTAAGAAAAGATAAAGTTAGAATTGGTATATACGGTCCACCAAACGCTGGAAAGACAACTCTTGCAAATAGAATACTTAGAGATTGGACTGGAGACATAATGGGAATTCCAAGCGAAATACCTCACGAAACTAGGAGAGCTAGGCTAAGGGAAGGAGTAAAGATACAAGTAGATAAAAAAACTCTTACAATAGATATACTAGATACACCTGGACTCGCAACTAAGATAGATTTCCACGATTTCTTAAAGTACGGTTTAAGTGAGGAAGAAGCTAAGAGGAGAGCTAAAGAGGCTACTGAAGGAGTTATAGAAGCTATAAAATGGTTAGATGATCTTGATGGAATTCTTCTAGTGATGGATGCGACGGAAGATCCTTATACCCAGGTTAATGTAACGATAGTTGGTAACATAGAAGCTAGAAAACTTCCGCTTTTAATAGTTGCAAACAAAATAGATTTGCCAAATGCATCTCCAGCAAGAATAAGAGCTGCTTTCCCTCAACATCAAGTTGTTCCTGTTTCTGCATTAAAGGGAATAAATATAGATTCTCTCTACAGAGCTATAGCTGAAAAGTTTGGGTGATCTTATGATCCAACTGAATTTAATTTCTAAAGAAAAACTAGATAGAATGCCTTCAATGGAGAAGCTCAGGATGATATTAGATAACGTGAAAGATGGTAAAATTGTCGTGCTGGAATCAGGTCTAACTCCTGAGGAGCAGGCAAAGCTTATAGAGTTGACGATGCTTGAAATAGATCATGAAAAATTCGTTGGAATAGAAGTAGAAACATATCCGATAAGAGAGAAGTCTATTTTTGAGAAGATCTTTGGTAAAAAGAAGGGTAGATTGATGGTAATAGGACCAGCAAATAGACTAAAAACAATAGAAAAGAGAGAAGATTTTATTAGAGCTATAGTAGAGATCTAAGATGCCACATCGTTGTACTAAGTGTGAGAAAACTTACGCTGATGGGGATATAAGAATACTGAAAGGCTGTGATTGTGGGAACAATAGATTCATATACGTTCCAAAAGAGCCAAAAGAGAGGAAAATTTTTGATTTTGAAGAAGTTAAAGACAAAAAAGAGATCAGCTTTAAAGAGATAGGTTTTGGAATAGAAAGTATTAAAATAATAGCTCCTGGACAGTATGAGATAAACATCGAGAAGTTACTTGAGAGGGATGAGATCGTCATAGCTCTACAGGAGAATGGAAGGTACATCATACATCTGCCATCTCTGCTAAAAAAGAAGAAGGGTGAGAAAGTGTGATCGATTGGAAATTCGTAGCAGATAAAACTCTCGCTGCAATATACTTAACTGACAAGGATGGGAAGATTTTGTATGTAAACGAAATAGTTGAAAAAGCTACTAAGTACAGTAGGGAGGAACTCTACTCTTTACCAAGTGTATTCGAGTTGGCACATCCAGAGGATAGAGATGAGATGAGGAGAGCACATAAAAAAGTTTTTGATAAGGGTAGAACTTTTTATGAGACTAGGTACTTAACAAAAAGTGGAGAAGTTCGTTGGGCCTGGGGATTCATTACTCCAATAAAAATAGGTGATGAATCTTACATCTTAGGAAACTGGATAGACGTTACAAGAACCAAGGAGTATGAAGAGAAGATCAAAGAGAGTGAACAGTTTTGGAGATCTTTAGTAGACGAGGGTTTAGCTCCAATTTATATAATTCAAGATGGAATAATAGTTTACGCTAACAAAACTACCGAAAAAGTTACAGGGTACAAAGAAGAGGAGATTATAGGAAAAAATTTCGAATCTTTAATTTATCCTGATGATCTAAAATTATCGCCGTTACAGAAACAGGACTGCAGCTTTAGAATAGTTACGAAATATGGAACCAAATGGGTAACTGCAAGGTGTTCGGAAATAACTTACAAAGGTAAACCTGCAAAAATTCTAGTATCTTTGGATACAACTGAAATCTATAACTTGAGAGAAAAACTTCAACAAAGCTACAGTTACCTGAAGCTTCTCAACAAAATATTAAGACATGACATCGCAAATGCCTTAACCGTCATAGTTCTTGCTTTAGAGGAGAAAGATTGCAAACTATTAGATAAAGCTCTTGAAAAAGCTGAATATATTAAAAGTTTGATAAACGATGTTAGAGAACTTGAAACAGCTGTTGAAGAACTTAAAGCTGTTAGATTAGACGAGTATGCTAAAGATGTTGCCAAAAGTTATGGAGTTGATGTAAAAGCTGAACCTGTAACAGTCCTTGCAAACGAGGGACTAAAAAGTTTGATAAATAACTTAATACACAACGCCGTAACCCACGGTAAAGTAGGGGTTGAAGTAGAGGTTTTAAGGACTGATAAATGGGGGATCTTGAGAGTTAAAGATAAAGGAGATGGTGTACCTGTCGAGTTAAGAGATAAAATTTTTGAAGAAGGTTTCACTACGAAAAAAGGTAGCGGGCTTGGACTTTACATCGTTAAAAAGTTACTAGAAATTTATGGAGGAGAGATTGAAGTTTACGATAACGCTCCTCATGGAGCAGTTTTTGAAGTTAGATTAAGAAGAACAGAAGATAAAATTTAATTTTTAAATAAAATTATTAAAAATTATTTTTATTCTATTTCAATTATCCTGTAGCTCCTTTTTCCGATGCCAAGTTCTTCAGCGTATTCGATCATTCTATGCGGATCAGTCCATGGCCAGTATTTTTCGTCTGGAATGAAACCTATCTTCGACTCCTTCTCGTAGAGTTCTACAGATGCAAGATCTATCGCTACTAAGTCTTTAGATGTTAAGATGCCTACGTCTCTAACAACTGGAACATCACTGTACGGATGGCAGTCGCAGTGAGGTGAGATGTCTAAGAGAAAGTTTATGTAAACAAAATTTTTGTTAACACTCAAAACTCCTTTTGCGCATTCAGCTATCCTTTCTGAAATTATTTTTCCTGGAAGCCAACTTACATCTATTGCACCGTATCTACAAACTTCTTCACATCCTAAACATTTTAAACATCTTTCTTCAACTATTCTGTAATCTTCTATAGCTTTTACAGGACAAAGTTTTACGCATTCATCACATTTAATGCACTTATCGTTTATCTTAGGATAACCCTGTGCATGGATGTCAAATTTGCTCGGCTTAGCTACACATCCAACTCCGACGTTCTTTATGCTTCCACCTATTCCAGCAACCATGTGAAGTTTAAAGTGTGTACAGCAGACAACTACATCAGCTTCAGCTATAGCTTTTGCAACGTAAACACTTTTTAGATGTTTTCCATCTACATCGGTTTTAACAAAATCGAACCCTAAAAGACCATCGGCAATTACTATTGGTGCAGCTAGGGTTTGTTGAGTATAACCATTTGTTTCCGCTATCAGAAGCCTACCTATTGCAGTACACCTTGGCCTAGTTAAACCCAGCCCTGTCGTCTCAGTTACAAAAGGTTTACCGCCAACTTCTTTAATTTTCTCTACTACTGTTCTTATGAATACGCTTCTAAGTGTTCTTGTTGTTCCAAGATCGCCGAAATGGGTCTTCACAGCTACTAAATCTCCAGGTAGAATTGAATCTAAAATTCCACTACTATCTAAGAGTCTTTTCAATTTGTTAACTGCACTCAGCTCTGGTTGAAACCACTTTTCTGGTTCTGTAACTTCAGCTCTAACGTCTGTGAAGTAAACTTTCTCCATGTTTAAATTTCGAGTATCTTCTTGATTAAATCTTTTCCTGATTCAAATTCAAACTCTCTCTTTTCAAAAGGATGAATCGTCTTCAATATTTTTAAATTCTTTTCAATTTCAATTATGTTCGGAAATAGCATTAAAATAGAGTTTTCCGCTTCTACACTTTGAGAACCTTTGACTAAAGTAAAGATACCGTAGCTGTCGTCGTAATCGATCCTTGCTATGATGTTTTTTAGGAAAGGTAGAACCTTTTGGTGAGGATGGTGCATTAAAAGTCCAGAAATTGAATTGAAAACAAGTAAGTAGTTCTTTCCAACGTTTTCCACTACCTTTGATAGAGCTACACCGATCTCGCTTAAACTTATTGGATTTGAAACTAAAACGTTTTTTTCATTTCTATATCCAAGGACGTCTATTATCCAAACTTCTTTTTTCAACATTTTTCTCACAAGTCTAGCACTTGCAACTGTAGAAATCCAAATTACTTTTTCAAAGTCTTGTAGTACAGATCCTATCAGTTTACATTTTCCACTTCCGGTTGGACCTAAGAGTAGCAATAACACAAAATTGTTATCTGCATTTTTTAAACTTTTTTATGTGTTTGGTGATGTTGAACTTACACCTGAAAGAGCTTGCATAATAAGAGATGTAGCAGTAATATCTGATCTTCACCTTGGAATTGAAAATGCTTTGCAAGAGATGGGAATAGCTATTCCAAGGTTGCAAGTAAAGGAGATCGTTAAAAATGTTAAAAAAATTATAAACAAATATGGAATTGTTGAACTGGTGATAGCTGGCGATCTAAAGCATGAGTTCGGTAAAAATCTACCATATGAGCGGGAAGATGTTAGAGAATTTGTTGAGAAAGTTTTAGAATTTGGTGTAAAACTTGAAATTGTTAAAGGAAATCACGACAACTTTTTAACTAGCATAATTTCGAAGTTTGGATTAGAGATAAAAGATGCGTTAGAAGTTCAAGGATTTTGTATAGTTCATGGGCATAGAGATGTTGAATGCAAAAAAATAGTAATGGGCCATGAGCATCCAGTTGTAAAAGTTAAGATACACGGAGCAGTTTACAGTTATCCATGCTATCTTTTTGCCGATAGTAAAATTCTAGTTTTACCTGCTTTTTCAAAGTTGATGCCTGGTTGCGACGTTCTATCTAGAGAGTTCCTATCACCTATACTAAAAAAAGTTAAAAAAATTGAAATCTATGCAATAGAAAAAGATGTACTTTACCTTGGGACGATAGATGAGCTCTTAAGTGCTTTAAGTTAAATTTATATTACCAACTAGCAGCTTCTCTTATCATGTACGCTAGGATCAAGTTGCGTGATACAGTTCGCGTTCCTCCATCTCGCCTAGGAGAAGACTTTGAAGAAGTAATTAATTCGCTGCTTTGGGAACAGTTTGAAGGTAGAGTTGATAGAGATCATGGAATGATCGTAGGAATCGAAAGTGTTGAAGAGATCGGGGAAGGAAAAATGATTGAAGGAGATGGAGCAGTTTACTTCGACGTAGTTTTTACCGCAATATGTTTTAAACCAATTCTTCAAGAAATAGTTGAAGGAGAAGTTGTAGAAA
The DNA here is from genome assembly GCA_025058735.1 of Archaeoglobaceae archaeon. GTDB lineage: Archaea > Halobacteriota > Archaeoglobi > Archaeoglobales > Archaeoglobaceae > WYZ-LMO2. Next base: position 59,936 of record JANXDX010000004.1, on the reverse strand, counting down.
TTGTTGAATTTGGAGCCTTCGTTTCGATTGGACCTTTCGATGCTCTACTTCACATGAGCCAGATAACTGATGATTACGTTGTATTTGATGAGAAGAACAGGAGATTTGTTGGAAGAGAAACTAAAAAAACGTTGGAAGAGGGAGATCTTGTAAGAGCTAGAATAGTATCGCTGAGCTTGAAAGAAAGAGATCCTGAAAAAAGTAGGATTGGGCTGACTATGAGACAACCTTGGCTTGGAGCATTGAAATGGATAGATGAGGAGGTAAAGAAGGGATCTCAATGACTGAGCTTGCATGCAAAAAATGCAAGTACATAAACGCTGACACATCTATTTGTAAAAACTGTGGAAGTTCAGAATTTACAAAAGAGTGGTTTGGTTATGTAATAATATTGGATCCTGAAAAAAGTGAAATTGCAAAAAAGTTAGGAATAAAAGTTCCTGGAAAGTTTGCACTGAGGGTTGATTGATGCTTAAGCTACCAGAAAAACTTAGAGCAGAACTTTCCAAACCTCAAGGAAAATTGTACAGAGATGGAGAAAATGTTTTAAAACATGTAGAAGAGCTGAAAAGAGCTAAAATTGCAGCTTTTGTTGGAGATGTAGTCACTAGTTGCGCTTTGAAGTGTAGAGTAAAATTAGACATAGCTGTGATCGACGGAAAAACTCTCAGAGATCGTTACAAGTTAGAAAAACTTGAGGGATTTGAAATTCTAAATACAAAAAATCCGGCTGGCTTTATAACTAAAGAACTTGTGGAGACGCTAAAAATAGCAGTAGATCTCGCTTTAAATGGAAAAAGGGTCTGCGTTTTTGTAGAAGGTGAAGAAGATCTAGCTGCAATACCACTTATAATACTTTTACCACTAAAATCTGTTTTAATATATGGACAGCCAAGAGAAGGTGTAGTTGCAGTGGAAATTACTGAAGAGAAGAAGGTTCAAATGCTCGAATTTGTTAAAATGATGGAAAAAGTTGGAGGTGATGTTTTTGGAAATTGTAGTTGAAAATGAACGTTACAATCCTCTGTTGAAGAGAAAAGAAATTTTTTGCAAAATTGTTTTTGACAAAAGTACTCCGAACAGAAACGAAGTTAGACAGAGAGTTTCAGGTCTTTTTAATGCTGAAGTAGACAGGATCGTAGTTGACTATATAAAAACAGAGTTTGGAAAGGCAGAAGCTAAGTGTTATATAAAAATTTACGATACAAAAGATGATCTTGTTTCGATCGAAGAAGAACACATAATCGAGAGAAACTTTGGAAAGATGGAGGGAGGAGATGTCAAAGGGAGCTGAATGTGTAGGTAAATTTTATGAAATTAAAGGAGAAAAAGTGATGAGAAAAAGAAAGTTTTGTCCAAGGTGTGGAGAGGGGATATTTTTAGCTGAGCACAAAGATAGAAGAACCTGTGGAAAGTGTGGGTATACTGAGTTCAAGAAATGATAGCTCTAGGAATAGAGGGGACTGCTTGGAATTTAAGTATAGCATTGGTTGATGAGAAAGATGTACTTTTTCAGATAAACAAACCTTATTTACCAAAAACTGGTGGAATACATCCAAGAGAGGCTGCACAACATCATGCGGAAGAGATACCTAAAATTTTGAGTGAAATTTTCAAGAGATTTGATAAAATAGATCTCGTTGCCTTCTCTCAAGGTCCGGGAATGGGGCCATGTTTAAGAGTTGTAGCTACTGCAGCAAGACTTCTAGCTTTAAAACTCAAGGTACCACTAGTAGGAGTTAACCACTGCCTAGCTCACTTGGAAATTGGAAGATGGAAAACTAAAGCAAAGAATCCAGTAACTCTCTACGTTAGTGGAGGAAATAGCCAAGTTATTGCTAGAAGAGGTGAAAGATACAGAGTTTTTGGAGAAACTTTGGACATAGGAATAGGAAACGCTTTAGATAAATTAGCAAGACACATGAATTTACCACACCCAGGAGGGCCTAAGATCGAAGAACTTGCGAAGAAAGGAAAAAAATTCTACAACTTACCGTACGTAGTAAAAGGTATGGATCTATCTTTCAGCGGCCTTGTAACTGCAGCACAAAAGCTTTACGATTCTGGCGTTTCTGCTGAAGATGTCTCTTACAGTTTTCAAGAAGTTGCCTTTGCAATGCTAACTGAGGTTACAGAAAGGGCTTTAGCATATCTTTCTTTAGACGAAGTATTGTTAGTAGGTGGCGTTGGAGCTAATGAAAGGTTACAAGAAATGCTCAAGTTAATGTGTGAAGATAGAAAAGCAAAGTTTTTTGCCCCACCAAAGGAGTTCATGGGGGACAATGGAGCTATGATAGCTTACACAGGACTTTTGATGTTTAAGAGCGGATATAAAACTGAAATTGAAAACTCAGCTGTAAAACCCGATTTTAGAATAGAGGAAGTTTTAATAACTTGGGATTAGAAAATTTTTTAACTTGGGGCTGTAACTAGATACATGTTCCTGATATTTGATCCGATATATTGGATACTAGCGATCGCAGGATACCTTCTAATGTTCGCATTGGCAACTCTGATAGCGCCAAAGGTAGCGAACAAAGTATCTGGCAGGTTTTCGCTGCACGTTTCTATGGTACTGCTAGCCATACTTATACTAGCTATATCTGCATCTGTCATCTACTTGATATTGTCTTTTGCAGGAGTAGTCATAAGCTTCATAGGACTTCTAATTTTCCTCGTAATAGTAAACCTTCTGATATACTTAGTTTCACCATACATGATAAACTTGAGCTTTGGAGCTAAATCGAGCGAAGAACTTCAAGCAGTAGTGAACAGCGTAGCACAAAGATTGAAAGTAAAGCCACCAAAAGCAGTAGTAGTAAGTTCTCCACCAAATGCCTTTGCATACGGAAACTTTTTAACTGGAAAATACGTTGCAGTTTCAGATTCTCTGATGAGGATGCTTACTAAGGAAGAGCTTGAAGCAGTTGTAGGGCATGAGATAGGCCATCACAAGCATAGAGATAACTTAGTGATGTTGTTCTTCGGTCTACTTCCGTCGATAATCTTCTACCTAGGCTACGCTTTGATACACGCTGCTATGCACGATGAAAGAAGAGGTTTACAACTAGCTGCTGTTGGACTTGCTGCAGTAGTGATATCTTTCATAGTTCAAATACTGGTTTTGGCTTTCAGCAGGTTGAGAGAATATTATGCTGACTTTGAAGGAACCTTTGCTGCAGGTAAAGAGGCTATGCAGAGAAGTTTAGCAAAGATATTCCTCTTCTATCATCGCTATCCACAGATGCACGATGTAATAGCTGACAACAAGTTTAGAACACTCTTCATATATGCTTTCGCAAACGCCGCAGCAAATCCATTAACTAGAGGTGACATAGAAAGGATAAAAAGTGCTAAAGTTTCAGCGATCGAAGAATTTCTGTCAACTCATCCACCGATACCGAAAAGGCTTAAGTTTATTGATACTATTAAGTTATAATTATTATATAATTTTTATCTTCAATCGAACGAGCAAATTTTCAATTTTTAGTCAACTGTTTTTCTTTTCAAAAAGATTTTATTTCCTAAAGAAATAGCTTTTGATGTGATAGTGAAAGCTTTGATCGATGCTATAAAGCCTAAACAAACGTTTCTTCTCATGGTAACGTTCTTAATAGCTTACTTTGTCGCCGGTGGAGGTTTCAATTTCATTCTTTTCAAATCTTTCTTCGCAACCTTTTTAGCAATAGCAGGAACTACGGCTTTAAACATGTTTTTTGACAAAGATGTGGACATGATTATGCAGAGAACGAGGAAAAGACCAGTACCTTCTGGTCGGCTCAAACCTAATCATTGCTTAGTTTACGGCTCAACACTTCTCTCAATCGGTCTTCTGATCTCCTTATTGGTCGACTTAGAACTCCTCATAGTACTTTTTTTAGGCTTTATCTTCGATATACCTATATATACGATTTTATTGAAACGTAGAAGTAGTTTATCAATACTTCTCGGCGGAATTGCTGGAGCAATGCCAGCTTTAGCAGGATGGGTAGCAGTTGATACATTTAGTTTAGCTGGAATACTTCTAGCTTTAATAGTTTTTCTCTGGATACCTTCACACATATGGTACATAAGTATTTACTACGAGGAAGATTACAGGAAAGCTGGAATTCCGATGCTACCATTGGTTGTTGGAATGGATGTTGCTTCTTGGGTGATCGTGACCTCAATAGCATCTATGCTCTTCGTTATCATCATTTTATACTACGTTTTACCATTGAACGTATTTGCTCTCTTGGTCTCTATCTTGGCAATTTTGATGTTTCTTTACAAAGCTGTAAAGTTTGCTCTAAAACCGAGTAGAGCTCTTGCTAGAATCATGTACAAAATTGCGAGCTTTACTTTGGGAATTGTTTACTTTTCAATACTTTTCGGAAAGTTAATATAGCATAGAAGAATCTTTCTCTGTGTGGAGCATATTAAAAGCTTTGAGAGAAGATCCTAGAATTCTAATTGAATCACAAAGAAGAAGAGGAGAAAATATTGAAATTGTCGAAAAAGCTGTAAATTTAGACAGATATTGGAGAGAAAAACTAAAAGAAGTTAATAAACTCAGAAAAAAGAGAAGAGAACTTTCAACTATAATAAAAAATTTAAATGGAGACGAAAAAATTAAAGCGATAGAAGAGGCGAAGAAGTTATCTGAAGAAGTTGAAAGAGTTGAAAAAGAACTTAAAGATATTGAAAAAGAATTAGAAAAAACTCTTTTAAGTATTCCAAACATAATCCACGAAAGTGTTCCTATAGGAAAGAGCGAAGATGACAACGTTCCAATTAAGTATTGGGGAAAAGCTAAAGTTTACTTTGAACATCTAGACAAATTCTTAAAGATGACGAAGGGTAACGCTGAATACGAAGTCGTCGACGTTATGCCATTAGCTCATGCAGATGCTGTAGAGATCTTTGGTTGGGCAGATACAGCTAGAGCTGGAAAAGTTGCAGGATCAAGGTTTTACTATCTTTTTGACGATCTAGTATGGCTGGACTTTGCTCTAACACTTTTTGCTTTAGATTTCTTAACTAAAAAAGGATTTAAAGTTGTTGTACCACCTTACATGCTAAAAAGAGAAGCTTATGAAGGTGTAACAACTTTTTCAGATTTTGAAGAAGTTTTGTACAAAATAGAGGGTGAAGATCTTTACCTAATAGCTACAAGTGAGCACAGCATCGCTGCGATATACATGAACGAAGTTCTTGAAGAAAACGAACTTCCTATACTTTATGCAGGAGTAAGTCCTTGCTTTAGAAAAGAAGCTGGAGCTCATGGAAAAGATACAAAAGGAATATTTAGAGTTCATCATTTCAACAAAGTTGAGCAATTCATCTTTTGTTTACCAGAAAATAGCTGGAGTTGGCACGAAAAACTTATAGAAAATGTAGAAGAAATGTGGCAAAAGCTTAGAATTCCTTACAGAATTGTAAATGTTTGCAGTGGAGATCTAGGAGTTGTAGCTTCAAAGAAATACGATTTAGAAGCATGGATGCCGGCTCAGGCTAGATATAGAGAAATGGTCTCCTGCAGCAACTGTACCGATTGGCAAAGTTATAGGTTGAACATAAGGTACGCTGAAAAGAAAGGTTATCCAAGCAAAGGTTTTGTTCATACTTTGAATTCAACAGCAATAGCAACTACTAGAGCCATAACTGCTATAATAGAGAACTTTCAACTTGAAGATGGAATAGTCGAGATCCCAAAAGTTCTAAGAAAATATTTAGAAAACATAGATTCAGCACCAAAAGAATACATAAAGCCTAAAAAAGTTTGATCTTTTTTTCATAATCCGTCAAAATTTTGCAGCCATCTTTAGTGATCACAATCAAATCTTCAACCCTTACACCACCAACTTCCCTGTAATAGAGACCTGGTTCTACAGTTACAACCATTCCACTTCTCAAAGTATAATTTTGCTCTGAAATTCTTGGCTCCTCATGAATTTCAAGTCCAACACCGTGGCCAGTTGAATGTATGAACCCTTCTCCTTTATCAGTTTTGAAACCTCTCTCTTCAAGCTTGCATTTCACCATTTCATGGACGTCTCTAGCATTAACTCCATCTTTGATCATAGATAGAGCTTCACTCTGTGCATCTAAAACAGCATCGAACATCTCTTCTAATTCCAAATTTTTGTTTAAAAATATAGTTCTGGTGAAATCTGCATAGTAAAGACTTTCTAAGCTTTTTGGAAAGATGTCTAAAACTAAGTGGTCTTCTATTTTCCCTCTACCAATTTCATGTGGATCTGAAGATATTTTTCCAGAAGATGCTATAGTACCTTCAGCTAAACATCCCATCTCATAAAGTTTCATTTCAACAGTTCTTCTAACTTCCTCACACCTATTGAATTTGAAGTTCTTCAAAAGCCAATCAAAAGTTTCTAAAATCTTTCTAGCAACTTTTTCAATTTCATTTATTTCTGATATAGACTTTATAACTCTCCTCTTTTTCACAGGGTTATCGAACACGATCTTGAAATTTTCCGAAAGTTTGAAAGCATAATAAGCTGGAAAATTTTCTGGAACTACAACTTCCTTGACTTTGCACTCATTCAAAATTCTTATCAAAACCTGTAAAACTGCTTCCTTAGGATCTAATTTCTTTATAAATTCCTTGTATCCAAGATCCTCAAAAGATGCTAACTCTTTAACCTTACTTTCTCTTTCAGCTCTCCTAAGTTCCATCTTTGGAACGATCAAGAGTTCCGTTTTATCTTCACAAAGCAAGTATATGCAAGGGTCTGTAGTTTTAAAGCGTGTCATGTAGTAGAAATTTGCATCCTTGCTCGAAGCGTAAAGTATAAAGCATCTCATAAAAAAAGCATAGATCTTTGCTAAAAAAAGTTGCTAGAAAAAATTAAAAGTTCATTAACTACACAACTGTGTTGATAGCGGTTGAAGGGATAGATGGTGCTGGTAAAAGTACAATTGTCAAGTTTCTGGCTGAAGAGTTGAAAAAGTTGAGTTATGACGTTGTAACTTTTAAAGAACCGAGTGACAGTGAATACGGGAAGATTCTAAGATCGATGAAAGAAAGGTTAGATGCTGAAAAAGAACTTGAGTTGTTTCTGAAAGATAGATCGATAGATGTTCAAAAGAACATAATTCCAGCTTTGAGTAGTGGAAAAATAGTGATCATGGATCGCTACTACTACTCAAACATAGCATACCAAGCAGCTAGAGGATTGAACGCCGAAATTATAAAGAGAGAAAATGAGAAAATTGCTCCAAAGCCTGATCTGGTTATACTTTTAGATCTAGATGTTGAAACTGCTCTGAGCAGAAAAGAAAGTAGAAGTGTCTTTGAAGATAAAGAGTATTTAAAAAAAGTTAGAGAAGAATTTTTGAAGTTGAAAGATGACAACATAAAGATAGTCGATGCCTCAAGGCCTGTAGAAGAAGTTAAAAAAGAAGTTTTAAAGATTGTCACTTCTATACTTCCAAAAGAACTTTAATTAAATCCTTGTCTTTCACAAGTCCTGCAACTCTGTTCAAAGAATCTAAGACTGGGACGTGATCTAGATCGTTTGCGATCATCTTTTTAGCACACTTAGAGACAGAAGTTTGAGGATAAACAAATTCAGGCTTTTTCATGAAGTTCTTTACAGGTTCTTTCGGCAACTTAACTACGCTCACTTCAAAGTATTTGACGAAGTGATCTCTAAGGCCATCCCAGCTCCACTCATCATCTGTATTGCTGGATGAAGAGTACTTAGTTTGTTCAATGAACTCTTCGATCAAAGTTTCTGTAAGCATTATTTTTTCATCTACTATTCCAACCAATCTATCTTCATCATCCAAAACACCGCACAACTCTGAATTACTTAGACGCATTATTTCTCCAACAACGTTTAAAGGAGTCATTTCCCAAACGCAAACTATAGAAGGTGTGATGTAGTCTCTTATAGGTTTTTCAATGTTCATTTCTGCAATCTTTTTTATTATGTCCATAACAGTTATTATTCCAACAAGTTCACCCTTTTTAACGACGGGTAACCTTCTAAAAGGTGTAGTTGTAAGAACTTTAACTACATCTTTTAAAGGAGTGTTTTCTTCAACACAAACAGGATTCGGAGTCATAAGGAGGGCTAGCTGTCTTTCATCAATTTTCCTTAATATATCTTTTCTTGTCACTATACCAACAACTTTACCATCTTTAACCACTGGAACAGCAGAAATTCCATGTTCCTTGAAAAGCTGCAAGACCCTCTCTCTTGTACCTGGAAGAGTAGCGAATTTTACATTTGGATTCATTATTTCTGAAGCTTTCATCAACTAGGGTTGAAACTGGTAAATAAATCTTTTTAATATTACTTATTTTAAATAAAAATAAGAATTAATTTTCTAGTTTTGAAAGTTCACTTAAAATCTGATTTTTTATCTTTTTCAAAACGATCTGAGGATCTTCTGCAGTATAAACATAACCTATCCATCCTTTCACTATAATCGTTCTCTTCAATATCCCTTTGCTGTAAAGATCTTTCAACCTCTCTCTAACAAATCTGGAAGAAAGTTTTAACTCTTTAGCTATCTCACTGGCACTCATATGCTTTCCAACCAATAAGTAGTAGATCTTAAGGTCTGAAGGTTTTAAACGAAATTTTTCAATTACCTCAGCTATCTTCTCTAGCATTGGTCAAACTTCGTTTTGGAACTATAAATACTTTTTCGAAACGTATATATGCAGTGAAAAATTCATAGGTTACATGGAAATTATTCTTACCGCGGAAAGGTGTTTAATGAGTAACTATCATGGAGCACTGTTTCTAGGCTTCATGGCTTGTGCTCCTAAAAACCTGATCCCTCCAAAGATGTTCTTTAAATTTATATGTCCACCTGTCAAAACTGAAAATGGAAAAGCTGTAATAGCTCCATACGGAACTAGAAAAATAGAAGCTGCTCTGTTAGAAAAGGGATTCAATGTAGCAGTAATTCCACCAGATAAAATAGAAAAATATTTGAAAAATACAAAAATTGTTGGAATAACGACAAACGATCCCCTCGGCTTAGGTCCTGCGTCGACCACTTTTTCTGGTAAAAATGGACTTATAAAAGAAGAATCCTACAATGTTTTTTGCTTTAGAGAACTTGTCGAAAAAATTAAAGAGAAAAGCAGTGCAAAGATAGTAGTTGGAGGGGCTGGAGCCTGGCAACTTGCAGAAAAAAAAGTTATGGACGAATTTGGAATAGATTTAGTTGTTGTTGGAGAAGGAGAAGATCTAGTTCCAGAGCTTTTCAAGAGAATTCTGAACGGAGAAGATCTTAAGGGGATCTTTTATGGAGGTGCAGTAGAAAGAATTCCAATTATAAAAGGGGCTACTATAGGTGGGTTAGTAGAGATTGCAAGAGGTTGTGGAAGGGGATGTAAATTTTGTCAACCAACACTTCAAAAACTTAGAAGTAGGCCCATAGAAGATATAGTGGAGGAAGTGAAAATAAACGCCAAAGTGAACAAACTTGTAACACTTCACGCTGAAGACGTTCTGAGATATAAAGCTGATCGATTCAAAATAAATGAAAAAGCTGTATTAGAACTGTTTTCAGAAGTTTCGAAGTATTGTAAAGTTGGAATAAGCCACTTCTCTCTAGCTTCAGTAGCTTCTGCAGAAGGAGTTGTAAGTGAAATATCTACAATCTTAGGGATTCCAAACAAAATACAACCGTGGCTTGCTGGACAAACTGGAATAGAAACTGGAAGTCCAAAAATTGTGAAAGAATATATGCATGGGAAAGTTTTACCATTTAAAGCTGAAGATTGGTGCGATGTTGTTGAGCAAAGCTTTGGAATTTGTTCAGACAACAATTGGCTTCCATGTGCTACACTCATAATAGGATTTCCAAGTGAAACTGAAGATGATGTTTTGAAAACCTTAGAACTTCTCGACAGGTTGAAAGATTACAAGAGTTTAATAGTTCCACTGTTCTTCGTTCCAATAGCAGGTTTAAGTGGTCAAAAATCGTTTTCAAGTGATGATATGAAGCCATACCATTGGAATTTGATGATAGAATGCTGGGAACATGATGTAAAATGGCTTAAGGTGTTAGCTAAAGAATATTTAGCAAAAATGCCAGCAATTAGTAGAATTTTTATGCATAAATTTATCGATTTTGTAGTTAAAGAGGGAGAGAAAAGGTTAAAGGAGTTAAAAAGTTCCTACTTGACACAAACTTTTTAAATTCCAAAAGTGTCCTTTTGTGTGTAAAAAACTAACCTTGATTTTATTGTTACTGCTGATAAATTCAGCACTAGCTTTGGAAGGAAACAGTGTTACAGTTAAAGCTGTAGCAGTTACCAGTGATGGTAGTAAAGGAGTTACGATAGATATAACTGTTACAGTAAGTAAAGGAACTGGAAAAGTGTTTGTCGCAACTGGACCAATGACAGAAATAGATATGCAAGGCAGTGCTAGATTAGCTGCAGTTACTGCTTGCGATCTACTTGGAATAGATTTTATGGATTACAACTTTTTCTACGAAATCCAAGCAGATGCACCAATAGTCGGCGGCCCCTCTGCAGGAGCTGTGATGACAGTTGCAACGATAGCAGCTCTAAAGAATTTAACGCTAAGAAACGACGTTTTTATGACTGGAACAATATATCCGGACGGCTTTGTAGGACCTGTCGGTGGATTAAAGCAAAAACTTGAAGCTGCAGCATATAGTGGAGGAAAAATTTTCCTGATCCCTGAAGGTCAGAGAATTTCGTACGTTGAAGAGACTGTTGTCAGGAGAGTAGGTATTGTAAATGTCATTTCAAAAGTTTACAAACAAGTAGACCTTGTTGAGTTTGGAAAGCAAATCGGTGTAGAAGTTTACGAAGTTTATACAATAAACGATGCACTAAAATTTTATTCAGGATTCGAAATAAGACAAAAAGAAGTTTACTTAACAACCTACGATTATTCAGAAATTCTAAAGAAACTCGCAGAAGAGATGAGGAAGAGAACAGAAAATATAAAATCCCCTCAGGCTTTAAACTTAATAAAACAGGCTGAAGAAGATTATCTCAAAGGAAACTACTACACTGCTACAAGTAAGTACTTCCAAGCTCTAGTGCAGGCTAGGTATCAGGAGTATCTGGAAAAGATACTTAATGCTCAACAGTTCGATAGAGAAGTTGAGTTGATCAGAGAAGAGATAAATTCTTTGAAAGAATATCTCAAAGCCGCAAAGTTGGGAATAAATTCTTTACAGATAATAGCTGCTGCTGAAGAAAGAATTGGAGAAGCTGAATTGTTACTCTATAAAGCTCAAAATGCTAGAAACGATAACGAAGCTTTGTACAATTTAGCCTTTGCAAAAGAGAGAGTTGAAAGTGCAAAAGTTTGGTTGTCTTTACTTAACGTTCTAAAAGGAGATTACGAGATCAATAAAGACGAATTAAGGAAAAGAGCTGAATTTTACATAACTCAAGCAGCTTCCATGATCGTTTACGCCCAATCCCTTGGTGGATCTGGAAATTTTCTTTCCATGGCAGTAGATTCATTTAGAGTTGCAAGAAATTTGTTTTCAGAAGGCATGTACGCTGGAGCAGCTTTTTCTGCAATAGATTCAATAGTCAGCTCATCCTTGTCTATAGAGAGAGATATATATGAAAAGATGAATTTTACAAGAGAGAGAGCTAAAAGTGCAATAGGAGAAGCTGAAAGCGTAATAACTCCGATACTACCTGCAGCTTACTTTGAATATGCAGAAAATCTAGAAAACATCTACATAAAATTCATGTACTACAAGATGTCGGAGAGGTTGGCTAAACTTCTAACTGTTATGACGAAGGGACATGGTGAAGCTGAAATAGTCCAAGCAACTTACGTTCCAAAACAACAGACGAAAGTTGATCAAATTAAAAAAGAGATCAAAGAGATCCCTGGTTTTGAGATCTTTTTAGCCCTAACTGTCCTGTTTTTAGCTTACAAGAGATTCAAAAAAACTTGATCTCCATCTTTAACCTTTTTTAAATTTTCAAGCCCGCTAACAACTCTCCCTATAACATTTACAGCACTTGCTGGTCTTATTTTTTCATCACTTATTGGAGTTTTTCCAAAAAATATGCAGATAGCTTTTCCAGGTATCCAAAAAGCTACATCTCCAATTTCAACTACGTCTTTAGAATTCTCCTCTTTTTCAAAATCTAAACTTGTTTCAAAGTAAACTTCATCTCCCCATCTATTTGCATAACTTTTTATCGGTAAAGCTTTTTTAATTTCTAAAACTGTTTCAAGCTTCTCGTCAAGTTCAGCGATGCATTCAACTTCTCCGATCGTGAACTTGACTTTCAAGTAGATACCTCACAACTCTTTCAACTCTTTCAACTGCATTTCCTATGTAGTTTTCCGGCTTCAATATTTCTTCAAGTTCATCCTTACTCATCTTTTTGAATACTTCTTTTTCTTTTAACAACTCTTCAAGCAAAGTAGTCTTGTTAACGTAAGCTCTCATGGATGCTCTTCTAACTATTTCATGCGCCTCTTGTCTATCTATTCCTTTCTTTGTAAGTTCAACCATCACAGCCTCGCTCAAGTTCAAACCCCTTTGAGCATCCAAATTCCTTCTTACATTTTCAATGTCTATTTTTATTTTTGATAAAACATCTATAGCCTTAGTTAAAATATGATCAGCTAAAACCGTAGCCTCAACTAAAGTTATGCGTTCAGCTGAAGAATTTGTAAGATCTCTCTCCTCCCAAAGTATTGCAGATTGATGCTGGGGCTCAACAAAACCTCTAACAACTCTCGCAAGTCCACATATGTTTTCACTATCTATTGGATTCCTCTTGTGTGGCATCGTCGAACTACCAACTTGTTTTTCCCCAAAGAATTCGAAAACTTCTCCAACTTCCGATCTTTGAAGTATCCTTATGTTTGTTGCTACTTTTTCCAAAGAAGTTGCCAGATTTGATAGGAATTCTATATATTCACAATAAGCATCTCTCGGAACTATTTGACTCGAAATCATTGCAGGTTTTAAATTTAGAAGTCTCATAACTTCCTCTTCTATCTCGAATCCATCTTCTCCGAAAGCAGCTTGAGTTCCAACTGCTCCACTCATCTTACCTATTAAAATCCTTTTCTTCATCTCTTTTAGCCTTTCCAAGTGCCTTGAGAACTCATACGCCCAAAGAGCAAATCTGAATCCATAAGTAGTTGGTAAAGCAGCTTGTCCATGAGTTCTTCCTAAACAAACAACATCTTTGTATTCCAACGCTTTTTCACAGAGGATTTTGATCATTTTTTTCAGCTTTGTTTCGATTACTTGCAAAGAGTCTCTAAGTTGAGTTGCAGTTGCAGTGTCTATTATATCGTTTGAAGTTGCACCGAAGTGAACCCATTTACATCCACTTACCTCGCTGATCGCTTTAACTAAAGCCATTATATCATGCTTTATTTCAGCTTCTATTTCTTTAACTCTTTGTGGTTTAATTTTTTTTGCAGCATCTTTAACTTTTTTTACTTCTTCATAACTCAAATAACCTTTTTTTGCCAAAGCTTTAAGTAAAGCTATCTCTACCCAGATCATCCTTCTAATTTTACTGTCTTCACTCCAAATTCTCTTCATCTCCTTTGTTCCATACCTGTAATCTATCGGATGTACGATCATCATTTCCTGATCATCATCAAGTAATTTATAGCATTTACTAAAGCTTCCACGGATGCCATAACTATATCTTGCGATGCACCTCTAGCTGTGAAAACTCTTCCACTTTCATCTTCAACTGTAACGTAAACTTCAGCAATCGCATCACTTCCTCCACTAACGGCATCTAGCTTGAAATCAACGATTTTTATAGACTTACCAAGTAAAGATGCTACAGCTTTTAAAGATGCGTCAACTGGCCCAACCCCGATTGCAGATGTAATCTTCTTCTCTCCATTGATTATTGCATTTACAACCGCTGTAGGAGTTATCCTATTCCCAGTAATTACAGTAACTTCTTCTACAGTCAAAACTCTCTCATCTTTCTTCAGTTCCCCCAGAACAACTTCAGCAATCGTAAAAAGATCAAGATCTGTAACTTTTTTTCCTTTATCGCCGAGTTCTTTGACCTTTTCAAAGATCCTGTTCAACTTCTCATCGTCTATAGAATAACCTGCATCTTCCAAGATTTTCTTTATTTGATGTCTTCCAGCGTGCTTCCCTACAACTATCCTCCTCCTATGTCCAACCATTTCAGGAGTTAATATTCCTGGTTCAAAAGTTCTTGAATCTCTGATCACTCCGTGAGCATGTATTCCGCTTTCATGGCTGAATGCATTTTCTCCAATTATAGGTGTGTTTGGGGGCATTTTAATACCTGTAAGCCTCTCTACCAATTTCGATGTTTCGTAAAGATGTTCAGTTTTTATGTTCGTCTTTATACCTTCTATTGCGTGCAATATCATTACAACTTGTGAAAGATCTGCGTTACCAGCTCTCTCACCGATCCCATTTACGGTGACTTGAACTTCATCTGCTCCAGCTAAAACTGCTGCAAATGAATTAGCTACAGCCAATCCAAAATCGTTGTGACAGTGAACGTCAACTGGAACTTTTAAATGCTCTTTTATTTGCTTTATCAAATCGTAAAATTTAAATGGTGTAGAGACTCCGACTGTGTCTGGAACATTTATTATATCAACTTTAGCTTCTTCAACTGCCTTGTATATTCTTTTTAGATACTCAACTTCTGTCCTCGTAGCATCCATAGCAGAAAACATGCATTTAACACCATAAGACTTTATGTAGTCTACAAATTTAACCGCTATATTAATAATCTCTTCACGATCCTTCATTATTGTATGTTCAACCTGTATCCTCGAAGTTGGAACGAAGATGTGGACCATGTCAACGTCAGTTTTGATCGCTAGATCTATATCTTCCTTAACAACTCTCGCTAATCCGCATATTTCTGCATTCAATCCCAAATTTGCGATCTCTTTCACAGCTTCAAATTCTCCCTTTGAAGTGGCTGGAAAACCGGCTTCTATGATATCTACACCGAGTTTGTCTAACTGTTTTGCAATTTGAATCTTGTAGTTAACAGGTAAAGATACTCCGGGCGTTTGTTCTCCGTCACGTAATGTAGTATCAAATATTCGAACAGTTCTCATCACCTGAAATTGTTGGTCGCTTTGTAAATTTTTTCGGTAAAATTTTTATAAGAGTTAAAGAACTTTTTTCATGCTTCCTGGACCGCAAGAGTGGTTAGTAATATTGCTCATAATCTTGATACTTTTTGGAGCAAGCAAGTTACCAGAAGTAGCAAGGAGTTTAGGTAGAAGTGTTGCCGAATTTAGAAAAGCCCAAAGAGAGTCAGAAATTGAACTTAGAGAACTAGAAAAACAACTCGAAAAACAGCAACAAATTAAAAGAGAGAAAATTGAAAAAATTGCAAGAGAGTTGGGAATAGATCCTACAGGAAAAAGCGATGAAGAGCTTTTGAACGATATAAATAAACTTCTTAGAGAGAAAAAAGCTAGCTAATCAATTTAAACCCTTTTCCAATGAAATATATTTCAGCGCTCTGCTTTCTCGACGCTTTTGGGCTGTGAAATTTTTTAAAGTGGAAATAATCTTTTATTTCGTTGAAGAATTTCTGAATTTCCTCACCTTGAAACACTTTTACAACGAAGTTTCCTCCAACTTTCAGCACCTCTTTTGCAATCGAAAAGCTAGCTCTTGCAAGTTCTACAGATTTTAAGTGATCGATCGTCCAAACTCCAGTAATTTTTGGGGACGCATCACTCATAACTAAGTCGAACTTTTCTCTAAAACTTTTTATCCTTTCTAAAGTTTCAGCTTTAGTTATATCTCCAAGTATGAAATGGACATTCTCCAAAGGTTTCATCGGGTTTATATCAACTGCTACAACGTTTGCTCCAAGTTCAACTGCAACCTGACTCCAGCCACCTGGAGATGATCCTAGATCTAATACCCAATCACCTTTTTTTATTAAATTGAACTTTTCGTTCATCTGAATAAGCTTGAAAGCCGCTCTACTTCTGTAGCCAAGCTTTTTCGCCTGCCAGTAGTAGTGATCTCTCCTATCTTTCATAATTTTTTAATAAAAATTTTTCTACTCCTGGGCCCGTCGAACTCGAGAAAAAGGATCCTTTGCCAAGTTCCTAAAGCTAGTTTACCGTTGAAAACTGGAATTAGTACAGAGTTGCCTAAAATTGATGCTCTTATGTGTGCATCTGCATTGTCATCTATTCTGTTGTGTTCATAATATTCGCCACTCGGAACAAGTTTTTCAAGGAAATTCAAAAGATCTTTCAAAAGCCCGCTCTCTGCTTCATTTAAAACTATAGCTGTCGTTGTGTGTGGTGTGTAGACTAGAACTGCCTCTCCTCCTGCTAACTTTTCAACTTTATCTGTTATGTCTACAACTTCTACTCTTTTCGTAGTTCTTATTTCCAAAACTTCCATACTAAACTGGTAACCTAATTACGTACTCTCTTTCACCATCAAACCTTATTTCTCCAAGTTCAATCTTGTCGAAATCGTTCAAAGGTGTTTCTAAGATCCATTGATCGTTTTCAAGACTCAGCAAACCTATACCTAGATACTTTTTATTCTTGTAGAGCCCTACAACTATCCCTTTCAGATCGTTTTTAGACAGGAAACACACCTCATCTACTTCGTAAAGCTCCTTAATTCCACGTACTATTACTGGATCAAAGTCCTCCTCATTTTTCAAACATATTAGCAAGAAATCTTCTCCCTTCCTAACAAATTCAATATCTTTTCCAAGCACATCGGAAAGAAAATCTTTCGGTATTTCTTTTCCTGGAAGTGAAAAGTCTATTTTGATCCTTTTAGATCCTTTAAGCCATTTGTTGTAGTTTCTAGCTCTGATAGCAGCTCTCTGTTCTCTACTCCTTGGAATGACCAATTTATTTTCCACTTCAAAAACTTCGTAGTTTTCGAGAAAATCTGGTTTTCCCTCAAAAGATACGACGATGTCAGGATTTATTATCTCAAGTTTTGCTAGCTTGTAGTCTTTAGCTCTTCTTCCCTTTATCCATCCAGTAGTATCGACTATTTTTTTACCTTCTAGCTTTGAAACTTCTTTCCAAATTTTGGTAACTGCTTTTAAACATTTAACTTCTCTATAACTTGGGGATGTGCAGCCTACAAATATTCCGTTTTCCATCTTTACTTCTGAGAGAGTTACCACGTTTTTAGCATAACCATATCCCATGGCTCCTGGATGTGCTATGTCAGATTGACCTATGTCCAGATCTACCACAAAAGCTCCGCCAACTCTGTTAGCCAAAAAGGTTGCTAATGTGCTTTTTCCTTTATCAATTCCGCCGTAGAGAAAAATAGTATCCCAATCGATCTTAGCTAACTTCTCCCAAGACTCTGGTATGGTGTTCCCTTCTAGAGTCATATATTCACCATCAACGACGACATCGCAATCTTCAATACAGTATATTGGAACAAACTTTTCTACTTCAAAATCAAATCTCTTAGCTCCCAAGACCTCTGCATTTCCTGCAATTTTAATTTTCCCCTTCGCTACAATAGTTTTACCCTTCTCAACGATCATTTAGGAAATGTAGATTCAAAATTTAAAAACTTATTCTTATTAAAACTTATTCTTACAATTAAAGTTTAAAATAATAAAAATAAAATAATAATATTTTATTGTGTTACTATTACTATACCTCTTATCTCCGGCTGAAATTCCAAAAGTTTCTCAAAATCTTTATCTCTCACCACAGCTATTCCAAATCCATCTTCGAACATCTCTACGTAGTAATCTTCACTTTCAACAAAGAAGAAGTTTTGAACAAAATTGATCGCCCACACCTTTTCGTAAGATCCATTCTCGTATCTATAACCTTCGAAGAAGAAGTCGCAGATGGAAGTGTTGTTTGATTTTACTCTCTCGAGTGCATATTCACCTACTAAGAAATAGGCATACGCAAAGCTTCCATTTATTCTATCTAGGTGTTCTATTACTTTTTTTCTTTCTTTTAAATCGCTTAAAGCTTTGTAAATTGATGGATAAAATCCCAAAGCGAAAGGTTCTATTGTATCAACTAAAGCTATACTTCTGTAAAGT
Organism: Archaeoglobaceae archaeon; assembly: GCA_025058735.1. GTDB lineage: Archaea > Halobacteriota > Archaeoglobi > Archaeoglobales > Archaeoglobaceae > WYZ-LMO2. Next base: position 41,893 of record JANXDX010000004.1, on the reverse strand, counting down.
TTAATTTGGTAACCTTCCACGTTTCTACTTTCAGTTCCAGCAAAAAAGATCCTTTGTCCATTGTTTGCAACGAAGTAAACTGGATAATCTTCATCTCTATAGAAAACGATCAAAACTTCGTTGAAACCGGTTGGAAGCTCGATAACAAGTCTGTTAAAAATTCTAGGATCTAAAACTTCCTCTGTTTTATTAAAAATTAACAATTTAAGCAGATCTTTATCTGAAAGCTTTTCCAAGTAGCTGTAGTTGAAGTATATGTAATAGGAGGCGTTCAACCTTGAAGCAAGTTCTCTAAAGTCCTTGAATTCTGCAACCAATTCTCTTTTTTCTACTCTTTGTGGAAAAATGTAAGGTATCGCTGTAGCAAATACAGAAGAAAGCATAACTAACACTAAAAGTACAGCTAAAATTCTTGCCGATCTTCTTTCGAGTCTTCTCATCTTTACCTAGAAGTTTTTCAGAAATAAATCCTTTTCGTCTAATAAAGAATGTCTGGCTCTTCTCTGTAAATAATCTTCAAAGCTTCGACTACGTTTTCTGGCATCTCGTAAGTGTACTTGTTAACATACATGAGCACAAAAGTTTTTGTCTTTTCTTTATCCAATCTAGAAAAGCGCATAGCGTAATTCAAAGCTTCTTCTACGTTTTTTAAAGCGTAGCTTATACTTTCCTTCATGCAATTTAAAAATTCTTTTTGAACTTCACTTTCAACATCTCTCCTTACAACATTCAAACCCAAAGGTAAAGGTAACTTGAAATTTTTATACCACCACTCCCAAAGATCTAAAACTTTTGAGAGTCCAAGATCTTCAAAAACAAGTTGAAGATCGTGAATTATTAAAGCAGCATCGCATTTTTTATCTAAAACAGCTTTTACAACTTCATCAAATCTCATCTCCACTGGTTCAAAGTGATCTAAGGCCATCTTTAGAAGTAAATATGCTGTTGTCAACTTCCCCGGGACTGCTATCCTTTTACCCCTCAAGTCTATTTTTTCTCTCGCAACCACTACCGGTCCATAGCCATCGCCAACGCTTGAACCGGCTGAAAGAATTCTATACTTATCTTTTGCGTACTTATAAGCATGGACTGAAATTGCCGTCACTTCGTAAACACCTTTGAGAGCTTTTCTGTTCAAAGTTTCTATATCTTCTATAAAATGTTCAAACTCAAGCCAAGTATCAACTTTTTTATTCATCAAAGCGTAGAACATGAAAGCATCGTCAGGGTCTGGTGTGTGAGCAACTTTCAACATAAAAACACTTCTTCTTTAAATTATAGTTAAATATAAAAATATGATAAATAAATAATTAATAATATCACTGCAATTTTTTGATCTTCCCCTCCCCCTTCACATTGACGTCTCCGATCCAAAAACCTTCCTTTTCAACGAAAGAAGGTAGAAGCTCAAAGTTGCCCTTGATAATTATCTCTCCCCCTCTCATGTCTGATCCAACAAATCCACATGAGCCATGAATTATTATTTGTCCACCTCTCATTTCCGTTCCTATGAAGTCGCCCGCATCACCTTTTATCTCTATAATACCTCCAGTCATCTTGTCTCCTATGTAATTTCCTGCATTTCCTTCAATCAAAATTTTTCCACCACTCATACCTGCTAGATCTCCGTAGTACGCACTACCTACTAGATTTGCAGCGTTTCCTTTTACAATTATTTCTCCTCCCTTCATCTCAGCTCCTAGCCAGTCATCAGCATTTCCTTCTATTACAATTTTACCGTTTTTCATTAGAGCTCCGCAGTGAGTTCCTACATTTCCTTTAACAATGATTTCGCCGCCATCCATTCCAAAACCTATGTACTTCACTTTACTGAAATCTCCCTCTAGCAAAATCTTCTTCTCATCTCCTTGCTTTGAGATTTCAAAGAGATCTTTAAGTTTTAATGTCCTGTTTCCGCAGTATATCTGAAAATTTTCTATCTCTTTTAAATTCTTTGTAGCCAATTCTGGAGTTATTTCAGCTTCTACACTAATATCGAATTTTGTTTTTGGTCTCAATACCAACATTCAAACCACCTTGATCCTTTGGGGATTCCTCATCCAAGCCTCATCTACTCCGTAGTTTTCAATTTCTACGGTGTAGTACTTGAAGTAGTCTTCGAGATCTTGTTTGATCAGTGATGGATCAACTTTTTTCGTAGCGTCGATCCAGAAAGTTCTTCCCCAAACCTCTTTTACTAGTTCTTTATCTTTAACTATAATTTCACCACCTTTTATCGTGTATAGAGCAGTTTTGAATACCTTGTAAACTTTTTCAAACTCTGAACTCGTATCGACTTCCAGAGGATTCATGTCGTAGATAGCAACGTCAGCGTCTGCTCCAATACCAAGATGACCCTTGTTTTCTAATCCTAAAATTTTGGCTGGTAAAGATCTTGTCATGTTGATCACTTCTTCTAAAGTTCTTTCAGTTTCTATTGTGGGAAGTACAGTTGCTTTCTGAGCGTACTGATGAACTCTTTTCAACTCATTTTCTCTCATCTTTTTGCTCATGAGCATAGCTATTACGTAGGCGTACTCTGTAAAAGGTCCACCGTTTGGATAGTCAGTAGCAATTACAACTTTGTTACTATCGCAAAGCAATCCTAGCTCTAATCCTATAGCCCACTGCACTGTATGAACCGGATTACTTGGAAGATAAGCAATCGGAACTATTCCAGCTCCGCTTTCAACTTCACTATCTTTGTTACTCCACCTTGCTCCTAGTAATTTGTGGAGCGTAAACTGGAATGGGGCATCTCCAGTCATAGCCGTCGCTGGCCCAAATATAGCTTGTCCCATATCTATCGTAACGTTTTCAGAATTAACTGCTTTCGCTATCTCTGCAGCTCCACTAGCAACGTTTCTCCAACTGTCTCCAGCGTACGCATTGAATTGAACATGTGTGATATGTAAAACTTGTCTCTTATCATTGCTGAACTTTGAAGCCAATTTTATACTTTCTACTGTAGTTGTATAGTTTCCTGGAATTCCCAGATTGTTGCAATGCAGATGAACAGAATGAGGTAGCTTAAGTTTTTCATTAGCTTCAACTAGAGAAAGTATTATTTCTCTTGGAGTAACTCCAAAGCCTGGAACTTTATCGTCTAAACTTTTCATGTTTCCTCCATACATCCAAGCTTCTACTCCTCCAGGATTCACTACTTTAACTCCAAAACCTTTCGTCCTTTCAAGTGCCCAGGCTATAAATGCTTTTAACTTTTCGATGTTTTTTTCGGCAACAAATTTTAAAACAAGGTGCCAGTTTCCAAAAACTGGTAAAGCTAATTTATCTAACATTGGAATCGAGTCCAACTCCTCGTGCGTGTGTGGAGAACCAATCGGTGGAACTGCAGGTTCTACGGCAGTTGTATATCCCATTTTCGCATATTCATAACCTATAGCTGGAGCGTTCATCAAAATTCTACCAACACAAGCTCTAAATTTCCCAGCAACTAATCTTACGTATCTCATCTCCTCTGGTCTCATCACTCTACCAGTGTTTATCTTGCTTCCTGCAATGTGAGAATGGAGTTCAACCCCTCCAGCAACTACAAGTTTTCCACTGGCGTCAATAACTTTACATTCACTCTTTTTTACATCTTTTTCTTCAACTATTTTACCGTCTTTAATAAATATGTCCATTTTTTCAGCTTTGATCTTGTTCTTTGGGTCAACAACAATTCCGTTCTTTATATAAAGCACAAAGATCACCTCTTCAATTCTTCAACTCTCTTAAGCAACAACTCAAGTATATCCTCATCAGTCCAGTACGGAGAATCTACAACTTTCTTCAACCTCAGAACTACCCCATCCATCCTGTAAGCTGATCCTTCAGCTTCAAGGCCATAAATTGCTGAAGGAATTATTATCTTTGCCAACAAACTCGTCATATTAATGTAAGGATCTATTTGAATTACAGGGATCTTCTTCAAATGCTTTACAGCTGCTGCAGGGAAGTGTGCAGCTGGATCTGAGGCAACTACTAATGCTGCGTCGCAGTCTCCTCTCTTTAAAACTTCAACTGCAGAAAATTCGTTTGGGAAGAATCTTGGATAGCCTCTACTAAAATCTATAGCGTATTGATAACCAGCTTCCCAAGCTGGGATTTCTCCAGCACCTACAACGTTGTAATGTCCTCTCATTGGCCATATTACCCATCTTGTGAATCTATTCAAGAGTTGAACTAACTTAATTGCAGCCTCAACGTTCCTATCTCTTCCTCTCGACTGAGAAACTCCAAGACCATATAAGATTGCTCCATACTTTGTATTTTTCAGTATGTTTGCTAATTCGATCAGCTGTTCCTTCTTTACACCTCCGACTTCGCTTGGAACAGCGTTTTCATTTCCATTCAATATCGATCTTAAAGCTGTAAATATAGCAAAATCAGAACCTGGATTTATTTGAACAAACATGTCAGCTACTTTAGCTGTTTTTGTTTTTCTAACATCTACAACTATAACTTTTCTATGCTTCCTATCTTTAACAAGTATACCCTTGGCAGATATGGAGTATCTAACTCCATGCCTTGGATGGGCTTCCATTGGATTAGCTCCCCAGAATACTATCGTCTCTGCTCTATTTTTTATTGAGCCAAGAGTTCCACCAGGAAGCCCCTCTTCAATTACAGCTAAAACACCTGGAGCATGGCAAACACTTGCACATTGATCGTAAATTCCTCCAAGTTTTTCAGCTAATATAACACCCAACCTTATAGCTTCATTAGCAGTGGAGGCCCATCCATAAAGTAAAGGCCTTTTAGCATTTACAAGTATTTCCGCAGCTTTTTCTATAGCTTCTTCATAGCTAACTTCTTTTCCATCAACTAAAGGAGCTTTCAAGCGTTGTTTATTTTCAATAGAAAATTTAGAACTTCCAAGCTTGCACAACCTTTTAACTTTCCCTTCTTCATAAATACCATCGTCGCAGACACTACCGCAGAAGGTACATACAATGTTCATCAGATCACCTCTAAAAGCTCCCTTATACTCAAAACTCTCTCCTCAGTCTTCTCAATTTTTGCTCTTACACCTTTAAACTTTGGCATTCCAGTTCCTGCAGTATTTGGATCAATTACAATGTTTGCATAAGGTCCAAGGGGCATAAAAGCTACTCCTTTCGGCAAATCACCTTTTTTAGCAAAAACTACAACTTCTCCAAATTTTGTTTTCACTTTTACTCTATCTCCATCCTTAAGTTTGAGAGATGCAAAATCTTCTTCGTTAAGTTCGATGTAGTTAACTGCGTAAAAGTAGTTTTCGGTCAACTTCTCTTCAACTGTAGCACCTTGTTCAAGAGTTCTTCCTGTGACGAGTTCAACTTCTATCATGCTATCACCAAACCTTAAAAAATTAGATCACGTTATTTTTAATCCTTTTCTTTTTTTTGAAAACAATTATACATGACTTTTAACAAACTAGTTGTTTAAAAATATTATGAATTTTATATTAATATTAAATTTTAATAATTAAATTAATAATACTGTAAATTTTATCAGTGAAAGTTAAATATTATTCTTCAGTTTGAAAGTAGGGTGTTAGTTTGAACATTCACGATGTCTTTCTGAACAAAAAAGCAGTTGAAGTATTATTAAAAATATTTAATAATAGTAATAATGTCCAAAAGATGTACATTTCTCAGTTATCCTCTCTAACAAACTCAACATATAATTATGTTTTTAGGTTAATAAAAATACTTGAAGAAAATTGCTTAGTTGAAACTAAGATAGAAGGTAGAACTAGAACGATCTTTTTAACAGAAGAGGGAAGAAAGATCGCTGAAATACTTGATCAATTAGTTAGAGAGTTAAATAAAGATTTAAAAGGACGTCATAGATTGAGAATCCTTGAAAAACTTGCTGAAGATGGAAAAGGATTTAGACAACTTGCTGGAATTTTAGCAGAGCTCGAAATTTTAAGAAAGAGTTATGATGAGGAAGTTAGAGAGAAGGCTGAAAAGTTACTCAAGAAGGTGAGGGAAAAAATATGAATGAATATAAAAAAGATATGATAAAAATGCTCTGCGATCTCATAGAGATCAAAGCAGTGTCTCCTGATTTTGAAGGAGAAGGAGAAGTTGAAAAAGCAGATTATCTAATGAAGAAACTAGATTTTTTCGATCTGATCCAAAGGTATGACTACAAAGATGAAAGGGCAAAAGATGGAGTAAGACCAAACATAGTTGCAAAAATTAAGGGAGTTTTAAATAGAACGATATGGATAATAACTCATCTAGACGTTGTACCTGCTGGAAACAAGAACTTATGGAAGTACGATCCATTCAAAGCTAACATCGAAGGGAATAAAATATATGGGAGAGGGGCTGAAGACAATGGACAAGCTATAGTATCTTCATTCTATGCAGCAAAAGCTATTCATGAATCGAAGAAATTACCAAAATTTAGCTTTGGATTAGTTTTTGTATCAGATGAAGAAAGTGGAAACGAATATGGTATAAAAAAACTTGTAAAAGAAAGAATTTTTTCGAAAGATGATATGTTCTTAGTCCCAGACGTAAGTAGTCCGAAAGGTGATGCTATAGAGATCGCTGAAAAGAGCGTCCTTTGGCTCAAAATTACAGTACATGGAGATCAGATGCACGGAAGTAGACCACTTGGCATCAACGCGTCGAGAAGAGCTATGAAGATAGTATTAGATCTGGATGAAAAATTACACAACAAATTTTCTGCTAGAAATTACCTCTTCGATCTTCCATACTCGACTTTTGAACCAACAAAAAGAGAAAAGAATGTAGACAATATAAACACAATTCCAGGAGTAGATGTGAGTTACATGGATTGTAGAATTTTACCAAACTACGATTTACAGGAAGTTCTAGATTACATAGAAAACATAAGAAGGTTTTACGAGATGAGAGATGGGAAGAGGGTTGATATAGAGGTTGTTCACAGATCGAGCTCTCCTCAGACTCCAGAAAACGTAGAAATAGTAAATAGATTGAAAAAACTTCTGATCGAAGTTAGAAAAGTAGAACCACGACTCATAGGAATTGGAGGAAATACTTGCGCAGCTGTTCTAAGAAGTGAAAGATTTTTAGATACAGTTGCATGGTTTACCGCAGATGGGACGGCTCACAAGCCAAACGAGTATTGTATAATCCAGAATATGGTTGAAGATGCTAAGATCTTCTACCTTCTACCATTCGAACCTCTACGCTGATCTATTTTTTGTAAAAATTACAGCGTTTCCATGTTTAAAAACTACTTCAAAGCAATTTTCAAACTTCTTTGGATCTACATCGAAGGTTTTTATTTCTTCAACTCCAACAAAAATATATTTTATATTATATTTTTCTATAATTTTGTACATATCTTCACAATTTTCTGCTCTGTAAAAGCTTTCAACGTCTTTCGATCTTTCGATTAAAACTTCAAGATTTCTACGCCAAGAAAATTCATGATTTGTCCAAGCAACTACAGCCGGATTTCCAGTAAAAGCTGCTACTCTTCCAGCGTAGCTGTAACCGCATAAGATCTTTGAACACCCTTCCTCTATTATTATTCCATCTTTACCCTGAAGCCATTTTACAGCTTCATACTCTCCGTAGTATTTTAGAAAGTACATACCGTCTAAAGTGTTCTCAAACCCATGGTACCTTACAGGGGTTGCAGCGATCGGATAAATTAAAGATAAAATTAATAAAATATTTACAATAATATTCTTCCATTTTTTATTTGAATTAAATTTTAGAGATATATATAAATATGCTGAAATCCAGGCAAAGAGGTAGAACTTAAAAACAGTATTCATTCTACTTTCTATTGCTAAGAATTCTGGTAAAGCAAAAGAGACTACTGAAGCTATTAAAAAAGCTTCTCTGGAATCTTTTTTTAAATTTATCAGAGCTGAGGTTAAAAGTGGTGAGACAATTGCTAGAATAGGAGAAATTATGAAAGCAGGTATGGAAGTTACAATCACTATTTTCTGTCTAAGTAAGAGGTAACAAAGTGAAATTGGGAAAAATGCGTACATCAAGAATTGAACCGGATCTGTTTTCTCTGTAGACAAAAAGATTTTTGCTGCCGGAAAGTTCATCGACAGATAAAAAGGTATTACGAGTAAAAAGGAGAAGAAAGAATAGTATAACAATTTCTTATCTTTTTCTGTAAATGAAATTAGTAAAACAAGCAGAAAAGCTAATGGATAGTCCCAAGAATTTGTTGCAAAGATTGCAAAGAGTGTTAAAGTTGTTGGAAAATAGTTTTTTCTTAAAATAAGGGAGAAAAGAAGTATTTTTAGAAAAATTGCTATTACATGCGCATGCAAGTCAGCGTGGATAAAACTGAAGTACGGAAATTCGTTTATCGTACCTTCAATAACCCTTGTAGAGTTCCAGTAGTAGAGGATATCGATCGGTTTCGAATTCACAAACCTGTTAAAGAAATCAACAACCGAGTAAAGGTTTCCAGAAAATAAAGCTAGAGTTAAAAATCTAATTGACTTTGATAATTCAAAGAAAAGTAGAGCTGAATACGCTGGAATAGCTGCAACAGCTATATTGTATCCAACCTCTGGAGGTGAAAAAGATAGAAGTACTATAACTGCAGCAATTACGTGGCCGAAGTAGTAATAGCAGTCGAGTTTGAAACCTGCTAGAAATGGATCGTTTGGATGCATAGACTTTGCTTTCAAGATCGAATTTACTATTGCCATGTCCATGAATTTTTCAGAATCGAAGATCGTCGGATCCATATATCTCAAAGTCAAAAAGAAAGTGTAAACGGCTGCAAATACGATCTCAGACTTTTCTAATATATTAAAATAATATAATTTAATATAGTAATATATTGACAAAGATAAAATAACTGCAAAAGAAATGTAAAAAGAGATCTTGAATGGAATAAAAATAGATAAAGTGTAGGTTGAAAGAGATAAAAAAAGAAGAGAAAAAGCTCTGGCTATAGCATAACTGAAATATTTTCTAAAAATTTGAGTTATGAGGAGAGATGTTGCGTAAAAGACTGCGGCTTCAATCATCTCAAATCTTTCAATTTGATGTTTAAAAGGAGCATAGAAATAATACCTAAGAGAATTGTTGTGATGTTCTTGATCGCATGATCAACTATTGCAACTACCGTCGCTAAACCTAGATCAAAACTTCTACTGAGTATCGCAACTAAAGCTGCCTCGTAAGTTCCTATACCACCTGGAGTTATTGGAATAGCTTTTACTATATTTCCAACCGCTACAGCTAGAGTTGCTAGAGGAAAGTTCGAAAAAAAACTGCTAAGTATCAAATAACATATAAAAACATCTGAAAGCCATACAAAAATTGATAAAGAGAAGATCACAAAAAAATCTTTTCTATTAATACTTTTTTTTGCAGCTCTAAAGATCCTTCCAACGAAATTTTCCATTTTAGACAAAGATAAAATTATTATTATTATCAAGACTGTAAAAGCTAATCCATAGTATATTTCACCGGTCGATATTCCAAGGTAAGCTGATGAAACGATTGCTAAGAAAGAAACTGTAGCTACATCGAAAAACCTTTCAGTAGCTAAACTTCCAAGAGAGAGTTCGTAAGATATCTTTTGCTTAGATAAAACATAAGCCCTTGCAAGATCACCGATCCTAATCGGCGTCAAAACGTTTATCGTTTGACCTATACTTATAGCTGCAGTAGATAGGAAGATGCTATTTTTAGCTCCGCTTTTGTTCAAAATGTAAGAATATCTAAAACCTCTCAAAGCGAAAGAAAAAAGACAAACAAGAAAAGCGATCAGAACTAGATCTAGCTTAATATTTAGAAAATAATCAAAAAATGAATGAGATGAAAGATAAATTAAAGAAAGAATTATGAAAATTGCTAAAAATGTTGAAAAAACTAGAATTTTTCTTTTTTTCTCACTAAAAAACATTCTTAACAATTGAAAAAGCATGTAAATTGAATCTCTTGTCAGATCTACTTTAGTTTTTCCACCATGCTTCCACTTGACTGGTATCTCTTTGATCTTGTATCCATCTCTTTGAGCCAGCACTAGAACTTCTGTATCCCAAAACCAGTGGTTATCCTTTGCTTTTTCTCCAACTTTTAATGCAACATCTTTTTTAAAAGCTTTAAAGCCACATTGATGGTCCCTCACTTTTGATCCTAATAGAAACCTAACAAGAAAGTTGTATATTCTCGAAGCAAGCTCTCTCTTTAAAGGTCTCTCAACTGAGCTACTTTTCATTAACCTAGAACCGATCGATATGTCGTATTTTTCTATCAAAATTGCATCGATGAGATCTTTTAGATGAGACAGATCTGTAGACAGATCCACGTCCATGAAAACTACAATGTCCCCTTCAGATTTTCTAATGGCATTCATCAAAGCCCTTCCCCTTCCAAGTCTTTCATCGCTGTGTAGATGTTTTACTTTCAAATCTTTTTTTGCAATCTCTGCAGCAATTTTGTCAGTCCCATCTTTTGAGCCATCTTCAGCTATCAATATTTCGAAATCGTATCCAATCTTTTCTGCTACATTCTTGACTTCTTTAACAGCTTTCTCCAGTCTTTCAGCTTCGTTGTACGCTGGCAAAATTATACTAACTTTCATTTCAATTCACTCCATAAGCCAGCTTTTCTTTTTTTAGCTTCATCTTGTAGCTTCAAATATTCTCTCATCTTTAAAAACTCTGCTTCAACATAAACCCTTGCAAGGCCATTCTTTATAATCTCAGAACCAACATCAACTCCGTCAACGTAGACGTACGCTAGTATTCTGTTGTACTGATCCCTTTTATCTGAGAAATGATCGTAAGAAAACTTGATCCTTTTCCCTTCAACCAAATTTTTTGTGAAATTTTTGGCAACAAAAGCCCAATAAGTTAAATTTTCTGCTGATATATTTTCAAACTTTTCTGGTCTATTTTTTTCCAATTTTATTTCTGGGCAATCTATTCCCAAGATTCTTACAAATTCAACTTTTTCATCAATATAAACTTTCATCGTATCTCCATCGATCACTTCAACTACTAAAGCCTCATACTGAATGCAGGAGGAGAAGAGAACAAAGATCATCAGCAGAACCTTATATTTAAAAACGCTTTTCATAAAACCTTAACAGATCAAACGTCACTTTTATATCGACTTCAGTTGAAAAGTTCCTAACTCCTGCTTTATGACTCGAGTCGTGGATCGATAAACTACCTTTACATTTCGCAACTTTTACATCAACGTATGGAAGTCTAAATTTGGACACTTCCAAGTTCACCTGTAAATAAAAAGTTTTTGACTAATAACATTTATTTAATTTATATAAATAAATATAAAAATTTTTATTTATTATAGTACAGTTTGATAACTCGCAACAAACACAAAATATTTAATCAAAGTTTATCTTATACGTGAAATGGTTAGGAGTTTTGATAATGATAATCTTAGTTTTAGCCGTAGCTTACTTTTTTTCACCGCTTTTTGATGGGATAATCATGGGTATGGCTTTTGCTTACGCCGCAAAGCCGATAAAAAATAAGTTGAAAAATATACCATTCTCATCCCTCTTCGCAACTTTGATCATAGTAATACCAGTTTTTTTCTTACTGTTCTACGGAGTTTACACAGGTATAAGTCAAGCGATCTACGTTCTGACGCACTTGAAAGAGTATCAACAATACTTCGCTGAGACCTTAGAAAAACATGGAATCAAGATCGATGAGAGGATCCATAGTTACATCGAATCGATCTTCAACTACCTTCAAAATAGATTAAGCGGTTCAGCAGTTGAACTTACAACTGGTGCGGTCCTGATCCTTCTAAACTTTTTAATATCTGCTATAGTCTGTTACTATTTTTTGACATCTTCGGAACACATCTTCAGTAGAGTTGTGTACATCGTTCCAGAAGAGAGAAGAGAAGATCTGAAGAAGTTTATTTTTGAAGTTGATAAAACTTTAACTTCTCTATGGTTTGGAAACTTTGTCTTTGCTCTGTTGATGGGTTTAGCTAGTTTACCATTCTTTATAATTTTCAAAGTTCCGTTTGCTCCATTGCTTTCCGCATTGATGTTTCTAGCTGCACTCATACCAGTCTTTGCAGAATGGATGGTGATATTACCAGTAGGTGTGTACTTGATCTTGAAAGACCTCTGGACAGGGGTCACTTTCTTAATCATAGGAGTGATCTTTTTTTACATGATCCCAGAACTCTTTATTAGACCGTATTTTGTTGGTACAAGAGCTAAAATTCACCCAGTACTTTTAATGTTAGCTTTTATAGGTGGTGGATTAGTTGCTGGGATAAAAGGTTTTTTCTTAGCACCGATAGTAGTTGCGATCGTTGTTACAACTTTTAACTACGTTACTTCAAACGTTAAGCAAAGTTGAGTCAAAATTTAGAATTTACAGTTGCTAAAAACTTAGGAAATGACATTTAAACCATAAGTTTTAAGCAACTAGTTTTTGCATCGTAGAAAGTAAAAGTGGTCTTTAGTTGTAAATTTTTTGAGATGTTTTTTTAAATCTTGAGACTACATGATCTATGCTCTCACTCGAAGATGCTGTGTTAGTTGCGGTGCTGAAAGGTACAAACGATCCTAAAAAAGTATCGTCTGTATTGAAAGTCAAGCTGAGCGAAGTAGAAAAAATTTTAAAAAATCTTGAAGAAAAAGGTCTTGTAAAAATTGAGGAATCCAAAAAACTATTTTTTAAATCAAAAAAAATTTATTTAACCCCAAAAGGAAATGATAAAGCTTTAAAAGCTCTTAAAGAGCTTGAAAATTTGGCAAAATCGATAAAAGATAGTACAAAGCCAATTAGTTTCTCTGAAATTCATTATCTATTACCACTATTACTCTGGCTAGGACTAATAGATAGTTTTCATCCTACCTTCGGCGAATTTAGCCCAGACTTTGCGGGCTTCGATCTTTAAACTTTTGGCAATCAGATTCAAACCTACACGAGAAGTAACACTGTTGGTATTCTCATAAAATTCTTATCTTAGCAGCCAAGCTTTCATAGACTCAATTCATCTGTAAAAACAGATAAAATTTGTAAGTTGACTTTTAATGAAAAAATTGAAAGCTTGAAAAGTTTGATTGAAAATGTTTACTACGAAAATTTTACAGAGTTAAACAAAATTTAACTCTGATTTTAAATATTTCAACAAGAAGCTTTAGAGACTTTAAAGCAAAATATGGGCTCGGAGGGATTCGAACCCTCGACCTCCGCCGTGTGAAGACGGCGTCATACCACTAGACCACGAGCCCATTGCAAGTTACTGCGGAAGTTTTTATCTTTTTCCCTAAAAGGTTATATTCTGAGTAACGCTTAAGTCGTCATGAAAACGAAATTCAAAAGAGTAATACCGTGCTTGGATGTAAAAGTTTTTAAAGACGGAGAAATGGTTGTAAAAGGAGTTGAATTTGAAAACGTTCGAATTGCAGGAGATCCTTTAACTCTAGCAAAACGTTACAATGATGAGGGTGCAGACGAGCTCGTCTTCTTAGATATATCAGCTTCAATAGAAGGAAGAAAAACGGTACTTAACGTTGTAAAAAAGATAGTTGAAAAAATATCTATACCACTCATAGTAGGTGGAGGGATCAGTTCTGTTGAAGACATGGAAAAAATTCTCTCTTTAGGTGCAAGCAAAGTTTCAATTGGAACCTCCGCTTTCCTTAAACCTGAGTTGATCAAAAGAGCTTCAGAGAAATTTGGAAGTGAGAAAATTGTAGCTGCAATAGATTGTAAGAGAAACTTTTCAATTTCTGAAAAAAAGAACGTAATCGAACTTGAAGATGGAAAAAGGGCTTGGTATGAAGTTATGATCTATGGAGGTAAAAAAGCTACTGGATTCGATGCAGTTGAGTGGGCAAAAAAAGTTGAAGATCTCGGAGCAGGAGAGATACTTTTGACTTCTGTTGATAGAGATGGAACAAAGCTCGGATACGATATACCTATAACTAGGGCGATAAGTGAAGAAGTAAGAATACCAGTTATAGCATCTGGAGGAGCTGGAAAGTTCGAACATTTTTATGATGCAATAGTCTATGGAAAAGCAGATGCAGTTTTAGCTGCAAGTGTTTTTCATTTCAGAGAAATAGAAATAAAAGAATTGAAAAAGTATCTAGCAAACAGAGGGATAAATGTAAAGATCTACTCGTAAACTTTCTCCCACTCCTTGTACCAGTCCATGGCATCTTTTTCATAATCTCTTTCTTTCGAAGGTAGACCCATCATTTTATAAGTTTCATGTTGAATTAGAAGCTTCATTATTTCATTGCTTCCAGTCCAAATTGTACCTAAACGCATATCTCTGAGCATCCTTTCAACAGGATATACTTGGGTATATCCTATCCCTCCAAGTATTTGCATAGCTAAGTTTACAACCTCCCATCCAACTTCTGTTGCAAAGTACTTAGCCTCACTTACAAGTCTTCTAGGATCATTTCCAAAACCAGCATCGTAAAGATCTGAAGCTTTTGCTGCAGTATAAACTAAAGATCTTGCAGCATCAAGCTTAGTAATGGCATCAGCAATCATAAAACTTACACCCTGAAATTCTCTTATTTTTTTGCCAAAAGCTTTTCTTTTATCTGAATACTTTACAGCAATTTCTAAAGCAGCTCTAGCTAATCCAACTGCACCTGCAGCAGAAGTTAATCTTTCTGGAATCATCATTCTATTGAATATTTCTCTAGCTCCATTTACTTCTCCAACAACGTATTCATCAGGAACTTCAACGTTCTTCAAAACTATCCTTGCAGTACCCATTCCTCTAAAGCCTAGAAGGTTGTAAACTTCTTCAACTTCTACTCCCATCTCTTTTTCAACTATGAAAGCTGTCAAAGCTTTATGAGATGGAGCGTTTGGGTCTGTTCTTGCATAAAGAAGGTAAAAGTCCGCAACCTTTCCTCCTGCTATAAACCTCTTCTGCCCATTTAGAATCCAGATGTTTCCCTTTTTTTCAGCTTTCGTTGTAGTTCCAAAGAAATCACTACCTCCTCTTGGCTCAGTTAAACCTTCAGCGCATATCTTCTTACCTCCTATTATTGGTTTCAGGAATTCTTCTTTCTGCCATTCACTTCCAAACCTGTTTATAGCCTCACCAACTATGCTGACCATTGAATAAGCGCACCCAATACCATATCCTAGCACTCCTATTTCCTCAACTGCAACGCTTTCTGCAGCCCAAGTTAAATCTCTTCCACCGTACTCCTTTGGAAATCTCAAACCTAATAATTTTTTCTCTGCTGCAACTTTTAAAAATTCAAATGGATAATCTACTTCATTTCTATCCATCTTCCTAAGTAACTCTGGATCTATGCTAGCGACAAATTCTTTCACCTCTTCTCTAAGCTTCGTCTCTTCTTCACTTAAAAGAACGTTGTTTTCAAGCATGTTCTCAATTTTTTTTCTGCTATAAAGCTTTTGTTGAAGAGTAAAAGGTGAAGATTGTTTACTTGATTGCTGAACTAAAAGTTGGAACAAGTTGTACAAAAGTTACAGATTTTCAAACTGTATATTATTTTATCAAGATTATAAGGAGCTCTAGAACGTTAGTAATAATGCTTTAAATTTTTAAAATCGAAAAAGACGTTGAAGTTGTTCGTCAATCCATAAGAATTTCCGCGAGTCTTACGTGGAATTGACTAAGTATAAGTATCAAAGCTGAACTTGCACCAAAAGTTGTAGCAACGGGTTTACTCTTAAAATCTTTAAAAAGTGAAAGAAAAAAATTAGTAAAACCTTAGGATGGGAAACTCTAATTTTTCCTCCTTAGCTTACATAAAGGTTGAAACTGGAACTTGTTCTTGAAACAACTAACATTGTCATCATCGCTGAAATAGAATATTTAATGGAATATCTTTCTGATCGGGATGAACAGCTGTATGAATCACTGAAATATAATCGAAATTGAAACAAGCACAGCCCTGAAGACGCGCATCATTTGAAGTACGGAAAATTATGAAAAAATTAAAATACATAGATCTATAAAATATTTAGCAGAGCCAAAATAACGTATCGAAGGTTTATCGATCTTGAAAAATTTCTAATAATTGAGTTCATTAATTCTAAAAGTGTTTGATCTTTAGACAAAAGTTTTCGGAAGTTAGAAAGGTGAAGGAATTCGACGGTCTGATAAAAAGCAACTTTTAAGGTTCTAAGTTCTTGCAAAAAAATTTAAAAAGATTGAGGAAAAGGAAAAGAGGAGGAGAAAAAGTGAAAGTAACAATAGAATTGCCCCCAGATATAGAAAAAGTTCTGGTTGAAAAATGTAAAGAAAAAGGCTTATCTCCTGAACAGTTTATATATTCATTAATAGAATGGTACTTCAAAAGACAGAAAAGTGAATCTGAATTCTTCAGAGTAGCAAAAGAAGTTGCTGAAGAAAAAGTTAAAACGTGTAAATTTAGTGATGAATCTTTTTGCTCTTTGAAAGCTTTAGAAGATGTTTTCAGTGAAGTAAAAGTTGAACCAATCTCCCCATATCGCTGTCTCTTCTGTGTTTACTACGTAGATAGAAGAAAGGAAAAACCTAAAAAAGAAGTTGATACAAAAGTTTTAGACATTGCGAAGCTTGCTGCAAAACTAGTAGTTGACCTTTATGGAGATAGAATTTTTTACAGATCAAAGAAGAGAAGTGATGAAGAGAAAATTGAGAAATTGCTAGATTTGTGATGAGGAGTGTTGTTAAGATTATAAATCCCTACAACGCTGGTTTCTTTGGAAATGTTCTACAGCTTGGCTCCAATGAAAATCCGTATGAACCGAGCGAGAATGTAAAAAAAGCTTATTTAAAGTCACTTGAAAAGATAAATAGATATCCTGATGCTCAGTACAATGAATTGAAGGAAAAAATTGCAGAATACATTAAATGTTCAAAGGAGAACATAGCCATCGGCTGTGGTGCATCTGAGTTGATAAACAGAGTTTGCGATTGTTTTTTAGAAGAATTAGATGAAGTTTTAATACCAATGCCAAGCTATTCTTTATATCTTCTCTACTCAATGCTGAGAAATGCTCGTTTACTAACACCTGAATTCGAAAGCTACGAGATTTCTGAAAAAATTGCAGAATTCAAGCCAAACTTAACTTTCATTTGTACACCAAACAATCCAACTGGAAATTTTGTTAAAAAAGAAATTGTTGAAATTTTAGCTGAAAGATCTAAGTATCTTGTGTTAGATGAAGCTTACGCAGAGTTTTCTGAAAAAACAAACGTGAACTTAGCATTAGAAAAAGATAACGTGATAGTTCTAAGATCTTTTTCGAAGTTCTTTGGCTTGGCAGGGTTGAGGATCGGATACGCTGTTGCTAGCAAAGAGTTGGTTGAAGCTATAGAAAAAATTAGATTACCTTTTGCAGTCTCTCAGCCAGCTTTAAGTTGTGCAATAGCAGCTCTTGAAGATTTAGAATATTACAGAAAAATTTCGAAGAAAATAGTAGCTGAGAGAGAAAGGTTAAAAAACGAGTTGAGTTTTCTTGGAAAAATTTACCCAAGTGAAGCAAACTTCCTTTTGATAAAAACAGATAAAATTAAAGCTCTAGATCTTTTGAAAAAAGGTATAGCTGTAAGGGAGCTTCCAAGTTTACCAGGGTTAAGAGGTTACCATTTGAGGATAACAGTTGGAAAAAAGGAAGAGAATGACTTGCTAATAAAAGTAATTTCAGAACTTAGCAACTTCTCTACAAATTAAAAAGATCGCCATAAACTCTGGAACTGAAACTACTTCTCCAGCTTTTGCTTTCAACTTGAAATCTTTTAACCTTAGATTAACGTTACTCAACAATCTAACAGAAATTCTCTCCTCTCCAAAAACTACAGAGTCTGTCAGCGGATCAAAGTTATCAACGTCTTCAACTTTAACAACTTTCAGACCAGTTTTTCCATGTAAGCTTCCAGGTAATCTTATCAATCTTTTAACGTCTGCAGTCACTGGAGAATCTATATGTATTCTAAGTTTCTCCAAAGCTTCTTCAAAACTTTTCGAATATTTTTTCATATACTTCAAAACTCTTTCAGAAACGTTTGAATCGAATTTAATGTCTGGTGAATTCAAAACTATATAATCTACTATTTCTTTCCTTTCCTGAGAATTCAATTTTATAAAATCTTCGCTGTAAACGTGGACGTGGTAACCTCTACTTCCTGAAAAATAGACTTCAACTTCATCATCTTTTATTCCAAAATCTTTCCTCAACACGATCAAGAGTTTCTTTAGTTCCTTCTTTGCAAGTTTAAGGGATCTTTCAAAGTCTAGTTTGACCGGTAAATGATCTGCATCTATGTCAAAAATTAGATCCGCTGCTATCCAGCCCTTTTCATCCATCTTTTCTGCATCAGGTTTCAAGTAGTAAGCTGATGAGTAGTAAATGTGAGCGGGGACATTTCTCAAAACGTAGCTTTTGAATTCCTGATAACTTTTGAAAGCTAAATGTCTCTGCATAGTAAAATGCTGAGATGTGATTGGAACGAAAGCAAATTCTCTCTTCTCAAAATATCTCGGAAGATCTATCTTGTTTTTGATATAGTAATCCTTAAATTTTTTCTCAAGGAAAAGTTTGTTCATAAAAACTCAAACCTTTGTAATTTATGAGTTTTCCTTCAAGAAATCCAGGAAATTCACCACTTAAAGGCTTTATTATGCAACTAACTTTTAGCCTTTTTGCCAAATTTGTTATTGGTTTGTAAAGTTCTATTGGAGGTCTTATTGAATATATCAGCTCAACTCCTCTGTAGATTTCGATCTTTGGATTAGTAACATCATCAACAAAAAATTTTATTCCATTAGGAACTTTTCTTTCAATTACATCTGTTGCTAAAACTTCTATTCCTATTTCTTTTAGTTTCTTTGCAACTTCAAAGTAATTACCAATCCCTATCTCCGCAACTTTTTTCCATCTAAGCGCAATGTATTCGGCCAGCTGGATCACAAAGATTATTAAACTTCAATTTTTAGATTTTTTGTGCAAATAGTTGTCAGAGAATACAACACAAAAGATTTCAAAGACCTGCTTGAAATAGATAAGGAAGCTTTCAGTTCCAGAAATCCTGCCTACGATGTATACATCTATTTGACTTTTGGAAGCGATTTTTTAGTCGCAGATATAGGCGGAAAGATAGTTGGTTACATCGCTACGATGGATGTTGACAAGAACACTGGAAAAATAATATCTTTTGCCGTAAAAAAAGAGTTTAGAGGAAAAGGGATCGGATCTACTCTTTTGAAAAGGGCAATAGAAAGGTTAAGGACTAAAGGTAAGAAAAAGATCCTTTTAGAAGTTAGAGTTTCAAACCTTCAAGCTCAGAGGTTGTACAAAAAATTTGGTTTTAGAATTGAAAAGGTTCTACCAAGTTACTACAGCGATGGAGAAAGTGCTTACCTCATGTCTTTAGAGATCAACGAACAGTAGCTGAAAGAATTAAGTTTCTAAATTTCTCATTTTCAATCAAATCTTTCGGCTGTTTTGTATTTAGTATTTCAGAAATTCCTCTACAAAGCAAAAATATTGCTTTTTTGTGATCTAACTTGCTTCTGTTGATTTTGTTTGGCTCTATTCCAAGTTCGTCGTATTCTCTAAAATATGGGCTGGAAAATCCAGCGTCTTCGAGGATCTTTTTTACTTGAAAAAGTGTCAAATGAAGCAAAACTACTTCATCTTTTTGCATCTAGGTCACCGATCGATGTCGATGAAAAGAATAAAAAACTTTTTTTGATCAAAAAATAATTTGAAATCTGTAGACAGATCAACCTCCAGATATTACTCTAACTACTCTATACTCCCCTTCTACAATTTTATCCTCACTCGGTAAAGGAGTCTTATCCTTCAAAATGATCACTGTCTCAGGATTTATTCCAATAGATTCCAACAAATCTGAAAAAGTTTTTTCACCTTCAATCTCCAATTCCAAATCGCTTCTGTTTATGTTTAAAAATTTTAGTTTAACCTTCATCGATCACCTTAAGGTCTCTTATTTTGCACCTCAGTTCTTCCTTGATCTCACCTACCCCTTTAGCAAGCTCCCTTTCATCTTTACTTAAAAGCTTTTTATATCCTTTTTCTCTGAAACGTCTCCAGTCAAAACGTCTCATAATAAATATTGATATTTTAAGTTTAAAAACTTTTTTATGTTTAATTCTACTTAAGTTACGAGCTCGCATCCTTTTTAAATGAAAAACTTTTTAATCGTTGAAATTGAAAAAGCTTCTAGCTTTTTTGTCTATTTGATAGTTTATGTTCTAAAAAAGTTTAATTTGAGTAAAAACCTCAAAATTTAAAATATTTTGATAATATATAATAATTATTTCATACTATAAATTAAGTTTCAGATCAAGAATATCTACGAAAGATCTTGAAAGCTAAAAAGTAAAAACTATGCGGGGGGAGGGATTCGAACCCTCGAACCCCTACGGGAGGGGATCTTGAGTCCCCCGCCTTTGGCCACTCGGCAACCCCCGCTCAAACAAAAGTCGATCGATCGGTATATAAGCTCTATCGATTAAGTTTTCAAACCCCCTATCTTAGCTGCTAACTTAGCTAAGACATCTTTTCTCTTAGCTTGAACAAATTTTATAGATCCAACGTTTAAGTGTCCTCCTCCGTCTACTCCTGCGATCACTTCATTCTTCAGTTCATAAACTAACTTAGGTACGTTTATCTCGACACCATCAGATCTTATTATTGCAAAGTCTGGACCATAACCTATTGTGACTATTTTTTGGTACCTCTTCTTCAACCTATCGTGAACTTCTCCAGTCAACTTTCCAGGTGGAGGAAATGTAAACTTCTTAGCATAGTTTTCTACATCAATTACAGCTAAGGTTACTCCATTAGGAAGGACTTGAACTTTCAAACTTTCCACAACAATCGAAACTTGTTCCTCTATAGCTTGTTTAGCGCAGCTTGAAAGAATTTCGATCAACTTCTTTTGTCTATCTTTTTTTCCAAAACCTAAAAGTTCGTGAATTATTGTGCTAGCAGATCTGAATCTCAAGTGAAAAGATTCAAATTCTACTGCAAGGACTATATCTTGTAACTCCTCTCTACTCAGCCCTGAAATTTCTACATACTTTTCAACTTCTCCACTAGCTCTGTCACCAACTACACTTACAGCTGCTAGATGTTTCAGATCTAGATCGCTCACCATCCTAGCTATTTCTACGCACATGACTCCTGCTGTATAATTACTATCTCCTCCAACTTTGTACGGATTTATGTGGTAAAGTAGATATTTGTCTACTTCACTGTCTGGATAGTGATGGTCTATAACTACAACATCTGCTCCAAATGTCAAGAACTGCCTTATCGCAGGAATATCTTCTCTTCCACTTCCATTATCAACTAAAACAACAACTGGTATCTTATCTCCAAACTTCTCCACATCTTCCAAGCTCTCATCTAGATCTCTCAAAACGTCTTCAAGCTCATAAAAAGGTGCTCTAGATACTCTTCTTTTTACCAAATAATATTTTTCTTCATTATCTCCATGAACCTTTTCAACAAGATCCATCAAAGCCTTTTCAAGAGCTACGCCACCGCACGTTCCATCTGAATCCCAGTGATGTCTTATTATTATAGGTCTAGATTCGTATATCGCTTTTTTCAGTTCTTTTGCAACCAAGATCATGTCTTCTTTCATTCTCTCCAAAACTTCGCTTTTTATTAGAAAACCTTTAAACTCGGGTTTGCTAACTTTTTCAACCTCTTCTCTAACCTTTTTTCTTATTTCATAAGCTTCTTCTCCATAAATTCTGTTGATTTCTAACGCTTCAATTTTGTCTTTTTTCTTAACTATTCCAATCAAACTTACAACATCACCTAAAGCTAGATCTTGCAGCTCAAAAGATGAAACGTTCAAAGTTTTCCTTCCATCTAACAAAGTTAAAATTACTGGGCCTGCAGTTTGTTTTATGCGAGTAACGAGTCCCTTTATTTCAACGATCTTTCCAACTTTCCTCTCAAGATCTTCAAAGCTAACTGATTCGACCTCCTTTGAAACCTCTACAAGTTCATAATTTTCCATTTCTACGTGCTGAAGGTCTATTTCTCCACTGGGAGAAATTCCTACAACTTTTACTAAAACTGTATCTCCCTCCTTGAAGTTACTTTTTTTCATTAAACCCCTCAACCTCTTGTTTAATTGAACAAAAGTACCTATATCCGTAACTGCACTTACAGTTCCAACATAAACTCTGTTCAGTCTAATATCTTCTAAACCACATGCATTTCTCAACTTGAAGACATGTGGCTTTTTTCTGCAAACTTGACATAACTCATAATCACCGAAAACTTTGCTTCCACAGATCTTACATTTTTTAACTTTTCCAGTTCCATTACAAATTTTGCAAACTTCTATTTTAGTTATTTTACCTTTTCCCTTGCAAATGCCGCATATTCCCTTCAAAAACATTTCTATCTGTTCCTTACTCAATTCCTCCGTAACTTTTACATCGAAAGATTTAGATTTCCCAGTTCCACTGCAAACTTCACAAAGTTTATCTACTTCTATAAAGCCTTTACCGTTGCAAGTTTCGCACGTCATCTCTGAGAAATGATATAAAAAGAATATATACTTTTCAACATGATCGATGAAGCGATAAAGGTTGGAAAACTTCTACTAGAAGTTGAATTAATAGATGGTGCAAGTGGAAACATGAGTTTTAGAGATGAAAAGAACAACGTAGTCATCACTAGAACTGGTGCAGAGCTTTTCAATTTAAAACCTGAAGATTTTGTAAAAATAGATGATCTTAATGCTTCAAGAGATAGAAAGGTTCACAAAGCTATATACGATAAAACAAATTTCAAGTGCGTACTCCACTGCCATGGAACTTTCAACGTCGTTCTGAGTATTTTTATGAGAGAGATCAATCCCATAGATTTAGAAGGTAAAATGTACTTTGGATCTTTGAAGGTCGTAGATGAAGAGTTCGGAACTGAAAAGTACGCTGAAAAAATATCTGAACTAGTTGCAGAGAATAGTATTGCAATAGCTAAAGCACACGGAATATACGTAGCTGCAAAAGATTTTATGCAAGCTTTCAACTTAGCTAGTTACGCTGAGCATTCTTGCAAAGTACTTTATTTGTGTAAGCTTCTAGAATCAACTGGTTTTCAAAGAACTCTCAACAAGTTTTAGCATTGCAAACGCTGGAAAAAGTTTAGAGTATTCTTTGTAGATGCTTGATGCAGCTAAGTACTCGACTCCAGCTGATCTGCAGGCTTCTTCGATCAAAAACTCTCCTATTCCACAGCCTATTACTTTCTCTAGATCGTAAGATTCAAATTTTTCCATAATAGCTTTCGAAAGTTCGTCGATCATAGCTTTTTTAACCTCGAAAGCAAAAGTTTCAACGTTTTTCTCACCTATTTCTTCAAGATCGCAGCACAGAACTCTTGCAAGCCTTCTCATGCAGCTTATCTTGTCTTTTCCTTTTCCATCTGCAGTTTCACAAGTATAATCTTCTTCCTTTATATCACCAGTAACTAAAAAAACATCTGCTGTTGTTGCAAAGAATTCTGCAGCTAACCTTGCACCACTAAATCTTTTCAAAATGTGAAAAACGGGCGTTCTCAGTATACCAAAGTATATCAATTCATCCCTCTTTAACCTTTCAAAGTCTGTCAGAGAGGCCTCGATCTTTTTTGTTACAGGTATTAGATCTGAAGTTGTTGAACCTACATCCACAAAAAGAAAATTGGAAAATCCTTCCATCATCAAAAATTTGACTGAAGCTACCCAATTGCTTGCAGCAAATTTCCTTGGATCTAATATTTCATCTTTCAAGTTTCCATATATGTCTAGGAAATAAACTTTTTCAAAAACTCTTTTACAAACTGAAGAGACAAAGTTTATTCCTTCATCTTTGTTTTTAAAAACATCTGACAATTCAGCTGTGATTACAACTCCTGCAATCTTTGAATTGTATTTTTTAGCTATAGAACTTAAAGTTCTTTCGAGTTCCAAGTACTTTTTCCAAATTGGAAAATAAATTATCTCTGCTCCACTTTCATGAGCAACTTTTAAATTTGCCCCTCCAACATCGAGTCCAAGCATATCTCTTCGTAATCCTCAGCTAGAGGATAAATTTTTTTAGCTTCATCTTTAGGTGGATAGAGATGACTTGCGTGTGAGATCTTTAGATTTTTTACTCTAAGCCTCTTCGAAATTCTTAGAGCATCTAATGCGTTCATGTGTTTTTTGAATTTTCCCGTAGGTGCTAAAGCATTTACTATGAAAAGTTCAGAATCTTCAAACTCTTTGACGGTTTTCTCAGGTATTTCAGAATTCGTGTCTCCAGAGATCGCGATCTTTACATCTTCAAATCTTATCAAAACTCCAAACGCATCTACTGGAGGATGATGAACTCTTAGAAGTTCAAATTCTATGTCAGCGATCTTGAAATTTTCATTTTCAGAAACTTCTCTTTTTTTGTAGGGAATGAAGTTTCCAAATATCTCCACACTCTCATGAACTTCTGGTGCTGAAAAAACTTCAACATCATCCTGAACCCTGTAAAATTCGGCAATTCCACCGAAGTGATCGAAGTGTGCGTGTGTCCATAGTACAGCATCGATCCTTTCAATCTTTAAATCTAGAAGTTGCCTTCTAAGATCTGGAGAAGTGTCGACTAGAACGTTTTTACCTCTATGCTTTATCAATATAGAAAATCTCTTCCTCTCCCAATTTTTTGTTCTAGCATCATCGCAAGTTCTGCAGTGACAGTTTATTACAGGAGTTCCAGTTGAATCTCCTGTTCCAAGGAATACTATCTTCATCCTCTCAACTTCAACCTTTCTCTTATATTCTTTATAGCTTCAACGAGATCTTCTTGACGTACTTCTTTCCTACCATCCAGAAGGGCTTTCAGTATAGCTTCTCTAACTACAAGCTTTATATCTGCTCCAGTGAATCCTTCGGTTATCTTTACGAGTTCATCCAAGTTGAAATTTCCATCAATTTTTGATAGAAATATCTCAAATATCCTTTTTCTAACTTTTTCTACAGGTTCTGGGAATTCAACAACTTTGTCAAACCTTCTCCAAACTGCTAAATCTAACAGGCTTGGATGATTTGTCGCAGCGATCAAAAGAACTCCATCGTTCACCAAATTTATATCATCTATGCACTTTAAAAGCATGTTAACAGCTCTTTTTACTGCAGCATGCTCATCACTTGTTCTCATCTTAGCTACGTAATCAAATTCATCTATGAAAAGAATACATGGAGCCAATCTTTTAGCGATCTCGAAAACTTTTTCTATATTCTTTGAAGTCTCTCCCAAATATTGACTTGTAACCATCGAAAGTCTAACTTCAACTAATGGTAAGTACAATCTTTTACTCAAAGCTCTAGCAGTTGTAGTTTTTCCAGTCCCAGGAGGACCTATGAAGAGCAACTTCCCTATGTCTATCAGTCCAACTTTTTTTAGCCAATCTCTTTCCTTCAAAGCGATCTCTATTTTCCTTATTTCTTCCATCTGCTCTTCAGTAAGTGCAACTTCGTTAAAATCTACTGGAATATCTTCGGGAGATATTACTTTAACTAGGCTAAGCATATCCTTTGTTTCTTCGTTTTTCTCAAGTTCAGACAAGACTTTCTTCAACCATTCTCTATCTCCATGTTTTGGGAGGTTGCACTTTTTAGCTTCCTCATAAGATACACCTATAGAATCGAAGTTTTCGTAGTAGTAAGCTAGAACTGGATTCTTCGATATCAAATTCAATCCCTTCGAAACTAACCACTTTGTTGCAATTTCGAAAGATGTCAACTTTAGCTGCTTTGTTAGAGGATTGTATTCTATGAAAGGTAACTTTTCAATTTCTCCTGCATAGGCTTTAGCTATATCTTCTTTAACAACCAAAGGTCTTTTTATGTCTCCTTTCGAGTAAAACAATTTTCTTATTTCTTTTGGTATATCGTCTTCACTCAGTTCTTCAAACCTGTTAAAGATTTCAGCTGTCAACAGCAATTCTACAAGTTTGACAGATCCCACTTGTAAAATAATACTTCCATGCATTAAAACTTTGTGGTGAGCTTGTAATTATTTAGATTTAATTTTATTATAAAATATAAAAATTATATATTATATATATTTATTTAATATACTTTAATAAATTTATATTTTAAAATTTAATATAAATATTAAATAAAATAAAATATTAGGTTTGTGCAGTAATCAGTAAGAGTAAAATGTTGCACATGACGGTAACTGTATAAAGATTGATCCAAGAAAGGTACAGCTCAAAAAGTTTAAAAAATGTTTATCTAATCCTTTGTAGCTTTTTAATATTTTAAAAAATTAGCAACATGGAGTTAAAAACTAGACAATAACGTTACTCTCACGTAGACAGCACGTTGAGAGATCAAATCTACAGAAAACCAAATCTGCTGGATAAACTAACATTTCTGCTATTTTCATTTTTATCTGCAAAAGCTTGGTTTTTAATATATATTAACATACTAACAAAAAATTGATTATAACAATTGAATCGCTGACATTTTTCAGGAATACCAACAAAATGGATCCAACACTTTAACAATTTGATGAACCCTTTAAATTAGCTTTTGGATGCGTAGATTTTTGCAGAAAATCTACTTCCAAAAAACTATTATAAAATTTTAAAATTAAAAATCTAATATAAAAGATTGCTCTGCAATTTTTAGATTATATACAACTTGTGATCACGTTTCGCTGGTAACTTTGATGAACACTCTTGACAATTGTACAAAAACAAAAATAGAAAAGATAATATAAGGTTGAATCTAGTAATAATATGAAACACGAAAGTATTAAAAAGATAGGTATTGTTGGCGCTGGAGTAATGGGGCATGGAATTGTTCAAGTAGTTGCTAGAAGTGGATATGAAGTTCTGCTTGTGGACATAAGTGAGGAAATTTTGAAAAAAGCTTTAGAACTTATAGAATCTGGTCCATTTGGATTAAGAAGGCTTGTAGAAAAAGGAAAAATGAGTGAAGAAGAGTTGAAAGCTTGCATGTCTAGAATAAAAATTTCAACCTCTTACAACGACTTTAAAGATTGTGATTTCATAATAGAAGCTATTCCAGAAATTGTAGAACTAAAAAAGAAGGTCTTTTCTCAGCTTGATAAAATCTGCAAACCTGAAGCTATTTTTGCAACGAACACTTCAGGAATAATGGTTTCTGAACTGGCATCAGCAGTTGAAAGAAAAGATAAATTCATAGGAATGCACTGGTTCAATCCAGCTCCAGTTATGAGGCTTATAGAGATCGTTAGAGGGCCCTTAACTTCAGATGAGACGTTTGAGATAACAGTAGAACTTTCAAAAAAGTTTGGAAAGATCCCAATCGAAGCAAAAGATGGACCAGGATTTTTTACAACTAGATTCATAAATTCTTGGCTAGCTGAGGCGATAAGACTTTTTGAAATTGGTATCGCTGGCATTAAGGAGATCGATGATATGTGCAAGTTAGCTTTTGGCTTTCCAATGGGGCCATTTGAATTGATGGATTTGATCGGATTGGATACTGTATACCATATAGCCGAATATATCTACAACGAAACAAAGGATGAACACTACTCACCGCCAATAACTTTGAAGAAACTAGTTTTGTCAGGTTATCTAGGAAAAAAGCCGAACAGTAGAGGAGGATGGTACGACTATTACAAAATAAAGAAATAAATATAAAGAAATAAATAAAAATATTAAGAAGCTTTGAGTTCTGGGAATTCGTCGTAGAAGAATTCAAATTCTCCTCTTTCTCCTTTCTTCTTCTTTTCTGTTTCAATTGCTCTGAGTTCAATTCTTCTAATCTTTCCACTTATTGTCTTTGGCAAGTCTGGAACAAACTCTATTATCCTTGGAATCTTGTATCTAGCAAGAACTTTTCTACAGTGCTTGAAGAGTTCTAAAGCTAATTCTCTAGAAGGCTTGTATCCAGGTTTGAGTGTCACAAAAGCTTTCACAAGTTGATATCTGATCGGATCTGGACTTCCAACTACTGCAGCTTCAGCTACTGCTGGATGTTCTATCAGTGCACTTTCGACTTCAAACGGTCCAACTCTGTAATCAGAAGTCTTTATAACATCGTCAGCTCTTCCAACGAACCACCAGTATCCTTTTTCATCTATGAAAGCTTTATCTCCAGTGTAGTAGTAGTTTCCTACAAAAACTTTTGCTGTCTTTTCAGGATCTCCCATGTATTCAACAAATAGACCGATTGGTCTCCACTTGCTTAATTTAACAGCTATGTGACCGACTTCATTTGGTTTTGTTATCTCTTTTCCTTCATCATCTAGAAGCACTACATTGTACAGGAAGGTAGGTATTCCAAAGGAACCTGGTACGATTTTTCCTCCTTTGTACCATGGTGGATTTCCTATCATTGCTGTACTTTCAGTTTGCCCATAGAAATCTCTTATCTCTGTTTCAGTTACTTTCTTCCACCATTCGTAAAGTTCCGGATTTAAAGGTTCTCCGGCGCTTAATATATCTCTTAAACTACTTAGATCGTACTTTTTAGGATCTCCTGTAGCCATGAACAACCTCCAAGCAGTTGGAGGTGCGCAGAAAGTGTTTACCTTCAATTCCTGTAAACCTTCAAAGTAAGAGTTAGCATCTAGTCTTCCACTTCTGTAAATTCCAGTAGTAGTAGCTCCAGTTATTAATGGAGCAAAGAAGGAACTCCAAGCAAATTTCGCCCAACCAGGAGCACTTAAGTTGTTATGAACATCTCCAGGTTTTGCATTTACAATCATTGCAGTTGAAAGATGACCAAGAGGATAAGTAGTAGCTGTATGAATTACTCTTTTTGGTAAACCAGTTGTTCCAGATGTGAAGAAGCAGAAAACTACATCATTTATTTTTGTTTTGGCAGCTTCAGCTTTTGAAGATTCCTTTTTTACTTCATCGTAGCTTGTCCATCCTGATCTGCTGCCGGCAACTATCTTAACTTTAGGTTCACAGCCAACGTTCTTTAGAGCTTCATCGATAACTTTTGCAGAAACTTCATCAGCAAAAACAGAGTCTGGCGGATAAGTTTTGAATCTGTACTCAAGTTCTCTAGCAGTCATTATGGTAGCTGTGGGGACTCCAACTATTCCTCCTTTAACATGAGCATAAGTGGCAAACCACATTTCTGGAATTAAAGGAAGCATGAGATAAATGTTTTGTCCCTTTTGAATTCCATTAGCTCTCAAAAAGTTCAAAAGTTTGTTTCCTTCTGCAGCAAATTGTTCATAACTAAAAACTTCTTTTTTTCCAGTATCAGAATTCCACCAAGCTAAAGCTGGCTGATCTTTTCTTTCTTTTAGGTGTATACCTTCAAAAACTTCCTCAGCCCAGTTAAAATACTCTGGAAGTTTTAAAGTGTTCAATTTGTTGAAGAAGGCTTTCATAGCTCTCTCTTTTCTTTCATCGTCTGGCATTTTTATAAGTTCTATAAATTCTCTATACACTTCCGCTAAACCCAACTATTTCACCTCCTAAGCTAGTGTAGGTAACTAAAATATTTAAAAATTTCGAAAAAAGGTTATTTAAAGTTTACTGAAAGTATTAGAATTTATCGATATAATTGTAAAAACGAAAAAAATATCTCTTCAAAAGCAACGATCAGACATGAACACCAAAGAGCTTGAAAACGTTTTAGAAAGATATCTAAAACTACAAACTTTTCCAATAGGTTTCAAACTTGTCAAGGAAGAGAAAGAGATACCAGAAAAAGCTAGAAAGTTTAAAAATTTAACAATTTGTCAAATATACAATCTCTCCAGACGTTACGGCTGGATCACGTACTTTGATAAAAATACGAGCTGTCCTTTGGGGATAATAGCTTACAATTTTTGTGAACCTGATGAACTTTGGAAATCTGGAAAGCTCGCAAAAGATGCGGGATATGCTGAAAACGAAGCTGTAGGTTTAGAATTTGAAAAAGTATTACCTAGACTTAATGAAAGGTATTTAGGATGCTTAGTAGCTCCAATAAGCAGAATAGATAATCCGGATTTCATAGTAGTCTATGGAAGTCCAGCACAAATTCTTCGCTTAGTACATGCAAGTTTGTTCAAGAGGGGTGGATGTTTAGAAACTTGCATTTTAGGTAGAGTTGCATGTGCTGAGTACTTAGAAGCATTTATCAAGAATAAACCTAAATTTGTTTTACCTTGCTACGGTGATAGACTTTTTGGCCTAACACAGGACTGGGAAGTAGCTTTCTCTTTTCCTTTCAACATGGCTGAAGAGATTGCTAGAGGGCTTGAAGAAACTCACAGTAAGGGGATAAGATACCCTGTTCCGTATACAGCTTTAAGAGTTGAGTTGCCGATGATAGAAAGCTATAGAGAAGCTGTGGAGAGGATGAGAAAGTGAAGGTTGAATACTTGGTTGAAGATGACATAGCTACAATTAAGTTCTTGGATGAAAAGATCCCATTGCTTACAAAAAATTCACTTGAAAAACTTTACGATGCTTTTCTTTTAGCAGATAAAGATGAGAAAGTTAATGGAATAATTCTAACTTCTGCTGGAAAAGATTTTTGTGGCGGAGCTGACCTAAAAGAACTAATAGAACTTGATTTTGAAGGTTGTGTTAGATGGTTTGAAACTTACTGGAAAGTTATTGACATAATAAGATCGACTGGTAAACCTGTACTTGCAGCAGTCAAAGGAGTTTGCGTTGCAGGTGGAAATGAGATAGCCATGGCCTGTGATTTTGTTATAGCAGCAAGATCTGCAAGGTTTGGACAGCCGGAGGTTAGAGTTGGATCTACTGCTATGGGCTTAGGTGTTCAGCTCCTTCCACTTCTTGTAGGTGAGAGAAAGGCAAGAGAACTTCTGTTGACTGGAAAAATAATTGACGCAGAAGAAGCTTTAAAGATCGGTCTTATAAACGATGTTGTTGATGATGATGAGTTGATGAAAAGATCTAGAGATTACTTAAGAGAGATATTTGAAAGTGTAAGTCCACAAGCATTTAAAATTATAAAATCTGGTCTAAAATTCTGGACAGACGTTGCTATGCTGAACTATCAACTTGCCAGAGATCTAACTTCGATGGTATGGTTGTCTGGAGAATTTAGAGAGAGAGCTAAAGATTTTCTTGAAAAAAGAAAGTTAAAAAAGAGAAAATTCATCGGAGTTCGATAAATTTTTCTAAGACAACTTTTGCTTTTTCAAGCAAAAGATATATGCCTTCTCTTCCTTCTAAGATCCTTCCGTGACCTGGTAAAAGGTAGTTAACGTCCAAACCCTGAATTTTTTCTATTGATTTTATAAATTTTTTTGGATTACTTTCTGGTAGATCGAACCTACCAACTCCTCTTTCAGAAACGATATCTCCAACTACTGCAGCATCGCAGTTTTGGAAGTATATTGAAATACTATCTTCAGAATGTCCCGAAGTTAACAAGATTTCAAAATCGAACAGATCTTCAAGTTCTTCTGGGAGTACATCTGGTTGCTTTTTGATAGGATAAAAACTTACCGTAGCCCCATGTTCTTTGAACATTACGTTACTTTCGCAGTGATCTAAATGAAGGTGTGTGTTTAGAATAAAATCTACGTTTCTTATTTTATCGTTTCTCATCAGTCCGAGTAAGTTTGAATAGCTTTTCAATTTTCCCGGATCTATTAAGAGAACAAAATCACTTTCTATAACGTAAGCATTAGAACAGTCGAGAAAAGCTTTTCCCCAAATATAACTATAGATTTTATCAAAAAGTCTCATTTTCTCAGCGCTGTAACTACTCCATGGCAATTGCAAGCTGTAGCAACGATTATTTTCTCTAAACTTCTCGCTTTTCTAACTACTTCTAAAAAATTTTCTCCTTTGAATCCGCCGATTCCAGGAGCTAGACTCTCACTGACTAAAACAAAAACTTTAGGAATACAAAATTCTAAGAGTTTATACATAGCTGTAGGTTTTTTTATTTTTGTTATAGGGCAAATTTCTGGCTGTATACAGTTTTCTAAACACATCTTTCTATTGTAACTTACAACAACACTCCCCATAGAATAGCTCAGTATTATCCTAGACGGTAACCATGAAAGAAAACTTTCTGCAACTTCATAATCAGCTTTGAAGCCTAAGGATGTTAAAGCTTCGGCGGCTACATGGATCGGTGCAGCAGGAATTATAAAATCTGGTTTATATTTTTCAGCTATTTCAACAAGTTGAGAGGCTGAAGCTTTTGAAAAATTCTCTGGATACTTCTTTGCAGCTCCGCAATTTTCATCAGGATCTATAATTAAAAAATTTTTTCCGCATCTGGAAAAATGGTCTGAAGCTTTTTCACCTACCTTTCCACCACCAACTATGAGGATCATTTCAAAAGTTCAGAGAGTGGGTTCTCTTTTCCACAGTTACAGCATACGATGAATACGCTGCAGTTGTTTTTGTCCGATATTTTTATGTCATCTCCAGGTCTTGTATCTATGTACCAAACTATTTTTCCAAAATTCGATCTGCAGAACAAACAGTTGTACTTCGATGATCTTTCTCTAAACCAACGAAGCAATTCAATGGAACTTACCTCTTCCTTACCAACAATCTTAGCAAGTTTCATGTAGCAAAGTGTTCCACTGAAATATCAATTTTACGAATTTTATACGTATTAATCCGTCCCGAAAATTTGATAAACAGAGTTGAAAAACAAAAGTAAAAGCCCCGTGGGGTAGTGGTCAATCCTGCGGGACTCTGGATCCCGCGACGCCGGTTCGAATCCGGCCGGGGCTATATAAAATTTAAATAGCTGTGAGTAAAAAAATCTTCAATGTTGAAAATACTTTTAGACAGTGCTAAAGAGTTGGCAGAAAAACTTGAAATTGACAAAATAGTTGTAATAACAAAATCTGAAGCTGAAAAAGATCCAGCGTTGGTCTTTGCACCAAAAAACTATGCTATTCTGCTTGACACAGTTCTTCGTCAAGTAGAAAATAAGGCTGATAAGTTCATCTTCGAAGGGATCACTTATTTGCAAGGTGTTAAAGAATACGTAGCCTCCCTTTTCTATTTGAAGGGGATTGAAAGTAAGAAAAGTTTAGTCGTTGTAGACCTGGAATCTTTAAAGGCTTTAAGTATCTTTGATTTAGAGAGTTGCAGTTTCTTAAGAGCGATAGAAAGATGCGCTGAAAGAGTAGATCCTGAAGCCTTTAGATCTGTGCTAAGAGTTGCAATGAACTTAGCGTTCAAAGGTAGAGAAGGAAAAAAAATTGGGACCGCTTTCATAATGGGAGATGTAGAGGAGGTTTTGAATAGATCTACGCAGCTAGTTCTCAACCCATTTTTTGGGCACAAGGAAAGTGATAGAGATATAAAAAATCCAGAAATATGGGAAAGTGTGATGGAATTTGCCCAAATAGATGGAGTTTTTGTTTTGGATGAGAAAGGTATAATTGTTTCTGCTGGAAGGTATATAGAAGTCCCATCAAAAAATTTGAATTTTAACCTTGGATTAGGTGGTAGACATTTGGCCTGTGCAGCTATAACTAAAGAAACTAAGGCGATAGCTATTGTTGTATCTGAAACTGGAGGAGATATTAGAGTTTATAAAGATGGAGAAGAAATATTAAAGGTACAATCTATACTATACTGAGCTTACCGATACCTAAAGATTTGTTAGTTTTTTCAATACTTTCATCTTTGCTTGACAAGTTCAGCATAGCTCTAATTGCATCAACGTTTTCTGGAACTACTATTGCCTCTTGATGAACAGCTTGCGTTATGAATAGATCGTTTCCGTCAACGTTTATAGATTCTTTCCATACTACGTTCTCAAATAGATCGTAGCGAGTTCTAAATTCTCTAGCATACTCTATTATCTTTGCAGTTGAAGTAAATCCCTTGCCAACTGATACTAGTAAAATCCTTGGTTCATTTTCGAGTACAGTTAGTACATCTGATGGATTTATTTTTTCTTTCATTTCAATAGATAGGAAGTGCACGTGCATCAAAGTTGTTGGAAGCTTGAAAGCGGCAGTTACTATGTCTACATCTGGGATCACAGTTTTAACATCTGGTCCATGGTGTGATGGTACGTTTATAGGATCTGGCATTATAGCGTTCATAAGTCCTTTACTATCTTCTTTTGGATCTGAAACTCTCCTCAGTATTGTAGCTCTTATCTTTCCAATCTTGAAGTTCTCTTTCAAAGTGTATATAAGTCTGCAAAGTGCAGTTGTATTACAGCTAACAACTCTAACATATCTTTTACCTACTGCTGCATTGTAGTTTGCTAAAGAATTGAAAGAAATTTCTGCAACATTCTTCTTTTCTCCACCTTGGAAAATTGCCTTTATATTAAATTTCTCATATATTTTTTTGTTTTCAGCTCCAACTTTGTCTGGGCTGCAATCGATTACGATGTCTGCTTTCTTTAAAAGATCTTCAACTGTTCCATGTACTTCTATTCCATTTTCTTCAAAAACTTTCAAACTTTGCTCGTTTACAGCGTATAGATCGAACTTCTTTGAAGCTATCACTGCATCAAAATCAGGCTTTGTCTTTGTAACACCTAAAACTTTCATATCTTCTTGCTTAGCTACAGCATCTGCCACTCTTTTCCCTATCGTCCCATAACCATTTACAGCAACTTTAACCATCCAACCCCTCCAACAGTACTTTGTGTCCTAGCAGATCTACTTCGACGACTTTTGCTTTTAACTCTTTTGAACTTCCCAGTATGTCGTAGACCTTAACCTTGTCATCTTTCACAACTATTCTTACAACGTCTTCCATTACAACTTTTCCGTTTAAAAGAACCTTAGATTCGCACATATCAATAACCTAGAGAAGTATATATTTTCCAAAGTCTTTCAGTCATCTCTTCTTCGCTCACTTTTTTTGGTTTATAAGCTTCTCTTATCTTTTCTTTCTCAATTTCAAAAAATATGTTGCTCAACCTTTCTTGTTTCTTTAAATATTCTTCCAAGTAAAGAGGGACTCTTTTTTGAATCTCTCTCTCGTTTATAAATCTAGTCGACAGGTTACCTTTCAAAAACTCTACATCATCTAAAATCGCTAAATGAAGTGGTATGTTAGTCGTAACACCTATTATGATATATTCTTGAAGAGCTCTCCTAGCTCTAGCTATTACTTCTTCCCTATTATTTCCAAAAACCGTAAGTTTGGATATCAATGGATCGTACTCCTCAGGAATTCTACAACCGAAGTGGACTCCGCTGTCCAGCCTTATTCCATAACCACCTGGACTTCTGTAGTATTGAATTGTTCCACTCGCCGGAATAAAGTCGATCGGATCTTCTGCATAGATCCTAAACTCTATGGCATGTCCTCTAATTTCTACATCTTCTTGTCCAAATTCTAATTCTTCTCCTGCAGCTATTTTTATCTGTTGTTTTACTATGTCTACTCCAGTTACCATTTCAGTTATCGTATGTTCAACTTGGATCCTTGCGTTTATCTCCAAAAAGTAGAAGTTACCGTTTTCATACAGAAACTCAAATGTTCCAGCATTTTTATATTTTATCTTTTTAGCCCCTTTTACAGCTAACTCACCAATTTTTTTTCTAAGCTCAGCATTTATAACTGGAGATGGGGTTTCTTCAATTACTTTCTGATTCCTCCTCTGAATACTGCATTCCCTTTCACCTAAATAAACATAGTTTTCTCCATCTGAAAGTACTTGAACTTCTATATGTCTAGGTCTTTCTAGCCACTTCTCCATGTAAACCGTTGGATCTCTGAAGTACTTCTCTCCAAAGGATTTTGATCTCTCGTAAGCACTTTCAAGTTCCTCATCATTTCTTGCGATCGTTATACCGATTCCTCCACCTCCACCTGAAGCTTTTATAGCTACAGGGTAGTTTAACTTTTTAGCCCACTCAAACGCATCATCTAGACTTTTAAGTTCTGTAGAACCAGGAATTATTGGAACTCCTGCTTCTTTTATCATTTTTCTAGATTCAACTTTTGAACCAGAGACCTCTAAAACTTTAGGCGACGGTCCTATGAAAACTATACCCTCCTCTTCACATCTTTTAGCAAATTCTGGATTTTCTGAAAGAAATCCGTATCCTGGATGTATAGCTTCAGCTTTACTCTTTTTTGCTATTTCAATTATTTTTTCTATGTTCAAGTAGCTTTCTTTTGGATTTGCTTTTCCTACAAAATAATCTTCGTCTGCATAAAATCTATGTAGAGCCTTTATATCTGCAGAACTGTAGATCGCAACTGTCTTTATACCCATCTCTCTGCAAGTTCTCATAACTCTGATCGCAATTTCCCCTCTATTCGCTACTAGAATTTTTTTAAACATCTTTTTTTCTAACTAAAGTTTAGAATTTAAGCTTTTCCTAAAAGAAACAAAGTTAATATGTTTAAATAAAAACTGAAATTATACATATGTCCTTTGTATTTTAATACAGTTTTAATTCTTTCTCAGTAAACAAATTAAATCTTTTAATCTTCTTAATTGAACAGTTTTTACATTATTATAAAAATATATACTTTATATAAAATTATATTATTACTTCAAAGTATACACAAAAAAATCATCTTCGAGTAAAAAATATATATGTCCCAAACAACGAACTACGTGAACAACGTAGAAAAAGCCAAGATCGTTGGAATTTTAGGAAGTGTCCTCATACTAATGGATGTCTTAGTTCACAAGTTTTTCATTACGAAAATAGTAGGCTTGTTAGTTGTTTTACTAGCGATAAAATACCTAGCAAACGAAGCTAAAGAACCAAAAATACTGAAAAATTACAGTATATTCGCTGCACTTACAATTGCAGCATCGGTAATTTTAATCTTAGCTGTGATGTTTGCTGTCCAATTAGTACTCGGAGTTAGTGGTTTAGAAGATATTTTGAACAATCCTGCCAACATAGTAAATCTACCAGAATTTCAAAGTGCTGCTTGGTTGTTTCTTTCAGCTTTTTTAATATATTCAGTACTTTATATATTAGGCTCAATCTTCATGTACATGAGCTATAAAAAGATATCTAGACTTTTCAAAGTTCGATTTTTTGAGTTCACTGCTATAGCTAACATAGTTGTTGCAGTATTAACTTTGATAATGATCGGGGTTCTGCTGACACCTATTGTAGCAATTTTTCAGATGATCTCTTTTGCGCTTTTGCCAAAGACTCCTGCCTAAACTGCAGAGCCGCAGAAACAAAGGCTACAAATGGTGGAGAAGGAGACAACGGGTTAGATTTGAACTCTGGATGGAACTGTGTTGCAAAGAAAAATTTATGATTTGGAAGTTCAAGGGTTTCAACTCTATTTCCAGAAAAACTGCTAAAAACTAGTCCATGTTCTTCTAAAATTTTTATGTAAGCAGGATTTACCTCGTACCTATGTCTATGTCTTTCATAAATTTTATTAGTTTTATAAATTTTTTCAGCCAAAGTTCCCAGCTTAATTTCTATTTCAACTTCCCCCAGCCTCATAGTACCGCCCAATTCTTTGATGTTTTTTTGTTCTGGAAGTAAATCTATGACTGGATGTAGAGTTTTTTCGATTTCAGTGCTGTTAGCATCCTCTAATCCAACTACGTTTCTAGCAAATTCAATAACTGAAAGTTGAAATCCAAAACATATACCTAAGAAAGGTACATTTTTCTCTCTAGCGTATTTTATAGCTCTTATTTTACCTTCAGCACCTCTTTTTCCAAATCCTCCCGGAACTAAAATACCATCCACATCGAACTCTACATCTTTAAACTTCTCCAACTCATCACTTTCAACCCATATACATTTAATTTTACATCCAACAGCTATTCCTGCATGCTTCAAAGCCTCTTTTATGCTTAGATAAGCATCTTTAACTTCAACATACTTCCCTACGATTGCTATTGAAACTTCATCTTTCAAATTTTTTATCTTATCTACAAGTTTTTTCCAGTCTTCTCTCTCTTCCCTAAACTCTAATTTTAATTTTTTAGCAATGTACTTATCTAAACCTTCTCTTTTAAAGATCAGGGGTACTTCGTATATGTCCTCTACATCTTCATTACTTATTACAGCTTCTACTGGAACATCGCAGAACAAAGATATTTTCTTCTTTGTAGAATCTTTCAACTTCTCTTTACACCTTCCTATTATTACATCTGGCTGCAGACCTAGTTCTCTGAGCTTCATCACGCTGTGCTGTGTAGGTTTTGTTTTTTGCTCTCCTCCAGTGTCTAAAGGTATTAAAGTTACGTGAACTAGGATGAAGTTTTCTTCACCTTCTTCACTTCTCAACTGCCTTATAGCTTCTAGAAAAGGCATGCTCTCTATATCTCCAACGGTGCCACCAACTTCTATTAAGCAGATCTCAGCATTTTTTTTCCTAGCAACTTCTCTAATCCAATTTTTTATTTCATCAGTTACATGTGGAATTATTTGAACCGTTTGACCTAAGTAAGCTCCAGCTCTCTCTTTTTGGATAACGTTCCTGTAAATTTTCCCTGTTGTTATGTTGTGTTCTCCAGTCAACTCTATTCCCATGAACCTTTCGTAGTGGCCAAGATCTAGATCTACTTCAGTTCCATCCTTCAAGACAAATACTTCTCCATGCTGCAAAGGATTCATAGTTCCAGCGTCTATGTTTACGTACGGATCTATTTTTATTGGAACAACTTTATAGCCCATGTCAACTAGCAATCTTCCGATCGATGCAGCAGTAATTCCTTTCCCAAGCCCACTCATTACTCCGCCAGTAATTACTATGTACTTCATACTTCCTCAACTAGCAGATAAGGTATTTCATCCTTAATAGGATAGATCTTACCACAATTCTTGCAAACAAGTTTTCCTGTTATGATAATTTCTTCTTCAACTCCTTTTATTTCTTCTCTTTTTGTTTCCTCAGCCGTAAGTTCAAGATCTCCCCTACACTTTGGACAGCATATTATATCCAACAACTTCTTTCTCACATTTTTTGGCCATCGAGGAGAAAATAAAGCTTGCGACAAATTTTAAAATCCTTGTATAACTAGAAAGTATGGGTCCAAGTTTACAGATAATTGCAGCTGTATCAATTACCTTACCCTGGCTTTTAAGTTACTTATTTAAAATTAATTATTCTTCAGAAATTGATGCTTTCCTTTCTGGAATAGCTATATTCGGTGCAGCGATCATCATATCTTGGGCAGCTGAAACTGCTGAAATAGATGTTCCTAGATCTTTCAGCTTAGCAATAGTAGCTCTACTAGCTATTTTACCAGAATATGCTGTAGATGGTTATTTTGCTTACATGGCTGGAAAAGTTGGCGGAGATTATGTTCATTACACCGCAGCTAACATGACTGGAGCAAATAGACTCTTAATTGGCATAGGTTGGAGCTTAGTTATATTCCTTGCAGCTTTAAAAATCAAGAAAAGATTCGTAGAGTTAGATGAAAAAATAAACCTAGAAGTTTTCTTCCTTTTAGCAGCAACTATTTACTCCTTTAAGATCCCACTTACAGGAGCTATAACAATTTTTGATAGCTTAGTACTAGTTTTTTTGTTTGTAGCTTACGTATTCATAGCTACTAGAGCTGAAAGAGAGGAGTGCGAACTTATGGGTGTTCCAAAGTATCTTTCCTGTTTAAAGCCAAGGATCAGGAGATCTTCAGTGATTTTGATGTTTCTCTACGCAGCTATGATGATTTTTATAAGTGTTAAAGCTTTTGCAGAAGGTTTGATAGCCTCTGCAAAAAAGTTTGGAATTGAAGAGTTCATAGTAGTACAATGGATAGCTCCACTTGCAAGTGAAGCTCCAGAGTTTATAGTTGCAGCTTATTTAGTTAACAGGTTAAGAGTTTCTGCAGGTATGAATGCTTTGATCTCTGCGAAGGTAAACCAATGGTCCCTCCTTATAGGAACCATTGCAATAATCTACAGCCTATCCTCTTTAAAACTTCAAGCTCTTCCGCTAGATGCTAGACAAAAAGAGGAATTTCTTTTAACTGCAGCTCAATCTCTTTTTGGACTTGCAGTTATACTGGATAGAAAAGTAACAGTTTTTGAGGCATCTCTACTCTTCATCCTCTTCACAACACAACTTCTAATACCTTCGATAGAAGCTAGGTACATTTTTAGTTTTATTTACTTAACATTGGCAATTCCTATACTTTTTAAGAAAAGAGTAAAAGTCAGAAATGCATTAGATTACGTTTTACATTTGACAAAAAGAACACCCTACAATGTAAAATAGTTAATATTCCGTAAACAAAATCAAAGCAGATGAGTAAATTTTGGTCATCTTGATGTTCAAGCGAGTTCTAAAATTAAAATAAAATATAAAAATATAAAATAATATATATAAATTTAATCAGACTCAGTTGTCTCTTCTTCTTCCTCCTCTTTCTTCTCTTCTCCGCCAGCTTTACTCTCTTTTTCAAGTCCTTTTGCAGCTATTACATCATCTATTCTTAATATCATTATTGCAACTTCTGTTGCGCTGCTTATAGCTTGCTTTTTGACTTTCAATGGCTCTAAAACATTTTTTTCTTTCATACAAGTTACTTTTCCGCTAAACACATCTACTCCATAAGTTGTTTTTCCTTCTTCGTGAGCTTTTCTTAGATTTACAAGTATATCGATCGGATCTAATCCTGCGTTCTCAGATAAGGCTCTTGGAATTACTTCCAATGCATTTGCAAAAGCTTCTATAGCTATTTGCTCCCTTCCTCCTAAAGAGGGGGCCCACTGCTTTAGTCTTAAGCTGACTTCTATCTCTGGAGCTCCTCCTCCTGCTACTATTTTACCATTTTCTACTGCTGCCTTTGTAACTTTTATAGCATCGGTCAAACTTCTCTCAACTTCATCGACTACATGTTCACTTCCACCTCTGATCAGTATTGTTACAGCTTTTGGATTCTTGCAGCCCATTACAAATACCATCTTTTCATCTCCTACTTTTCTTTCTTCAACTATTTCAGCCGTTCCAAGGTCTTCTGGCTTTATGTCTCTTAGATCTGTTAGTATCTTTGCCCCAGTAGCTTTTGCAATTTTTTCTATATCACTTTGCTTAACCCTCCTCACAGCTAATATGCCGGCCTTTGCTAAGTAGTACTGTGCAAGATCGTCAATCCCTTTCTGACAGAATACAACGTTTGCACCAACTTTAGCTATCTTATCAACCATATCTTTTATCATCTTTTCTTCTTGTTCAATAAATTTCTTTATCTGATCTGGATCAGTTATCCTAATTTCAGCATCTATTTCAGTTTCTTTCACTTCAAGTGAAGCTTTTAAAACAGCGATCTTTGCATTCTTTATTCTCTTTGGCATCGCTGGATGGACAACTTCTTTGTCTACAACAATTCCATCCACAAGCTGAGTATCAGCTACGCTACCTCCATGTCTTTTTTCGAGTTTTATGTTATCTTCATCGACTTTATAGGTGTTATCTGGTCTTTTTTCAGCAACTTTCTTCACAGCATCTACAACTATTTGTGCAAGCCTATCTGCAGCCATTTCAGCATGTTTTCCAGTTATAGCAGTGGCTGCAACTTTCTTCAGAGTTTCAACGTCTTCGACATTTATTGTTATAGCAAAGTTATCTAAAATTTCCATTGCCTTTGCAGCTGCTAATCTGTATCCCTTAGCTATTGTTGTTGGATGGAAGTTCTGATCGAGTAACTTTTGCGCTTCTTTTAGAAGTTCTCCAGCTAAAACTACTGCAGTAGTAGTTCCATCTCCTACTTCATTTTCCTGCGTTTTCGCAATT
Organism: Archaeoglobaceae archaeon; assembly: GCA_025058735.1. GTDB lineage: Archaea > Halobacteriota > Archaeoglobi > Archaeoglobales > Archaeoglobaceae > WYZ-LMO2. The sequence goes on along the minus strand of JANXDX010000004.1, from coordinate 294 downwards.
TCAACTACCATCTTTGCAGCTGGATGTTCAACGTCCATCTCTTTTAGAATTGTAACTCCATCGTTCGTTATTACTACATCACCCAAGCTATCTACTAGCATTTTGTCCATTCCCTTCGGTCCTAAGGTTGTTTTTACAGCTTCAGCTATGATCCTTGCCGCCATTATGTTCATCCTTTGCGCATCTCTACCTACGGTCCTTTGAGTCCCCTCCTTAAGTATAAGTACGGGAACACCTTGCAGAGTAGCCATCTATACACCTCCTTGCAATTTTGAGTGGAACGGAATTTCTATA